>NZ_JBSFVM010000017.1:0-140335 GCF_053592315.1 Streptomyces sp. NPDC002754
ACCTCGTTGAACTCGCTGGTTCCCGTCAGCTGCGTGATGGGCCGGATGTCCACCCCCGGCTGGTCGAGCGGGACCAGCAGGTAGGACAGCCCCTGGTGGCGTACGGATCCGGGGTCGGTGCGGGCGACCACGAAACACCAGTCGGACTCGTGGGCGAGCGAGGTCCAGATCTTCTGTCCGGTCACCGTCCACATCTCACCGTCACAGTCGGCCCTGGTGCGCACATTGGCCAGGTCCGATCCGGCGTCCGGCTCGCTGTAGCCCTGGCACCACAGTTCCTCGGCCGCCACGATCGGCGGCAGGAATCGCGCGCGCTGTTCCGGTGTCCCGAACGCGATGAGGGTCGGTCCGAGGAGCTGCTCGCCGATGTGGTTGGCCCGGGCCGGGGCGTCCGCGAGGGCGTACTCCTCGTGGAAGGCGACCTGCTGTTCGAGGGTGGCGCCGCGGCCTCCGTACTCCACCGGCCAGCCCACGCAGGCCCATCCGGCGGCTGCCATATGGCGCTCCCACGCGAGCCGTTCGGCCAGCACCTCGTGCTCGCGGCCGGGTCCGCCGCGGCCACGCAGCGCGGCGAACTCACCGGTGAGGTTGGCCCGCAGCCAGCTGCGAACCTCGGCACGGAACTCCTCGACGCTGGTCATGGACGTACGCTAACCTACCAAACACTTGTTAGGGAAGGAGGGTCGGATGTCCGTCGGCCAGAGCTTGAGGCTGTCGCGTGAGCACGAGGAACTGCGTTCCGCCGTCCGGTCACTGCTCGGTCGGCACGAGGGCGCGGACGCCTGGCAGCCACTGACCGAGCAGATCGGCGTCGCGGCTCTCGCCATACCGGAGAAGTACGCGGGGGCCGGGTGCGGGGCGGTCGAAACGCACGTGGTGATGGAGGAGTTGGGGCGGGTACTGAGCCCCGTTCCCCTTCTGGGCTCGGCCGTACTCGCCGCGCAGGCCGTCCTGGCCACCGGTGACGACGACACCTGCGCGCGACTGCTGCCCGGCATCGCCGACGGCGGCACCGTCCCGGCCCTGGCCTGGGCGGAGGACAGCTCGTGGGATCCGGCGGCGATCGACTCCAGGGCCGAGCGTGACACCGGCGGGACCTGGCGGCTGCACGGCGTCAAACAGCATGTGCTCGGCGGCGCCGAAGCCGATGTGCTGCTCGTGACCGCCCGCACCGACTGCGGCATCTCGCTCTTCGAGGTGGCCCCGCGGCAGCCGGGCGCACAGGTCGAGGCCCGCGCGACCATGGACCAGACCCGCCCGCTCGCGAGGTGGCGGTTCGAAGGGGCCGAGGGCCGGCTCGTCGGTACGGACGGCGCTGCGGCCGGGGCGCTGGAGCGCGCCCTGGACCTCGCCTGCGCGGCCCTGGCGGCCGAGCAGGTCGGGGCCGCCGAGAGGTGCCTGGAGCTGACGGTCGCGTACGCCATGGAGCGCGTCCAGTTCGGCCGGGCCATCGGCTCCTTCCAGGCCGTCAAGCACCGGCTGGCGGATGCCTACGTACTGGTGGAGTCGGCGCGGTCCGCGGCCCTGGGCGCCGCGTTCGCGGCGGCGGAGTCGCCGGACTTCAGCAGGTACGTGTCGGTGGCCAAGTCCGCGTGCTCGGAGGCCTTCTCGGCGGTGGCGGGCGAGATGATCCAGCTGCACGGCGGCATCGGCATCACCTGGGAACACGACGCGCACCGCTACTTCAAGCGGGCGCACGGATCCTCCCAGCTCTTCGGGACACCGGCCCGGCACCGCAGGCGACTCACCGACGGCCTGAACCTGCTCGCCGAGCGGTAGCCGGATCCGGAGAAGGGCTCAGCCCTCCGGGGTCCACACCTTCGGCCAGTCCAGACCGCGCAGGTGGGCGTCGAGGCCGCCGTCGCAGTACATCAACGTACCGACGCAGTAACCGGACTTGGCGGACAGCAGGAAGAGCACCAGCTCCGCGACGTCCTCCGGGCTGCCCGCCCGCCCCGCGGGGATGGACTTCAGGAACGCCTCGATACCCGCCGCGATCCGCGGGTCCTTGCGACCGGCCTGGGTCATCGGGGTGTCGATGAATCCCGGCGCGATGGCGTTGAGGCGGATGCCGTCCGCGATGTAGTCGGCGGCGCGGGTCCGCGTGTACTGGGCGATCGCGGCCTTGGTGGCCGGGTAGGTGAGCACGCCACCCTCGTCACCCAGGGAGTCGGCGAGGGTGCGCGCCGCCTCCTCATCGCCCGCGAGGCATGCCGCGGCGAGCCGCGGGTTCCAACCGGGCTGTGTGGTCGTGGAGTTGGAGGAGGCTAGGACGACGGAGGACTCCCCCGCGGCGGCGAGGGCCGGGCGCAGCTCCTCCAACAGGCCGATGGCGCCGTAGTAGTTGACGGAGACCAGCAGGCTCGCCGGCCGGTTCGCGCCGCCGGAGATTCCGGCGAACGGCACGAAGCCGTCGAGGCGCCCGTCGGCGAGCCTGGTCACCTCGGCCGCCGCGGCGCGTCGCCCCTCCGCGGTGCCGAGGTCGGCCTCCACGTCGGTGCCGCGCAGGTCGACGCCGATGACACGGTGCCCCTGTTCGGTGAGCCGGGCGGCGATGGAGGCACCCATACCGGATGCGGCTCCGGTGACAGCGATGGTTCCCATGTCGGTCTCCTCATGGTGGTTCAGTACGTACGTGTTTTTTTGGGGGCGGACGCCGGTAAGGGCCTCAGCGGAGCTTCACGGCGCCGCCGTCGGCCATCACGGTCTGCCCGGTCATGTACTGCGCGTCGTCGCCGGCGAGGAAGGCGACGATGGGTGCGACATCGCGGTCCGGGTCGCCGAACCGGCCGAGCGGCACGGAGGCGGCGGACTGGGCGTACTGCTCGGGGCGGGCCTCGGCCCAGGCGGCAACGCCGGCGGTCAGAGCCATCGGACAGACCACATTGACCCGGATGTTGAACGGCGCCCACTCGTTGGCGGCCACCCGGCTCAGGCCGCGGATCGCTTCCTTGGCCGCCGCGTAGGAGGCCTGGTTGGGCTGGCCGTTCAGGCCCGCGCCGGAACCGAAGTTGATGACACTCGCGTTGCCGGTCTTCTTGAGCTCCGGCAGAGCGGCGAGCATGAAGTTGCGGGTCGCGTACAGACCGGTACCCATCGCGAGGTCCCAGTCGTCGTCCGTCTGCTCCTCGAGCGGCTTCTGCCGAGAGACGCTCGCGTTGTTCACCAGCACCTCCAGGGAGCCGAAGCGGTCCACCGCGGTGGCCACGGCGGTGTCGGCGACCGTGCGGTCACTGACGTCGCCCCGCAGGAAGACCACGGCGTCACCCAGTTCCGCGGCGATCGCCTCCCCCGCCTCCTCTTGCAGGTCGACGACGACCACGCGGGCACCGCGTTCGACGAACAGCCTGGTGATGGCGCCGCCGATACCGGACGCTCCGCCGGTGACGACGGCCGTCTTGCCTTGCAGGGTGGGGAAGCTCATGACGACATGCCTTTCTTCGTATGCACGCTATGATGTGCATGTTACATACACACTAACGCGCACCCCCCGTCCGCCTCTTGCGGCCGGAGACCGCGACGAAAGGAACACGGCACTCATGACCGAGCCGAGCGAGCAGGAACGTCGCCTGGGAGATCTGGAGCGGGAGCTGACCCTGCTGTCCCGGCACTTCATCGCGGCACGCGGCCCGCGCATCGGCCAGAGTCTCGATCGCTCGGCCTACGTGCTGCTGACCCGCCTGGAAACGGGCGAGCCGCTCACGCTCAAGGAACTGGCGCACACGTTCCAGGCCGACGTGTCCACCATCAACCGGCAGGTCGCCGCCATGCTCAAACAGGGTCTTGTCGAGCGGATCGACGCCGCGGCCAAGGGCGGCGCACGCACCTTCCGCCCCACCCCGCTGGGTCTGGAGCGGCTGGACGCGGACCGTGCCATCAGCCGGGCGGGGGCCGCCCGGCTGATCGAGGCGGCCGGCTGGAGCAGCGAACGCACTCAGCAATTCCTGGCGCTGATGGTCGAGTTCAACCACGGCATCGAGCAGCTGGAGGGCCTCGCGTGGGACCGGTCGACCCCCGGTCGCTAGTCGGCTCAGCCGAGCGCCGAGATCTCCTCCGCGACCGCGCGCATCGTGGCGACGGACCCGGCGGCCACGTCCTGCCGTGACGTGATCAGGTTGACGCACATGTGCAGCGCCGCGTCCGCCAGGTACAGGGGCACGGCGACGCCGTACGCGCCGGGTTCGATCTGCCCGAAGGTCTGCGCGTACCCCTGGTCGCGGGCCTGCGTGACCTCGGGCGACTCGGCCCGTGCGGACAGCCGCAGCGCGGCCAGGGCCAGGCCCGCGGCGCCGACCCCGACGGGGTGCCGGCTGCCCACCCGGTAGCTGAGGTGGTAGTCCACCGACAGCGGCTCGACCACCGCGACGGCGACCGCCTCGTCGCCCTCCGCCGCGATCAGCGCGACCGTGGCACCGAGTTCGTCGGCCGTGCGGCGCAGCACCGGCAGCGCGGCCTCGCGGACGCCCGCCGCGTATCCGCGCGCCAGCGTGACCGTGCCGGACCCGGCCCGGTAGCGGCCGTCGGAGGCCCGTACGACGAGGTGGTGCTCGGCGAGTGTGACCAGGGTCCGGTACGCGATGGTGCGGTGGACGCCGAGGCGCTCGGCGACGTCCTGCACGGCGAGCCCTTGCGGCTGGCCTGCGACCAGTTCGAGGGCGAGCAGTCCACGCGAGAGTGTCTGGGACCCGACGGCCTTGCCCGCCTGCTTGTCGCTCATCGGATCAGTCTACGTGCGCGGTGGTGACACACCGTCACTGCGGTACGGGCGGACGGCCCGGTATCCGTGCACACCGTCCCGTAAAGTCGAGACACCTCGAGACACCTCGACGCACCGACGGCCCGGAAGGAAACGCCTTGAGCGACGACGCGCCCAGCGGTGTCCTGGCCAAGGCCCTCACCGTGCTCCAGGCCTTCACCGTCGAGGACACCACCCTCGGGTTCGCCGAGCTGCAACGGCGTACCGACTTCGCCAAGAGCACGCTGCACCGGGTCCTCGGCGATCTCGTGGCGGCCCGGCTCCTGGACCGCGTCCAGGGGCGCTACCGGCTGTCCGGGCTCGTCTTCGAGCTGGGGATGCGCGCGTCGGTCGAGCGCGGACTGCTCGAAGTGGCCACGCCGTTCCTCGAGGACCTGTACGTACGCACCCATGAACTCGTCCATCTGGGCACGCGCGAGGGCACGGAGGTCGTCTACGTCGCCAAGATGGGCGGGCACCAGCAGGCCGACTCGCCGTCCCGGCTGGGTGGGCGGATGCCGCTGCACGCCACGGCGATCGGGAAGGTGCTGCTGGCCCACTCGCCGCCCGAGGTGCGCGAGGCCACGCTGCGCGGGCCGCTGGAGCGCAAGGCGCCCCGGACCATCACCAACCTCGACGTACTGGCACGGCAGCTGTCCGACGTCGTCACGAAGGGTGTCGCCTTCGAGTACGAGGAGTCGGCGGTCGGCATCGTGTGTGTCGCGGCGGGCATCTTCGGACCGGCGGACGAGATCGTGGCGGCGGTGAGTGTGACGGGTCCGGTGCACCGTTTCCAGCCCGCCCGGCACGCGAACAGCGTGCGCGCGGCCGCGGCGGGCATCTCGGCGATGCTCGGCCGCCGCGCTGAGCTGCGCAGGCGTTGATCCCAGGCACTGGCCCAGGTACTGATTCGCAGGCGAGTTCCGTGAGGCGGAACTCCGTGCTGGGCCCAGGGCGGCTCCTTTCGCCAAGCTGAGGGCATGAACGAGATTCCCCCCGGCAACGATGCCGTCGCACAGGCGGCGCGGCGGCTGCTGCGCGCCGCCGCCGACCACGTGCCCTGCCCCCCGGTGCGCGACCTGATCGGCAGCGACGACGTGAAGGCGGCGTACGCCGTCCAGGCGCTGCTCACCGCGGACCGTCTCGAAGCGGGCGGCCGCGTCACCGGCCGCAAGATCGGCCTCACGTCGCCCGCCGTGCAGCGGCAACTGGGCGTGGACCAGCCGGACTTCGGGGTGCTGTTCGCCGACATGAGCGTCGAGGACGGCGGCTCGGTGCCGGTCAGCGACCTGCTCCAGCCCAAGGTCGAGGCGGAGATCGCGTTCGTCCTGGGCGCGGATCTCGCCGAAGGCCCCCTGGACGACGCGCAGATCCGGGCCGCCGTGGCGCACGCCGTGCCCGCGCTGGAGATCGTGGACAGCCGGATCGCCGGCTGGGACATCACCTTCGGTGACACCGTCGCCGACAACGGTTCCTCCGCGCTCTACGTCCTCGGCGCCGCGGCCGAGCCGCTCGCCGAGTTCGAGCCGGTCGAGGCCACCATGACGCTGAAGCGGCACGGCGAGGCCGTCTCCAGCGGCGACGGCGCGGCCTGCCTCGGCGACCCGCTCACCGCGCTTGCCTGGCTCGCCCGGACCGCGCGCGACGTCGGCGACCCGCTGCGCGCCGGCCAGGTCGTGCTGTCCGGGGCGCTCGGCCCGATGGTGCCCGCCGCGGCTGGCGACGTGTTCACCGCCGACATCGGCGGACTCGGCTCCGTCTCCGTCCGCTTCCACGCCTCCAGCCATGAAGGAGCCTCCGCATGAAGACCAAGGTCGCCGTCATCGGCTCGGGCAATATCGGCACCGACCTGATGATCAAGGTGCTCCGCCTCTCGGACACCCTCGAAATGGGCGCGATGGTCGGCATCGACCCCACCTCCGACGGACTCGCCCGCGCCAAGCGGCTCGGCGTTCCCGTCACCGCCGAGGGCGTCCAGGGCCTGATCGCGATGGACGGCTTCGAGGACATCCGGATCGTCTTCGACGCCACGTCCGCGAAGGCGCACATCGCCAACGCGGCGGCGCTCGCCCCGTACGGCAAGCAGCTCGTCGACCTGACGCCCGCCGCGATCGGCCCGATGGTGATCCCGGCGGTCAACCTCGAGGCCCATGTCGCCGCGGAGAACGTCAACATGGTGACGTGCGGCGGCCAGGCCACCATCCCGATCGTCGCGGCGGTGTCCTCGGTGGCTCCGGTCCCGTACGCGGAGATCGTCGCCTCGATCGCGTCGAAGAGCGCAGGGCCCGGCACCCGCGCGAACATCGACGAGTTCACGGAGACGACCAGTCACGCCATCGAGACGGTCGGCGGCGCGGCGCGCGGCAAGGCCGTCATCGTCCTGAACCCGGCGGAGCCGCCGCTGATCATGCGGGACACCGTGCTCGCGCTGGTGAACGCGCCCGACGAGGCCGCGCACGACGCCATCCGCGCGGCCATCGCCAAGCGCGTCGACGAGGTGTCGGCGTATGTGCCGGGCTACCGCCTCAAGCAGCAGGTGCAGATTACGCCGGTCCCCGCCGACCAGCCGGTGCACACGCTCACCACGGCCCCGGTCACCCATCAGGTGTCCGTCTTCCTCGAGGTCGAGGGGGCCGCACACTACCTTCCGGCGTACGCCGGGAACCTCGACATCATGACCAGCGCGGCCCTGCGGATGGCCGAGGCCATGGCCGCGCGCGCAGACGAACTCCAGGGAGCCGACGCATGAGTGACACCAAGCTGTTCATCCAGGACGTCACTCTGCGCGACGGCATGCACGCCATCCGGCACCGCATCGAGCCGGAGCAGGTCGGGAAGATCGTGGCCGCCCTCGACGCGGCCGGCGTCGACGGCATTGAGGTGTCCCACGGCGACGGCCTCGCCGGCGGCTCCCTCAACTACGGCCCCGGCAGCCACACCGACTGGGAGTGGATCGAGACGGCGGCGGCACACATCAAGAACGCCCGCCTGACCACTCTTCTCCTCCCCGGCATCGGCACCATCGAGGAGCTGAAGCAGGCGTACGCGCTCGGGGTGCGCTCCGTGCGCGTCGCCACGCACTGTACCGAGGCCGATGTCTCGGCCCAACACATCGCCACGGCGCGGGAGTTGGGCATGGATGTCTCCGGCTTCCTGATGATGAGTCACATGGCGGATGCGAAGACGCTCGCCCAGCAGGCCAAGCTCATGGAGTCCTACGGCGCCCACTGCGTCTACGTCACCGACTCCGGCGGCCGCCTGATGATGGACGGCGTCCGCGAGCGGATGCGCGCCTACCGCGACGTGCTCGACCCGGCCACCGAGCTCGGCATCCACGCCCACGAGAACCTCTCGCTCGCCGTCGCCAACTCCATGGTCGCGGTGGAGGAGGGCGTGAACCGCGTGGACGCCTCCCTCGCGGGCCAGGGCGCGGGCGCCGGCAACTGCCCGATCGAACCCTTCGTCGCGGTCGCCGACCTCAACGGCTGGGAGCACGGCTGCGACCTGTTCGCCCTTCAGGACGCGGCCGAGGACCTGGTGCGCCCGCTGCAGGACCGCCCCGTGCGCGTGGACCGCGAGACCCTCACCCTCGGCTACGCCGGGGTCTACGGCTCCTTCCTGCGTCACGCGGAGGCGGCGGCCGAGCGCTACGGCATCGACGTGCGCACGATCCTCGTCGAGGTCGGCAAGCGGGGCCTGGTCGGCGGCCAAGAGGACATGATCGTCGACGTGGCGCTCGGGCTCGCACAGGCCAGCTGACACCACGCACACCGCAGGGCCGGGAGGGCAGTGCCTCCCGGCCCCGTTCGGCATGTCCGCACGGCCGCCACGTGCCTGCCGCGCACCACGGGACGACCTGCCTGGGAACCCTTGACATTCCTTCCGGGCAGGCGTTCCATCGCTCTCGCTGGTGTGTAAATAACGATCGCCAGCGTGCACATACAGAACGAGGAGTCGGGTCACATGTCCCTCACCAAGGAAGCCGCAGCACACGACATCGCCCTCCCGTCGGGCCTGCGCATGCGCTACTACGAGGCCGGGCAGGCCGGCGCCGCGCCGGTCGTGCTGCTGCACGGGTCCGGCCCCGGCGCGACGGGATGGTCGAACTTCTCGGGCAACATCGACGAGATCGCCGCCGCCGGGTTCCATGTCATCGCCCCCGACATGCCGGGCTGGGGCGACTCCGACGCCCAGGCGACCAAGGACATGGACCACGACGCGACCCTCGTGGAGTTCCTCGACGCGCTGGGCCTCACGAAGGCCGCGCTCGTCGGCAACTCGATGGGCGCCCACACCGCGGTCCGCTTCGCCACGCTGCACCCCGAGCGGATCACCCACCTCGTGACGATGGGCGCCTCGCTCGGCCGCGGCCCCGCCTCCCTGTTCGGCGCGGGCGACGGCCCAAGCGAGGGCCTGAAGGTACTCGTCAGGGCGTACAAGGACGCGAGCCCGGAGAACATGCGGGCGCTCGTCGAGATCATGACGTACGACAAGGCGCGCTTCGCGACACCGGAGCTCACCCGGGCCCGCTCCGAGGCGGCCCTCGCCCGCCCCGACCACCTCCAGAACTACGTCGAGGGCCTGGCGCACGGCGCCCCCATCCCGATCAAGGTCGACCGCGACCTGATCCCCGGCATCGAGACACCGACCCTGCTGATCCACGGCAAGGACGACCGGGTGCTGCACTACGAGACCAGCCTGTGGCTCCTTGCGAACATCCCCAACTCCCGTCTCGTCCTGCTCAATCGGTGCGGGCACTGGGCGATGATCGAGCACGCCGCCGAGTTCAACCGCCTCGTCATCGACTTCCTGTCGCACAACTGAACCGGACGGACCCCGCAACATGAGCACTCTTGACACCGATGTCGTTGTCATCGGAGCAGGGCCCGTCGGCCTCACCCTCGCCAATCTGCTCGGCGTCCGCGGCCACCGGGCCACCGTCCTGGAAGCCCGCCACGAGCTGATCGACTACCCGCGCGGCGTCGGCCTCGACGACGAGTCGATCCGCACCCTGCACACGGCGGGCCTGTGGGAACGGGTCCAGCCGTTCACGGTCCCGCACCACGTGGTGCGCCTGGTCAACGGCGCCGGCCGGGTCCTCGCCACCAACAACCCGAGGACCCAGGAGTTCGGCTACCCGCGCAAGCACGGCTTCGTCCAGCCACTGGTCGACAAGGAACTCGCCACCGGACTGGACCGGTTCCCCGACACCGAACTGCGCTTCGCCCACCGGGTCGTGGGCCTCGACGACCACGGCGACCATGTCACTGTCACCGCCGAACGGATCGACACCGAAGGCGAGTTGGTCGACACGGTCACCCTCACCGCCCGGTACGCCGTCGGCTGCGAGGGCGGCAGCTCCTTCACCCGCAAGTGGATGGGCGTGGAATTCGAGGGGAAGTCACCCTCGACCCGCTGGGTGGTCGTCGACGTGGCCGACGACCCGATCGGCACCCCGTCGGTCTACCTCGGCGCCGACCCGCGCCGCCCGTATGTCTCCATCGGCCTGCCGCAGGGCATCCGCCGCTGGGAGTTCATGCTCCACGACGACGAGCCGACCGACCTGTGCGACGACCCGGCGTTCATGCGCTCCCTGCTCAGGCGCCACGTCCCCGACCCGGCGGCCCTGAAGGTCATCAACCAGCGCACCTTCGCCCACCACGGCCGCGTCGCCTCCGACTTCCGCGAGGGCCGGGTGTTCCTCGCGGGCGACGCAGCGCACCTGATGCCGGTCTGGCTCGGCCAGGGCTGGAACTCCGGGATCCGCGACGCGACGAACCTGGCGTGGAAGCTCAGCGCCGTCCTCGCGGGCGACGCGGGTCACGCCCTCCTGGACACGTACACCGAGGAGCGCCGGGGGCACGCCTCCGCCATGATCGATGTGAACATGGCGGCGGGCACGGTCATGAAGATGGGCCGCTTCGGCGGCACCGTGCGTGACGTCGCCGCGTCCGCGCTCAACCTCGTACCGAAGTGGAAGTCGTACTTCACTGAGCTGCGGTTCAAGCCCATGCCGCGCTACACCGCCGGTGTCGTGGTCGACCAGGCCACGCTCGCTCCCGGCAGGGCACGGGCCGACTTCAAGCACGGTGGACGCCTCGCCCCGTTCATCGACTCTGCGGGCGAACTCTCCCCGGTGGGGCTGCAGTTCATTCAGCCACGTGTCACCACCGCGGAGGCCATGGACGTCCTGCTCGACGACGTCACCGGCCACTGGTGGACGCTCGCCACCTGGGGCACCGACCCGACGGCCCACCTCACCGAGGCCGACCTCGCGCTCGTGCGCCGGCACCGGATCAAGCTAGTCGCCTTCGTGCCGGAGACCCAACGCCCGTGGGCGGAGCGGCAGTTCGCGAACTCTCCGGCCCCCGTCACCGTCGTCGGTGACAGTACCGGGGCGCTCAAGGACTGGTTCGACGTCCGCGCCTGCGGCGTTGTCGTGCTGCGCCCCGACCACTTCGTGGCCGCGGCCTGCCTCGCCCGCCAGGCGTCCCGGGCGCTCGCCGCCCTGTGCACGGCGGCGTCGCTCACCACCGAACCCGTCAAGGAACCGGCCCTGGAAGGAACCCCGGCATGACCGTCGCCCTCGTCACCATGTCGCACAGCCCGCTACTGGAGTTCGCCGATCCGCCGGCCGACGTGACCGCCGCTGTCCAGGGCGCCTTCTCCGCCGCGCGCACCTTCGTCGAGGAGTACGACCCGACGCTGGTCGTCTCCTTCGCGCCGGACCACTACAACGGCTTCTTCTACGACCTGATGCCACCGTTCTGCATCGGCTACAAGGCCCTGGGCGTCGGCGACTACGGCACCACCGCGGGCCCGCTGAACGTGCCGACCCGGCGCGCCGAGGAACTCGCCCAGTGGGTCGCGGAACGTGACATCGACGTGGCCGTCTCCCGCCGCATGGAGGTCGACCACGGCGCGATCCAGCCGCTGGAGATCCTCTTCGGCGGCATCGACACGGTGCCCACCATTCCCGTCTTCGTCAACGGCGTGGCCGAGCCCTTCGTGACGATGCGCCGCGTGCGACGGCTCGGCGAGGCCATCGGCGGCTTCCTCGCAGGGCTGGAGGGCGAGCGCGTCCTCGTCCTCGGCTCCGGCGGCCTCTCCCACGACCCGCCGGTCCCCCAGTGGGCCACCGCGGACGACACCGCCCGCGCCATGCTCCTCAACGGCCGGCACCCCACGACCGCGGCCCGCGACGCCCGCCAGCAGCGGGTCATCGACACAGCGAAGGCGTTCGCCGCGGGCACCGCCCCCATCCGGGACCTCAACCCCGAGTGGGACCGGGCCCTGATGGCGACGCTCGCCTCCGGCGACCTCTCCCCGATCGACGCGATGACACCCGCGCGAATGGCGGAGGACGCGGGCAACTCCGCCCATGAGGTGCGCAGTTGGGTCGCGGCCTTCGCCGCACTCGGCGCGGCGGGCCCGTACGACGTGACGTACTCCTTCTACCGGCCGATCAAGGAGTACATCGCCGGGTTCGGAGTGATGACGGCGCACGCTGCGGGGTGAGCCCTCAGCCCGCCATGCCGACACCCGGACGGGCATCCGCTCGGGAGGCGTCCTGCCGGTACAGGCCGCGGCCGATGTCCGCCGCCGTCGCCAGCAGCGCGTGGATGAGCTGCTGGTCGTCGCGGCGGTCGGCCGGGATCGTCGCGGAGATCGTGGCGATGACCCGGTCACCCCCGAAGTACGTGATCGGCACGGCGAAGCTCTTGTACCCGTGCATGCGCGACTCCCGCTCCTGGGCCCACCGGCGGGAACGGATCTGGGCCAGCTCGGCGCGCAGCGCGACCGGGTCGAGCCGGTCGGCCGTCGGGAGGCCTTCGGCGCGCTGTGCCTCGAGGTCCGCGATCACGTCCTCCTGGTCGTCGCTGTAGGCCAGCAGGACCCGCCCGGAGACGGTGAACAGGCGGGACACGTTCGACCCCACGGCCGCGACGACGGCGGCCTCCCGGCGCCCGCCGAGCCGTTCCAGGTAGCAGCATTCGGTGCCGTGCGGCACGGCCAGGTGGACCACGGCCTGGGTCGCGGCCCGCAGGTCCAGCATCGCCGGTCGCGCGACGGCCCGCAGATGCGCGGGGCCGGGGACGAGGCGGCCCAGTTCGAAGATGCGCCAGCCGAGCTGGTACCCGTCCGGGGTGCGGCTGAGGTAGCCGAGCTGGACGAGCTCCGTTCCGAGCCGGTGCACGGTCGCCTTGGGCACGCCGGAGCGGCGGCTGAGCTCGCTCAGGCCGAGGCACGTCGAGCCGGAGGAGAAGGCTCCCAGCACCAGGTGCGCCTTGCCGAGCACGGAGCTCATGTGCGGTTCGGGGGCCGTGGGCTCGGCTCCCGGGGCGGGCTGCTCCTCGGTGCCGAGTTCTGCCTGGGCGCTCGCGCGCATACCGCTTCCCCTCGCCGGTTCCAATGAACAATGAACAGGGCCGATTGTTCAAACTTTTTGAACCGCTTGGCAAGCCCCACAGGCGTCGATCCGCCCAGTGGACCGAGCGGTTCCTTCCGGGGCGCGCGGCGTGGAGGCTGCCGACATGAGTAGCCAAGACACCATCGACACCCTGGTCAAGCGCATCGAGGTCCTGGAGGGCGAGGCCGACATCCGCCGCCTCCAGGCGCGATACATGTTCCTGTGCGACACACCGTGCCCGGAGTACGGGGTGGAGAGCGACGAGCAGCGCATCGAGCTGATCCTCGGCCTCTACACCGAGGACGCCATCTGGGAGGGCGTCGGCGAGTACTACGACAGCCAGTTCGGCCGGGCCGAGGGCAAGGCGGCGATCCGCGCGCACTTCAGCCGCTTCTGGCCGAAGGACCAGGACCCGAAGCTGCTCCTGAACGCCCACTGGCTCACCTCGGAGCAGATCCATGTGCACGGGGACGAGGCCGACGGCCAGTGGATCCACTTCCAGCCCTGGCTCTTCGAGGACGGCAAGTCCCTGATCCGCGCCAGTCGACTCAACAACGCCTTCCGCAAGGTCGACGGCGAGTGGCGGATCACCAGGACCAGGACCGAGAACGTCGCCATCGCCGACCTGCCCGACTTCTTCGCCGGCAGCTACCCGAAGCAGTCCGTGCTTCTCAAGGCGCCGGGCACGAACCACACCAACGAGCACGCCGCCGGCGCCTGAATCCTTCTCACCCGTTGAGGTTTCGCTCCACCCACACCGCGGCACGCAGGGCTGCCGTCTCGGACTCCGCGATCACCTGGAGTCCGAGCGGCAGCCCTGCCGCGTTCCGCAACCCCGGCACGGCGACGGCGGCCAGGCCGAGAGCCTGCCAGGAGCGGCTGAGCACGGGATCGCCGGTGGCGTCGAGCCCCTGAGGAGCTGCCCCGGGCGCGGCCGGGCCGAGCACCGCGTCGTACTGGCTGAAGAGCGCGCAGAGTCGGGTGCGTGCGGCGGAGACCAGGTGGCACGCGGCGCCGTAGTCGGCTTCCGTGGTGTCCGCGCCGGTGCGCAGCAGCCCGGCGAGGGGCGCGCTGAGGCGGTCGGCCTGCTCCAGCTCGACGGAGCGTTCGCGTGCGGCCTCGTAGGCCATCACCACCGGGTGCGACGCGGTCACTTCGGCGATCAGGGTCTCCAGCGGGAAGGCGTCGACCCTCGCGCCGCGGTCGGTGAGCCGGGTCGCTGCCGAGGTGAGCGCCGTACCCATCTCGTCGGACACGACCGCCAGGGGTGCGGCGTTCCAGAGCGCGAGCCGCGGGGGGCCGTGCTCGGCGCGGGCCGGGTCCTGCTCGCCGGTCAGAGCGGACCACGCGAGGGAGACATCGGCGGCGGTGGCCGCGTACACGCCGTGTGCGTCGAGGCTGGGGCTGAGGCCCGCGACGCCCTCGGTGGACAGGTGACCGTGGCGCAGTACGAGCGAGGCGACGCCGCAGTACGCGGCCGGCCGGGTCACCGATCCCGCGGTCTGGGAGCCGATGGCCAGCGGGACCTGCCCGGAGGCGACCGCCGCCGCCGAGCCGCTGGAGGAACCGCCGGGCGTGTGCCCCAGGTTGGCGGGGTTGCGGGTCGGGCCGGGCGCGAAGAACGCGAACTCCGTGGTCACGGTCTTGCCCATCGGGATCGCCCCGGCCGCCCGCCAGGCCGCCACGACGGGGGCGTCCCGCTCGGCGGGTCCCGCGTCGGCGCGCAGTACCGAGCCGCACCGGGTGGGCAGTCCGGCCAGGTCGATGATGTCCTTGACGCCCATCGGGACGCCGCCCAGGGGGCCGCCGGGTACGGCCGCGGGTGTGTCATCGAAGGCCACCCAGGCACGTACCTGCTCCTCGGTCCGCGCGATGCGGTCACGGCTGCGCCGCAGGGCCGCTTCGGACGTGGTGCGTCCCGAGCTCAGCTCGGCGACGAGTTCGCTCAGGGGCCAGGGCTTTCGGACGGTGTCGCTCACTTGGTACCCCGCTGTACGTCGGTCTGTGTGTCGGTCCCCGACCGCATGTCGGTGCCCCACTGCACGTCGGCCTCCCAGAAGTCCATGCCACCGGCGCTCACACCATGGCGCCAGTCCGAGGTGCGTCGCAGGGCGGGTTCGACGCGGGCGGTCTCCTCGTCCGCCGCGTCCGGGCCGTCCTGGGGAACGCCCCAGTGCACCCAGCCGAGTTCGCGTCCCGCGGCGTCGCGGACGAACAGGTCGACGTGTTTCCACCCGTAGCCGTGGTTGTCGTTGTAGCAGGTGAGGGTCATCCGCGGGGCGCGGTCATCCGGCTCTCGCTCTTCCATGCTCGGCCACTCCTCCTTTGGGGTCGTGTCTGTGGCGGCGCGTCCGTTCCGCCTACGGATCCGACCACATCGTCCTGCCGGTTCCGCCGCGTCGGTCCACTCACCGGTCCGACCCGTCGCATCGGCACACGCGATGGCTGAGCATCCCGTTGGGCCTCGAACGCGAGCCGGAAGGAGCCGACATGGGTGACACCCCCGAGCCAATAGCGGGCACGAAGTGGCAAGCGGTGCTTGCGGAGCTCACCGAACGACGGGCGGAGTTCAACGCCCAGGGGTACGTCCCCCGTGACTTCATCGAGAAGCTCATGCCGTTCGGTGTCTACCGGCACGCCACCCCGATCCGGTTCGGGGGAAGTGTGCTGCCGCCCCACCAATTCCTCCGGCTGGTCGAGGAGGTGGGCCGTGTCGACGGGTCCACCGCCTGGGTGGTGGGCTTCGCGTCCGCCAACACCTACCTCGGCGCGCTCCCCGTGGAGACGCAGAAGGAGATCTACCGCGAAGGCCCCGACGTCGTCGTGGCCGGTGGCCTCTTCCCGATGCAGAAGGCCGAGCGGACCGCGGACGGATTCCGGGTGAGCGGCCGGTGGAAGTTCGCCAGCGGCTGCATGGCCGCCGACTACATCAACGTGGGCCTGTTGGACGAGTCCGCGGGCGGGCAGCCCCGCGCGGCGCTGCTCCCCGCCGATCGAGTCACCATCGTGCAGGACTGGGACGTGAGCGGGATGCGCGCGTCGGGGTCCTTCGACACGGTGCTCGATGACGTCGAGATCCCGCTGGAGTGGACCTACATCCGCGGCGGCGCCTCACAGATCGACGAGCCCCTCTTCCGCTACCCGCTGCTCGCCTACCAGGCGCAGTGTCACGCGGCGATCGGGCTCGGTGTGGCCCTGGGCGCCCTGGACCACGCGCACCGCTCCGGCTCCTACCGGGGCATCACGGGCGCGCCGCCGGTCGGCGAACGGGCCTACTACCGCACGGAGTTCGCGCGGCAGTACGTGGCGCTCCAGTCGGCGCGCCGCTACTTCCTGGACGTCGCCGAGGAGGTGTGGGAGACCGTCAGCGCCGGGGAGGCGGCGAGCGCGGAGCAGGTCGCGCGGATCCGCCTCAGCGCCGTGCACATCGCCGACACCGCCGCCCAGGTCGTCCACGACCTGTCCAAGGTGTCCGGGGCGGCGATCATCCAGAACTCCCACCCCCTGAACCGGATCCGGCTCGACGCCCAGGTCCCCCAGTTGCACGCCTCGCTCAGCCAGCACATCTACGACGACGCCGGGGCCGTCCTGCTGGGCCTGGATCCGACCACCCCCGGCTTCCTGGGCCCCGAGAACCCCCGTGGCGACCGGGACCACCGCCCCAGGAGCGGCAACACCGAGGAGAAGACAGCATGACCATCGAGTTCACCGCGGCGAACATCCATCAGTTGGATCCTGCCGATCTCGTCCAGGACGATCGCGTCGCCGCGCGGGTCTACACCGACCCGGAGATCTTCGAACGCGAGATGACCGAGATCTTCGAGAAGACCTGGATCTGGGTGGCGCACGAGAGCGAGCTGCCCAAACCGGGCAGCTTCAAGTCCACGTACGTGGGCCGCAATTCGGTGATCGTCACGCGGGACCGCAAGGGCGCCCTCCACACCCTGGTCAACCGCTGCCGGCACCGCGGCGCCAGCCTGTGCGAGAAGCCACGCGGCGAGGCCAACGGCTTCACCTGCCCCTACCACGCCTGGTCGTACGGCCTGGACGGGCGGCTGCGCGGCATCCCCTACCCCGACGGTTACGAGGGGGTGCTGAGCAAGGACCAGATGGGCCTGCACAAGCTGCGCACCGAGAGCTACCACGGCCTGATCTTCGCCACCTTCGACCAGGACGCCGAGCCCCTGGAGGAGTTCCTCGGCGATGTGCGGGGGTGGGCCGACCGGTTCATGAAGCAGGGCGGCGGCTATCCGCTGAAGGTGCTCGGCACCCACCGCTTCAGGTTCCGCGGCAACTGGAAGATCCAGCTGGAGAACACCACCGACGGCTACCACTTCCCGATCGTGCACCGCTCCTGGATGAGCTCGGTGGACGGCGAGACGGCCGACATGCTGAGCTTCATGACCGACCCGGCCTCCACCTGCCAGGCCCTCGGCAACGGGCACAGCGTGATGCACATGGTGCCGGCGCACATGGATCTCGACGCCGACGACGGCAGCGAGCCCCTGCAGCCCCGATTTGACGGCCTGGCCGCCGAGTTGAGGCAGGGCGGGGCCGACGAGGCGCAGGTCCGCAAGCTGGTCCGCGCCATGCACGGCACCGGTTCGAACCTCAATCTGTTCCCCAACGTCGGCCTGTCCTCGGCGTTCTTCCGGGTGCTGCGCCCGATCAGCGTCGACGAGACGATCATCGAGCACGTGGCGCTCGGCGTGGACGCCCCGGAGGAGATCGCGGGGCCGATCCGCCGCGAACGCCTGCGCATCCACGAGCACTTCCAGGGCCCCTTCGGCTTCGGCACCCCCGACGACGCCGAGGGCTGGGACCGCGTGCAGCGCGGCGCCCAGGCCTGCCCGGAGATGCCGATCATGGTGAACCGCGGCCTGAAGCGCGAGACCGAGGCCCCCGAGGGCTGGGCCACCTCGCACAGCACCGACGAGACCGGTATGCGGGCCGCGTACCGGATGTGGAAGAAGATGATGAGCAATGGCTGAGACCGCCATGATCCCCAACGCCGCCACGGCCACCCTCTCCGACCCGCGCGTCGTGCGGGCCATCGAACTCGCCTGGCACGAGGCCGACTTGCTCGACCGCAAGGAGTACCAGGCGTGGAACGAGCTGTACGCCGATGACGGCATCTACGTCATCCCGCTCGATGCCACCACCGAGGACTTCGACGACCAGCTCAACATGGTCTACGACGACGCCCGGATGCGGGCCATGCGCGTCGCGCGCCTCACCGAGGGGTACGCCATCGCGGCGGTCGACTCGGCGAGGACCGCACGCACCGTGTCGCGCTTCGTGGCGGTGGAGACCACCGACGCATCGGTGTCGCTGCGGGCCGCCCAGGTCGTGGTCGCCTATAAGCGGGGCCGTCACCAACTGTGGGCCGGGGACGTCGAGTTCACGGTCCGGTTCGGCGCGGACCGCTCCGAGGACCGGATCGTGCGCAAGGTGATCCGGCTGGTGGACTCCGAGGACGCCGTGCCCGCCGCGGGGTTCCTGCTGTGAGTGTCGCCGTCCAGGTGTCCGAGATCGTGGAGGAGAGCGCGGCGGTCCGCTCCCTGCGGCTGCGCAGGGCCGACGGCGCCGCGTTCGGCCCCTTCGCCGCGGGCGCGCACATCGATGTGACAGGGCCGACCGGGGTCCTTCGCCAGTACTCGCTGGCGGGGGACCCGGCCGACCGCTCGTCGGTCCTCATCGCGGTGAAGCGGGAGGCGGAGTCCCGGGGCGGCTCGGCGGCCCTCCACCAGGCGGAGCTCGGCGACGAGTTGACGATCGGCCCGCCCCGCAACCTGCTGGGCATCGCCGACGACGCCGACCGGCACCTGCTGGTCGCCGGCGGCATCGGCGTCACCCCGCTGCTGAGCATGGCCTACGAACTCCACCGGCGCGGCGCCGACTTCGCGCTGCACTACTTCGTACGCTCACGCGCCGAGCTCGCCTTCGGCGACCTGCTGGAGCGCCGCGCCGAGTTCCGCGACCGGGTCACCCTCCACATCGGGCGTCCGCGGGGCGAACACCCTGACATCCTGCGGCCATCGGCGGCCACACTGAGTGCCGACAGCCATGTGTACACCTGCGGGCCTGTCGGGTTCATGGACCAGGTCACCGCGGTCTTCGCCCCGGTCGTGGGCGAGGCGCAGGTCCATGTCGAGCACTTCTCGGCGGAGCCGGTCGACGCCTCGGACAACACACCGTTCACGGTGGAGCTCGACACCGGTGAGGAGTTCGAGGTCCCGGCCGACCGCTCGATCCTCTCCGTGCTGGAGGAGGCGGGCATCTCCGTCGGCAAGTCCTGCGAGGAGGGCATCTGCGGCTCGTGCGTCTCCGGCCTGCTGGAGGGCACCGCCGACCACCGCGACCACTGCCTGTCCGCCGCCGAGCACGCGGCGGGCACGGAGATCGCGCTCTGTGTGTCACGGGCACGCTCCGAACGGCTGCGCATCGAGCTGTACTGACCGGCGGCCGGCACACCGGCGACACCGTCGGCGGACGCGCTGCCCCACTGTCGACACCGACCCGACAAGGAAGACGATGGTCAGCCAGACGAATCAGCAGACCGGGTCCTGCGGCGACCGCGTGGTCCCGCAGCCACCGCCCCCGCCCAAGTCACGCTGGCGCACGGTCCTGGGACGGTATCCGACCGGCATCACCATCATCACGTCGGTCGACGAGTCCGGTGGCCCGATCGGGATGGTCGTCGGCACCTTCACTTCGGTGTCCGAGAACCCGCCCCTGGTCGGGTTCCTGCCCCAGGAACGGTCCCGGACCTACGCCGGCATCCGACACGCGGGCCGGTTCCACGCGTCCGTCCTGGGCGCCGAACACGAGTCCCTGTGCCGGGACTTCTTCGCCGCCGCCCCCGAGGACCGGTTCACCGGCGACGCCTGGGAGTTCGACGAGCACGGTGTTCCGCGGCTCCGGTCCGCCGTGGCCTGGTTCGACGCCACGGTGCACGACGTACTGCCGGCCGGGGACCACGTGATGGTGCTGGGCGCGGTGGAGGACCTGGGCCTCGGCCCGCGCGCCGACGAGGCGCCGCTGGTCTTCCTCAACGGCGGCTACGGCTCGTTCGCGTCTCCGGTCACCGGTGTCGACCTTGCCGAAATGGGCTCCCGGCTCCGCATCGCCACGGGTGTCGGCGACCTCATTCAGGACCTCGCCCGGGAGCTGAACGTCGAGTGCGCTCTGTCCACCGTGGTGCGCGGCCAGGTGGTCGTGCTCACCGCGGCCGACACCCGGCAGCCGTACGTCGGTACCTGCTTCCCCTTCGCGGCGCCGATGGACCCCGGCTTCGCCGCCTGGTGCGACCCTGACCTGCGCCGCGCCTGGAGGGAGGACGCCGTGCGCCTGATGGGCCGGATCGACACCCAACTCCTAGACGACACCCTCGCCCTGGTCCGCGAGCAGGGGTACGCCATCTCCTTCGGGCACACCCTTTCCGAGCACTTCGGCGGGCTGACCGCCGAGGCACGGAACGGGGCCGGGGACGGGCGCCAGGCCCTGGTCGGGCTCTGGGAGCGGATGGCGTCCGGATACGCGGACTACTGCCGCGACCCCCGCCCGAGGCACCATGCCCGCACCCTCCAACTCCCGGTCTTCGGCGCCGACCGGCACGTCGCCTTCGAACTCATGGTGGGCGGCTTCGGTGCCGACATCGGGGCGAAACGCTTCCGGGCCATCCTCGCCGCCGCGCTGGACAGAGCGCAGCACATCACCGAACTGACCGGTGGCACACCCCCTTCCTGCTACGCGCCGAAACTCCCCTGACAGGCCCAGAGGTACACACATGACCGAGCAAATATCGGCGGCGGCCACCACGGGTTCGCCGCCGCCGGCCCGCAGCGGCATCGTCCGCATCGCCCTCGCCAGTGGGCTGGGCACCTCGCTGGAGTTCTACGACTTCGCCATCTACGGGACGGCGACCACGCTGGTCCTCACCGACACCTTCTTCAAGACCGACGACGCCTGGTTCGGCACCTTCCTCGGTCTCGCGACCTTCGCCATCGGCTTCCTGATGGCGCCGCTCGGCGCCGCCGGGTTCGGCTGGGTCGGCGACCGGTACGGCCGGCGCTTCGCGCTGCTCCTCACGTTCATCGGCATGGGCGCGGCCACCGTTTTGATGGGTGTGCTGCCGACCTACGCGCAGATCGGTGTCGCGGCGCCGCTGCTCCTGGTCGTCCTGCGGATGGGGCACGGCCTGTTCCGTGGTGGTGAGACCGGCGGCGCGGCCGCGCTCGCCATCGAGCACGCCCCTGATGACAAACGGGCCAGGTACGGGGTGTTCGTCGCCCTCGGCTCGCCGTTCGGGACGATCATCGCCAACCTGGCGTTCGCCGCCGTGCTCTTCCTGCCGGACTCCAGCATCGAGTCCTGGGGCTGGCGGCTGCCCTTCCTCGCCGGTGGTGTGGCCATCGTCATCGGCGTCTGGATCCGCCGGGGCGTGGCGGAGAGCCCGGTGTTCCAGCAGATGGTGCGCGAGGAGGGCGAGTCGCTCAAGGACCGGCGCCCGGTGGCCGACGTCTTCCGCTCCAACTGGCGCCGGGTGCTGCTGGCCGCGGGCGTCAACATCGGCCTGAACTCCTGCACGTTCGCGCTGGTCACCTTCATGATGTCCTACGCGACGTCCGCGGCCCCCGACGGTCTCGGGCTGCCCCGGCAGGCAGTGGTCAACGCCAGCACGCTGGGCCTGCTGGTCCACGCGGCGAGCAACGTCGTCGGGGCGTGGGCCTCGGACCGGTTCGGCCGGCGACCGGTCATGTTCACCGGAGCGCTCTCGTCACTGGTCGCGGCGCTGGTCATCTTCCCGATCGCCGGAGCGGGCACCATCGGCGCCTTCACCGGCGCGCTGATGCTCGGCTTCGCGACGACCGGGCTGCTGTTCGGCCCGATGTACACCTTCTTCACCGAGCTCTTCCCCCGCGACCAGCGGCAGTCCGGGATGGGCATCGCCTTCCACCTCGGCGCCGTCCTCGGCGGCGGCATCTCCCCGCTGGTCGCGAACCGGATCATCGCCGCGACCGGAAACGCCGACAACGTCGGCTACTACCTCGCCGGAACCTGCGTCCTGTCCCTGGTGTGTCTGATGGCCCTGCCGGAGACGGCACCGCGGGCGCTGCGGAAGCGGTGACGGGCTGCCCGATGTCAGCCGAGCAGTCCCGCCTCCTGCGCCAGCACCGCGGCCTGGACCCGGTTGGTGCAGTCGGTGCGGGTGAGGATGCTACTGATGTGGGCCTTGACAGTGCCGGAGCTCAGGTGGAGCCGGTCGGCGATCTCGGCGTTGGAAAGGCCGGTGCCGAGCAGCCGCAGGATGTCCCGTTCGGCCGGTGTCAGCTCCGCGATCCGGCCCGCTGCCGCGTCGCCGCTGTGGCCCATGCGGGTCCGGAAGTCGACGAGTTGGCGGGTGACCTGCGGGGCGAGGACGGGTTCCCCGGCGGCTGCGCGGCGTACGGCGTCGATGAGCGCGTGGGGGCCGGTGTCCTTGAGGAGGTAGCCGTGGGCCCCGGCGCGCAACGCGCTGGTGACGGTCGACTCCTCACCGAAGGCCGTCAGCATCACCGCGCGGGTGCGGGGCGACTGGCGGGTGATCTCGGCGACGGCGGTGATGCCGTCCCCTGGCATGCGGATGTCGAGGAGGGCGACGTCGATGGTGTGGACCCGGCAGGCTTCGACGGCCTCACGGGCGTCCTGTGCCTCGGCCTCGATACGGATCTCGTCGTCGTGCTCAAGGACCAGCCGGACGCCGGTACGCATCAGGGCCTCGTCGTCGGCGATCAGGACTCGGATCATCGCCTCATTGTAGGACGGCCATGATCAACAGAGCGACGGTGCCACCGATCGTCGGCAACAGCACCAGCAGCGCCGCGCAGCCACCTCCCAGGATGCGGGGCCACGTGAGCACTTCCGTGGACAGCGGGGCCCGGGAGCCCGCCCCCTCCGACAGTGGCTTCGACAAAGTGGCGTACACGGACTGCGCGTCGGGCCTGACGGGTATCCGGGCGGAGAGGGCGAAGCCGCCCTCCGGGCGCGGTCCGGCTTGCAGGACGCCCCCGAGCAGGCTGATCCGTTCGTGCAGGCCGACGAGTCCACTGCGGTTCCCGCCGCCGGGCGAACGGGGCGCCGGCGGGGCGTCGTTGACGACGGCGATCGTCACGGTCGCCCCTTCGTCCTGGAACGTGACACGGACGGTCGCGCCGGGTGCGTGCTTCAGCGCGTTGGTGAGTCCCTCGCGGGCGACACGGTGCACGGCCTGCCGGGTGCGGGGGTCCGCTTCCGTCAAGTCGGCGGCGTTCCAATGGAGTTCGGCGTCTGCCCCCGCGTTACGGGAGTCCGTGACGAGGGTCGAGAGGGACTCACGGGTCCCCCGCTCGCCGATGTCCTCGCCCGACTGGTGACGCAGGACGCCGAGGATGCCGCGCAGCTCGTCCATGGCCGTTCCGGCGGTCGTGTGCAGCAGTTCGGCCTGCGGGGCCAGCGGCGGCGCCTGGCGTTCGGCGGCGAGCTGGAGGGCCCCGGCGTGCACCGAGATGAGTCCGATGCGGTGGCCGAGCAGATCGTGCATCTCGGCGGCGATGCGGGCCCGTTCCTCCATGCGGGCCGCCTCGTCGGTGAGGGAGCGGGCCTGTTCGAGGTAGGCGTTGCGTTCCCGCAGCAGTCCCTTCAGCGGACGGCGGTGCCCCAGCACCCGGCCGGACAGCGCGGGCAGCAGGACGAACAGTGCGGCCAGGCCGGCGCCGGTGATCAGATACGGCAGCGTGGGAAGCTCGCTGAGGGATTGGCTGGCGATCGACAGGAGCACGGCTCCGGCGGCGCTCGCCCCGACCGCCGTCCAGGCGCGCCGGGCGGCGGGGATGCGGCGTACGGCGGACCAGACGACACACGGCACCACCACCGTCGCCCACACGTTCTCCCCGGCGATCACCGGCATGCAGCCCAGCACCGCGAGGGTCGGGTACCGGCGCCGCGCGGGCACGAGCAGCGCCGCCCACACACCCAGGAGGGCCACCGGCACCGGGTGGGCCGGCGGCATCAGCGGAACCGGCACCAGCGAGCACACCAACACCAGGCCGGCGAGTACGGACTCGATCACGACCGTCCGCCGGGGCGCGGCTCGCACCGCATTCCGGATCGCGGCCGCCTCGCGGCGCACCCGCGTCCACGGTCGCACTACCGGGCTCATCGTTTTCCTCCGCGCGGGTTCCGTTCTCAACGGCCGATCGTGTCACATGTGTTGGTGGGTCACCGCGGCCTCAGTTCGCACGCGCCGCTCCTGCGGGCACCTGGAGCTCCGGCTCGGCCCGCAGCGCGTCGACGTCCACGCCGCTCTCGGTCAGCACGCGCTCGATCTCCGCCGCGGACTCCGCGTCCGTCCCGGTCTCGTCAAGGAGCGCGGCCAGCAGATGGGTCGTGCCGACCGTGGGCGAGCCATGGTGGGAGGCGGTGAACTGCGTGACGTGCAGGAGCCGTTCCTCGAAGTCGGCGGGTCCGCGCACCTCCGCGGGCTCCCCCTCCGCGACGCCTGTGGTGGGAAGCAGCACCCGGGAGACAGCGTCCTGCCGGGCGCCGTGCCGGCGCAGGAGTTCCGCCCCTCGGTTCGCCCCCTGGAGCTTCTCGGGCAGCTCACGTCCCGCGACGCTCAGCGACCGCTCAAGGGCCAGGATGCCCAGTAGCATGTCGACGGCTTGCGTCTTCGGCTCCCCGCGCCGCACCGCCACCCGCGGCGCCTCCGAGCGCGCCGCGCCCACCATCGCCGAGCCGAAGAGTCCGGCGCTGCCGCCGAAGACCCAGGCGTTGAACTTCCGGGTCAGCGGATTGCCGCTCTTCCCGAACGTCCCCGCCTTGCGCAGGATGAACACTGTGGTGGGTTCCGGCAGTTCGTCGCTTCCCCGCAGCGCCTCGAGCGCGGCCGAGGCAGCCGGGACGTCCACCTTCTCCACGACCATGGCCTCGCGGGCCCGCGTCCCGTCCAACTCGACCAGGGCGTGCGCCACATGACGGACACGCACCGACACGGCGCCCTCCGCCCGTGCGGCCTCCAATGCCTTGCGCAGACACGACCGCAACGCGCCGGTCATCGGCGGCAGTTCGATGCTCCGCGGGGCGGCCTGGCCCTCCTCCCTCTTCTTTTTCTCCTCTTTCCGGTTCTGCCAACGCCGCCGCTTGGCCTCCTCGTGCCGGACCTCCCGCCACAGGGCGTCAATCTCCCGCTCGTCGTCCGGTGTCTCCGCCACGCCGTCCCCCGCGTCGGCACTGACCCACACGGACGTCCCCCGGTACCCGATGGATCCGCTGAGCGAGCCGGACGCCTTCATCCCCGGGGCGATCGCGGAGCCCGCGTCCGAGTCACCCGACACGATCGCGGCCAGCACACTCTCCGTACCGACGTCCTCGCGCTCCTGCTTGGCCCCCGCGCGCAGCGCCTCCAGCAACAGCTTTTCGACGTCCCTCTCGAACTCGGTGGCGAGTCCGGTGTCGCGGTCGGCCGTTCGCTGATCCATCGTTGCTCCCTCTCCGTGGTGTCACCTACCGAGAAGGACGCTATCCGCGGGACCTTCGGCTCCGCGTCGGCCGACCGTCCAGGCTTCCGGTCCGATCGGCCGGGTTGTCGGGCAGTGGGCGGGCCACCCGGCCGGACCCCGTGGAACTGTTCGCCCACTGACGCCTAACGCAGGTTCACCCGCGCCCAGTCCTCGAAGCGCGTCAGCGGCAGGCCCAGCGCACGGGCGAACTCCGGGCGGCCCGGCTGGCCCGCGGCGTTCATGAAGGCACCGGAGGCACCCATGGGCGGCATTCCAGCGGCGAGGGCCTGCTCCAGGGTCAGGTCAGGCGCGGTGATCGGCCGGTCGAGGACGCGGCTGAGGATCTCGGCGACCTCCTCCATCGACCGGTACTCACTGGCCAGTTCGAGTTCCACCTCGTGGAAACGGTCCGGGTCCGCGAGGGCGGCGGCGGCCGCGGTGCCGATGTCGGCGACCGCTGTGAGGGAGAGCCGGGTGTCGGGCTTGATGAGAGTGATCAGGCCGCCCTCGATGCCGTGCGGGAAGAGGTAGGCCATGGACGGGAGCAGGTTCTCCATGAAGAAGCCCGGCTTGAGGAGCGTCCAGCGCGGGAAGCCGACCGTGCGGACGAGATCCTGGATGGCGGCCTTGGTGTCGAGGGTCGGGGCCATGAAGTCCCAGTACCCCTCGGCCCAGCCGGGTACCTCGGTGTGCTGCCCAGCACCGGTGACAGAGGTGTGCACGAACTGCTCCACCCCGGCGGCGCGGGCGCCTTCGACGAGGTTGGTGGCCTGGGCCAGCTCGTTGTCGAAGTCGGCGCCCTCGGCGGTGAAGAGGGGCATCTGGACCGAGAAGACGGCGCGGGCACCCTCGGCGGCGTGCGTCACGGAGGCGCGGTCCAGGAGATCTCCGGTGACGAGCCGGGCCCCGAGTGCGGCGACGGCGCGGGCCCGGTCGGTGGCGGGGTCCCGGACCAGGGCACGTACGGGAACACCGGCGGCGAGCAGCGCACGGGCGGTGGCGCCGCCCTGCCGGCCGGTGGCGCCGGTGACGAGTACGGGGGCGTGTGCGAGTGACGGGGTGCTGGGCGGGGTCGGCATGAGAGGACTCCTTCGACATACGGACGTACGGACGCACGGCCGGCCAAGGGCAGGCGTCGGCCACGGGAAATGGCGGGGCCCGCCATTTATGTTCGGATACGATATGGCGGGCCCCGCCACTTAGCAATCCTGGAGCTGATCACATGGTCGAGCGGCAGCGCGCCGACGCCCGGCGCAACTACGAGCGGATCCTCGCCGTCGCCGAGGAGGAGGTCGCCGCACGGGGCGCGGAAGCCTCGCTGGAGCAGATCGCGCGCGTAGCCGGAGTCGGCTCCGCGACCGTGCGCAGACACTTCCCGACCCGGCGGGCGCTACTGGAGGCCGTCTCGCGGCACCGGATCGAGGCACTGAGCGCACGGGCACGAGAACTCGACGGCCGGAGCGGCAAGGACGGGAAGAGTGACGGCCGGAAGGGCGAGGGCCGGAAGGCACTGCTGGAGTGGCTGGGCGAGGTGGTCGCCTACTGCGTCACCGCGCGCGGACTGGCGGCAGCCCTCTCGTACGACGAGGGGCACGACCCGGTGGGGGGCAACTCCTGCGCGGCAGCGCTGATCGAGGCGGGAGAGCCACTCCTGCGGGGCGCGGCGCGGGAGGGTGCGGTGGCACCAGGGGTCACGGTCGAGGACCTGATCACCCTGGCCGTCGGCCTCACCCTCGCCACGGAGCACCACCCCGAGCCCGCGGCCCGCGCCGACGCACTGCTCGCCCTTGCGGTGGCGGGGATCAGCCCCGAGCCAGCCGCCGGTACTCGTCGAGCAGGCGGCGCAGCTGACACACCATGAAGTCGTAGTACGTGTGCATGTCGCGCAGCCGCGCCTGTTGCGCCTCCGGCATGCCAACTCCCCGCTCCTGCGCGGTCCGGGCGAGTTCGAGCAGCTGCTCGGTCTGGGTGAGCTGGTGCTGGAGGCAGCCGCTCCACGCGTCGTCGCGCCAGACGTAACCGGCCTGGCGCACGCCGGGCACCTTGACCCGCTCGACCGTGCCGTTCGCGATGAGCAGGCGGGTCATCTCCGACGTCGAACCCTTGCTGGCTCCCAGCCGCGCCTGGAGCTCCGACAGCGTCATGGGGTCGGGGCTGAGCATCAGCACACCCGCCAGCCGCCCGGCGATCGGCGGCCATCCCATCGCGCTCCCGATCCGCCGGCCGAAGTCCTCGACCAACGGCCTCTCGCTCATGGCTGAACTGTTGTCGGCGGCTGGCGGCACCGATCCTCCCCGTACGGAAAAAACTGAAAATTCATTCTTGACTGAACTTTCCTTCTGCGTCAGATTACCAGCATCCGCACAGGAGCCCCCGGTGCGTGACACTCCCGCATCAAGGAGGAGCGATGGCACAGCACGTTCGCGACCTGATCGTCGTCGGCGCTGGCTCCGCGGGTGCGGCGCTCGCCGTCCGCGCCGCCACTCGCGGCCGCCGGGTCCTGCTGCTCGAAGCGGGCCCCGACTACCGCTCGGCCCAGATGCCGGAGGCGTGGCGCTCCCCCAACCCCGTGGTGGCCCTCATGGATCCCGCGGCCTCGGAACATGTCGTGTGGACCGGCCTGAACTCCTCGCGCACCGAGAAGCAGCCGCAGGCCCCGTACTGGCGCGGGCGTGGCGTGGGCGGCAGTTCGTCCGTCAACGGCCAGATCGCGATCCGGCCGCCGATGGCGGACTTCGAGGAGTGGGCCCGGCTCGGCTGTACCGGATGGGCGCCCGATGACGTGCTGCCCTACTTCGCCAAGCTGGAGGACGACGAGGAGTTCGGCGACAAGCCCCACCACGGCCGCGGCGGGCCGACCCCGATCCACCGGACCCCGAAGGACGCCTGGGGTAGCGTCGACCGGGCCCTGGCCGACTCGGCGCTCGCTGCGGGGTTCGGCTGGGCACCCGACGTCAACGCCCCCGGCGCCACCGGCGTATCGCCGTACCCGATCAACTCCCGCGACGGCCGCCGCGTCAGCGTCAACGACGCCTACCTCGAACCCGGACGCGAACTGCCCGGCCTCACCATCCGCGGCGACGCGCTGGTGGACACCGTCATCTTCGAGAACGACCGCGCGGTCGGTGTGCGTGCGGTGATCGACGGAGCCGTCGTCACCGAGTACGCGGACGAGGTGATCCTCAGCGCCGGGGTGATCCACTCCCCCGCGATCCTGCTGCGCTCGGGCATCGGCCCCGCCGCCCAACTGCGGGCACTGGGGATCGAGGTGTGCCAGGACCTGCCGGTCGGTGTCGGGATGCAGGACCACGCGATGACGGTGCTCTCGCTGCCGTTGCGGGCCGAAACCGCCATCACGTCACCGCACGACCGGCACACCAACGTCTGCGTGCGCTGGTCCAGCGGGTCGGGTACGCACTCCGACGACCTCATGTTCGTCTCGCTCAACCAGAACGTGCTGTCCATGGCCACGGCGAACACCCAAGAGCACGCCGGCGGCTTTGGTGTCTGGCTGAACCGGACCCACTCGCGCGGTGAACTCACCCTCGTCTCCACGGATCCCTCGGCACACCCGTACGTCGCCCAGCGCATGCTGTCCGACGCGCGGGATCTCGCCCCGATGCGGGAGGGTGTGCGCGCCCTCGTCGAGTTGAGCGGCAGCGCCGAGACGGCCGCCGTCCTGGGCGGATCGGTCGAGGAGGCGAACGGCCCGCTGTTCGCGGCACTGGCGGACGACAGTGCCCTCGACGACCATCTGCTCGCCACGGTCCTCGACGCCCAACACGGCACGAGTACCTGCCGGATGGGCGCGACCAGCGCCGCCGGGACGGTCGTCGACCCGGAATGCCGGGTGCAGGGTGTCCGGGGACTGCGGGTCGTGGACGCCTCGATCTTCCCTTCCGTGCCGAGGGCCAACACCAACCTCGCCGCCATCATGACCGGCGAACTCATGGCCGACCGCCTCGACGCCTGACACCGCCCCGTGACGCACGGAGCCCCGTGCTGAACCTCGTACCGAACAGAATTACCGAACAGAAACGGCCCCCACCATGGAAACCCTCCAGAACTTCATCGGCGGCCGGTGGGAAGAGCCGACCGGCGAGGATGTCGTCGCCGTGGTCAACCCCGCCACCGAGGAAGCCGTCGCGCACTTCCGCGCGGGCAGCGCCGCCGACGTCGACCGCTCAGTGACCGCGGCCGCCGAAGCGCAGCGCGAGTGGGCCGCCCTCACCGTGTCTCGGCGCGTGGAGCACCTGCACGCCTGGGCCGGCACGATCGCCGCACACACCGCGGAACTCGCCGAACTGGAATGCCGCGAGATGGGCAAGCCGGTCGGCATCGGGCGCACCTTCGTGGAGGGCGCGGTGGCCGGGCTGAAGGCGGCCGCCGACCAGGCGCTCACCTACCCGTTCAGCGAAACGGTGGCAGGGCCTGGCCCGGCGGGCGAGCGGACCGACATCGTCCGCCACCCGCTCGGTGTCACCGCGGTCATCACCCCGTGGAACTTCCCCGTCGCCATGGTCCTCGGTGGCCTCGGCCCGCTGCTCGCCGCCGGGAACACCGTCGTGGTCAAGCCCTCCGAGCGGTCCCCGCTCTCCACGGTGCGGCTGTTCGAACTGGCCGCCGCCTCCGGACTCCCCGCGGGCGTGCTGAACCTGGTCCTCGGCGACGGCCGCACCGGCGCGGCGCTGACGGAACACCAAGACGTACGGCTCGTCCACTTCACCGGCTCGGTCGGCGCCGGCCGCGCCGTGGGAACGGCCACCGGAGCGCACCTGAACCGCTGCGTACTCGAACTCGGCGGCAAGGACCCCGTCGTGATCGACGCCGGAGTCGACCCGGTGGCCACCGCGCAAGCCGTCGCGTTCGGCGCCTTCATCAACACCGGCCAGATCTGCACCTCCATGGAGCGGATCTACGTCCATGAGCGGATCGCGGACGAGTTCGTCGAGGCCCTCGCCGCCGCGGCGCGGACCTTCGCCGTCGGCGACGGTCTCGACCCCGCCACGGTGCTCGGCCCCCTCGTGGACGCGCGGCAACGCGACACCGTACGACGCCACGTCGAGGACGCCGTCACCAAAGGCGCGACCGTTCGTGCGGGCGGAGTCGCACCGGAGCGCCCCGGCTACTTCTACCCGGCGACCGTCCTCACCGGAGTCGACGACACCATGCTCGTGATGACCGAGGAGACGTTCGGTCCCGTGGCACCCGTCACCGTCGTGGCCGACTTCGAGGAGGGGCTCGCCCGCGCGGCGGCCTCCCGCTACGGCCTCGCCGCCACCGTCTACACCGACGACCCCGACCACATCGCGGCGGCCGCCCGGCTGCCCGTGGGTGTCGTCTGGGTCAACCAGTGGCAGGGCGGCGGCCCCGAGCGGCTCTACGAACCCGCCCGCGACAGCGGCATGGGAGCCACCGGGGCGCGCGCCGCCTACGACGCCGCGACCCGGCCCGCCGCCGTACACATCGCCGCCTCCGCCCCGGCGGCCGACCGGTAACCCCCTCCAAGTGGGTGAGGTGTCACTCCGGCAGCGTGCCCGTCGCGGCCACCTTCGCGTACCAGCGGGCGCTGGCCTTGGGGGTGCGGGTGCCGGTCGGGTAGTCGACGTGGACCATGCCGAAGCGCTTGCTGTAGCCGTAGCCCCACTCGAAGTTGTCCAGCAGCGACCACAGGAAGTAGCCGCGGATGTCCGCGCCCGCGGACCTCGCTCGGTGCACGGCGGCCAGGTGGTCGCGGACGTAGGCGATACGTTCCGGGTCGTTGACGTTGCCGTCGGGGCCCGCGTAGTCGTGGAACGCCGCGCCGTTCTCCGTGATCACCAGAGGCAGACGAGGGTTCTCGCCGCTCAGACGGACCAGCAGTTCCTCAAGACCCGAGGCGTCGATCGTCCAGCCCATCGCGGTCCTGTCACCGGGTGTCGGGTGGAAGGCGACGCGGTCCGCACCCACCCAGGGGGTGTGCGCACTGGCGCCGTGGCCGTCGCTGCCGTGGGCCGGGTCGCCCTCGGAGACCAGCGTCGGCGAGTAGTAGTTGACGCCCAGGAAGTCCAGCGGCTGGTGGATCTCGGCCAGGTCGCCGTCCTCGACGAAGGACCAGTCGGTGAGCGACGCGGTGTCCTTCAGCAGGTCCTCGGGGTACTCGCCCCGCAGCATCGGGCCGGTGAAGACCCGGTTGGCCAGCGCGTCGATGCGCCGGGCGGCGTCCGTGTCCCCGGCCGCGTCGGTCAGCGGGCGTACGTGGTGCACGTTGAGTGTCACCGACACCTCGGCGGCCGGGCGCAGTCGCGAGCGGAGCGCCTGAACGGCCAGGCCGTGTCCCAGGTTGAGGTGGTGGGCAGCGCGCAGGGCGGCGACCGGCTCGGTGCGACCGGGGGCGTGCACCCCGGACGCGTAACCGAGGAAGGCGCTGCACCAGGGCTCGTTGAGGGTGGTCCAGGTGTCGATGTGGTCGCCCAGGCCCTCGGCGGCCAGCGCCGCGTACTCGGCGAACCGCTCGGCGGTCTCCCGGGCCGGCCACCCGCCCAGGTCCTCCAACTCCTGCGGCAGGTCCCAGTGGTAGAGCGTGGCGACCGGCTTGATGCCCTTCTCGCGCAGCGCGTCGGCCAGCCGCCGGTAGAAGTCGAGGCCCTTCTGCAGGGCAGGTCCGCGGCCGGTCGGCTGGATGCGCGGCCAGGCGAGCGAGAAGCGGTACGCCTTGACGCCCAGGTCCGCCATGATGTCGACGTCCTCGGCCCAACGGTGGTAGTGGTCACAGGCGATGTCGCCGGTGTCACCGTTGAGGACCTTGCCGGGCGTACGCGCGTAGGTGTCCCAGATGGACGGGGTGCGGCCGTCCTCTTGGGCGGCGCCCTCGATCTGGTACGAGGCGGTCGCCGTACCCCACAGGAAGTCGGCGGGGAACGTGAGCGCGGATGACATGAAGGACTCCTACGGGATGAACTGACGGGAACGGTACGGGAGTTGAGTCGGCTTCGCGTCGACGTGAGTCGTGACTCAGCCCTTGACGGCGCCCTGCATGATGCCGCCGACGATCTGCCGGCCGAAGACCACGAACATCGCGAGCAGCGGCAGCGTGCCGAGCAGCGCGCCCGCCATGATCAGGGACTGGTCGCGGACATAGCCGGCGCTCAGCTGTGTGAGCGCCACGGGCACGGTCGGGTTGGTCATGTCGAGGGCGATGAACGGCCAGAAGAAGTCGTTCCAGGCGTGGACGAACGTGATCATGAAGATCACGGCCATGGGGGCGCGGGCGATCGGAAGCACGATGGACCAGAAGATGCGCAGCGAGTGCGCGCCGTCGACACGGCCCGCCTCGACGAGCTCGTCGGGCAGTGCCTCGGCGAAGTACTGCCGCATGAAGAACACACCGACCGCGCTGACCAGCGTAGGGAAGATGACCGATGGCAGCTGCTGGCCCCAGCCGAGGTCGCTCATCATCATGAACAGGGGGACGACGCCCAGTTGGGGCGGCACCATCATGGTTCCGATGACGACCATGAGCAGGGCGCCCCGACCCTTGAAGCGGAGCTTGGCGAAGGCGAATCCGGCCAGGGTCGCGAAGAGCACCGTGGACAGCGAGATGGCGCCGGCCACGATCAGCGAGTTCATCATCGCCTTGCCCATGGCGGCCTCGGTCCAGGCCCGGGAGAGGTTGGTGAAGAGGTTCGGCCCCGGCAGGAACGGCGGCGGGGTCCGCGAGATCCGGGCGCTGTCGGAGGAGGCCGCGACCAGCGTCCAATAGAGCGGGAAGAGCGAGACCAGGGCGGTGATTCCGAGCAGGACGTAGGTGACGGGCCCCGCGTGGTGCTGTTTGCCCGCGCCCGGCTTCAGGCGCCTGCGGCGGGCGGGTGCGGGGCGCTCGACGGCGCCGCCGTCTCGGGCGCCGGTGCGGACCGGAGCGGTGTCGGTGGTCATGGCGTGGCTCCCCGGTCAGTGCTTGCGGTTGCGCAGGCGCGAGACGACGCGCTGCAGGACGTAGAAGAGGACGAGCAGCAGGAACATCGCCCAGGCCACGGTGGCCGCGCGGCCCATCTGGTAGTTCTTCCAACCCTCTTCGTAGAGCAGCAGGCCGAGCGTCTGGTACTGGCCGTCGGTGCCACCGGTGACGCCGTTGGGACCCTGGCCGAAGATCAGTGGTTCGCCGAAGAGCTGGGTGGCGCCGATCGTCGAGAGGACGATGGTGAAGACGATCGTCGCCTTGATGCCGGGGACGGTGACGGTGCGGAACTGCTGCCAGCGGTTGGCCCCGTCGATGGCGGCGGCCTCGTAGCGCTCCAGCGGCACGGCCTGCATGGCGGCCAGGTAGAGCAGGGCGTTGTAGCCGGTCCAGCGCCAGATCACGATCGCGGAGATGGCGCTCTGCGAGGCCCAGGTGGAGTTCTCCCAGTCGACCGGGTCGATGCCCACCAGGCCGAGACCCCAGTTGATCATGCCGAAGTCGCGCTGGAAGAGCATCGTGAAGACGAGCGCGGCGGCGCCGACCGAGGTGGCGTACGGGGTGAGGGCGGCGACGCGGAAGAAGGTCGATCCACGCATCCGGTAGTTGAGCAGGTGTGCCAGGCCGAGGGCCATGAGCAGCTGCGGAACCGTGGAGATCACACCGATGGTGATGGTGTTGCGCAGCGCGTTCCAGAACCGCTCGTCGGCGAGCAGCGCCGTGTAGTTGTCCAGGCCCCGCCATGACATGACGTCGAAGGTGGACAGCTCGACCTGGTGGAGGGAGATCCAGGCGGTGTAGATCAGCGGGTAGAAGCTGAACGCGGCGAAGATGACGAAGAAGGGGGCGATGAACGCGTACGGCGCGCCCTTCACGTCGAGGCGGTGCAGCAGCGGAATCCTCGAACGGGCCTTGTCCGAAGGGAGAGTTGAGGTGGCCACCGGGGTCCTTCCGTCGGGCGAGCGGGGTGGCGGGCTGGCGGGGTGTGCGATGCGGCGGCGGGGCGGGTGCGGCCGGAATGTCTCCGGCCGCACCCGCCGTTCGGTGCCGTACGCGTCGGTGCGTGTCCGCGTCAGCCGACGGCCTTCTTGACGCGCTCGTCGGTGGTCTTCCATGCCTCGGCCGGCGACTTCCCGTTCTCGACCAGCTGGAGGCCCTGCGAGAAGGCGTCCTTGATGGTGCCGTCCTTACGGCCGAGGACCTGCTCGGCGGGCACCTCGTTGGCCGCCTCGCCGAAGATCCGGCCGGTCGGGGCGCCGGAGAAGTACTCCGACGTGGCGTCCTTCACCTTCGGGTCCTCGAGCGCGGTCTTGGAGGACGGGAAGTTGCCCAGCTTCTCGAAGAGGTAGGCCTGCTGCTCGGGGGCGGTCAGCCAGGCCACGAGCTTCTTGGCCTCGTCCTTCACCGGGCTCTTCTCGGTGACCCCGAGGAACGAGCCGCCCCAGTTGGCGCCCTTTGGGGCCTTGGCAACGTCCCACTTGCCCTTGTTGGCGTCGCCTGCCTTGTCGCTGATGTGCGCGAGCATCCAGGCCGGGCAGACGGTGGTGGCGAAGGTGCCGTTGGCGAGCCCAGGGTCCCAACCCGGCTGGAACTGCGGCAACTTGGCGGTCAGGTCCTTCTTGGCGGCCTCGGTCGACAGGTCCCAGGCCTCCTTGATGGCCGGGTTGGTCTTGTAGATCAACTTGCCGGACTTGTCGTAGTACTGCTCGGAGTTGCCGTAGACCATGGCGTTGAACAGGCCGGAGGCCGAGTCCAGGTAGGAGACTTTCTTGTTCTTGTTGCCCTTGGCGAACTTCTCGCCGGTCTCGACGTACTTGCCCCAGTCCCCCGCCCACAGCTTGCCGACCTTCTCGCGGTCGGTGGGCAGCCCGGCCTGCTCGAACAGGTCCTTGCGGTAACAGACGGCCATCGGCCCGGTATCGGTACCCAGCCCCAGAACCTTGCCGTCCTTGGTGGTGATCTGACCCTGCTTCCACGGCTGGAAGTGCTTGATGCCCTTGGTGCCCGCGAAGTCCGCGAACTTCCCGGCCTGCGTCTCGGTCATCTCCTTCGCCCGCGCCACCTCGATGCCCTGGACGTCCTTGAGTCCGGAGCCGCTGGCGAGGTGGGTCTGCAGGGCGGTGTAGTACGTCTGCTCGTCGCCGGCCGCCTCGACCTTGACGGTGACCTTCGGGTGCTCCTTCTCGTACTTCTCGATCAGGCCGGTCTCCTTGAAGCCCATCACTCCGTACAGGCCCATGGTGATGGTGACCTTGCCGTCCTCGACGCCGCCGCCGGTGGCGCTCGCGCCCCCTCCGCCACAGCCCGCGAGCAGAGCGCCCGCCGCCGTACAGGCCAGCACAGCTGTGACTTTTGTACGCAGTTTCCGCTCGACCTTGAGCATGAACGTCCTCCCTGAGACGGCGCCGACGCACCGGTGGTACGAGTCGACCCGTAGCGCGGCCGCTCGCCGCGGGCACCATCAAGTCCCCAGCTCAGAGCGGGTTTTCCGGAGGCCGGTGAACTGGGTTCGGAACCTCTGGAGAGCCTGCTGAAGAGTTGGTGGGAACGTGCCCACTGATTTTCAGGAAGACTGGCGTCCCGCAACTCCCGTGTCAAGAAGTCGAATCCAGCTCGTTTCCACCTCGTTATCGACGAACGCTTCCTGAACGCGACCGTCGGGCGGGCAGAATCGGGGTGGCAACTGACAGAATGCGCAGGCCGGGAGGGTGCCAAGGGGTGCCGGGGAGGGGCGGCCTCCCAACAGGTCAGCCCTGAAGGGGAATTGGAGGGTCCGGAACGATGAACGGCGACAGCGCACGAGATGTGACGGGGCGGGAGTGGGGGACGCGGGGCGATGGGTGGGGGTCGGCGAACGACGGACGGGAGTCGCGGGGCGGGGGGCGGGAGTCGGCGCACGACAGCCGAGAATTGAGGGGCGACGGCCGGGAGCCGCAGGACGGCGGACAGGAGCCGGCGCACGACAGCCCGGGGCCACGGAACGACGGGCCGGAGGCTCGGGGTGGCGGTCGTGAGCAGGGTGGGCGTGGGGAGCAAGGTGTGCGTCCGGAACGTGAACAGAGTCGGGTGTCCGGAGCCCGGCCGCCGACCATCAAGACCGTCGCGGCCCGGGCCGGTGTCGGGCGGACCACCGTCTCCCGTGTGGTGAACGGCTCGGAGCTGGTCAGCGATCAGGCGCGGGAGGCCGTGCTCAACGCCATCGCGGAACTGGGCTACGTTCCCAACTCGGTCGCCCGCGGCCTGGTCACCAGCCGCACCAACGCCGTCGCCCTGGTCATCCCCGAGTCCGAGAGCCGGCTCGGCTCGGAGCCCTACTTCTCGGCGGTGATCCGCGGGGTGAGCGCCGCGCTCGCCGACACCCGCACCCAGCTCCAGCTGACACTCGTCCGCGACCAGGCCGAGCGCGACCAGCTCACCCGGTCCGTCGCCGAACGCCGGGTCGACGGCGTGCTGTTGGTCTCCGTCCACGAACACGACGTCCTGCCGGGCCTGTTGGAGTCGGCCGGCCTGCCGACCGTCCTCGCGGGCCGCCGCCGCGAGGACGACCCGCTCAGTTACGTCTGCGCCGACAACCGGGGCGGCGCCGCCACCGCCGTACGGCACCTCCTGGCCCGCGGCCGGCACCGTATCGCCACCGTCGCGGGCCCCCAGGACATGGAGGTCGGCCGCAGTCGCCTGCTCGGCTACCGGGAGGCCCTCGTCCAGGCCGGCATCCCGGCGGAGGAGCGCCTGGTCGCGGTCGGCGACTTCACCGAGGAAGGCGCCCGCGCGGCGATGCGTTCGCTACTTGAACGCATCCCGGACCTGGACGCCGTGTTCGCCGCCTCCGACCTGATGGCCGCGGGCGTCCTCCTCGAACTGCGCGCCCAGGGACGCCGCGTACCGGAAGACGTCTCGGTGGTCGGATTCGAGGACTCCTACCTCGCCCGCCACACCAACCCACCACTCACGACGGTCCGCCAGCCCACCGAGGAGATCGGCGGCACGATCGCACGCACCCTCCTGAGCGAGATCGGGAACCCGGCCGCGCCTCGCACCCGGCTCGTGCTCGACACGGAGCTGGTGGTACGGGAATCGTCTTAACTCGGGCCTGCTGGTTGCACCCTGAGTACATCCTTGAGCACGCCGTGAGCGCACTTTGGGCGCAACGGCTACTTCGCGTCGATTTCGGCGATCAGCGCCTCGACGCGGGTCTTGATCTCGTCGCGGATGGGGCGGACGGCCTCGACACCCTTGCCCGCCGGGTCTTCGAGAGCCCAGTCGAGGTACTTCTTGCCGGGGAAGACCGGGCAGGCGTCGCCGCAGCCCATCGTGATGACGTAGTCGGACGCCTGGACCGCCTCCGTGGTCAGCACCTTCGGCTCGGCGGCGGAGATGTCGACGCCGACCTCACGCATGGCCTCGACGGCGGACGGGTTGACCTGGTCGCCGGGGATCGAACCGGCGGAACGGACCTCGACACGGCCCCCCGCCAGGTGGTCGAGGAACCCGGCGGCCATCTGCGAGCGGCCCGCGTTGTGCACGCAGACGAACAACACGGAGGCGAGCGGAGCGGACGGGGTGGCGGACATGGCTCTTCCTTCACGAGTGGCGAGTCGGGCCCTCTACGGGTGACGAGTCGGGCCGCTCGAGCAATCAGCCCAGGCTGACATCAGCCCAGACTGGCATCACCCTGGACTGATGTGAAACTATCAGCCCATGATGACGTCAGTCGACACTGACCTGATCCGAGTCCTCGCCGACCCGCTCAGGCTCAAAATCGTGACCCTGCTCGCCCACGAGACCCTGTGCACGACACACCTGGTCGAGGAGACGGGAGCCAGGCAGACCAACCTCTCCAACCACCTCAAGGTCCTGCGCGACGCGGGGATCGTGGACACGGAGCCCTGCGGCCGGTTCACCTACTACCGGCTCAGGCCGGACGTCATCACCGCCCTGGCCGGCCAGTTCACTGAGCTGGCCGAGACGGCCCGTACCACCATCGACACCGACCGTAAGCGAGCCTGCTGATGACGACGACCGACCCCGGCAGCAGAACTCCCGCACAGGCGGGGGCCGATGACGCCTCGATCGTCGCCAAGCTCTCCACGCTCGACCGGTTCCTCGCCGTGTGGATCCTGCTGGCCATGGCCGTCGGCCTGGGGCTCGGCCGCCTGATCCCCGGCATGAACGACGCGCTCGCCAAGGTCGAGATCGGCGGCATCTCGCTGCCCATCGCCATCGGCCTGCTCGTGATGATGTACCCGGTCCTCGCCAAGGTCCGCTACGACAGGCTGGACACGGTCACCGGCGACAAGAAGCTGATGGTGTCGTCGCTGGTCATCAACTGGATCGTCGGCCCGGCCGTGATGTTCGCCCTCGCGTGGATCTTCCTGCCGGACCTGCCCGAGTACCGCACCGGCCTCATCATCGTCGGGCTCGCCCGCTGCATCGCGATGGTCATCATCTGGAACGACCTGGCCTGCGGCGACCGCGAGGCGGCGGCCGTGCTGGTCGCCCTCAACTCCGTCTTCCAGGTCATCGCGTTCAGCCTCCTCGGCTGGTTCTACCTCGACCTGCTGCCGCAGTGGCTCGGCCTCGGCGACGGCCAGGGTCTTGATGTGTCCGTCTGGCACATCGCGCTGAACGTGATCGTGTTCCTGGGCGTCCCGCTGGTCGCCGGATTCCTGACCCGCCGTATCGGCGAGAAGAAGCTGGGCCGGGAGCGCTACGAGTCCAACTTCCTCCCGAAGATCGGGCCTTGGGCGCTGTACGGCCTGCTCTTCACGATCGTCATCCTCTTCGCACTGCAGGGCGACGCGATCACCTCGGAGCCGGTCGACGTCGTCCGGATCGCGCTGCCGCTCCTGGTCTACTTCGCAGTGATGTTCTTCGGGAGCTTCCTGCTCGGCAAGGCGCTCGGGATGGCCTACGACCGCACGGCGACACTCGCCTTCACGGCCGCGGGCAACAACTTCGAGCTGGCCATCGCGGTCGCCATCGCCACCTTCGGCGTCACCAGCGGCCAGGCCCTGGCCGGCGTCGCAGGCCCGCTGATCGAGGTCCCCGTCCTCATCGGGCTCGTCTACGTGGCCCTGGCCTGGCGCAAGAGGTTCACACCCACCGAGGTGGGTTAGGACCCTGGGCCCGATCTCAGCTGTTCATACGGCGGGGCGCAGCGTCAGCAGCTGCCCCATCGACGCCAGTACCGACGGATCGACCCGGTAGTACACCCACGTCCCCCGCCGCTCGGAAGCGAGCAGTCCGGCGTCCTTGAGCTTCTTCAGGTGATGGGAGACGGTCGGCTGGGAGACGCCGACGTCGGAGATGTCGCAGACGCAGGCCTCCCCGCCCTCGTGGGAGGCGACGAGCGAGAACAGGCGCAGGCGGACCGGGTCGCCGAGCGCCTTGAACATCCGGGCCGCGGTCTCCGCCTCGTCGGCAGTGAACGGCCGCTCCGTCAGCGGCGGGCAGCAGGGCGCCGGGTTCTGGCCTTCGGTCTCGATGAGCGGCAGCACCTTCGTGTTCGACATCCATCTATGTTGACACGCGTCGAAGCAGAGGGCGAGGGAACCCTTCCAGGATTCGACAACCGTCTATATTGACGTTCACCGAAACAGGTGCGACGCTGTCCGGACAGCCATCGACGAACGTCGAAACAAAAAGGGGAAGCGCCGTGACCGCCACCACCAACGCCAGCGCCACCGACCACCTGCCCGTCGCCGTGATCGGCGCGGGGCCCATCGGCCTGGCCGCCGCCGCCCACCTGCTGGAACACGGCATCGAGCCGCTGGTCCTGGAGTCCGGGCCGCGGGCGGGTGCGGCCGTGCGCGAGTGGTCGCACGTACGCCTCTTCTCCACCTGGGGCGAGGTCGTCGACCCGGCCGCCGAGAAGCTCCTCGCCCCCACCGGCTGGGTCCGCCCCGACCCGTCGACGTACCCCTCCGGCGGCGACTGGGCGGACCTGTACCTCCAGCCGCTGGCCGACGCGCTCGGCGATCACGTACGGACCGGGGCACGCGTCACCGGTGTCTCCCGCGCGGGACGCGACCGTATCGTCGACGCCGACCGCGACTCCCAGCCCTTCACCCTCCATGTCACCTACGCCGACGGCCGCGAGGAGCGCGTCCTCGCCCGCGCCGTGATCGACGCATCCGGCACCTGGTCGACCCCGGCCCCGGCGGGCTCCGACGGCCTCCCGGCGCTCGGCGAGAAGGCGGCCGTCGACCGGATCACGTACCAGGTCCCCGACCTCAACGACCCGTCGGTACACGCCCGTTACGCCGGTAGGCGCACCGCCGTGATCGGCTCCGGCGCCTCCGCGTTCACGGCGCTGGCCACGCTCGCCGACGTAGCAAGGGACACCCCGGGCACCCACGCCGTCTGGATCCTGCGGCGCGGCATCTCCGGCTCCACCTTCGGCGGCGGCGAGGCCGACGAGCTGCCCGCACGCGGCGCGCTGGGCCTGGCCGCGAAGGCCGCCGTGGACGAGGGCCACGCGGACGCGGTCACCGGCTTCCGCACCGAGGCGGTCGGACGCGACACCGACGGCCGCCTGATCCTCGCCGCCGAGGACGGCCGTCGCCTGGACCCGGTCGACGAGGCCATCGTCCTGACCGGCTTCCGCCCCGACCTGTCCTTTCTCTCCGAGGTCCGCCTGAACCTCGACGAACGCCTCGAGGCCCCGGTCGACCTCGCCCCGCTGATCGACCCCAACCAGCACTCCTGCGGCACCGTCTACCCGCACGGCCACCGCGAGCTCTCCCACCCCGAGCAGGGCATCTACCTGGTCGGCATGAAGTCCTACGGCCGCGCCCCCACCTTCCTCGCGATGACCGGCTACGAGCAGGTCCGCTCGGTCGTCGCCGCACTCGCCGGCGACACGGACGCGGCCGACCGCGTCGAACTCACCCTCCCCGAGACGGGTGTCTGCGGCGGCGCGGGCCTCTTCGACACCCCGGAACCCGCCGAGACGACAGGCGGCGGCTGCTGCGCCACCCCTGCCACCCCTGCCACCTCCGGCGGCTGCTGACATACGTCAGACATACGTCGGCCCCACCCCGCACACCCACCAGGAGGCACGCCATGTCCCGCGTCCAACTCGCGCTCCGCGTACCGGACCTGCAAGCGTCCATCGCCTTCTACAGCAAACTGTTCGCCACCGAAACCGCCAAACTCCGCGACGGCTACGCCAACTTCACCCTCACCGAGCCCCCGCTCAAACTCGTCCTGATAGAAGGCACCGCAGAGCAGACGAGCCGCCTGGACCACCTCGGCGTAGAAGTCGAATCGACCGAACAGGTCCACACGGCGACCGCCCGCCTGGCCGAGGCGGGTCTTGCCACCACCGAGCAGCACGACACCACCTGCTGCTACGCCGTGCAGGACAAGGTCTGGGTCCACGGCCCCGGCCAGGAACCCTGGGAGTTCTACGTGGTCAAGGCCGACGCCTGACCGGAGGGCCCGGCACCGCCGCCAGTCCCCCTCCGACCCGCGCCGCCGTCTCGCGCAGCCAGATGTGGGCGGCGTCGTGGGTGTGCACCGGGTGCCACCACATGGCTTCCTGGAGGGGGACGGCCTCGTACGGTGGGTCCACGACGCGGACGGCGGCGATCGGCGCCATCAGGCGGGCGAGGCGGGCCTGGACGAGGGCGATGCGACGGGTGCCGGCCACCAGCAGGGGCAGGAGTTGGAAGCTGTCGACGGAGACCTCCACCTGTGGTTCAATGCCGAGCATGCCGAGCTGGCGGACCGCCGGGGCGTCGTAGGTCCGCTGGTACGTGACCCAGGGCAGGGTCGCCAGGTCCCGCAGAGTCAGCCGGTCCTCGACGCTCGGGTGGTCCTCCGCGACGAGGAAGACCCAGCGGTCGTCGTACAGGTCGGTGGCGGGGAAGTCGCTGATGACACCGTGCGGCATCAGCAGCCCGTCGACCGCGCTGAGCAGCGTCGCCGTGTCGTCGACGACGCTGGGCGGGGTCTGCGTGAAGCGCAGCCGGATGCCGGGGGCCTCCTCGTGCACGACGCGGGCGAGTTCGGCGCCGAACACGGACACGGCGTAGTCGGACGCCACCAGCCGGAACTCGCGGGACTCCTCGGCCGGGTCGAAGTCGGCCTGGCTGGCGAAGAGTCGCTCCAGGACGTCATACGCGGTGGACGTGCGGTCGAGCAGCACCTGGCCGAGCGCCGTCAGCTCGTAGTGGCCGCCGACGCGGGCGAGCAGGTCGTCGTCGAAGTGGCGGCGCAGCCGGGACAGCGCCGCGCTCATCGCGGGCTGGCTCAGGCCGACGCGCTCCCCGGCCCGCGTGACGTTGCGCTCCTCCAGGAGGGCTCGCAGAGCGACCACGAGGTTGAGATCCAGGCGGGCCAGGTTCACGATTTCCTCTCCTTGCACGTCATCTCATTGCACCGTGCTGACCAGGTTATATCTGTCCAGCGGATGCTTTCCATCCACACAATCTATTTCCCTGATCGCGGGTGGCGGGTCCAGATTGGACCCACCGCAATCAGGAGGACATGTCCGTGAACCCCGCCCCCGCATCCCCGCTCTTCGCCGGCCCCTTCGCGCTCGCGACCCTCTCGGCTCCGGACGGACCGGCGTTTCCCGCACTCGTCACCGCCGACGCGTCCGTCGTGGATCTGCGCATCGCTTTCAGTGAGGGCCAGTTGACCGCCCGTCAGCTCCTGGAGGACTGGCCGACGGTCCTGCCGCGACTTCGAGCTCTGGCAGCAGACGACTCGGTGGAGCGCGGCCTGCTGGCCGACTTCCGTGTGCATGCTCCGGTCGAGCCGCGCCAGGTCCTCCAGTCCGGCGCCAACTACCGGCAGCACGTCATCGACCTCCACGTCGCCCACCGCGCCCCCGGCGACGAGCGCCCCGAGGAGGAGCGTCGCGCGGAGGCCGCCGAGATCATGGACCGCAGGGCGGCCGAGGACCTGCCGTACGTCTTCATCGGCCTGCCGAGCGCCATCACGGGCCCCTACGATGACGTCGTTCTGCCCGCGTGGGCCGAAAAGCCGGACTGGGAGCTGGAGTTGGCGGCCGTCATCGGCAGGCCCGCCCACCGGGTGTCGGTCGAGGAGGCGCTGGGGTACGTCGCCGGGTACACGATCGCCAACGACCTGACCGACCGGGCCACCGTCTTCCGCCGGGACATGCCGCAGATCGGCACGGACTGGCTGCGCAGCAAGAACGCTCCCGGGTTCACCCCGCTCGGCCCGTGGCTCGTGCCCGTCGAGTCGATCGCCGACACCGGCGATCTGCGGCTCTCACTCAAGCTAAACGGCGAGACGATGCAGGACGAGTCCACCAAGGACATGATCTTCAACGTGGCCCGGATGGTGTCCTACGCCTCCCAGAGCGCCCAACTCCTGCCCGGCGACCTCGTGTTGACCGGCTCCCCGGCCGGCAACGGCATGCACTGGGGGCGGCTGCTGCGCGACGGCGACGTGATGGACGGCTCCATCACCGGGCTCGGCGCCCAGCGCACCCGCTGCGTCGCCGAGGAGCTGGCGTCGTGACCCCGGGCAGGGACATCGTGGCTCCGGACAGGAACGATCCCGAGGGCGCGATCACCGGGGCCGCCACGTCGTACTCGAACTGGGGGCGTTGGGGAGATGACGACCGCCTCGGCACCCTGAACTATCTCGACGAGGCAAAGCGCCGCGAGGGCGCCGCCCTCGTCCGCCGGGGCGCCAGCTTCTCCCTCTCCCAGCGCTTCGACATGGACGGCCCGCAGAAGGGCTGGCGGCGCCGCACCAACCCCGTGCACACCATGCTCGACACCGGTGTCGACGCGGCCCTCGCCAACCAGGGCTTCCCGCACGGCATGGGCGGCGCCGACGACGTGATCGCCATGCCGCTGCAGTGCTCCACCCAGTGGGACGGCCTCGGCCACATCTTCGACCACGGCAAGGCGTGGAACGGCCGGCCGGCCGAGCAGGTCGTCACCTCCGACGGCGACCTGGTCACCGGCATCGAGCACATGGCACCGTACGTCGCCGGGCGCGGCGTCCTCCTCGACGTGGGCCAAGTCATCGGCGAGGACGGCGAGTTGCCGGACGCCTTCGCCATCACCGAGGATCATCTGAGCGCGACCGCCGACGCCCAAGGGGTGCGCGTCGGGCGCGGCGACATCGTCCTCGTACGCACCGGGCAGCTCGCGCGGGCTCGCCGGGACGGCTGGGGCGACTACGCGGGCGGCCCGGCCCCCGGCCTGTCGTTCACGTCGGCCGGGTGGCTGCACCGCACCGAGATCGCCGCGATCGCCACCGACACCTGGGGCTTCGAGGTCAGGCCCAACGAGTTCGAGCACGCCTTCCAGCCGCTGCACCAGGTCGCCATCCCCAACATCGGCCTGCTCATCGGCGAGATGTGGGACCTGGACGCGCTCGCCGTGGACTGCGCGTCCGACGGCGTGTACGAGTTCTGGCTCACGGCCGCTCCCCTGCCGATCACGGGCGCCGTCGGCTCCCCGGTCAACCCGGTCGCCGTCAAATAGCCCCGCGGACCGAGCCCTCCTTCAAGCACCTCGCCGCTTTCAACTTCCTTGAGAAACAACGGAGATCCGGAGATCCCTTCATGAGCTCACCCCGCACGGTTCTCGTCATCGGCGGCGGCGCGGCCGGCAACGCCGCCACGATCCTGCTGCGCCGCGCCGATGTCACGGTCGACCTGATCGAGGCGAAGGACGACTGGAACGCCACCGCCGGATCCGGCATCACCCTCCAGGGCAACGCGCTGCGCGTCCTGCGCGAACTCGGCGTGTGGGAGCAGGTGGAGCAGTCCGGGTACGGGTTCGGCGCGGTCGGCATCACCGCCCCCGACGGCACGGTCCTGCACGTCGCCGAGGACCTGCGCACGGGCGGCGACGACCTGCCGGCCACCGTCGGCATGCAGCGCCCGCACCTGCAACGTGTCCTGATCGACGCGGTCCGCGCGAGCGGCGCCACTGTCCGCCTGGGCGTGCGGGCCACGCACTTCGAGCAGTCCGCCGACACGGAAGGTGTCACGGTCCGCTTCACCGACGGCGGCGAGAGCCACTACGACCTGGTGATCGCCGCCGACGGCCTCGGCTCCACCACCCGCGTGGCCATCGGCATCCAGGACAAGCCGGAGCCGACCGGCATGGCGATCTGGCGCGTCGCCGCCCCCCGCCCGTCCGGTGTCACCCGCACCGACCTCGCGTACGGCGGCCCGGCCTACATCGCCGGTTACTGCCCCACCAGCGAATCGACCTTGTACGCGTACGTCGTCGAGGCCAACCGGGACCGGGCGACGATCCCGGTCGATTCCTACGCGGACGAGATGCGCCGCCTGGCTTCGACGTACGGCGGCCACTGGCCGGAGATCACGGCGAGCATCACCGACCCGGCGCAGGTCAACTACACGTGGTTCGACCGGATGTTGGTCGAGGGTGCGTGGCACCGCGGCCGCGTCGTCCTGGTAGGCGACGCCGCGCACTGCTGCCCGCCCACGCTTGCGCAGGGCGCGGCCCTCTCCCTCGAGGACGCGCTGGTGCTCACCGAGATGCTGACCACCACCGATGTCTGGGACGACGCGCTCTTCCAGGCCTACTACGAGCGCCGCATCGCGCGCGTACGTCCCGTCGTCGAGGCCTCCGTGCAGATCGGCCAGTGGCAGCTCGACGGTGTGCGCGACGCCGATGTCCCCGGCCTGATGGGCCGCACCATGACGATCCTGCGGGAGCTGCCGTGACCCACACACCACCCACCGTCGACGTGCACGCGCACGTCCTGTTGCCCGAGGTCGAGGCGCTGGTCGACGGTCTGCCGGGGCACGCGGAGGCGCGCGCCCTGGACGCCCGCCGCAACGGTCCGGCCGCGCTGAAGGTCAACGGCGGGATGATCGGCGAGCGCATCGAGCGCCTGACGGATGCGTCGGCGCGGCTCGCCGTGATGGACGCCCAGGGCGTGGACGTCCAACTGGTCAGCCCGTCCCCCTCGCACTACCACTACTGGGCGGACGAGGACACGGCCGAGAAGGTGTACCGGCTGGCCAACGAGGCGACCGCGGCGCACTGTTCGGCCGCCCCCGACCGGCTGCGCGGCCTCGGCCTCGTACCCCTCCAGCACCCCGAATACGCCGTGCGCGCACTCGACCACGCCCTGGACCAGGGGCTGTTGGGGGTCGAGATCTCCAGTCACGCACCGGCCCGCGAACTGTCCGACCCGACGTACGAGCCGCTGTGGGCCCGCGCCGCCGAGACGGGGGCGCTGGTGTTCCTGCACCCCTTCGGCTGCACGCTCGACGAGCGCCTCGACCAGTGGTACCTGTCCAACTCGGTGGGCCAGCCCACCGAGAACGCGGTCGCCCTCTCCCACCTGATCTTCTCCGGTGTCCTCGACCGGCACCCCGGACTGCGGATCATCGCGGCGCACGGCGGCGGCTACCTGCCTACCCACATCGGCCGCGCCGACCACGCGTGGCGAGCACGCCCGGACGCACAGGACTGCCGCAATGCGCCCAGCAGCTACCTCGGGCACCTCTACTTCGACTCGCTCGTCCACGACCCTTACGTACTAAGGGAGTTGGTGCGGACGGCGGGTCCGGACCGGGTGCTGCTCGGCTCCGACTTCCCCTTCGACATGGGCAGCGAGGACCCGCTCGGCGCCCTGCGCGCCGCGGACCTGCCCGCCGCCGACTTCGACGCCATCCGCGGCGGCAACGCATCCGCCCTCCTCCAAAAGGACTGATCCACCATGAACGGACGCCTGCTCACCCACCTGCGGCACGTCGACCTCGCCGTGCCCGACTACGACAAGCAGCTCGACTTCTACGCCGGAGTATGGGGCCTCACCAAGGTCTCCGAGGACTCCGGCATCTCCTTCCTCGCCGCCGAGGGCTCCCCGGAGCAGTACGTCGTCCGGCTCCGCAAGGCCGAGGAGAAGCGCCTCGACCTCGTCTCATACGGAGCGGCCTCGGCGGCCGATGTGGACACGCTCGCCGAGGAACTCCTCGCGGGTGGCGTCCAATTGGTCTCCCATCCGGGCAAGGTCGACACTCCCGGAGGCGGCTACGGCTTCCGCTTCTTCGACGTCGACGGCCGCACCATCGAGGTCTCCGCCGACGTGGAGGTCAGGCAGCACCGCAAGATCGAGGAGAAGGAGGCCATCCCGGTCAAGCTCTCCCACGTCGTCCTCAACTCCCCCGACCTGAACCGGACTCGGGAGTGGTACGAGCGCCACCTCGGCTTCGCCCTCTCCGACACCCTCTCGTCGCCGCACATGGGTGAGGTCATGCACTTCATGCGGATCTCCAACCAGCACCACTCGATGGCGATCGCGCAGGGCCCGCACACCGCTCTGCACCATGTCTCCTTCGAGATGCGCGGACTGGACGAGTACATGCGCGGCTCGGGCCGTGTCATGCGCGCCGGGTTCAAGAAGGTCTGGGGTCCGGGCCGGCACATGGCGGGCGACAACACGTTCACGTACTTCCTCGACCCGCACGGCAACACCGTCGAGTACACGACGGAGCTGGAGGAGCTCGACGAGGACACCTGGCACCCGCACGTCTACGACTTCTCGAAGCCCGAGGTCACCGACCAGTGGGGCACGGCGAACGCGATGAACGAGCTCATCGCCAAGGAGTCCTTCAACGACGTCGACCGCGGCGTGTTCGTCGCCCCGCCGGTCTGAGCCCGAGCCACCCCTCTCCGTCTCCCACCGGCAGGAGCCACCCATGCGTTTCGCCGCATACGAATATCAGCACCTCCGTCACGTGGCCGTCGTGGACGACGACGGCACCCTCTTCCCGTTGCCCGATGTCACCTCGCTCACCACCCTCCTCCGGGAGACCGAGGGCCTTGCGGGGCTGCTGGCCGTCGGTGCGGCGGCTCGCGTGCTGCCGCCCGGCCCGCATGTCTCCGAAGTGCGTCTGCTGCCGCCACTGGAACCAGCATCCGTACGGGACTTCGTGACCTTCGAGGAGCACGTCGAGGGCGTCCGCCGCTCCGTCGACGGCGTGGCAGGCGTTCCCGAGCAGTGGTACGCGGCGCCCACCTTCTACTTCACCAACCCGCACGCCGTCTTCGGCCCGCACGACGACATCCCCGCGCCGCCCGGATCGACGCTCCTGGATTACGAGCTGGAAGTCGCCGCCGTCATCGGCCGCGAGGGCCGTGACCTCACTCCCACCCAGGCCCGCGAGCACATCGTCGGCTACACCGTCTTCAACGACTGGTCCGCCCGCGACCTCCAGTCCGCCGAGATGAAGGTCGGCCTCGGCCCCTGCAAGGGCAAGGACACCGCCACCACCCTCGGCCCCCACCTGGTCACCGCCGACGAACTGGAGCCGTACCGCGACAGCGACGGCTTCCTGCGCCTGGCCCTGACGGCCGAGGTCAACGGCGAGGTCGTCGGCAAGGACCTGCTGTCCAACATGAGTTGGACCTTCGAGGAGATGGTGGCCTACGCCTCGCGCGGCACCCTGGTCGTCCCCGGCGACGTACTCGGCTCCGGCACCTGCGGCAACGGCGGCTGCCTCGCCGAACTGTGGGGCCTGCGCGGCGAGCAGGCCCCGCCGCCCCTCAGGCCCGGCGACACCGTGACCCTCACCGTCGAAGGCATCGGCAGTGTCTCCAACACGGTCGTCCCCGGCGCGGACCCGGTCCCGCTCCCGGCCGGCCGCCGCCGCACCCGGGAACGGCCGTGAACGGTCGCCTCGCGGGCCGCGTCGTCGTCATCACCGGCGCGGCCCGCGGCCAGGGCGCCGCCGAGGTGACGGCCCTGACACGTGAGGGCGCGACGGTCATCGCCACCGACGTCACCGGGGCCGACGGCATCCGCCCCCTCGACGTCACCGTCGATCACCAATGGGCCCAACTCGCCACCGAACTACGGGAGTCGTACGGTCAGGTGCACGGCCTCGTCAACAACGCGGGCATCACCTGGCGGGCCCGCCTCGGCGACGTACGCGCCGAGGACTTCGCCCGCGTCCACGCCGTCAACGTCACCGGCCCACTCCTCGGCATCCAGCACCTCGCTCCGCTGATGCCACCCGGCGCCTCCATCGTGAACGTGGGCTCGTCCGCCGCCCTCACCGCCCACTACCCGGTCGCGTACACGGCCAGCAAGTGGGCGCTGCGGGGCCTGTCGAAGACCGCCGCACTCGAACTCGGCCCGCGCCGCATCCGCGTCAACACGATCCATCCGGGCTTCATCGAGACCGAGATGACCGCGTCGGCCGCCCCCGCCTTCCGGGACAGCAACCTCCGCGAGACACCACTGGGCCGCACCGGAACGGTCGACGAGATCACCCCTCTCGTCGCGTTCCTCCTCTCCGACGACGCGTCCTTCATCACGGGCGCCGAGATCCCGGTCGACGGCGGCTACACGGCGCACGGCGGCGCCAAGTCCATCTCCGACGCGCTGCGACCGGGAGCCCCGGCCCCGTACCCGTCACGCGGACAGGGCTCGGGGCGCGGTTCCCACCCGGTCCAGGACCTTGACGCGTAGTTCCCGGAGGGTGGGAACCGGTTTCGGTGAGCCCCAGGTCTGTTGCGCGAACACCTGTAGCCACTCCTGCAACAGATGGGCGACCTCGTCCTGCTGCATCGACTCCGGTGAGTCGCACCATACGGAGAGGTGGGCGCCGAACACCGGCTTGGTCTCCGGTAGCAGGTAGTCGCCTGCGCTGCCCGCGGATCCCATGAACGTTCGTGGGGTCCAGCGCTCGTAGATGCCCTTCGGGTTCTTGTGGGGCCCCTCGCCCACACCGGTCGACGTGAGGATGAAGTAGAGGTAGTCGCCGTTGGCGTTGATGACCTGATGGCCGGCGTCGACGTACTCCCCAGCATGGGGTTTCTCCGTGTTCCAACGGATCCAGACGTCCGCCTGCGTCCCCGGATCCACCCGGTTCACACCCTCGCCGGGGTAGATGTCGTCGTTGAACATCCGGGGCACCTTGCCCTTGGCACGAACGATGTCCGCCAGCTCGTTCATGTAGTACTCGTAACCGTCGTGTGCGGTCGCGGTCTCCTTTCCGTTGACACCGCGGGCGTACCGCACCAGTTGCGGGGCAGTACGGTCCGAGATGACGTCCGGTCCCGTCCCCTGCCACGGGGCGGGGAAGAACTCGTCGCCGCCGAGGTGGAATACCGGCCCGTCGAACAGGTCGCACATTTCCGAGACGATCTCGTGGGCGAGCTGCCGGGCGCCCGGCATGCTGAAGTCCAGGAATCCGGGATGCCGTGTGCCGTCGGCGAGCACGAGTTGGAACTCGGGGTGGTGGGCCAGGATGTGTTCCATGTGGCCCGGCGTATCCACGTCGGCATTGATGTCCACGTGGTACCTCTTCGCGTACGCCAGGATCTCGCGCACTTCCGCCTTGGACAGGTGCTGCTGTGAGGTGATCTCGGGGTGGGTGTCGCTCTGCACGCCGAAGCCGAGCCCCTCGGACAGGTGGAGCTGGAGGGCGTTCATCTTCAGGAACGACATTTCCCGGATCAGCGTCTTGATCCAGTCCGGCGTGAAGTACTTGCGTCCGATGTCGAGCAGAAGTGAACGCTCGGTCAGCTCCGGCCAGTCGACGACCCTGCCGTGAGGGAGACCGTTGCGCAGCATTTGCACGAGCGTCCTGGTGCCCCAGAAGACACCGGTGTCGGTCGGGGAGGTGACGGTGACCGCTCTGTCGACGACGACCGAGTACGCCTCCGGGTGGGTGCCGGCCCCGTCCACCGGCGCCAGTTCGAGGACGATGTCGTGCGGCTTCGGGTGTCGCGACACCGCTGTCCGCGGGGTGCGGTCCACGTGCCCCTCGACCACGAGCTCCTCCGCCAGCACCTCGGCCACCGCCCGTAGCGCCCGCGCGGATTCGGGGTGCAGCACGATGCGTGTTGCCGGAGACAGCCGCTCGGCTGTCCGGCCCGTTTCGAACCTCTGCACCGCAGGCAGGACCGTGGGCGGGGCGACTTGAGCGCTGTCCGGTCGGGCGGCCCGTTCGGCAGCGGGCCGCGCGAAGGCTTCCGACCGACCGCCCGCGAGCAAGGGAATGGACAGTCCTGCGGCGGCCACGAATCGACGGCGGCTGACTCCCTGCGGCTCCATCTGAGCATGCTCCTCTCACCGACCCGCTCTTCACGGGCGTGGCGCGAGGCTAGCCCCAAGTGGTCTAAACCACTAGAGGGTTGATCAAGAAAGACACACCTACGCCTTGGTCGCCCGGTCGTAGGCGGCCACCGCCCGTTCGAGGAACGCCGCCACCGTGGCCTGTTCCTCGGCCGTCATGGTCTCCGTGATCGCACCGATGCCCACGATGAGCGGCTCGACGTGCTGGAACGCGGCCTCCTCCCAGTGCTCCGCAGGTGTCACCAGCACCTTCCGCCGGTCGCTGGGGTGCGGGCCGCGGGTCACGTGCCCGCCGTCCACCAGGCGGTCGATCACCAGCGTCATCGCCGCCGTCGACGCGCCGAGTTCGCGCGCCAGCTCGCTCGGCGTCGCCGGTCCGGCACTGACCAGATGGTCCATCACCCCGAGCCCGGCCGGGTCCACGTGCATCTGCCGGCCCAGGTACCGCTCGAACCGTTGCTGACGACGGGTCAGGGTGCGCAGCTGGTCGCGGATGGGGCCCTCCGCCGGGGCCGCGGGCCGGGGTTCGGTGGGCTGGTCGGCAGTCGTCATGGTGTGGAAGCTGCTTCCTGGATCGCTAAGGACGTTGGCAACCAATGATGCGCGACATCACGCGGTGGCGGCGTCCTGCTTCACACCGGAGCCGCCAGAACCACCGTCGGACACGTCGCCGACGCCGGCAGCGACGGTGACGGTGACACCGTGCTGCTCCTCATCGGGCCGCCCCTTCTTCGGCAGCAGGAAGGTGATCGCCAAGAACGCCACCAACAGACACGCCTGGACGATCAGCGCGTGGTGGAAACCGGTCGTGAAGTCGCCGGCCTTGGCCTGCGCGAAGAACACCGAGCCGAAGACCGCCACACCGATGGAGCCGCCGATGGCCTGCACCGCGGACAGAACCCCGGAGGCGGAGCCGATCTCGTCGTCGTCGACGGCGGCGAGGATGAAGCTGAACAGGGCGGCGATCACCATGCCCGCTCCGATACCGGCCACCACCACCCCCGGGGCGATCTCCCAGATCGAGAAGGAGTCGGCACTCAGCCCGCTCAACTCGAACCAGAGCAGCCCGGCACCGGCGAGCTGGATCAGCGGACCGATCTGGAGGACACTGCGGCCGATCTTGTCGGCGAGGAAGGCACCGCTGACCGCGCCACCGATCGCCGTGCCGACCGCGAGCGGCAGGTTACCCAGGCCCGCGTCGCCGGCGCTGAAGTGCCGGCCGATCTGCAGGAACAGCGTGAGGACGAGCTGCGTGCCGATCAGCCCGCCGAAGAACAGGGCGATGCCGCCGAGCCCGACGGTGTAGGCGGGCTTGCGCAGCAGGCCCGGCTTCACCAGGGGCTCACGACCCGCCGCACCGGCACGCCGCTGCTGCAACGCGAACAGACCGAACCCGATGACCGAGGCGGCCATGCACAGCCAGGTCCACAGCGGCCAGCCGTCCTCCTGCCCCTGGTTCAGGGGCAACACGAGCAACGCACAGGCCGCCACGACCAGGACCGCGCCCACCATGTCGACACGCACCGCGCGATCACCCTGCTTCTTCGGTACGAACTTCGCCGCGATGAGCAGGGCCGCGAGCCCGATGGGCAGGTTGACCAGGAACACCGAGCGCCAGCCGAGGCCGAAGAAGTCACCCTCGATGAGGAAGCCGCCCAGCACCGGGCCGATGATGCCTCCCAGGCCCAGCACCGGGCCGAAGACCGCGAAGACCTTGGTGAGTTCGGACCCGGAGAAGTTCTCACGCAGCAGACCGAGGCCCTGCGGCAGCAGCACCGCCCCCGCCGCGCCCTGGAGCAGCCGGAAGGCGATCAGCAACTCGATGTTCGGCGACAGCGCGCACAGCAGCGAACTCAGCGTGAAGCCCGCAAGCCCGATCAGGAACATCCGGCGCCGCCCGTAGCGGTCACCGAGCCGCCCACCCAGCACCAGGCCGGCCCCCAGCGTGAGGGCATATCCGCCGATCACCCACTGCAGACCGACGGAACCGGCCCCGAGGGACTCCTCCAGCGAGGGGCCCGCGACGTTGACGATCGACGCGTCGAGGAGATCCATGACCTCCGCGACGATCATCACGACCAGGATCAGCCATCGCCATCGGTACGGCTGCGCGGTCGGGTCGACACCCATCTTACCTCAGTTCATTGATTACCAATATTCTTAGCAATATTGAGAGTAGTCAACGCACTGTGGATGTCAATCGCCGCACAGCCCCGCCCCGCCGCGGGCCGTATCAGGCCAGTGACGAAGCGACGTTCAGGTCGGTGCCAACTCCGCTACTTCGTCGCGGTCGCCACGGAAATGAACTTCCGCCGCGCCGCCGAGCGGCTGCACATCGCCCAGCCCGCGCTCAGCCAGCAGATCAGCAAGTTCGAGAAGGACCTGCGCACACCGCTGTTCCGGCGCACCACCCGCCACGTTGAACTGACCGACGCGGGACACGTGCTGCTCCTCCAGGGGCGCCGGGTCCTGGCCGAGGCCGAACACCCGCTGTCCGCCGTGGGCCATGCCGCACACGGCGAGATCGGGCTGCTGCGCGTCGGATTCGTCAGCTCGGCGGCGCTCGGCATCGTGCCCCGCACCGTGCTGGCCCTCCAGCAGTCCTGGCCCGACCTGCACCTCGAACTCACCGAATCCACCACGGAGTCACAGCTGGAGTCGATCAGCGAGGGACGCCTCGACGTCGGGATCGTGCGCGAATTGGACCGGGCGGCCGGGCTCACCGTGCGCCCCCTGCTGCGGGAGCGGCTCGTCGTGGCCGTGCACGAATCCCACCGGCTCGCCGATCACCCTTGCGTAGCGCTGGCCGACCTCGCCGACGAGCGCTTCCTCACCTTCCCCCGGCACCAGGTGTCACGCCTCTACGACCACATCGCCGCGCTGTGCCACCGCGCCGGATTCCGCCTCGAGGCAGCCCAGGAAGGCGTCCAGTTCCCGACCCTGCTCGGTCTCGTGGCCGCCAACACGGGCGTCACGATCGTCCCCGACTGCCTGCGCGCACTGCGCCTGCCCGCCCTGCGCTACCGTCGAGTTGACCGACCCCGACGCCACCTCCACGCTCTCCGTCGTCTGTCGCCCGGACCGACAGGAGTCCCCTCCGGTACGCAACTTCCTCGCCACCGCGACCGGACCTGCCTCCTGAGACACCGCCCGGAAGCCCGCCCCCTGTCATCGTCCGCCGGAAGCGGATCGGCCGCGGACTCCGTCCAGGAGGTAAGTGGTGCGGCGGTCGTAATCGCCCCGGGGAGGCAGCTCGCCGTACTTGAGGGCCAGGGCGTTGTCGACGACGAGTGCGTGGAGGTCGCCCGCCGTGAACTCCGGCCGTACCGCACCGGTGGCCCGCGCCGCCGAGATGAGTTCGTCGTTGGCCTCGCTGCCAACCCGGCAGATCTCCATGAGCTGCCGCGAGTGCGGATACGTCTGCAACAGGACGTCATTGACGGCCGGTTGGCGGTACTGGAGGTCGCGGAGCGCAGTGAGGTAGTACGCGATCCGCTCGCGGATGTCGTCCATACCCCGGGTGCGGTCGATGACCGCGAACAGCTCCGTCGCGACGACTTCTTCAATGACGGCGTCGATGAGGCCGATCCGACCGCCGAACCGGTTGAAGATGGTGGCCTTGCTCACCCCCGCAGCCTTGGCGACCTCCTCCAGCGGCACCGTCAGACCCCGCCCCTGGAAGGCCCCGATCGCAGCTGAACGGATCTGCTCCGAATTGCGCCTGGCGTCGGCGCGCAGCCGGGGCTCCGATGGCACCGCACCGGTCAAGGTCCTCACCGTCTTCCACTGCCACTCATCACCGAAATTTGACTCGCCTGGTCAGCTTACCTACGGTTGCGGGCACGTACGAAGTTGACCCACACGGTCAACTTATGGCCTCGCCCATCACCGCGACGGTTCCGGTGCGGGCACACGGAAAGAAGGACCACGCACATGATCGTTGTCGCCGGCGCGACCGGGGCCCTGAACGGGGCCACCGTCGAGCACCTCCTCAAGCGTGTACCCGCCGACCGGATCGGCGTCAGCGTCCGCGACGCCGCCAAGGCGCAGCACTTCGCCGACCGCGGCATCCGTGTGCGGCAGGGCTCGTACGGAGATCCGGCCGCGCTGCGCCACTCCTTCGCCGACGCCGAGCAGGTGCTTCTGGTGTCCGGCAACGACCCGGCGGCCGACCTGGTCGGCCTGCACCGCACCGCCATCGAGGCCGCCGTCGAGGCCGGCGCCCAGCGGATCCTCTACACGAGCCAGCACGCCGCCGTCCCCGGCAACCCGTACCCGCCGTCGGAAATCCACATCGCCACCGAGGCGATCCTCGCCCGGTCAGGAGTCGCCTGGACCGCACTGCGCAATGGCGCCTACGGCACACTTGACCAGCTGCTCGGCCCGTGGCAGGAGACCGGAGAGATCGCCCGACCGGAAGACGGTCCCGTCCCGTACACCGACCGAGACGAGGTGGCCGAGGCCACCTCGGTCATTCTCGCCGGTGACCGCTCCTTCGACGGCCCGGTCACCCTCACCGCGCCGACCGCCGTCACCTTCGACGACTTCGCCAGGATCGCCTCGGAACTCACCGGTCACACCATCAAGCGCATCGTCCTGGACGACGAACAGTGGGTGGCCGACCAGATCGCGATCGGCGTCCCTGAACAGGCGGCCCGATTCATGCTCACCTGGTACCAGGCCGGCCGCGCCGGCCACTTCGCAGAAGCCGACCCGCTGCTGTCCGAGCTCCTCGGCCGCGAGGCGAGCAGTGCCACTGACCGGCTCGCGGCCCACATCGCGGCATGAAGCAGCGGCTGCTGCGGGCCGCGTTCACCGTCCGGTCGAGCACGGACGTGAACGACCGCCGCGTCACCGTCTACGAGCGGCGGACGGCCGCCACCGCGGCCGTCCGGTCCCAGTAGGTCGGACCCCGTTCGCCGTGCCGGATCCGCTGCCGCCGTAATGGCGCGGGCGCGGGATCAGGCGCAGGGCCGCCGCGAAGACGGCGAGCGCACCGAGGAGCAGGAGCGTCTCCTCGCGGTGGCTCACCTCGGCGACGTACACGGTGACGACGAACGGCGCGTCGGCGAGTGCGAATCGGCCGCGGAGCGGACCCCGGCGAATGCCCGACGGCGCACCGGGATCAGCGCGCCGGCCATCGGGACGCCGAAGCGCCAGGAGACATCCAGACCGATCCCGCCGGGGTCGGTCACGACGACGGCCGCCACCAGTAGCGGCGCCCAGAGCACCAGGGCCGTGAGCCCGGCCGCGCCGCGTACCCGGCGGGCCGGACGCAGATCGGGCGGGCAGCCGGCGGGACGGCGGCGACCAGAACCGGTGCGAGGACGATGGCCGCGAAGTGGAGCGGCTGGAATGCCCGCCCCGGCGCCAGAGCCCGCGTCGACTAATGTCCGTGGCGTGGATACCCCCCGCCTGTTCGACGGCAGACTCAAACTGCGGCACCTGCTGCTCGTGGACTCCCTGTCCCGACAAGGAACCGTGGTGGGGGCCGCCAACGAACTCCATGTGACGCAACCCGCCGCGACCCGGAGCCTGCACGAGGTGGAGGACATCCTCGGTGTCCCGCTGTTCGAGCGCGGGCCGCGCGGGGTCACCGCCACCGTGTTCGGTGAGGCCTTCACCCAGCACGCGCGCGCGGTGCTCGCCCAGCTCACCCGGGCAGGCCGGCACATGGTGGAGTTGGCGGAGGCGGAGCGGGGGACCGTGGTGGTCGGCATCCACCTGGCCGGTTCGAACACGCTGCTGCCGCGCGCGGTGGCGGCGCTGAAACATGCGCATCCGCTGCTGACCGTGATCGTACGGGAGGCCTCCCCCGAGGAGCTGCTGCTCGACCTGGAGGCCGGGCGCATCGACCTCATCGTCGGCCGGCTGACCGCGCCCTCCGGCGACGGCCTGATCCGGCACCCGCTGTACGACGAGTCAGTAGGCCTGGTCGTCCGTGCGGGCCACCCGCTGGCGGGACGGGAGGGGATCGACATCGCGGACACCCTCGACTTCCCCTGGATCCTGCCCGGTTCGCAGACCACCCTCCGCCGCGAGGTCGAGGACCTCTTCGCCCGCCGGGGGCTCACCCTGCCGCGGAACCGGGTAGAGGCCACCTCGTTCCTCACGGTGCGTCAACTCCTGCTGGAGACCGACGTGGTGGCGGTGCTGCCCGCACTGATCGTGCGCGACGACGGCCGGCTCGCGCCGCTGTCCGTACCGCTGGAGCCGGTGGGGCACCGGGTGGGTGTGACCCTGCCGGGCGGCCGCACCCTCAGCCCGTCCGGCGAGGCACTGCTGAAGGCCCTGGAGCAGACCGCGGCTCTCATGACCGAGGACTCCCCCGGCCTTCGGCAGGAGGAGTCCTCATAGTCCGCGTCGCCCTCGTCATAGCGGCGTCCCGGCGCCGACCACCACGCGGCGCGGCGGTCACGTCCCCAGAAAACGCTCCGCGTTGCCGCGGGTGATCTTGCGTCGCGCCTCCTCGGTGAGGAAGTCGCTCTTGCGGACCACCTCGCCCACCGGCCGCTCCCCCAGGGGGTACGGGTAGTCGCTGCCCACCATGACGTGGTCCTCGCCGACGGTGTCCACGAGGAGCCGCAGCGCGCGCTCGTCGAAGACGACCGAGTCCACGGAGAACCGGCCCAGGTAGTGCGAGGGCGGGTACTGCGAGGTGCCGACCACGTCGTTGCGGCCGTGCCAGGCGTTCTCCATGCGGCCCAGCCAGAAGGCGAACGAGCCGCCGCCGTGTGCGAAGCAGATCTTCAGCCGGTCGTCGATGCGGTCGAAGACACCACCGAGCACCATCGCCAGGATCGACAGGTGTGTCTCCGAGGGCATCGCCGTCAGCCACCGTGCCATCCACCGGTCGAGGCGGGGCGAGTTGTCCATGTCCCAGGGGTGCACGAACACCGGTACGTCCAGGGACGCGCAGTGCTGGAGGAAGGTCACCACCCCGGCACTGTCCAGGTCCTGGTCGCCGACGTGGTTGCCGATCTCCACGCCACGGTGACCGGCCGCCACCGCGCGTTCCACCTCGCGGCAGGCCGCGTCGGGGTCCTGGAGGGGGACCTGGCAGAACGGGATCAGGCGGTCCTGCGCGGGCGCGGTGATCTCCAGGGCCAGGTCGTTGAAGATCCGTGCGATCTTCGCGGCCTCGGCGCCGCTGCGACCGTAGTGGAAGAACGCCGGGGTCGGTGACACCACCTGGGTCCGTACGCCGTCCGCGTCCATGTCCCGCAGCCTGACCTCCGCGTCCCAGGCGTTCGCCTGGATGCGCCGGAACTCGGAGGACCCGGTCATGATGACGGCCTCGGCCTCGGACTCGATCCGCAGCCACGGTGCGTCGGGGCCACCGAGTTTCGACAGGTCGGGCCAGCCCTTCGGCACGTAGTGGGTGTGGACATCGATCACGTCTGACACCGGTTCAGCCCTTCCCGGGGTGCAGCGCGCCGCACGCGGAGCACACACGGGCCTTCTCGTCGCCGTAGAACTCCTCGAAGACCGGCGGGAGATCGGCCACGATGTCACGCACCTGCAGCTCCACCTCGTGCACGGTCGCCGAGCAGGAAGCGCAGAACCAGAGGAACTTCTCCAGCTTGCCCTCCTCGCGGACCCGCTCGATGACCAGGCCGATGGAGTCCGGGTCGGGGCGCTGCGGCGAGTGCGGCACGTTGCCGGGGAGCAGCCAGGCCTGGCCCTGCTTGATGTGTACCGTGTGCGGTCCTTCGTCGGTCATCAGGTTGACGTGCATGTCCCCCTTGACCTGGTAGAACCACTCCTCGTACGGGTCCAGGTGGAAGTCGGTGCGCTGGTTGGGGCCGCCGACGATCTGGACAATGAAGTCGTTGCCGAGTGACATGGTGCGGTTGTTCACCGGCGGCTTCAGCAGGTGTGCGTGGTCGTCGATCCAGCCCTGGAAGTCGATGACCTCGGGGATGTCGGTCACGGTGTCTCCTCGGTGGTTGCGGTCGCGGGCAGGTGTGCCACGGCCTGGATCTCAATGAGCAGGTGCGGGTGGGGCAGTTGGTGGACGGCGACGGTGGTCCGGGCCGGACCGTTCTCGTCGAAGTGCTGTCCGTAGACCTCGTTGTATCCGCCGAAATCGTTCATGTTGACCAGATAGGCGGTCACTTGGACGACGTCGGCGAGACTGCCACCGGCGTCGGCGAGGATGTCTCCGATGTTCTCCAGGACCGCGCGGGTCTGCGCCCGGATGTCGAGGTCCGTGGTGCCCATCTCGTCCGTGGACACACCCACGAAGGTGTTGTCCGGTCGCCGCGAACTGGTGCCGGAGACGAATACGAGGTCTCCTGCGCGCCGGAAGTGCGGGAAGCGGCCGCGGGGCGTCGCCTTGCCCGGAACGATACGTGCCTCGCCCATCAGACACCCCTCACACTGACGCGGCCGAGGCCGGAGACCTCACAGGTGGTGACCCCCGCGGTCAGCGGCATCGCCGCCGTGGCCGCGCCCGCGAGCACCACGTCCCCGGCGCGCAGCGGGACGGACCGGCGGCGCGCCATGTCGAGCAGCGCGCGCAGGGCGTTCAGCGGCCCGTCCAGGATGGCGACGGTCGAACCCGCCACCTCCTGCTCCTCGTTGCTCAACCGTACGGTCAGGTCGCCGACGTCCTGGAGCGGCGCCCAGGGGCCGATGGCGTAGCCGGCCGCGGAGGTGTTGTCCGCGACCACGTCCTCGTACGTGAACCGGAAGTCGCGGTAGCGGGAGTCGATGATCTCCAGCGCGGGTGCCACGGCGTCGACGCAGGTGGTGATGGAGGTGTCCGGGGCGGCCGGGTCCACGTCCCGGGCGAGCCGGAAGGCCACCTCGGGCTCGACCTTCGGGTGGATGAGGCGCGAGAGGTCGACATCGCCGCCGTCGGCCACACACATCGCGTCGGTCAGCCGGCCGACGATGATCTCCGAGACACCCATCTGTGCCATCTTGGCCTTGCTGGTGAAGCCGAGCTTGACGCCGGTCATCCGCTCACCGCGTGCGGTGCGCCGGCCGAGCAGCGCGGCCTGGATGACGTAGGCGTCGTCGATGGTCAGGGTGTGGGTGTCGGCGAGGCTGAGGGTGTCGGTGACGGCCGTCTGGGCTTCGTCGAGCCGCCCGGCCAATTCGTCGACGGTGTGCGCGTCGAGCATCAGGTGTGTCCTTCGGTTCGGGTGGTGGCGGCGTGCGCGGTCGTGCGCTGCGGACCGCCGGGATCATCGCCGGTCGGCGTCACAACTGCACGCATACGTTGGTGGGTTCGGTGTAGAAGTGCAGCGACGAGGCGCCGCCCTCGCGGCCGAGGCCGGACAGGCCGACGCCGCCGAAGGGCGAGCGCAGGTCGCGCAGGAACCAGGTGTTGACCCAGGCCATCCCCACGTTCATGGCCTGTGCCACGCGGTGGCCGCGCCGCAGGTCCTGCGTCCACACGGAGGCGGCGAGACCGTACTCGGTGTCGTTGGCCAGCGCGATCGCCTCTTCTTCCGTGTCGAAGGGGATCAGCGCGGCGACGGGGCCGAAGATCTCCTCGCGGACCGGCCGGTCGGCGTTGGTCAGGCCGGTCCAGAGCGTCGGCTCGATCCACGAGCCACCGTCGAGGTCTCCGCCGAGACTCGGGACGTTACCGCCGGTGAGGACCTTGGCGCCGCACTCCTCCGCCAGGTCGAAGTAGCCACGCACCTTGTCACGGTGGGCCTGAGAGATGAGGGGCCCGGTGGTCGTCCCCTCGGCGAGCGGGCTGCCCAGACGCAGGGCCTCGGCCCGCGCCACGAGCCCGTCGGCGATCTTGTCGAAGACCGGCCGCTGCACGTAGACCCGCTCGGTGCACAGACACACCTGGCCCGTGTTGGCGAAGACGGACCGCTCGAGACCGTCGAGGGTCTCCTCGATGTCGGCGTCCTCGAAGACGAGCGCGGCGTTCTTCCCGCCGAGCTCGAAGGAGACGGGTCGTACGCGCGGCGCGACCGTCTTCATCACGTGTGCGCCGGTCGCCGACGAACCCGTGAAGGTGACACCGTCGATCCCGGGGTGGGTGGTGAGGTGCTCCCCCGCCGAGCCGCCGCCGAAGCCGTGCACGACGTTGTACGCGCCCGCCGGGAGCCCGGCCTCCGCGAGTACCTCGGCGAGCAGCGTCGCCGTGCCGGGGGTCTCCTCGCTCGGCTTGACGACCACGGTGTTCCCGCAGGCCAGCGCCGGGGCCACCTTCCAGGTGAGCAGCAGCAGCGGCAGGTTCCACGGGACGATGACCGCGACCACGCCGAGCGGCTTGCGCACCGCGTAGTTGAGGGCCTGGCGCCCGCCGGCCAGGTCGGTCATGAAGGATTCCTGGCCCGCGGCGGCGACCACGTCGGCGAAGGTGCGGAAGTTGGCGACGGCGCGGGGCACGTCCAGCTCCCGGGACAGCGTCAGGGGCTTGCCGGTGTCGGCCGTCTCGGCGGCCACGAACTCCTCGAACCGTGCCTCGATGAGGTCCGCGGCCCGCCGGAGCACGGCGGTGCGTTCCCTGACCGGGGTCGACGACCAGGGGCCGAGGGCCGTGCGGGCCGCCGTCACCGCCCGGTCCACCAGGGGTGCGTCGGCCTCGTGCACCTGGGCGTGCGCGCGGCCGGTGGCCGGGTCGATCGCGTCGAAGGAGCGGTGGTCGGTGCCGGCTTCGGGATCGACGTAACGCCCGTCGACGAAGTTGCGGATCCACCGTGTCGTGTCTGCCGTCATGGTCACAGCCTGGAACTCCGGGCCCATGCCTGACAAATGAACTTTTCGCTCGTTGCCATGCCTGTTTCGGTATGTCGGGCCGAGCGGCCGCCAGAACGCGTCGGGGCGTGTCGGGACGCGTCCGGTATACCCAGACGGCTATGGCGGCGAGGGAAACCGGCATTTGTCGGCCGGTCCGCGGGGGCCCAGGATCCACCGAAAGCGCGGAACCCACCCCGCCGAACCCAGCAAGCGAGGTACCTACGCCATGAGTGACCCCGAGCGTTCGCAAGGTGCGAGCAGAACCGCGCTCGCCACCCTCCTCGGCACCACCTTGGAGTGGTACGACTTTTTCCTCTACGGCACGGCCGCCGCCCTCATCTTCGACAAGCAGTTCTTCCCGGGCCTGAGTCCGGCGGCGGGCACGCTCGCCGCCTTCAGCACCCTCGCCGTGGGCTTCGTGGCCCGTCCCCTGGGCGGTCTGGTCTTCGGCCACTTCGGGGACCGTCTCGGCCGCCGCTCCACGCTGGTGGCCTCGCTGCTGCTGATGGGTCTCGGCTCCACCCTCATCGGGCTCGTGCCGGGCTACGACACCATCGGCCTGTGGGCCCCGGTCCTCCTGGTGGTGCTCCGCATCGTCCAGGGCATCGGCCTCGGCGGTGAGGGTGCGGGCGCCACGTTGATGTCCATGGAGCACGCCCCCGAGGGGCGGCGGAACCTGTACGCGGGCTTCCCGCAGATGGGCACACCGGCCGGTCTCGTGCTCGCCAATCTCGTCTTCCTGGCCACCAACTCCCTTGCCGGGCATGTGGCGTTCACCGGGTGGGCCTGGCGCATCCCGTTCCTGCTGAGCTTCGTCCTGGTCGGCGTCGGGCTGGTCGTCCGGCTGCGGGTCACCGAGTCGCCGTCCTTCGACAAGGCGCGGGAGGAGCAGGAGGTGGCCCGCTTCCCGCTGGCCGACGCGATGAAGGTCGGCCTCCCGCGCCTCGGCCTGACCCTGCTGGCCGTGCTGGCGAACTCCACGGTCGCGTACGTCTTCATGGTCTTCACGCTGTCGTACGGCACTCAACACCTGGGCTACGACCAGCAGTTCCTCATTCTCGGGGTGAGTGGGGCGGCGGTGCTGTGGTTCGCCTCCATCCCGGTGTGGACGCGCTTCGCCGACCGGCACGGCAGACGGGGCATGTTCATCGCCGGCTCCGTGGCCGTGCTCGTCTGGTGTGCGGTCTTCTTTCCGCTGCTCGACACCGGCAGCCGTGCGACCGCGCTGGTCGCGCTCGCCGGGATGGGTCTGATCATCCCCGTGACGCACTGTGTGCAGGGCGCGATCATCGCCGACACCTTCCCGGTGCGGGTGCGGTACTCCGGTACCTCGCTGATCCTCCAGGCCGGCGCGGTGCTCGGTGGCGGCCTCGCGCCCATGATCTCCAGCGCCCTGCTCGGCGGCGGCGACTCCTCCATGGGTGTGACCTGGTACCTCGTGGTGGTGTGCGCGCTCAGTCTCGTCGGCGCGGTGGCCCTGTTCCGTGCGGTCCCCGAGACTCCTCAGCAGAAGGTGACCACTCCCGAGTTCGCAGGTGAGGCATGAACGACGACTCCTTGGCCCGCAGCGGCCCTCTCCGGTTCGCCACCGCGGAGCGGTTCTCCCCGCCCGTACCCGTACGAGGAGTGGAACCCGCCAACGGCGCGGGCGGCATCTGCCCCCAACCGCCGTCCCGGCTCGACAAGGTGATGGGCCCGCCCCACGACCGCAGGCCCCAGAGCGAGGACTGCCTCCACCTGTCGGTCACCTCCCCGACCGCCCCCGGGGCCGGTCGCCCCGTTCTCCTGTGGTTCCACGGAGGCGGCTTCAGCAGCGGTGCCGGTGTCCTCGACTGGTACGACGGCAGCGCACTCGCCGCCGAGCAGGACGTGGTCGTCGTCAGCGCCGGATACCGCCTCGGCGCGCTCGGCTATCTCGTGCTCGACGGGGTCAGCGAGGGGAACCTCGGCCTCCTCGACCAGTTGGAGGCGCTGCGCTGGGTACGCGACAACATCCACCTGTACGGGGGTGATCCCGGCCGGATCACGCTCGTCGGCCAGTCCGCCGGCGCCCTGTCCATCCTTCAGCTGCTCCGCTTGCCCGAGGCCCGGGGACTGTTCCGCCGCGCGGTGCTGCAGAGCGCGCCCGTATCCATCGCCACCAGGCCGCTCGCCGAGGCCCGCGAAACGGGCCACCTCTTCGCGACACACCTCGACGCCGACCCGCGCACGGCCCCGCACGAGGCACTGCTCACGGCGCAGGCCCTCACGGCGGCCGACCTCCAACAGCGGGTCGGCAACACCCTGGTCCCCCCGTTCGGCCCGGTCTCCGGCACCCGCCCTCTCCCGGCCGGACGCGCGGACTTCGCCTTCGACCCCACCGCCATGGACGTCCTCTACGGCTGGAACGCCGACGACATGTCCGCCTTCGCCGAAGGCGCCAACGACCACGGCAGCGTGGCCGAACGCACCCACCGCGTCTACGAGGCACCGCTCACCGCCCTGCACGGGGAACTGGAGGCCGCGGGCGCCCGCGTGCACGGCTACCGGCTGGACTGGCGCCCCCGCGGCTCCGCCTACGCTGCCACCCACTGCCTGGAGATCCCACTCGTCCTCGGCTCGGCGACCGCCTGGCACGGCGCACCGATGCTCGGCGACCTCACCTGGCCGGAGGTGGACCGCTTCGGACGCGAGGTCCGCGGGGCGTGGGCCGCTTTCGCCCGCACCGGGGATCCGGGGGCGCTGCCTGCTCCGATGACCGGGCTGGACGGCTGAGCGCCGGCGGGTCACACCTGTGGCAGCGCCAACCGCTCCCCGTACAGGGCCCGCGCGTTCCCGGTGAGGACGGCGCGGGTGGCGGTGTCGGTCAGTCGGGAGGTGCGGATGTAGTCGAAGGCCCGCCGGTACTTCTCGCCCTGGAAGTACGGGTGGTCCGAGCCCGCCAGGAGCCGGTCGGTTCCAAAGGTTTCGGCTGCCAGGACCAGCGACGGTTCGTGGAAGTTGGCCGCGTCGAACCACATGCGCGGCAAGGTCTCCATGGGCGGTTCGGGAAACGCGTGCCAGTCCTCGTAGTTGTCCTGGAGGCGCTGGGCCAGGAAGGGCAGGTCGCCGCCCAAGTGGGCCACGTGCAGCCGGACTTGAGGGAAGCGTCGCGGGATGTCCGCCTTCAGGAGTTGGAGCACGGCGATGGCGTCCTCGACAGGTGCCCCGTTGACCCACTCGAGACGGTGGTCGTTGATGAGGTCCGAGCGGGCGCCCGAACCCGTGGCGTGCACATTGACGATGGCCGACCGCTCGTCGAGGGCAGCCCACACGGGGGCGAACCGGGCGTCCGCGGGGCTGAGCCCGCCGGGCAGCACGGCCGGAAGGGAGACGCCGGCGAACCCCAACTGGTCGAACAGTCGCGGGAGTTCGGTCAGTGCGGCGTCGACATGCGGCAGCGGCAGCGCGCCGTAGGCGAGGAACCGGGTCGGGTGGGCCTCGACGAGGCGTGCGTACTCGTCGTTGATCCACCTTGCCGCGTCGAGTGACGGCTGCGCTTCAGGTCCGCCCGGGCTCTGCGGTGTCACGGCGAGTACCTGGACGGCGACGCCCGCGGCGTCCATGCCCCGCAGGCGTTCGGCGATGTCCGCGTCGGTCGAGTCGGCGGCGAGGTTCCGCGCGATCCTGGTGGTCGCAGGGTCGACCCCGATACCCTCCAGCCGGTCCAGATACGCCGCCGGGTAGACGTGCGCGTGGGTATCCACGGCGAAGGCGTCCACCGCGTGGGTGTCCACCGCGTCGGCGTCTGTCATCGGGCGACCTCCACTCTGGTGTGCCGGGGGCTGACCAGCGACGAAAACACCAGCGTAGGCAGGCTCGGTCCACACCGCAGGCGGAGACGGCCATGACGCCATCGGCAGGCGACCGTCAGGAGACGACGACCCTTACCCGGGCGAGGGTGTCGAGGCGCGCGAACGGGGTGGCCGGGTCCGCGTCCCGGTGGGCGGAGGCGCGGACGGTGACGAAGTGTGTGCCCCGCTGCGCGAAGGTGTGCCGTCGCTCGATCACCACGCGCGGGGCCGGGACGATCTCCTCGTGCGTCGCGAAGGCCGCGGTTCCGTCCAGGTCCCAGGCCGCGGCGACGATACTGCCGCCGTCGGGAGGGCAGGTGAACTCGGCGCGTAGCACGACCTCTTGACCAGGCGTCACCTCGGCGCGTTCGCCGCCGTTCGCGGTGAGCCGGGCCACGGGCTGTACTCCGCGTCGGTCGTGGGCGGCGGCGGGAACGTGCACCTGGCCGTCGGTGACGTTGTAGGCGGTGGTGGCGGGCGGTTCGACGCCCCGCTCGGCCCAGGCGGCCACGTCCCGCAGTGCCTGGTGGAGGGCGCCGAGATAGGAGACCGTGTGCGTGGGGTCCTCCTGGGCCTCGCTGTCGCCGTGCAGGGCGTGGTCGACGTACCAGAGGCGGAAGTTGGCCTGCTCGCCCTCCTCGCCGAGGTGCTCGCGGATCCGGCTTCGGTACCAGTCGCCCTGCCAGGGGAAGGCCTCGCGGTCGAGCAGACTGCACACGGCGACCATCTTGCCGTGCGGCCGGCCCTCGGGCAGCGATCCTGAGGCGGCGCCGGTGAACAACGGGCCGGCGAGGAGCTCGCGCTGCGGGTGGCGAGGGGTGCCGTCCGGGTTGCGGAACTGGTCCCAGACCGCGTACTCGGGGCCGGGCACCTGATGCCGGTGGTAGGTCTGGGCGGCGAGGAAGCCGCTGTTGTCGATCTCGATCTCGTCGCCCGGACGCAGCCCGTCCGGGCTCGCGCCACGGAATTGTTCGTCGAGGACGGCCAGGTCGCCGTGCACCTCGCTCAGTACGAACGAGCCGCCTGCCGCGGCTCCGGTGATGACGCGCAGGTCGGCTCCCTGGGCGGCGACACGGACGGGCACGCTCAGCCGGATCCCGGTCAACGGCTTGTCGGCGGAGGCGGAGGCGAAGGAGGTGTCGACGCCGCCCCGGACGGTGCCGTGCGGCGGCATGTCGTCGGACGCGGTGACCAGTTCGGCCACGGTGCAGCGGTGCCGCAGCCGGTCGCGGTGGAGGGAGCTGTCGGGTGCGGAGTCGGCGCCGAGGTGTCCGGGCCGCGTCCAGAAGTCCTCGAAGTAGCCGGCGTCCAGGGCCTCGACGCCGGGCTTCAGGACGCTGAAGGCGTGGTTGCCCATGGTGCGATGGCCGAACCAGGAGCGCGGCGGGAAGCCCATGCGGGTGGCCTCCTCCAGGGCGGCCCGCTGCTCGGCGTCCAGACCGGCGTACATGTCGCCGCCGCCCGGCTCGGTCGCGTCCACGATCGCCTCCAGCCTGCCCCGCAGCACCCGTTGGGCGTGCATGCGGACGCTGAAGACATTGGGGATCGCCATCGGGCTGCCGATGACGTAGGGGACGAATCCGTCCCACACACCCTCGGTGTTCTCGGCGGCGCCGATGGTGCGGTAGGCACCGCCGCTGCCGCCGTAGAGGTAGCCGTAGGGGCGGTGGTCGAAGCCGTAGACACGCACGGCGAGTTCGCGGGAGTAGCGGGCGCAGGCGGCGTTGGCGCGGTAGGCGCCGATGGTGGGATCGGCGCCCGAGGTGGGGTCGGCGTAGTCCGGACCGCCGCCGTTGGTCTCCAGGAAGTAGCCGCCGCTGTCGGCCGCGAAGCCGATGCGGTCCTCCTGCCCGCGGGCGGTCTGCGCCAGGTGCTCGCTCTGCGGAACCGGGGTCACATGCTGGAAGAAGCGGCCCGCGTACTGCTCGCGGGGCGGGAAGTACGCGGAGAAGCGGGTGTCGGTGCCGTGGAAGCCGCCGTGCAGGTAGCGGTGCGGGACCGGTTCCTGCCGCCACTCGTCCACGTCCGTGTAGGGCTTGCCGAAAAGCTCGTCGGCCTGATGTTCCATCATGTTCCTTTCCTACGAGGCTCGTTGTAGGCCCTGATGCGGCGTCAGAGGCCGACCTCGGGTCCGTCGAGCAGGGCGCGGGCCCGCATCCAGTTCTCCCCCGTCAGGCGGCGCACGCCGTCGGCGAGCAGGTCGTCCACCGGGACGTCGGCGTTGGTGATGCGCATCATGGTCAGGCCGTCGAAGAGGGCAGAGATCTGACGGGCGGTCTGTTCCGGGTCGAGGCCCGGGTGGGCGAGGCCGTCGCGCTGCCGGCGCTCGACCAGCCGGGCGAAGATGCGCACGCTGTGCTCCGTCCGGTCGTGGAAGTAGGCCGCCGCGGGGCTGCCCGGCGTGGCGGAGAGCCCCTTGAGCGTCAGATACAGGCGCAGCCGCCGCTCTTCGACGGGGCCCGGAGCCACGGCGCGCCGCAGCTCGTCGAGGTCGAGGCGTACGTCCTCTTCCTCGACACCGGCCTCCCGCACCGCCAGTTCGTCGGCCCGCACCATGCCGGCGACGAGCAGGTGCTCCTTGCCGGCGAAGTGGTAGAGCACGGTGGCCTCGGGGACCCCGGACTCGCGGGCGACCAGCGCGGTGGTCACCCGGTCGTGCCCGTGCTCGTCGACGAGACGCAGCACGGCGTCGGCGATGTCCGCGCGGCGCTTGCGGGAACGGGCGTACGGGCCGCGCTTGGCGGAGGGGGTGGTGTCGGTCATGTGGGCACGGTATGCGCTGCCCTGGGGCGGGTTCATCGCACGCCCCGCAGCCGAGCGGTGGTGAAGACACTGGCGACGGCACAGACCGCGCCGAGCAGCAGAAGGAGGGTGTAGGAGCCGCCGGTGACGGTCAGTACCGCCGAACCGAGGGCGGGGGCGAGGGTCTGCGGCACCGTCTGGGCGAGATTGATCAGCCCCAGGTCCTTGCCGACGCCCTCCGCGTCCGGCAGCACATCCGCCGTCAACGCGGCGTCGACGCCCATGAAGGCACCGAAGGCGAGCGACACCAGCCCCCAGGCGAGCAGGAATTGCGTCTCGGAGGTGATCCGGGTGACCAGCAGCATGCCGAGCCCCACCACCGAGCCCCCGAAGTAGACGAAGGGCCGCCGGCCGAACCGGTCCGACAACGGCGCGGCGGTCACCAGGCCGATCACGGTGAGCAGCCCGGCGACCGCGTTGACCGTGGCGACGCTCGCGGTGGCCGCGTGCAGGTCCAGGTCGAAGCGGGACTGGACGAAGTAGAGCAGACGTGTCTGAAGAACCGCGTAGGCCATGACGACGAGCACGCGGCCCGCGCACGCCCAGCGGAAGTTGTGGTCGCGGAAGGCGACGAACATCGTGCGCCACATCGGCGCTGGTGTGCCCCGGGGCGCCTGGGCGCGATCGTCGTCACGGCTGGATCGTTCGGGAGCCACCAGGACGAACACCACGGTCCCGACCAGCACCACCGCACCGAGGAACGTCGTGCCCACGGCAGGGGTGTCGACGAAGGCGGCGCCGAGCCAGCCCGCGCACGCGGCGGCCAGCGTGGTGGCGAGCGCGGGCAGCGCCCCGACGGTGCCGCGGCGGCTGCGTGGCACGCGTTCCGCCATCACCGTGCTGAGCGGTGTCGTCACGAGGACGACGGTGATCTGCGCGAGGGCGAAGGCCAGCAGGAGCGAGGTCGGTCCGGGGGCGAAGCCCACGGCGGCGAACGCGACCACCGCGCCCGCGCCGCCGGCCAGCAGCCAGGGCGCGCGCCGGCCCAGGCGGTGGCGCGTGCGGTCGGAGAGCATGCCGATCACGGGGCTGGCCAGCATCGAGACGGCCGCCCCCACCGAGGAGACGATGCCCAGCCAGGACTCCTTGTGCGCCTCGCCGACGAGTCGGGCGATCTGCACGGGCAACAGGACCGTGGCCACGGCGTTGACGGTGAGATAGACGGCCGTCTGAGCAGCCGTCAGAGCCGCCCCGACCCGGACAAGACCCACCCGCGGGAGGCCCGCTTCCGGAGCGTCTTCCGGTGCGCCTTCCGGCTCGTCTCCCCGGTTTCCCGGGACAGGTACGGAACGCGCGGACGGATCCGTGGCGTCCAAGACGGCCTCCTGGCGGGAGCGGCGCAGTGGATGGAGGGGGTGGAGCGTAGGAGCGAACCCTGAGCGTAGTCACAATTTCAGTCGAGACAAGACCTGCGAACGAACCCGTTGAACGAGTGAACTTCACGGCTCACTCCATTTTCACGCCCGCCCACCCATCTGGGACGGCTCGCGCTCCCCTCGACCAACCGGACTTCTTTCCTCCCACCCCCTGGACGCGCCGACGATCTTCCGCCTAATGTCTGCCGCATTCCATATTCCATAGAATCCAGAATCCAGGGAGCGAGCAGTCGATGAAGTCACGTGCGGCGGTCGTCACCGGGGTCGGAGAGCCCGTCGAGATCCGTGAGTTCGACGTGCCCGAGCCGGGGCCCGGCCAGTTCGTACTGAAGGTCGAGCTCACCGGGATGTGCGGCACGGACGCACACATCCGTCGCGGGCGGCTCGCCAGTGTCACCTTCCCCGCCCTCCTGGGTCACGAGATCGTCGGCACACTCAGCGCACTCGGCCCCGGCGTGCACACCGACCACGCGGGTCGGCCGGTGTCCCTGGGCGACCGTGTGGGCGTCCTCCCAGCACTGAGCTGTGGCACCTGCTTCGACTGCCAGGTCCGGCACCGGCCCGACGCCTGCCAGGACCGCCGCCCCTCCTACGGCTTCGCCTCGCCCATCGGCCAAGTCCCGGACCTGAGCGGTGGGTTCAGCGAGTACCTGTTCGCCTCCAACGTCGGCACCGTCTTCCACCGCACCGAACTCCCGCCCGGCATCGCCGTTCTGCAAGAACCCCTGTCGGTGGCGCTGCACGGCATCGACAGGGGCCGGATCGGGGTCGGCAGCTCCGTCGTCGTCCAAGGGGTCGGCGCGATCGGGCTGATGGCGGTTGCCGCGGCCCGTGCGGCGGGCGCAGGCCGGATCGTCGCGCTCGGCGACCCGGGCACACGTCTGGAACTCGCCCTGGAACTGGGCGCGGACGACGTCGTCGACATCGGCGAGCACACCGGGACCGAGGCTCGCCGACGTGCGGTCCTGTCCGCGCTGGGCCGCCCGGCGGGCGCGGACTGCGTGATCGGCACGGCCGGCTCACCCCAGGCGTTCACCGAGGCCATCGGTTACCTCGCGAGCGGCGGAGTCCTCGCCGAACTCGGCAACTTCACCGACAGGGGCACCATCCCCTTCAACCCGTTCAGCGACCTGCTGCAACGCGACCTGACGCTCACCGGTGTCTACGGCGCGGGCCCCGACATGCAGCGCCGCTACCACCAGGCGCTGACTCTCCTTGAGCGGGAGGACCGGCCGTACGAGCGCGTGGTCAGCCATCGCGTGCCCCTGGACCGTGTCGGCGAGGCGCTCTCCGCGCTGGAGGGCAGCTACTCCCTCGACGGCCGGGATGTCGTCAAGGTCGCTTTCAGCCCCGTGAGTTGACGACTTACCCCCGCCATTTTCGTCCCACCCCTCCCCCCTTCTTCCTGCCCCGACGGTGACGAGGAGACCGCGTCCCATGCGAAGAATCCCCCTGCCGGTCGCGGCCGCGACAGCCGCGGCCGCCCTGGTACTTGCCGGCTGCTCCACTCCCCCGCAGAAGGGCGGCGCCGGCACTCTCGGCACGGCCCAAAAGCCCGTGGAAATACGGGTGTTGGCCAATGACGCCTTCGCCAAGCAGTGGCAGGACAAGCTCGTGCCACAGTTCCGCAAGGAGTACCCGAACATCAAGGTCAGGGTCGACGGGCTGCCCTATGCGGACCAGTTGCCGAAGACCATGCTCGATCTGACCGGCGTGTCACCCACGTACGACATCGTGCTCGCCGACGATCCCTGGATCCCCCGGCTCGCGGAGACCGGCGCGCTGCTCGACCTGCGCAAGGGGGATGCCCGCAAGACCACCGGCAAGGACTACGACTGGGCCGACTTCACCCCCTCTGACCTGGCGGCAGGCCAGGCCGATGGACACCAGTACGCCGTCCCCGTACGCACCAACCTGATGCTGATGTTCTACAACCGGGCCCTCTACAAGAAGGCCGGGGTCGCCGAGCCCGACGAGCACACGACCTGGAAGCAGTACCTCAAGGACGCCTCCAAGCTCGACCAGGACACCGACGGGGACGGCAAGAAGGACTCCTGGGCGGTCGGGACCTACTTCACCAAGGACCCACTGACACCCACCATCTGGCAGACGATGCTCAACGCCGACGGCGGACAACTGATGGACGACAAGCATCACGTCACGTTCAACAACGCCAAGGGTGTCAAGGCCTTGCAGACCCATATCGACCTGCTCAAGCACGCTCCGCCCGGTGCGAGTACGTATCAGTTCAACGAGCCGCTGGAGGCGTTCCGGCAGGGCAGGACAGCCACCATGTTCATGTGGGGCAGTGTCTACAAGGGCACGGCCATGGACAGCGCGTCCACGAAGCTCGGCTCCGGGGACGTCGGCATCACCACGATGCCCGCCGGCTCAGCGGGACCCAGCACACACCGTGGTGTGTGGTCGGCGGCGGTCACCAAGAAGTCGCCCCACCAGGCCGCCGCGTGGACGTTCCTGCAGTGGGTGACCTCGAAGAAGGGCGAGCAGTGGGTCGGCGCCCATCTGGGGTCGTTCCCCGCCCGCCGTTCCACCCTGGCCGATCCTCCGGCCGAGTGGCTGCGCCCCGTGTACAGCGCCATCGAGAAGGGCGACAAGGCGGTCAAGGCCGGGAAGATGTACCGTCCCCGGCTCCCCGAGTCCGACGCCGTACAGCAGATCCTCGCCCTGGAGACCAGCCGGGCCATGTCGGGCGAGACGACCGCGAAGGAGGCCCTGGACCGGGCGGAGAAGGACATCTCCACGCTCCTCGCGGCGAAGGGGTACGACCAGTGAGCGCCCCGACGACGACACCCCGCGGGCTGCTGCCCTTCCGCCGTGGCGCGCGGCTCGGTGAACAGGGCACCGCGTGGCTGTTCCTCACCCCCGCTCTCGTGCTGCTCGGCGGCATGCTGCTCTACCCCATCGCGTACACGGTCTGGGTCAGCTTCTCCTCCTTCGACCTCGCGAAGTTCGAGCCCTCCGGCTGGGTGGGGTGGAGCAACTACCGGCTGGTGCTGCAGGATCCGGGCTTCGCCCAGTCCCTCAAAGTGACCGGCATCTACCTGATCCTCGCCCTGCCACTCCAGATGGTGCTCGGGTTCGCGATCGCGTTTCTGCTGAACGTGGAGTGGAAGGGCCGCGGCGTGCTGCGGGCGCTCTTCCTGATCCCGATGGTGGTGGCTCCCGTCGTCGCCGGCGGGATGTGGCGGATGCTGCTCGACCCCATGTGGGGCGTGGTCAACTACGTACTCGGGCTTGTCGGCATCGGGCCCGTCGAGTGGCTCGGCGACCCGACACTCGCCATGATCAGCCTCGTGGTGATCGACACCTGGCGCTGGACCCCCTTCGTGGTGCTGATCGCCTCGGCCGGGATCATGGCACTGCCCACCGAGGTGTACGAGGCGGCCCGTGTGGACGGCGCCTCCGCGCTGCGCACACTGTGGCGGATCACGCTGCCGCTGCTCGTGCCGGTGATGTCCGCCGCGTTCATCGTGCGATGGCTGGGTGCGGTCAAGATGTTCGACATCGCGCTCGCGGCCACCAAGGGCGGCCCGGGACAGGCCACCGATGTGGTCAACCTCTACATCTACGACAAGGGTTTCCGCAGCCTGGAGTTCGGCAGCGCCTCCTCCATGGCGACGCTGGTGCTGCTGCTCACGCTGGTGGTCACCTACGTGCTCTTCCGGATTACCCGGCGGTTGGAGAACCGATGGTGAGCGAGACGGTACAGACGGCGCCGGGACCGAAGTGGGGCCGAGTCTTCGCGATCGGCGGGGCCATCCTGGTGACACTCGTCTTCCTGTTCCCGGTGCTGTGGATGGTGAGCATCTCCTTCAAGCTGCCGCGTGACATCTTCTCCGTCCCGCCCCGCCTCTTCAGCGAGCTGACATCGGCGAACTACACGAGCTACTTCCAGCAGGCCCGCATCCTGCCCCGCATGGTCAACACGGTGATCGTGGCGGGTGGTTCGGCCGTCATCTCGATGGTCGTCGGCTCGATGGCCGGCTACGCGCTGTCGCGGCTGCGCATGCGCGGCGCGGGCGTCGTCGCGGGACTGATCCTCGCCTCGCGTGCGGTGCCGCCGATCGCCCTGGTCGTCCCGATGTTCCTCGTCGCACGCAAGCTCCAGCTGACCGACCAGTACATCACCGTGATCCTCGCCTACATGACGTTCCTGATCCCGTACGTGGTGTGGCTGATGCAGGCCTTCTTCCGCGGTCTGCCGCGGGAGTTGGAGGAGTCGGCGATGGTCGACGGGTGCACACGGTTCGGCGCCTTCTTCCGCATCATCGTGCCGTGCAGCCTCAGCGGCCTCGTCTCGACGCTGATCTACTGCGTCATCCTCGCCTGGGAGGAGCTGCTGTTCGCCCTGGTGCTCACCAACGACCACGCGGTCACCATCCCGGTCGCCATCGCGGGCATGGCCGCGGACACGGAACGGGGCGGCCTGTGGGGCCCGTTGGCGGCCGTCGGGGTGCTGACGGTACTGCCCGTCGTCATCTTCGCGCTCGCCGTGCAGAAGTACCTCGTCAAGGGCCTCGCCGACGGAGCGACCAAGGGATGACCACACGCATACGGGACGTCCGCGCCCGCCTCGTCGAACTGCCCTACCCGCGCCCCTTCCACCCCTCCTGGGCACCTGAGGGCGGCCACCGCGCCATGTCGGCCGTCATCGTGGAGGTGGAGACGGAGGACGGCATCGTCGGGGTGTCCGGCGGCGACATGGGACACGGCACCGGGCCGATGCTCCTGGAGACCATCCGTACGTGGCTCAGGCCCGCGCTCGTCGGCCTCGACGTCCTCGCGACCACGGGCATCGCCAACCGACTGCGGTACGTCGCCGAATACGTCTTCCCCCGGCCCTGGGTCGTGGGCGTCGCCGTCTGGGACGCGGTGGGCAAGGCCTGCGGCCGGCCGCTGCACCAGTTGTGGGGCGGTGAGCGCACCGCCATTCGCGCGTACGCGAGCTTCGGCGAAGTGCGCGACCGGCATCAGCGGGCCGACGATGCCCTCCAAGTGGTGGCGGAGGGATTCACCGGCATCAAACTGCGGGTGCACGCGGACACGATCGCCGAGGACGTGGCCCAAGTGGCCGCCGTACGCGAGGCGGTGGGGCCCGACGTCACGCTGATGGTGGACGCCAACCAGGCGGCCGCGTCCTGGCGCTACCGTCCCGACGGCAGCCGCATGATCTGGGACTTCGAGCGGGCGCTCACCACCGCGCGGGAGTTCGCCGACCTCGGCGTGGCCTGGCTGGAGGAACCGCTGGGGCGTCACGACTACCGCTCCCAGCGGGAGTTGACGGCCGCCTCCCCCATTCCCATCGCGGGCGGGGAGCACAACCGCGGCCTGGGTCAGCTCGTCCGTCTGCTGGAGGACGACTGCTTCAGCATCTACCAGCCCGACGCCAATGAGAGCGAGGAGATCGGCGCGCTGCGGATGTTCGGGATGATGGCCGCGGCGCGGCAGCGGAAGGTGATCCCGCACGCCTGGGCGACCGGCCTCGGCGTGGCGGGGAACCTGCAGCTGTGCGCTTCGCTGCCGAACTGCGACTGGCTGGAGTATCCGTACGACCCCCCGGTGATCGTGCCGGAGGTCTTCCACGTGATGCTCACCCGGCCGCTGCTGCCCGACGCCTCCGGGAACGTACCGCTTCCCGAGGGCCCGGGGATCGGCGTCGAACTTGACCATGCGGCGATCGAGCCGCTGACCGTACAGCAGGTGTGAGAGGCGCACATGACCCGACGACCTTCCTCCGCGGACCCGGCCCTGTCCGGTGGGCCGGCCCCGCGACCGCCCGAGCCCTTCCGTACCAAGGCCGACCTGGCCGCGGAGCACATCAAGCAAGAGATCATGTCGGGGCGGGCGGCACCCGGCACGAAGCTCGTGGCGCGCACGGTCGCGGAGGCGGTCGGCATCAGCGAGACCCCCGTCAGGGAGGCCGTCAAGCAGCTGGTGTCGGAGGGCTGGCTCGTCGAACGGCCGCACGTGGGCGCGGTGGTGGCGCAGGTGACCGTCGACAACGCGCGTGAGCTGTACGGGGTCAGGGCGGCGCTGTCGGCGCTGGCCCTGGAGCTCGGCGGGCCGCTGACGGGAACCAGGCTCGACCAGGTCGACGAGGTGCTGGCCGAGTCCGTCGAGGCGGTCGGCGAAGGGGACGTGGCCCGCTTCGCCGCCCTCAACCGGCGGTTCCACTCGCTGCTCTGTGACACCGGGCAGACGCAGATGATCCACCGGATGCTGACCGGGATCTGGTCCAAGACCGAAACCGCCCAGCGCGGGTTCCGTCTGGTGCCCTGGCGGCTTCCGGAGTCCCACGCCGAGCACGTGGCCATCAGGGACGCGCTCGCGGGCGGGTCGTTCCAGGAGGCGGCGGAGCTGGTGCGCGCCCACGAACTGGCGGCGATGGACGCGCTGATCCAGGCACTGGAGGAACAGTCCGCGGCCGACGGCGCCGGGCCCCGCGGGGCCAACTGAAGCGCGGCGCGCCCTGTTCCCCTTCACCAATGGTCCGGCCTCATTCACAGGGGCCCAGAGTTCAAGGAGAACTTCATGCACACCGGGCACCGCGTAGCGGAGCGCGAGATCACCGAGCGGACCAATCTGTGCCGTCCCGACGGGCGGCTCAACCCGGACGCGGTCGGCTGGAGCAGGACGCCCCTGCACCACACCAACCTCAAGGGCTGGGGCCGCACGATGCGCTGGGAGTACTGGTGTGTCGTCACGCCGAACCATGTGTTCGCCGTCACCGCCTCCAGCCTCGACTACCTGTCCAGCAAGGGCGCCTGGTGCCTGGACCGGCGCACGAACACCCCCCTTCATTCGGTGGAGGTGACCAAGCCGGCCCGTGGCGTGCAGTTCCCCGACCGCTGCGGGGAGGGCAGCGTGTGGCTGGGGCCCGGCCAGAACTCCGTCTCCATCGAGGAGGTCCCCGGGCACACCCGGCTGCGGGTGAAGGCCGGTGAGTTGCGGGCCGACCTTCGGGTGGAGCGCGTTCCGGGGCGGGACAGCCTGGCGGTGGTGGTGCCGTGGTCGGATCGGCGCTTCCAGTACACGGTCAAGGACGTGGGCCGCCCCGTGGAGGGCACCATCACCGTGCGGGGCGAGGAGTTCCCGGTGTCCGCCGAGGAATCCGTCGCCACCCTGGACCACGGCCGGGGCCGCTGGCCCAGCAGCACGCTGTGGAACTGGGGCGCCGCGCACGGCCACGTCGACGGCCGCGAGGTCGGCCTGCAGATCGGCGGCAAGTGGACCGACGGCACCGGCAGTGTGGAGAACGGCCTCTTCCTCGACGGCCGGTTGCACAAGATCAGCGAAGAGCTGGTGTGGCGTTACGACAGCCAGGACTGGTACGCGCCGTGGCACATCACCGGTGAGCGTGTCGACCTTGAGTTCCAGCCCGAGTACGTGCGTTCCTCCGACGCCACTCGGCTGTGGATGCGCAGCCGCGAGGACCAGGCATTCGGCCGCTACCGGGGCCGGGTCGTCGACGACGCGGGCGAGACCGTGGAGGTGCGGGACCTCTACGGCTGGGCCGAGGAGGTCCACCGGCGCTGGTGAGCGGCACGGAGGTGCGGTCGCGGCTGGTCAGGACGTCAGTCGGCGGGCGAGACGTTCGGAGTCCGCCTCGGTCCAGCCGGGCGGCCGGGTGATCTCCGCCCATGCGCTGGTCGGCATCGCGCCGTACCGGTGCCCGTAGCCGTCGGGGACGTCCGCCGCGCCGGCCATGTCGCAGGCCACCTGCCAGAACGTGAGCAGCGGGTACCAGCGCATGGCCGGTGACACGTCCCCGGCCCGCGGTGTCAGCATCCAGTCCGGTTTGTTGACGGCGAGCCCCGGCGACCACCACACCACCGGGTCCGACCCGTTCTGCAGGTAGACCGACCGCGGCTGTCGCCAGGGCGCGTCCGGGATCGTGTAGTCACGGGGTACCTGGGCGAACCGCACGTTCGCCCCGTTGTCGTAGACCGGCCGCCACTGCGGGCTGCCGGTCCGGCGGCCGTCGGTGACCCGGTTCCACAGCGGGTTGCTGTACGTGGGGCCGACGAACAGCGCCCCGTCGACCTTCGAGGTGAGCGCGTCCGGGGATCCGCCGAGCGCGTGCTCCATCGCGTACGATCCCAAACTCTCGCCGTACACGAGGAGTTGAGGCCGGTCGCCCTTGGGCAGCGTGAGCCACTTGCGGCGCACCGCGTCGAACAGGGCGGAACCGGCGTCCGCGGCCTCGTCCTCCGTCAGCACCGACACACCACTGGGCAAGTACGAGTACTGCATGGCCACCAGGGCGCTGTCGCCGCCCCACATGTACTCCAACGGCTTGCTGCCCTGCTCGTTGATCCAGCCGGTGCCGGTGGTGCCCATCACGGCCAGCACCTTGCGGGAGAAGCCGCCGGTGCGTTCCAGCTCGCGTACGGCGAGGTCGGCCCGCTTCTGGAGGGTGTCGGCCGAGCGGAGACCGACGTACACCCGCACCGGATCCTTGGCCGGTGCATGGGTGAACGACGCGATGTCCTCACGGCGGGTGGCCTCGCCGACGAAGTCCCGGCCCTTGGCGCCCAGGCTGTCCCACGGCGCCTGCGACGGCGGACTGCCCGAGAGCGTGGCCAGCTCGGGCCGCACGATGCCCTCCGTGGTCCCCTGGTCGGTCAGCGACGCGGCGCTCTCGATCACGCGCAGGGCCCGGCCGACCAGAACCCCTTGAGCGAAACCGATGGCGATGAGGGCGACCAGGACGACACCGACGGCGTACGCCACAGGGCGCGGCACATGACCCCCTGCGAGGTTCGTCACGACACGTGTCGCAAGGCGCAGCACGCGGGCCACGCCCAGCACGAGCAGCGCCAGCACGGCGGAGACCAGCGGCACCAACGCCCATTGCCACCACACCACCTGAGGTGGCATCGACACGGCCCGGCGCACATCACCCTGCCAGCGCACGCTCCGCGCCGTCAGCACCACGACGGCCGCGACCGCGACGGCGGCCACCGCCCACTTCACCCACCCGTGACGCGTACGTGGTGGATACAGCCCGGCGCGGCCGGCGATCCGGCGCGTCACCGCGTCGAGAATCGCACCGACGGCGTACCCGACCACCGCCGTGACGCCCGCCGCGAGCCCTTGCAGCCACCAGGCGCGCGGCAGGAGCGAAGGCGTCAGTGACAGGCAGTAGAAGACCGCGGCCAGCACGCACCCGCCCCAGGAGAACCCTCTGAACACGACCCGCTCAGACCCCGCGTGCCGACGGAACCAGGACCGCGGCCTGCCGTACACCTGATACGAACTGTGCTCCACCGCAGGCACTCCTCAGGCCGCGCTCGACACCTCCGGAGAGGGGACCGCGGCAACGGCAACCGGTTCCGACAACTTGCCAGTAATGTCGCATCAATCCAGGCTTGGCACTACTTGTGCGCACCTACTTGTACACATCTACTGACGCACACCTACTCACGCCCATCTATACGGACCGTCGGCGGACGAGGTGACCCATCCATGCAGGCACCCTTCACCGGGCGCATCTCCCACGCCTCGGCCCTCGCCTGCGCCGTCGGCGTGCTGGTACTGACCAACCTCGCCAACAACCGCTGGATCCCTTCCTGGATCCTGCTCACCGCGGTGGTCAGCACCTGCGTGCTCGTGCTGCTCCTGCTCCGGGCCGGCGGCGAGTGGGCCGATCTCGGTCTGGCCCGGGACTCGCTGGGCACCGGCGTGCGCTGGGCCCTCGCCCTCATCGGCATCGTCGCCGCCGTCTACGTGTGCGCCGCCGCTCTCCCGGCCACCCGCCACCTGTTCGAGGACAACCGCAACGACGGCCTCGGCCTGCCCGAGGTGCTGCTCAAGTCACTGATGATGGTTCCCCTGGGAACCGTCCTTCTGGAGGAGACGGCGTTCCGCGGTGTCCTGTACGGCCTGATCCAGCGCATGCGCGGCCCCACGGCGGCCATGCTGGGCTCGTCGCTGCTCTTCGGCCTCTGGCACATCCTGCCGTCGCTCAACCTCGCCAACGACAAGCCCGCACTCACGTCCACCTTCGGGAACTCCGTACTGGGCACCGTCCTGGTCGAACTGGGCACGGTCCTCTTCACCGCGGCGGCGGGATGCGTCCTCTGCCTGCTCCGGAACCGCAGCGGCAGCCTGCTGGCCCCGATGGGCCTCCACTGGGCGACCAACGCCCTTGGGTACGTGTTCGGGTATCTGTGGAGTCGGGCATGAGGGCCCTCAACAACGCCCCACCAGACGGGCGATGGCCGGTGCGATGTCCTCCAGGGGCAGGACGAGGTCGACCAGTCCGGTGTTGATCGCCGAGCGGGGCATGCCGCGGAACTCGGCTGTGGCCGGGTTCTGCACGATGACGGTGCCGCCGTGCTTCTTCACCGCGGTGATGCCTCGTGAGCCGTCGCCGTCGGCGCCGGTGAGTACGCAGGCAATGGTCCTGGAACCGTAGGCCTTCGCGGCGGACTCGAACATCGGGTCGGCGGCCGGGCGGGCGTGGTTCACCGGCTCCTCCTCCGTCAACGCCAGCGTCCTGGACGTCCCCACGCACAGGTGCCGGTCCGGCGGAGCGATGTACACGGTGCCCAGATCGGGGTCCTCCCCGTCCTCGGCCAGCTTGATCCTGAGGTCGGTCCGGGGGGGGACAGCACGGAGACGATCCGCGTCTCGCGGGAGCGCCGAAGGTGCTGCACCACCAGAACGCCGACAACTCCCCGCTCAGGCCGCCCAACAGCGTCCCCAGGCCCTGAATCCCACCCGCGGACGCGGCCACCAGAACAATCACCAGAAGTGGAAGAAGCACCGGTACTCACCTTTGGAGAGTAACCCCCGGCGCGGCCCAGCAGGCGGAAGCCCCTGTGCCTGCGCCCTGCCGGAAGGCTGACGGTCAAAGCCTGGTGACTTCGGGGCGTAGCTGTTAACTTCCCCCTCCACGATCATACATTCAGTCATTACGTGTATGAATGGAGCGACTATGCGGGGAACGACGGCCGTGGTGCTGGGCGGCAGCGTGGCGGGGCTGTGTGCGGCGGGGGTGCTCGCGCGGCACTTCGACGAGGTGGTCGTGCTGGAGCGGGACCAGCTCCCGCCGGACGCTCAGCATCGGCGGGGCGTGCCGCAGAGCAAGCATCCGCACTTCCTTCTCAACTCCGGGCGCCGCGCGATCAGTGAGATCTTCCCCGGGTTCGAGGAGGATCTGATCGCGGCGGGCGGGATGCTCCTGATGCCGTCGCTGGACGCGGCGTACTGCGAGAACGACGGCTGGGGGCCGCGCCAGGCCGGCTCGATGACGATGGTGTACAGCTCCCGCGTGCTCATCGAGCGGGTCCTGCGCGACAAGGTCCGTGAGCTCCCGGCCATCGAAATCCGCGAGGGTGTGAGTGTCACCGGGCTGCGGACCAGCGGGGGCGGGACCGCCGCCGGGCGGGTCGAGGGGGTCGACTTCCGTACGGACGACGGCGGTTCGGGGCAGCTCTCCGCCGACCTGGTCGTCGACGCGCTGGGGCGCGGCTCGTCCGTCGCCGACTGGCTGGCCGGGGCCGGGTGGCCGGCGGCGGCGGAGAAGACCCTCGACGCCAAGGTCACGTACACCTCGCGGTGGTACGACCTGCCACCCGCCGACCGGCGTCCCGAGTCCTGGTGGTGGAAGCACCTGGTCGTCACCCCGACCCAGGACACCGGCGACCACCCCGAGGAGCACGAGTTCCTCAGCAACTTCTTCCCGATCGAGGGTGATCGGGCGATCGTGTGCATGGGCGCGTGGGGTCTGCGGATGCCCCGCGAGGTCGGCACCTTCGAGGCCGCGGCGGACCGCGTACGGGCGACGGCCTTCGGGCAGGCGATGCACACCTGCACACCGACCTCCGAGGTGCACCTCACCCGCTCGACCGGCAACAAGTGGCGCCGCTTCGACCTGCTCGAACGGCCGCCGCTCGGCCTGGTGAGCGTTGGTGACTCGATCTGCGCGTTCAACCCGTTCTACGCCCAGGGGATGAGTTCGGCGGCCCGCTCCGCGCTCATCCTCGCCGAGCTGCTGCGCGGCCGCGAGGCCCTCGACGCCGCCTTCTTCCGCGAGTTCCTCGGCCGGCAGAAGAAGTCGCTCGACGTGCCGTGGATGCTCGCGATGGCCCGTGACCAGGCCTACGACTTCGCGACCGGGAGCGAGGTCGTCGCCGCCTGGCGCCGCAACCTGTCGGCGCGCCTCAGCTGGCCGGTCTTCAACGCCATCACCGCGACGAGCCGTGAAGACGCCTACGTGGAGCGGACGTTCGCCGAGGTCTTCAACCTCGACAAGTCGCTGCGCGAGATGGCCACCGACCCGCGGTTCTGGTTCCGTATCGCGCGCTACAAGGTGCGTCGACTGCTCGGCCGCACGGTCGTACCCGGTGGGTTCGACGAGCAACAGGACCCGCCCGCGACCGACTTCACGGATGCCACCACCAACGGCGCCGACCGCACGCCCGCCGCGGACCCCGCTCTCGTCAAGGACTGAGACACACCACGCTGAGACATCCACCGGCACGACCGATCCGAGGAGCGACGGATGGGCTACACATGCGACTCAGCGGCCGAGCGCATCTCGGAAGGGCTCGGATTCTCGTGCCATGACGCCGCCCCCGTCGTGGACCTCCGCAACCCGTTCGACCTCGAGAGCGGCACGATGCCGTTCCTCGAACTGCTCGTCATCGGCGGCGCGGTGTTCGCCCTCGTCCACGCGTGGCGGCGGTGGCGGCGCGACGGCGACCCGGTCAACATCTCGCTGTGGTTCGGCTCGGTCGTCTACCTGGCGGTAATCGAACCGCCGCTCTACTTCCCGAGCTGGTTCGGGCTGCAGGAGCACGTGGGGCTCATCTTCTCCCACAACGTGTTCACCGTGCAGTTCATGTACGACCGGCTGCCGCTCTACATCGTCGCCTTCTATCCGGCGCTGTCGCAGCTCGCCTACGAACTGGTCCGCGTCCTCGGCGTCTTCGCGCGGCGGGGACCGCTGGCCGGTTCGCTGGCCGTCGCGTTCGTCTGCCAGGTGTTCTACGAGATATTCGATCAGCTCGGGCCCCAACTGAAGTGGTGGGCCTGGAACCCCGACAACACGTTGATCAACGAGCCGGCGCTCGCCTCGGTCCCGATGAACAGCATGTTCCTGTTCGCCTCGGTGTCCTTCGGCGCGATGACCTACCTCGTCGTACGGCTGGTCGGCGCAAAGGACGCCGGGGAGGGCGGAGAGGCAGGCAGGGGTGCGCTTTCCGGCCGTCGGATCGCCCTGCGCACCCTGGCCGCCGGTGTGCTGACACCACTCGCGATGGGTGTCGCCGGGATACCCAGCAACCTGTTCAGCGGCGGGGACCAGCTCGGGATCCAACGGGCCGTCCTCGGGGTCGAGTTGGCCCTGGTCTGGCTCGTCGGCCTCTACCTGCTCGCGGACTCCTGGCGCGCGCGGCGGGCCGACCCGACACCGGCCCCGGCGGCGTCACCGTGGTTCGCCCGGGTCTACCCGGCGGTGTACCTCGTCGCCCATGTCCTCCTCTGGCTGGTCGCGTTGCCGGCGTACTTCGCGGCGTCCGACGGCGTCACCGAGCAGGGCACGCCGGTCGGAAGCCTCTGGTACACCGGCCTGTGCGCCGTCGCCGCCGCCGGTCTCGTGGTGGCCGCACTGCGCGCGACCATGCCCCAACGGGCCGAGGAGCTTGTGCGATCCTGAGGGCATGGGTCATCACGGCTGGGGAGGCCGCCCTCCCGCATCGGACGCGGAGGCGCGGCAGCGGATCATCGACGCGACCGCCCGCTGCGTCGACCGGCACGGCGCGGCGAAGACGACCCTGTCCGACGTCGCGGGCGAACTCGGTGTCACCCGGCAGACCGTGTACCGCCACTTCGGCGGCATCGGTGACATCATCGGCGAGGTGGCGGCCCAGGGCGCCGAGTCGTTCGTCGACTCGATGATCGCGCACCTGCAAGGCGTCACCGACCCGGCGGATGCCGTGGTCGAGGGCATGATCTTCTGCGTGCGGACCATCCCCACCGAGCCACGCCTGAGCCTGCTGCTGCAGCGTGGCGACACCACCGCCTTCGGGCGCGGCGCCACCACCGGTGACACCATCACCTACGGCGCCAAGATGTTGCAGCGGTTCCCCGTCGACTGGGCCGCAGCGGGCATCGGCGAGGCCGATCTCGACGGCCTCGCCGAGATCATCATGCGGCTCCTGACCTCGCTGCTCCAGCACCCCGGCGAGCCCCCGCAGGACGAAGCCCGGCTCCGCGCCCTCCTCAACCGCTGGCTGGCCCCGGCCCTGTCCGGCACGCCGCGGCCCGGGTAGGCGGCCTGCCCCAACGGCGGACCGTCACCGTGCTGGAAGCAGCCCGGCGCTCCGCAGGTGTCGCTCGACGGATGCGACGGAGGTGTCGGCGAGCGGGATCTGCGGCGCGGCCGTGACACCGTGTGTGAACACACCGAGCAGGCGCAGGGCGTGCTTGAAGCCGCCGAGGGCGGAGGAGTTGCGGCCCATGTCGGTCTCCGGGCCCGTGTCGACGAGGCCGAACAGTTCGACGAGGCGCTCCTGCTCCTTGACCGCGGTGTCCAGGTCGCCGCCGCGTACGGCGTCGTAGAGGCGGACGTATCCGGCCGGGTCGACGTTGCCGAGTCCGGGTACGACACCGTCGGCGCCCGCCAACAGGGCGGCGTCCACGGTCAGTTCGGATCCCGTGAGGATGCTGAAGGAGGGCGCGGGGCCGTCGGCGCGGCCGCGGCGTCCGCCGAGTTCGACGAGGAGTCGCCGCAAGGACCCCTCGTCGCCGCTGCTGTCCTTGAGTCCGGCGAGTGTGCCGTCCTCGGCGAGTTCGCGTACCAGCGCGGCGGAGAGCTTGGTGTGTACGCAGACGGGCAGATCGTAGGCGAACAGGGGAAGGTCGACCCGCTCGCGCAGCAGGCGGAAGTGGCGGGCGATCTCGACCGGGTGTGTACGGGTGTAGAAGGGCGCGGTGGCCACCAGCGCGTCGGCGCCGGCCGCGAGGGCGGCGCGGCCGTGTTCCGCGACGCGGGGTGTGGTCATGTCGATGACACCGGCGAGCACCGGGACCCGTCCGCGGGCGGCCTCGATGACGGTCTCCAGGGCGACGGCCCGCTGCCGGTCGGTGAGGAAGGCGACCTCGCTGCTGGAGCCCAGGGCGAACAGTCCGTGCACTCCCCCGTCCACCAGGTGGTCGACGAGCCGGGCGAGGGAGGCCGTGTCGACGTCACCGTGCGCGTCCAGCGGGGTGCAGACGGGCGGGACGACGCCGCGGAGGGGCTGGGGCCAGGACATGGGGTCTCCAGAAATGTACGTGGGTGGTTCGGAGGGAAACAGGGCCGCCCGGCACCCGGGCGGCCCTGCAGTACTACGGCGTGGTGACGTTCAACGACGTTTCCCCGTAGGCGTGTTGACGGCCGCGGACCTGGTAGTCCGCTGTCGCCTTGACGGTCCCGGCGGTGGCGTCCGCGGGAACCGTGACAGGGACCTTCACGGTGGCGCCCTGGCCGGGGTTGAGCGCGGGCACGGTGACGGCCGGTGCGCTGTAGCCCTTCGGCAGCGTCAGCGAGACCGAACCGGCGGGCAGGGCCGCGTCGTTCTGGCTGACGACGCGGACGGCGACCTCGGTGGTGGCTCCGGCCTTCAGGCTCGCGGGCGGTGTGACGGTGACGGGCGCGCAGACACCGCTCAGCCACTGGAGGTCGAAGGACGAGTAGGTGATGTGCCGGTAGTCGTCGCGCTCCCAGAGCAGGCCCGTGCGCGGGTTGGCCGCGGTGCCGTCGCCGAGCTGGGTGAGGGTGGAGTACGCGGCGGAGCCGGCCTCGACGGTCCTGCGGATCGGCCAGTTCTGCCCGTTGTCGCAGGACAGGCGGACGGTGAGGTTGCTGCGGCCGCTGGTGGTCGCGGTGTTGCTGAACATCAGCCAGTTCGCGCGGGGGTGCGAGGCGTCGACCCCGGGCGCGTAGCGGGAGATGGAGCCGTTGTTGGCAGGGTCCGGCAGCTCGGTGTCCTGCTTGAAGGGTGTGTAGGTGACACCGCCGTCGCTCGAGTACGCCACCGTCCGGTACGGGGCGGAGCGGTTGTTGAGCATGACGCGGCCGTCGGACAGCTCCACGGTCTTGTTCTCGTCGCCGCCGGGGCCGACGGGGGTGCCCATCTTCCAGGTGGCGCCGTGGTCGTCGCTGTAGGCACTGACCGCGTAGTTGGCGCCGTTGTTCCGGATCGCGTACTGCTGGATCAGGCGGCCCTTGTACGTGCCGTGCCGCAGCTGGATGCCCTCTCCGGAGGCCGCGAACATGCCGGCCCACGCGGGGTTCTTGATGTCGGCGGTGATGCGCTCGTGCTTCCAGGTCAGGCCGTCGTCGTCGGAGTAGCTGTAGTCGGCCTGCAGGACGTCCGGGTCGCTCTCGTCGTTGCCGGTGGCCGAGCCGAAGAAGCCCTGGTTCACCGAGGCCGCGTAGAAGAGGAAGATGCGGCCGCTCTCACGGTCCACGAGGAGGCTCGGGTCGCCGTACCCCTTCGGGGCGGCGTCCTTGCGCACCACCTGCTGGGCCTGCCAGGTGGCGCCGCCGTCGGTGCTGCGGCGCACCATCACACCGATGTTGCTGGGCAGGTCGGAGAGGGTGGGGCGGGCGTCGTAGGCGGCCAGCAGCGTGCCCTTGGCGGTCGAGGTGAGCGCGGGGATGCGGTAGTAGGGCGAACCGGTGCCTGCGGTCGCCAGGTCCTGCGAGGTGAGGATGCCGGCGGTGGCTCCGTGGGCGACGGTCGTGGTGGCGGCCACGACGGCGAACGCCGCGGCGAGGGTGGCCAGGGTGACTCTTCGCTGCATGAACGGACCTCTTCTCGGTTGGGGATCAGACGAGTTGGGGGTCGTACGGGGGCCGGGCGCCGGTCTCCGCGGCAAGGAGTGCGCGCACCCAGCTGAGCTGTTCACGCCGGTGGTGGCCTCCGCCGCCTTCATGGCCGTTGAACTCGTAGACGCGGACGTCCTTCGGACCGGCGTATCGGTGATAGGCGGCGAAACAGGTGGAGGGCGGGCAGATGTCGTCCATCATCGCGATGGAGAACAGGGCGGGCGCGGTGGCGCGCGAGGCCAACAGTGCGGCGTCGACGTACGAGAGCGTGGTGAACACGGTGTCGGTGCGGTCGCGGTGCAGCCGCAGGTACTCGGCGATCTCGGTGTAGGGGCTGGTGGCGGAGATCCGTGCGGCGCGGCGGATGTCGCACAGGAACGGGACGTCCGGCAGCACTCCGGCGAGACCGGGTACGAGCGCGGCCACCGCGAGGGCGATGCCGCCTCCCTGGCTGATGCCGGTCACCACGATCCGGCCCGGGTCGACGGCCGGGTGGGCGCGGACGGCGTCGACGCAGCGTACGGCGTCGGTGATCACCCGCCGGTAGTAGTGGCTGTGCGGGCGTTCGATGCCTCGGGTCAGGAATCCGGGGACCGTACCGACGAGGGTGGCCGTGTCGGGTGTGTCGCCTCCGGCGGTCGACCAGCCCTGGCCCCTCGTGTCCATGATGAAGTGCGCGTATCCGGCGTTCGACCACAGCAGTTGCTCGTGCGCGAGTCCGCGTCCGCGCCCGTATCCGAGGAACTCGACGACGCAGCCGAGCGGTTCGCTCGTCCCTGCGGGCAGGTGCAGCCAGCCGCGTACCGGCTCGCCGTCGAAGCCCGGCACGGTGACGTCGTACGTCGTCACCTGGGTCAGGCCGGTGTCGACCGGTGCGAAGTGCGGCGGGGCGCCGAGGGCGCGCGCCTGGTCGAGCGTCTCGGACCAGAACCGGTCGAGGTCCGCGGGCTCGTCGAGGTCGGGCAGCAGTGCCAGGCACTCGGCGAGGGTGAGGTCCGTCAGTGGCATGAAGGGGCCCGGTGGGTGAGGGCGTGCGCACGGCGCGACGCGGGGGTACGGGCTGCGGAGGGCAACCGGCACGAGGGACAGAAGACGTCTGATGTCTGCTGTCCTGGACCTTAGGGATCTCCGAGAAACGCGTCAAGTGCCCACGCGGATGGAACAGTTGATGCCGGCCCCCGCCGGATCACGGCATGGATCACGGCATGCAAAAGCGGCGCAGCCCCCGTGTCGAGGGTCTGCGCCGTTGGTCAAAGGCCAGGTCAGCGGCGGGCGCGTGCCTCCGCGATGCGGCGGCGCACCGGCGCGTAGTGCTCGCTCAGCGCGGCCGCGAACTCGGCGGCGTCGCGGGTGCGCACGGCGTCCACGATGCGGTCGTGGTTGGCGATGGTGGCCGCCTCGTGCTCGTGCGTGAACACGTCGAGGTGCGGCGCGACGACGACGTACACGTCCCAGAACGCCGCGGACAGCTGCCCCATGAGGTCATTGCCGAGCGGCGCGACGAGCAGCGTGTGGAAGGCCCGGTCGGCGTCGACGAACCCGTGCCCGTCCCCCGCGCCGGCCCCGCGCATCGTGTCGACAAGCCCCTGGAGGTAGTCGACCTGATCGCCCGTCAGCGTGGTGACGATCCGCTCGGCCATGCCCCGCTCGAAGAGCTCGCGCACCTCGATCAGGTCCGACATCACCTGGAAGTCGTCGTCGGGGCTGAGCAGTCCGCGGAACGTGAGGCTCTCGACGAGGGCGGACAGGCTCAGCCTGCCCACATAGGTGCCGTGCCCGTGCCGCACCTCGACGATGTCGAGCGCGGTGAGGATCCTGATGGCCTCGCGCACGCTGGAGCGGCTTGCCCCCAGGGCCTCGCACAGCTTGGGCTCGGTCGGCAGCGGGTCACCGGGGCGGAGCTTGTTGCGCAGAATGTACGCCTTGATGCCGTCGACGACCTCCTGCCTCAACGGCTGTCGGACCGGCTTGAGTTCGGGCGTGACCACCCGCGCCGCACCCTGTTCCACCGCCACCTCTTGACCCCTTTCGGTTCACCGGGCTACGTTCCCACACTATCAAGGCATCAGACATCAGACGTCTGATGCATTTCGATGAGGCGCCGACCATTCACGCCGCCGCCGCTTGCTCCCACTTCTCGTTTCCCGCTTCTCGTTTCCCGCCTGGAGGACTCCTTGCCCTCGCGCAGCGCAGTCGGCGTCAACCGCCGCACCTTCATGAGATACACGAGCGCCATCGGCGTGACGACCGCGATCACCACGGGCCTGACGGCCTGCGGCGGCCCCGCCTCCAGTGGCAACGGCGCGAAGACGTCCGGCGGCACCGGCTCCGGCACGATCGAAGCCGGCCTGTCCTACCCGCTGTCCACGGGTTTCGACCCCATGATCACGTCCGGCGCCACGCCGTACGCCGCGAACATGCACATCTTCGAGGGCCTCGTCGATCTGAACCCGGCCACGCTCGTCGCCCGGCCCGCGCTGGCCACCCACATGCCGAAGAAGATCAATGCGACGACGTACCGTGCGACTCTCCGCAAGGGCGCGACCTTCCACGACGGCTCCGCCGTGACCGCCGACGACGTGGTCTTCAGCTTCGAGCGGGTCCTCGACCCGAAGAACGCTTCGCTGATGGCCCAGTTCGTCCCGTTCATCGACAAGGTCGACGCCGTCGACGAAGGCACGGTCGAGTTCAAGCTGAAGTACCCCTTCGCGCTCTTCCCCTCCCGGATCTCCGTGGTGCGGATCGTGCCGAAGAAGATCGCGGGCGCCGACGCCAAGGCCTTCGACGCCAAGCCGGTCGGCTCCGGCCCCTACCGCTTCGTGTCCGCGGTCCGCGAGGACAAGATCGTGATGGAGAAGTACGCCAAGTACAACGGCCCGCACCCGGCCAAGGCCCAGAAGATGACATGGCACCTCATCTCCGATCCCTCCGCCCGGGTGAGCGCCCTGCAGTCCGGCCGCGTGCAGGCCATCGAGGACGTGCCCTACATCGACATCAAGGGCTTCACCGGCAAGAACGAAGTCGAGTCGGTGCAGTCCTTCGGCCTGCTGTTCCTGATGTTCAACTGCGCCGACAAGCGGTTCGCGGACAAGCGGGTCCGCCAGGCGCTGCACTACGCGCTGGACACCGAGAAGCTCATCAGGACGGCGCTGCTCGGCAAGGCGGCGCCGGCCACCGGGTACGTGCCCGCGACCCACCCGGACTACCACAAGGCCGCCACCGTCTACGGCCACGACGTCGCCAAGGCCAAGAAGCTCCTCGCCGAAGCCGGGGCCACGAAGCTGTCCTTCACCCTGCTGCTCACCGACACCGGCTGGGTCAAGGACATCGCCCCGCTGATCAAGGAGAGCTGGGCGGCGGCCGGCGTCGACGTCACGCTCGACATCGCCCAGTCCCCCGCCCAGTACGCCAAGGTCGACAAGGGCGACTTCGACGCGCTGGCCGCGCCGGGCGACCCGTCGGTCTTCGGGAACGACGCCGACCTGCTGCTGCGCTGGTTCTACTACGGCTTCTGGCCCGAGAAGCGCTACGGGTGGACCGGTTCGGCCGCGTACAAGAAGACAAAGTCGCTGCTCGACCAGGCCGCGAGCAGCGCCGACGAGAGCAGGCGCAAGGAGCTGTGGGGCCAGGTCACCGATCTGGTCGCCGAGGAGGCCGCCCTCTATCCGGTGCTGCACCGCAAGCTGCCCACCGCCTGGACCTCCGACGCGCTCACCGGGTTCAAGCCGCTGCCCACCACCGGCCTCTCCTTCGTCGACGTCGGCCGCGCCTGACGCCGGGCGGCCCGGCCACCAACCTCTAGGAAAATCAAGATGGTTGCATTCCTCCGGCTCGCGTTGCGCCGCGTCGCGATGATGCCGGTGATGATTCTCGGCATCGCGCTGCTGGTCTTCGTGGTCCTGCAGTTCTCGCCCGCGGACCCCGCGTACAACGCGCTCGGTGACAGCGCGAGCCCCGAGGCGCGTGCCGCGTTCGCCGAGGCCCAGGGCCTCAACGACCCTTTGCCGGTGCGGTACTTCAGCTTCCTGGGCCAGTTGGTGCAGGGTGACCTCGGTGTCACCGTGCCGCCCAGCCAGCCCGTGGTCGACCGGATCGCCACCGCGTTCCCGCTCACCCTCCAGCTCACGCTGCTCGGTCTCGCGCTGGCCATCGTGCTCGCGCTGGTCGTCGGTGTCACCAGCGCCATGTGCCGCGACCGCTGGCCCGACCAGGTCTTCCGCGTCGTCTCCATGGCCGGCATCGCACTGCCCTCGTTCTGGCTCGGAGTGCTCCTCATCCAGCAGTTCGCGCTCAACACACCGCTCTTCCCGACGGGCGGTTACGTCAATCCGGCCGAGTCCTTCACCGGCTGGCTGCGCTCCCTGGCCCTGCCGGCGATCTCGCTCGCGCTGCCCGTCGCCGCGTCGCTCGCCCGGCTCATCCGTACGTCGATGGTGGCCGAACTCGACCGCGACTACGTCCGCACCGCCCGCGGCAGCGGCCTGCCGCCCTTCCTCATCATCCGCTCGGTCCTGCGCAACGCCCTGGTCACCCCGCTCACCGTGCTCGGTGTCAAGGTCGGCTATCTGCTCAGTGGCGCCGTCGTCATCGAGGCGATCTTCGATCTGCCCGGCATGGGCAAGCTGATCCTCGAAGGTGTCACCGGCGGCGACGTCGCGCTCGTGCAGGGCACCGTACTCACCATCGCCATCGCGTTCCTCGTGGTCAACGTCGTCGTGGACCTGCTCTATCTGTTCGTCAACCCGCGTATCAGGACGGTGTGATGCTCGCTCCACGTTCCCTCGCCGAGCGTCTCGCCCGGCCCGGCACACGGCTGCGCCGCCTGCCACTGACCTCCCGTATCGCCCTCGGTGTGCTCCTGGTCGTCGTCCTCGGCGCGGTCCTCGCACCGCTGCTCACCCAGGACCCGCTCGCCACCGGCGTTCCGGCCCAGGCACCGGGCGGCGACCACTGGTTCGGCACCGACCGGTCCGGCCGTGACGTCTTCGCCCGGGTGGTGCACGGCGCCCGCTACTCGCTCACCATCGGCTTCGGCGCCACCCTGCTCGCCCTTGCGCTCGGCTCGCTGCTCGGCGCGCTCGCCGCCACCTCGCGCAAGCTCGCGGACGAGTCGGTGATGCGCACGCTCGACGTCATCATGTCGTTCCCGCCGATCGCGCTCGCCGCGGTCCTCGTCGCCGTGTTCGGCCCGAGCGTCCCCGTCATCATCTTCACCATCGCGTTCGTCTACGCGCCCTCCCTCGCCCGCGTCGTGCGCGCCAACGTCATGGAGCAGTACGGCGAGGACTACGTGGCCGCCGAGCAGGTCATCGGCGCGGGGCGCGGCTACATCGTCGCCCGCCACATCGCCGTCAACTGCGCGGCCCCGATCCTGGTGTTCGCGACCGTCATGGTCGCCGACTCGATCATCTTCGAGGCGAGCCTGTCGTTCATCGGCGCCGGTGTGCAGGACCCCGACCCCAGTTGGGGCAGCGTCCTGGCGTACGGCCGGCAGATCCTGCTGTCCGGCGGCTGGTGGGCGACCTTCTTCCCCGGCCTCTGTCTGCTCGTCACCGTGCTCGCCCTGAACGTGCTTTCGGAGGGCATGACGGACGCGTCTGCCGCCCCTGACACCTCGCGTACTGGGGGCGGCGATCCCTCCGAGGCGCCCGCGGCGGCAGCCGTGGACCAGGCCGACGTGAACACGGCTCTCAGCGAACTCGCCACACAGCTCGCCGGGACCGATCCCGCGGTGCGCCCGTTGCCCGCCGACGCGCCCGAGCTCCTCGCCGTACGCGATCTCACCATCCGCTTCCCCGACCGCTACGGCGACACCCGTGTCGTCGACGGAATCTCCTTCACCGTGCGCGAGGGCGAGACGCTCGGTCTGGTGGGAGAGTCCGGCTGCGGCAAGTCCATCACCAGCCTCGCGATCATGGGTCTGCTCGCCCGCAACGCCGAGGTCGAGGGCGAGATCCGCTACCGCGGACGCGATCTGCTGACGCTGACGCCGAAGGAACGCCGCGCTCTGATGGGCCCGGAGATCGCGATGGTCTACCAGGACGCCATGTCGTCCCTGAACCCGTCCGTGCTGATCGGCACCCAACTCAAGCGGCTCACCTCGCGGGGCGGCACCCGCACCCCGGCCGAGCTCCTCGACCTGGTCGGCCTCTCCCCCGAACGCACCCTGCGCAGCTACCCGCACGAACTCTCCGGCGGTCAGCGCCAGCGCGTCCTCATCGCCATGGCGCTGTCCCGCAGCCCCCGCCTGCTCATCGCGGACGAGCCCACGACCGCGCTCGACGTCACGGTGCAGGCCCAAGTCGTGGACCTGCTCGTGCAGTTGAGGGACGAACTCGGCTTCGCCATCGTCCTCGTCTCGCACGATCTCGCCCTCGTCGGCGACCTCGCCCACCGCGTGGCCGTCATGTACGCGGGTCAGGTCGCCGAGACCGGTGCCACGCGTTCCCTGCTGACCGACCCGGCCCACCACTACAGTCGCGGCCTGCTCGGCTCCGTCGTGTCCCTGGAGGCGGGCGCGGAACGTCTGCACCAGATCCGCGGTGTGGTGCCTGCGCCCCGGTCGTTCGGCGCGGGCTGCCGCTTCGCCTCGCGCTGCGCCGCCGCGACCGACCTGTGCGCCACCACGCCACCGCCCGTCGCCGACCGGGGGCCGGCGGGCGACCACTGGTTCGCCTGCCACCATCCGGCGTCCGAGGCCCTGGCGGCGCAGCACCTGGAGAGCACCCGATGACCGCGCCCGCACCCACCGCTGAGACCACCCGGGACACTGCCATGGACGACCCGCTGATCCGCCTCGACGGCATCCACGTACGCCACAAGGCCCGTAGCGGTGGCATCCTGCGCCGGGACTCCGTTCATGCCCTCACCGACGCCTCGCTGGAGGTGCATCGCGGCGAGATCGTCGGCCTGGTAGGCGAGTCGGGCTGCGGCAAGTCCACGCTGGCCCGCGTGGTCACCGGTCTCCAGCGCCCCACCGAAGGCCATGTCCTCTTCCACGGACGGGACTTGTGGGAGATGTCGGCGGCCGAACGCCGTACGGGCTTCGGCCCCTCGGTGGGTGTCATCTTCCAGGACCCGTCCACCGCGCTCAACCCCCGACTGCCGGTACGCCGCATCCTGCGCGACCCGCTGGACGTGCACCGCCGCGGCAGCAACGCCGAGCGCGAGCGACGCATCGGGGAACTCCTCGACCTGGTGGGCCTGCCGGAACACACTCTCGGCGCGCTGCCGAGCCAACTCTCCGGCGGGCAGCGACAACGCGTCGCGATCGCCCGCGCGTTGGCCCTCGAACCCGAACTCATCGTCGCCGACGAACCCACCAGCGCGCTCGATGTGTCCGTGCGCGCCCAGATCCTCAACCTCCTCACGGATCTGCGCGAACGCCTGGGCCTCGGCATGGTGTTCATCTCCCACGACGTCCAGACGGTGCGCTACCTCGCGGACCGGATCGCGGTGCTGTACCTGGGCCGTGTCGTCGAGGAGGGTCCGGCCCACCAGGTGGCGGGCCGGGCACGGCATCCCTATACGGAGGCCCTGCTGTCGGCGACGCCGAGTCTGCTGGAGCGGCCCGAGCGGATCATGCTGGCCGGCCCGGTACCGTCCGCCACCCATCCGCCGACCGGCTGCCCGTTCCGTACGCGCTGCTGGAAGGCGGACGACGTGTGCGCCACCTCGTTCCCCGCCGCGGACACGGAGGGCGGGAGCCACCGGTGGCACTGCGCGCACGCCCGTACGTTCGCACTCGAGACCGTGGAGTAGCCGAGGTCACGCGGGCGAGCGGCGCGCGCCGATACCCGGCAGTTCCTGCAATCGCTCCCGGACGTACCGCTCCGTCTGCGCCGCGTCCCGCTCGCCCACGTCAACGCTCACCACGTTCCATCGCGTCGCCGCCAGCCTGCGCAGGGTCAGTTCGCTCTCCCGGCGCAGGTGGTCGGCCGCGGAAGCCAGGTCGCTGACGGAAGCGGTGCCGGGCGAGTTCCGAAGCTTGTCGACATACCAGTCCGCCCACTGCGGGCCCTCACGTTCGACCGCCCGCCGCAACGCGACTTCCGGGTCGTCGCGGAGGAACACGACGGTGACCCGTGCCGGCTGCACGGCTTCCTCCAGGTCGTGCACGACCTCCGCGATCGCCGTCTCGTCATGCCCCCAGGCCACCAAGGACGGGATGAAGGGGATCAGCGCATCCGTCACCAGGACGTCCACGCCGTCCGCCCGCGCCTGCTCCACGTACGACCGGGTTGCCTCCACCAGAGTCCGAGGCCGCACACTGCCGGCTCCGCCGGCGAACTCCTCGGCCACGGCACTGAAGGCCGGGCGCACCAGGATGTCCGCTTCCTCGAAGTGATCGACCACGGCCCCCGACGCGTCGGCCCAACGCGCCAGCGCGCCGCACAGCGTCGACTTCCCCACACCGGGGCTGCTGCCCACGACCGCGATCAAGTGCTGTTCCACCACAGCAGTTTTCCACACACCACCGCTCGCCCACGTTCGCGGGGCGCCTCCCATCAAGGACGTACGGCGGAATCCGCGCGATCGGCCGCGGCCCTGCGCAGGGCCGCGAGGCCGCGGGCGATCACGGGGTGGTCCTCGCTGCCGCGCCGTACGCACGCGACGAACCGCCGTACCGGAGCGGGCGCACCACGCAGGGGCACCCGCACCAGCTCCAACGACACCGGCGCCAGGCGCGGCACCAGCGCGATGCCCAAGCCGTGGGTGACGAGCGCGGCCACGGCGTGCCAGTCGACCGCGGCATGCGCCGTCCGTGGTGTGAACCCGGCCGCCACGCCCGCCGCCGTCAGCAACTGCTCCTGATCGAGGGGGTCGCCTGCTCTGATCCAGGTCTCCTCCGCGGCCTCGGCCAGTTCGATGCCGCCCGTGCGCGTCGCGAAGGGGTGACCGGGTGGCACCAGTACGTCAAGTGGCTCCTCCAGCAACGGTAGTTGGGTGAAGCGCGCGTCGTTATGCGCGGGGCCGCCGGGCGCCGGGATCGCCACCGCGATGTCCGCGCGTTCCGTCATCAGCAGCTCGTACCGGTCCTCCGCGTGGTCCTCACCGATCTCGACCGTGATCCGCGGATGTTCGTCGCGAAGGCTCCGGGCCGCGGGTGCCATCAACGCCGCGATGGCCGTGGCCGCCCCGGTGAACCGCAGCCGCCCCGCCTCCTCGTTGCAGTAGGTGGCCAGCTCGGCCCTCGCCCGCTCCCAGCGTGCAAACAGCGCGTCGGCGTGCCGGATCAGAGCCAGCGCCGCGGGGGTGAGCCGGACCCGCCGCCCGTCCGGTTCGAGCAGTTCGACACCCGCGTGGGCCGCGAGTTGCCGCAGTTGCTGGGAGACGGTGGACGGGGTGAGGTGCAGCACGCGGGCGGTCGCGGTGACCGTGCCCTGTTCGTGCAGGACCCGCAGGGTCTGCAACCGAGGATCGATCATGCTGCCATCCAACCATTCGGCACGGCCGCACGGTTTCAGGCGGAAACATTCGATGGACGCACACGCTCGCAGCCGCTGAGACTGCCTGCATGGCCGTCTCCGAACTCCTCAACGATGCCTTCCTGCCGGGCCTGTGGGCGGGGTACGCCCTGGCCGTGCCCGTCGGCGCGCTCGCCGTGCTCCTGGTGAGCCTGACCGCGCAAACCTCGCTGAGGGTGGGCACCTCGGCGGCGCTCGGCGTGGCCACGGCCGACGGCCTCTACGCGGCGCTCGCCGTACTCGGCGGGGCGGCCGCCTCCCGGATCGTTCAGCCCGTGGCGGGTCCGCTCCGCTGGGTCGGCGCCGCGGTCCTGCTCGTCCTGGCGGCCCGGACGGCACTCACCGCGATACGCGAACGGGGCGCGGCCCCGGAGGCGACGTCCCCGCCGTCCGCCCTGGGCCGGCCGGCACGCGCGTACCTCGGCTTCCTCGGTCTGACCCTGCTCAATCCCTGGACCATCATCTACTTCTCGGCCCTCGTACTGGCCGGACCCGCGCGCGGGGACGGCGGCGGGCCGGACCGCGCCGCGTTCGTCGCGGCCGTGATCGTCGCCTCCGCGAGCTGGCAGGTGCTTCTGGCCACGGGTGGAGCCGTGCTGGGCAGGACACTGACCGGCCCGCGGGGGCGGCTCGTCACCGCGGTGACGTCGAGCGCGGTGATCGGAGCGCTCGCGGTGAGCCTGGTGCTTACGCCGTGAGCGAGGGCGCTGCCGCGGATCGCGGCCGTAGTGACAGCGCAGGCAGCAGGGCCCGGACCGTGCGTCGCGGTCCGGGCCCTGTCTTCGTACCGTGCCGCCCCGTGGCGGCGGTGCGTCAGCTCTGAGTGCTGTCGTCGCCCGCCTGCTCGGCGGCGGCTGCCTTCTCGCGCATCTTGCGCACCAGCTCCGCCTTCTGCTCGGCCGCACCCTGGCGGTCGAGGTTGCGGTGCGGGCCGTTGTTCTGGCGCTCGGCGCGGGACAGCTTCTTGCGCTGGCCGCCACCCTGGCCCACAGGGTTGTTGATGTTCTTGCTCACGGTCATGGGTTCTCCCGGAATGATGTGAAGTGATCTACGGATTCATCGGTGGGGGACGGGCGCGGCGACGTCGGAGGACGTCAGCAGGGGCCCGTCACGCTCTCACTCGTAAATCGGCGTCTGGAAGAACATGTCCCCGACATTACCCGGTTCCGCCGACCCCGCACACCAGGTTTCCCGCCGTCCCGGCGCCGGCCGGCCGCTCGTCGACCACCCCGCACCATTGACGGTGACCTGACACAACCGGACCGTAGTGGGCATGCCGAAGACGTGTGCACGCCTGCTCGCCGCCTTGGCGATCCTCTGCGGATTCCTGACCGTGTCGGGCGCACCGCCCGCCACCGCCGCCGACGCCCTCCCCCACTCCCTCTGGTTCGACGAGACACCTCTCACGGTGCAGAACGGCCGCTTCACCGACGGCCATGGCCGAGAGGTCGTCCTGCGCGGCTACAACGTCTCCGGCGAGACCAAACTGGCGGAGAACGGCGGACTGCCCTTCGCCTCCGTGGCCGACGCCAGGAAGTCCGCGGCGGCGCTCCGCGCTTCGGGTGGCGGCAACGCCGTCCGCTTCCTGCTCTCCTGGGCCGCGGCCGAACCCGAGCGGGGCAAGGTCGACACCTCCTACCTCGCCGCCGCCACCGACCAGATGCGCGCCTTCCTCGACGCCGGCGTCCGCGTCTACCCCGACTTCCACCAGGACCTCTACTCCCGGTACTTGTTCGACGCGGACAGCTGGTACACGGGCGACGGCGCCCCCAAATGGGCCGTGGAGGCGGGCGGTTACCCCAAGGAGTCCTGCGGGATCTGCCTCCTGTGGGGCCAGAACATCACCCAGAACAGGGCCGTGACGCAGGCGTCGCACGACTTCTGGCACAACGAGTACGGCCTGCGGGACGCCTTCCTGGACACCGCCGGGGCCACCATGGCGTACATCAAGGAGCGCGTGAGCGCGGCCGAGTTCACCGGCGTCGTCGGCTTCGACCCGTACAACGAACCGCACGCCGGCACGTACGACTCAGGCCGGACGAGCCGCGCCTGGGAGCGGGACGTGCTGTGGCCGTTCTACGAGAAGTTCCGCGCCCGCATGGACACGGCCGGCTGGCAGGACAAGCCGCTCTTCGCGGAACCGAACCTCTTCTGGAACGCCAACCTCGACTTCCAGCGGCAGGAGGGCGGGCTCCTCGACACAGGCACCCTCGGGCCGCGCTACGTCTTCAACACCCACTTCTACGACCAGAAGGCCATCTCCGGGATCTTCATGTGGGGCAAGGCGAAGGACGGCCAGTACACAGGCGACTTCGGCACGGTCCGCGACCGCGCCTCCGCCACGGGCACGCCCGCGATCGTCAGCGAGTTCGGCCACCCGCTCGCCGGGGCGGTCTCCGGCAAGGCGCCGACCGTCAACAAGGCCATGTACCAGGCGCTCGACTCCCGCGTCCCGGGCGGCAGTTGGTGGTCGAACCCGTCGGCGTCCGGCCCGGTCCTGTCCGGAACGCAGTGGCAGTGGGACATCTACAGCGGACGCCACCACGAGCCGATGAACGGCAACCCCGACAAGGTCAAGACCGACGGTGACGCCTGGAACGACGAGGACATGTCCGCCGTACGCCTCGACGACTCGGGCACACCGACCCTCCGCCAGGACACCCGACTCCTCGACCGCCTCTACCCGAGCGCCACGTCCGGCAGGAACGTCGCCTTCACCTACGAGGACCGTTCACGGGACGGCTCCACGACCCTGACCTGGAACCCGGTGCCCAGCTCGCTGCCGAACGTCGCGCGCCTCGTGGGTTCGGGCCAGTACGGGCTGCTGGCCTGGCGCTCGGGCAAGGGCTCGGCCCCGACCGAACTGCACCTCCCCGCGACCTTCCCGACCGGTTCCACGACCGTCGTCTCGGACCTCGGCACGGCACACGCTCCCGCGGCCTAAACCCCGGGCACCCCGATCGCCACGGCCCCCGAACCCGGCGGCACGGGCAGCCGCCGCCTGCTCCTCACCGACCAGGACTCCGGTGCGCTGCACTACGCGCTGGTGACCAACGGAGCGTCGGCGCCATCGGCCGAGCTGCTGAAGTCTGCCCGCTCCGAGCTGTCGGACTGGGCCACGAAGACCCTCCGGTAGCGCGGTTCCAACCGCCTTCGTCATGGTCCCGGCCGGCTCTCCACGTACCGGCGTACGGCCGTCCTCGTGATTTCCCCGCGCGCCCTGAGAACTTGAGGACCTCGAAGACAAATAGGCTGATAACACACTTCGCATGTCTGAACACGCTGCTCAACCCATGCGAAAGTCCCGAAGACCCGCGCGCGCCTGCCTCACCTTCGCCGCCGCGCTGTCCCTCGGCGCCATCGGCTCCGTCTCGGCGTACGCCGCGGACGCGACAGTTGTCCATCCCGGGGACCTCGGCCCCACCGGGCCGTGGTTCAGGCTCCAGGACGACCCGGGAAACGCCGGAATCGCCCACGGCACCCAGGAAGTCGCCGCCTTCGCCGACCCGCAGTGGCTCGACGGAAGCCTGCACCTGGCCGTCGGGGCCGGCGAGACCTCCCAGGCCGCCCACCCGTTCGCCGCGCCGATCACGCTGACGTCGCTCCTGGCCTCCGGCATCTCGTACTCGGCGTACCAGAACTCGGCCGGGTCCACCGTCGGGAACGCCGGCGCGAACCTCCAATTCCCCATGATGTGCGGCGGGACGTTCACCACGCTCAGCTTCGAGCCGGGCAGCAACTCCGACACCGCGGGCAGAAACGGCGTCGTCCCGGACACCTGGCAGACCTACGCCCCGGACGGGGCGTCCTCGTGGCGAACGTCGCGGGCCGTGGCCGGGATGCCCGCACAGGGCGACGCGACGCTGGCAACCTTCGCCGCCGCCTGCGATGCACCCGGGGACGGCGCCCTCGGCGTCATCGCCAGGGTGGGCCGGCTGGGCTCCGACACCGCCACGCTCGACACCTACGTGGACGGCATCACCGTCGCGGGCACCACCTACGACTTCGCGGTGGAAGGGCGCGCCACCGCGGCCGTGGACGTCCCCGACCGGGTCGTCGCCGGAGGCCCTGCGGTCGACGCCTCGGTGACGTACACGAATCCGGCCGACGGCCCGGAGTACCCCGACACCGGCACCACCCTGACGCTCAAGGGCCCGGCCGGACTGCGCCCCGACCAGGTGACGGTGATGGTGGACGGCAAGCGGATCCCGCTGGCCGCAGGATCCGACGGCACCTTGGTGGGACAACTGCCCAAGGGCACCACCTTGCCCCCCGCGGGCGCCTCGACCACCGCGTTCACCCTCGCCGTCGCCGACGGAGCGCCGACAGGACCGCTGTCCGTCACCGCCGAACTGACAGCCCAGGCGAGCGGCGGGACCCGCAAGCCTGTCGACGTGGCGGACGCCGACTCCGCGCGTATCGAAGCCCGACCCACCCCCAGCCCCACTCCCAGCCCTTCCACCGCCCCACCGACCCCCGGGCCCACCAAGAGCGAACCCGCGGTGCCGGCCCCCGGGCCGACCGGTCCGACCCTCGCCGAGACCGGAGCAGCCGCGCACGAGCGCTGGCTGGGCATCGGGGCGCTGTCGCTGGTCGCCCTCGGCTCGGCGACCTTCCTCATCGCGCGCCGCCGATCGAACTGACCACGCCGACGGGCGCTACCTGCTCGCATCGAGAGCCTCGGCAAGCGCGTCGAGGCTCACGTCGACGATGGCGCGCAGTTGCTCCCCTCCCACCCCGGTTCTGCTCATGACGGCGAGGGACTGATTCACGGCCGCAATGTGGATGGCGAAGGTCTCGGCCGCCTCGTCGTGCAATCCGCCGGCCTTCAGTGCGGCGCGCAGCCGGGAGCGCTGGAAGCCGACCGCCTCCTTGGCGCGCCCGACGACGCGCGCGCTCAGTACCGGGATCGCCAGGACGGATTGCACCACCAGGCATCCGTCGGGCACATCGGGGTCCGCGATGCGTTCCAGGGTGACATCGAAGAACCCCCGCACGGCCGCGAGTGGTCGATCGGCGGCGCATGACAGCGCGGCGTCGAACTTCTCTCCGTAGCGCGCCGCGTAGCGCTCCAGGCAGCGCATGAAGAGCGCGTCCTTGTCGCCGAGGGAGGAGTAGATGGAGCTGCGGTTGAGCCCGGTGGCACGGGACAGGTCGTCCACCGATGTGTCGGCGTAGCCGGCCCGCCAGAACTGGATCATCGCGGCGTCGAGCGCCATGTCGATGTCGAACTGCTTCTTCCCTGCCATGCCGCACCTCCCTACTGGTCTGCGCTTGTGCTGCCGGCCACTCTATCTTGAACTAAAAAGTTCAAGATAGGTACGTTGCGACAGCACACTCCACCCTGAGGGAGGGACTCCATGACCGACCACCTGATACCCGACCATCCGATGCCGGACCTGCCGCTGCACGACCTGCCCGGCTTCACGCACCGCTGGGTCGACGCGGACGGTGCCCGACTCCATGCCGTCGAGGGCGGCCTGCCGAACGCCCCGACCGTCGTCCTGCTCGCCGGATTCCCGCAGACCTGGTGGGCGTGGCGAAAGGTGATGCCCACGCTGGCCGACCGATTCCACGTCATCGCGATCGACCTGCCGGGCCAGGGCCACTCCGAACGCCCGCACGGCAGCTACGACACGCACACCGTCGCCGCACACGTCCACGCCGCGGTGGAAGCCCTCGGAGTGTCGGCGTACTGGCTGGTCGCCCACGACATCGGCGCGTGGGTCGCCTTCTCCCTCGCCCTGAAGTACGAGAGCCGGTTGCACGGACTCGCCCTGCTCGACGCCGGGATCCCGGGCATCACGCTCCCCGAGTCCATCCCGACCGACCCCGAAAAGGCGTGGAAGACCTGGCACTTCGCGTTCCACCTCGTGCCCGACCTGCCCGAGACACTCCTCGCGGGCCGCGAACGCGCCTACGTCGACTGGTTCCTGAAGGCCAAGGCACTCGACCCCGGGACCTTCGACGACGCCGAGGTCGAGCAGTACGCCATGGCCCTCGCCGCTGGCGGCGGGCTCCGCGCCGCCCTCGCGTACTACCGGGACGCTGCCGAATCGGCGCGGCTGAACCACGAGGCACTTGAACGGCAGCACTTGACGGTGCCGGTTCTCGGGATTTCCAGCAGCCACGGCTCCATCCCCGACATGGCGGCTTCCATCGGGCCATGGGCCGACAACGCCACCGGGGTCGTCGTGCCGGACGCGGGACACTTCATCCCGGACGAACAGCCCGCCGCGGTCGCCGCGGCCCTGGCCGGTTTCATCTCGGACCACGATTGACGCCGCAGTGGGTCAGGCAGTTGGCGGCGGTGACATCCGCGGAACCGGACCCGCTCGCCGCACGGTTCATCGGTGGCCTGCTCGGTCACGGCATGCGCGTGCCCCGCGGTGTGCAGACGCAGCTCACCCAGGACGCCGAATCGACCGGCTGAGGAACTGGAACTTCCCCCCTTTTGCCGGGCAGTCGACGCCCGCAGGCAACTGGACCTACGGGAAGCGTTGTTGGTCCGCAGTCAGGCCCCACTCGGACTGGCCAGAGGGCTGGCACGATGAGTACCCATGGATGCTCAAGAAGCTGTAGCGGCACAGGCTCGCCGTGTGGCCACCCAGCTCTTTCCGCACGCCGTGGGCGCCGTGCTCGGAGGTTCCGCGGCTCAAGGTCGCGCCACCCCGACCAGCGATCTGGACGTGGCCGTACTTCTTCCCGACTCGGAAACGGGCCGCCGGGAGGTGATCCGTCACGATGGCCGCATCGTCGAACTGTTCCTCAACACCGTTGCGGGCCTACCCGAGTTCTTCGCGTGGGACGGGGCCCGACGCCGCGGAACCGTCCTCTTCCTCTACGACCGGGGTCTACCCCTTGCCGACCCGCACGGGCACGTGGCTCGTGCGCGCCGGCTGGCCCGAGATGTGCTGGCTTCCGGCCCTCCGCCGCTCACCGAAGCCGAGTGGGAACACGGTCGCTATGTACTCACCTGCTTCCTCGACGACCTGATCGACACCCCACCCGACAACCGGTACGAACAGCTCTCCCTCGCCGACCAGGTGCTGCACAAAGCAGCTGACCTGGTCACGGCCCATCACAACGCTTGGACGGGGATCGGCAAGTGGCTTCCACGCAGGCTGCTGAGCGCTGACCCCGCATTGGGTGAGGCCCTCCTGGACGGTCATCGCGTCCTGGCCGAACACGCCGACCCGCTGCCGTTGGCCGCTGCGGTCAAGCAGGCTCTGGACTTGTTCGGCGGACCGTTGATGGAGGGCTACGCACACCGCTGGCCCGTGTGAGTGGTCTCCGACGTCAGGCGGCCGCCATCCTGCTCTGCCGTCGGCAGACGGTCGCCCCCGCGGTCGTCAGCGCCAGGAACGTGGCCATCACGATCGCCATGGGGGCGGCGCTGCGGGTGCCGAACAGGCCGATGAGGGGTGAGGCGGCGGCGCCGAAGGTGAACTGCGCGACGCCGAGCAGTGCGGACATCGTGCCCGGGGCCGTGCGCCCCCGGCTCTGCCCCACGGCGTTTACGGCTGGGAACACGAACCCGAAGGACGCGACGGTGATCAGCAGGCACAGGCAGAAGGCCCAGAGTTGCGACCCCACCGTCGCGGTGAGCACAAGCAGGAGGAGCTGGCCGCCCAGCCCCGCCACCGCACCGATGACCAGCAGTGTCTCGGGACGACGCCCGCGCACCAGCCTCCCGTACAACAAGGACGCGCCGAGGTTGGCCAGGGCGTTCACCCCGTAGACGACACTGGTCATCGTGGCCGACAGGCGCAGCAGGTCGTGCAGGACGAACGTCGCCCCGGCGATGTAGGCGAAGACGGCAGCGCCGACACCGCCCATGGTCAGAACCGGAGCGAGGATGTTCGGCCGTGCCAGCAGGGTCCCGACGATCGGCTTCTCGCAGAACGTCGGCAGGCCCGCGCGCTGGACGGCGCGGATCAGGTCGGCGTGGGTGAAGGTGGGCGCGGCGATGACGACCCCGTCGAGGCCCGCGCCGAGCAGTGCGGCGAGGTCCCCGGCGACCTCGCCGCCGGTGCGGTCCGCGACGGCGCGGGCGGAGCGCTCGTCCGCGTCGTGAACGACGATCCCGCTGACCACCGGGAGGTTGGCGAGTGTCGTGGCGTGGAACGCGCCGATGCGGCCGGTGCCGATGAGTCCGATGCGCATGGGGAACACCTTTCGTCATTCGTACGAGCGGGAGGGCCCAGTGGACGGGCGGGCTCGCTATTTGTTATTACATCCGTACGTACGGACGTGCGGAGTTTTACGGGATTACGGCATACTGGCGCTGTTGGCAGTAGCGCTCTGGAGGGTGACGTGGAGTCGATCGCCAAACTGATCACCATCGACCGGAACAGTCCGGTCCCGCTGTACTTCCAGTTCGCCCAGCAGTTGCAGCAGCTCATCGAGAGCGGCGTGCTGCCGCCCGGCACCCGCCTGAGCAACGAGATCGCCCTGGCCGACCAGTTCGGGCTCTCCCGCCCGACGATGCGTCAGGCCATGCAGCACCTCGTCGACAAGGGCCTGCTCGCCCGCAAGCGCGGAGTGGGCACCCAGGTCGTCACCAACCGCATCCGGCGCCAGGTCGAACTCTCCAGCCTGCACGACGACTTGGAGCGCGACGGCCGCCATCCGCGCACCAAGGTGCTGTCGGTCACCACCCGGCCCGCCGACGCCGAGGTCGCGGCGGCGCTGCGACTCGGCGAGGGCGTCGACGTGCTGGCCGTTGAGCGGGTCCGGTTCGCCGACGACCAACCCATCGCGCTGCTGCGCAACCACCTGCCGGCCGGGCTCGTCGAGCTGACCGCCGACGCTCTGGCCGAGACGGGCCTGTACCAGTTGCTGCGCCGGTCCGGGGTGGATCTGAGCTCCGCCCAGCAGGCCATCGGCGCCCGCAGGGCCACCGCGGCCGAGGCCAAGCTGCTGGAGGAGACCCGCGGCGCCACGCTGTTGACCATGACCCGTACCGCGTACGACGACGCCGGGTCGCCGGTCGAGTACGGCGCCCACGTCTACCGCGCCTCGCGCTACTCCTTCGAGATGACGGTCGCCGCCCGCTGACGGGCCCTTCGCGCGCCGTGTCATCAGTGGCCTCGTTTCAGTAGCGCGTCGGACAGGTCGGCCGCGGCCGCGTTCGGCCGCAGGCCGATGACGTCGAGGCGGCGCAGGGGGTCCGCCACCACGGACGGGCCGACGCCACGGGCCGGGATGATGACCACGCCCTATAGACAGTATGTAAGGACAATCGATTGACAGTTGATTGCCGAGCCGGGCAGGCTCGGTCCAAGCCCGCATCCAAGGAGGCAAGGCCGTGACCACACCTCTCGCCCAGCGCATCGCCGGAGCGCCGATCTCCTGGGGAGTCTGCGAAGTCCCCGGCTGGGGACACCAGCTCCCACCCGAACTGGTCCTGCGCCAGATGCGCGAAGTCGGCCTGACCGCAACCGAGTTCGGGCCCGAGGGCTTCCTGCCCGCCGCCCCGGCCGACAAGGCCGCCACGCTCGCCTCGTACGACCTGAAGGCCGTCGGCCAGTTCGTGCCGGTCGTCCTGCACGACCCGGACCGCGACCCGCTGCCCGAAGTCGAGGCGGCGATCGCCGGGCTCGTGGCCGCCGACGCGGGCACCGTCGTCATCGCGGCCGCCACCGGCGCCGACGGCTACGACGAGCGCCCCGCCCTCGACGCGGCGGGCTGGTCCTCGCTCCTGGCCAACCTCGACCGGATCTCCGCCGTCGCGGCCGGCGCCGGTCTCGTCGCGACCCTCCACCCGCACGTGGGCACGATGATCGAGTCGGGTGACGAGACGCGGCGCGTACTCGACGGCTCCGGCATCGGGCTGTGCCTGGACACCGGGCACCTGCTCATCGGCGGCGGCGACCCGGTCGCCCTCGCGGCCGAGCGGCCGGGCCGGATCTCCCACGTCCACCTCAAGGACGTACGCATGGACCTGTGCGAGCAGGTCGTGGCCGGCAAGATGCCCTACACCGAGGCGGTCGCCGCCGGGATGTACGTCCCACTCGGCGCCGGGGACATCGACATCGCCGCGATCGTCCGAGGTCTTGAGGCCGACGGGTACGCCGGCTGGTATGTGCTCGAACAGGACACCATCCTGGCTTCGGCGCCCGCCGCGGACGGCGCGGGCGGCCCCGTCGAGGACGTGCGCGCCTCGGTCGGCCACCTGCGCTCGCTGGCCGGCACCGCCGCGCACGCCCCGGACAGCGTGGAGGGCTGACCATGGCTCACGAACTCGTCACCATCGGGCGCAGCGGGGTCGACATCTACCCGCTCGACCACGGCGTCGGCCTCGAAGAGGTACGGACGTTCGAGAAGTTCCTCGGCGGCAGCGCGACGAACGTCGCGATCGCGGCGGCCCGCCACGGCCGCGCCGCCGCCCTCATCACCCGGGTCGGCCGTGACCCCTTCGGCCGGTACGTCCAGCAGGAGGCCGCGCGCCTCGGGGTGGACCCCGTGCACATCACGCCGATCACGGAGCCGGACGGCCCGCCGACTCCGGTGACGTTCTGCGAGGTGTTCCCTCCGGACGACTTCCCGCTCTACTTCTACCGGTACGGGACGGCTCCCGACCTGATGATCGAGCCCGCCGCGCTGCCGCTGGACGACATCCGCGCGGCCGGGGTCTTCTGGGCGACGGTGACCGGTCTGTCGGCCGAGCCGAGCCGGTCCGCCCACTTCGCCGCCTGGCGGGCCCGCGGCCGACGCACCCACACGGTCCTCGACCTCGACTACCGGCCGATGTTCTGGTCGGGCCCCGAGGAGGCACGCCGGCAGGTGGAGCGCGCCCTGGAACACGTCACCGTGGCCGTCGGGAACCGTGAGGAGTGCGAGGTCGCCGTCGGCGAGACGGATCCGCAGCGGGCCGCCGACGCGCTGCTCGACAGGGGCCTCGACCTCGCCATCGTCAAGCAGGGCCCCAAGGGAGTCCTGGCCGCCACCCGCGAGGAGCGGGTGGAGGTCGCGCCCTTCCCCGTCGAGGTCGTCAACGGCCTCGGTGCGGGCGACGCGTTCGGCGGCGCCGTCGTGCACGGCCTGCTGAGCGGCTGGGACCTGCGCCGGACCATCGCGTTCGGCAACGTGGCGGGCGCCCTCGTGGCCTCCCGCCTCGCCTGCTCCACCGCCATGCCGACCACGTCCGAGGTGGAAGCGGCCCTCGCGTCCGCCCCGGGGGCCCAGACCGCGGGGACCACATGATCAACGCCGCACGGCTGACCCGGATCCGCGCCCGTGAGCCCGAGCTCATCGGCCGCTCCTGGCAGAAACGCTCCCGTCGCCCGGTGGTCGGGAACGACGGCCGCCTCCTCATCGTCGCCGCCGACCACCCGGCCCGTGGGGCCCTCGGCGTCCGGGGCGACCCCGGAGCCATGGCGAGCCGCACCGACCTCCTCGACCGGCTCGCGACCGCGCTGTCGCGGCCCGGCGTGGACGGTGTGCTCGGCACCCCTGACCTGCTCGACGACCTTCTGCTCATGGGGGCCCTGGAGGACCGGGTCGCCATCGGGTCGATGAACCGGGGCGGGCTGCAAAGTGCCGCCTTCGAGCTCGACGACCGGTTCACCGCGTACACCGCGGAGGCGATCGCCGCCCAGGGACTCGACGGAGGCAAGACCCTCACCCGGATCTGCCTCGACGACCACGGCACCGTACGCACACTGGAGGCGACGGCGGCCGCGATCACCAGCCTGGCCGAGCACAGCCTGATGGCCATGGTGGAACCATTTCTGACGGTGCGCCAGGAAGGCGGCGGCGTGCGCAATCTGCTCGACCCGGACAGCGTCATCAGGTCGATCCACATCGCGAGCGGGCTCGGCGCCAGCAGCGCGTACACGTGGCTCAAGCTGCCCGTCGTCGACGAACTGGAACGCGTCCTGGACGCCACCACCCTGCCGACACTGCTCCTCGGCGGCGACCCGCAGGGCGACCCCCATGACACGTACGCCTCGTGGGGCGCGGCCCTCGAACTCCCGGCGGTGCGCGGGTTGGTGGTCGGGCGGGCGCTGCTCTATCCGCCGGACGGTGATGTCTCCGCCGCCGTCGACGTCGCGGCCGAACTCGTCCACGGGAGCGACACATGAACACGCCACGGGTGGACACATCACGGTTGGGCACACCACCGGACGCGACGACGGTACGGCTCACGGTGGCGCAGGCCGCCGTGCGGTTCCTCGCCGCCCAGTGGACGGAGCGTGACGGGGAGCGGCGGCGGCTCTTCGCGGGTGTCCTCGGCATCTTCGGCCACGGCAACGTCGCGGGCATCGGTCAGGCGCTCCTCCAGCAGGACCGGCAACCCGAAGGACTCCCCTACATCCTGGCCCGCAACGAACAGGCCATGGTGCACACCGCCGTCGCCTACGCGCGCCAGCAGGACCGCCTGGAGGCCTGGGCCTGCACCGCCTCGATCGGCCCCGGCTCCACCAACATGCTCTCACTCTGCGGATCGTGCTTTCAGCTTCCGAACGGCAGGTAGTCCGTCTCGTGAACTCCTCGCCTCCGTACTGAAGTTGGGCGCGGCCAGAGCGGAACCCCTACTGCGCACCCCGGGGGGGGCGGTCAGCCGAACGGGGTGATCGTCTCGTACGGCTGCTGGAACCGCACGGCGATGCCGGACTCGGCGCTCTTGCGGTCGAGCAGTGCCTTCGCCTTGGCGAAGTTGTCCAGAATCCGCGGCACGGGGCGCGGTCGCTTGGTGAGCGGCCGTCCGAAGTCGTCCCAGTGCACAGGGATGACGAGGTCGGGGCGGGTGGCCTCGACGGTGTGGTGCCAGTAGTCGTTCTGGAACCGCGCGGACTGTGTACCCAGGCCACCGATCAGCGGGCCGAACCCCGCCCAGGTCAGCTGGGAGCGCAGATCGTGGCGCCGTCGCTGGCCGGCCTCGGGCAGGGAGAAGGCGAGCAGCGTCCAGGTGCCGTCCCATCCGTCGTTGACGGCACCCTGCTTCCAGATGCGGTCCTCGCCGTCACGGAGGATGGCCTCCGCGCGGTCGGTGAGGGCGAAGTACATGCGGCGCCCTTCACGGCGGCGTTGCAGCAGACCGCGACCCACCATGCGGGTCAGGGTCGAGCGGGTGGCGTGCTCACCCACGCCCGTACGGCCGAAGACCTCGATGACGTTGCCGGAGTAGACGCAAGCGTCGCCGCCCAGTACGTAGTTGCCGAGGAAGGTGAGCATGAGGGACTGGGGACGCAGGACCCCCTCGGCCCCTCGCTCCCCCGGCGTGCTGCGTCCGCCGCCTGCCATGCCACCCTCCCGCGTCGCTCCGCCACCGTACGACCCAATGTTACGCACTCTGTCGATCGTCGCGAGAGGAGTGCACAGCGCGGTCAACTAGAGGGATCTAAAAGGGGGTTAGTCCGCTATGAGCCCGGGTGATCACCCCAGCGCCCCGGCCCGCACCCCGCGGCTTCGTGGGATACGACAAGAAGGAGGGCGATCAAGAAGGACGGCATGATCAAGCACAAGCGTGCGCTCGGCGGTGCGATCGCACTGGCCATGTCCCTGGGTGTCACGACGCCCGCACTGCCGGGAAACGCCTGGGTGGCGCGGAACCTGCCCCACGCCTCCGAGTTTGCGCTGGAGCGCACTTCAACTCCTAGTTTCGGCGCATGCGATACATCAGACTCGGAACGACCGGACTGGAAGTCTCCGCCATCGCCCTCGGCTGCATGAGCTTCGGCGAGCCGGGCCGGGGCGGCGAGCCCTGGTCGCTGGGCGCGGACGCCAGCCGGGACATCATCAAGCAGGCCCTCGAAGGCGGCGTCAACTTCCTCGACACGGCCAATGGGTACAGCGCCGGAAGCAGCGAGGAGATCGTCGGCAGGGCGGTCAAGGACTTCACCCGACGCGAGGAGGTCGTCCTGTCCACCAAGGTCTGGATGCGGATGCGCCCCGGCCCGAACGGCGCCGGGCTGTCCCGCAAGGCGATCTTCGCCGAGCTCGACGCCTCCCTGAAGCGGCTGGGGACCGACTACATCGACCTGTACCAGATCCACCGCTGGGACTACGACACCCCGATCGAGGAGACCCTCGAGGCGCTGCACGACGCGGTCAAGTCCGGAAAGGTCCGCTACATCGGAGCCTCTTCCATGTACGCCTGGCAGTTCGCCAAGGCCCTGTACCTGGCCGATCTGAACGGCTGGACCCGGTTCGTGTCGATGCAGGACCACTACAACCTCATCCACCGAGAAGCGGAGCGGGAGATGCTCCCGCTCTGCGCCGACCAGGGCATCGGCGTGATCCCGTGGAGCCCGCTGGCGCGGGGCAGGCTGACACGGGTCCGGGACACCGCCACGGCGCGTGCCGAAACCGACGAGGGCGGCAAGATCCTCTACCGCGACGGGGACCAGGCCGTGGCAGAGCGCGTCCACGAGATCGCGGGCAAGCGGGGTCTGTCCCCGGCCCAGGTCGCCCTGTCCTGGGTCATGCGCCACCCGGCGGTGACCTCGCCCATCGTCGGGGTTACCAAGCCGGCCCAACTGGCCGACGCACTCGCCGCGGTGGACGTCGCACTCGACGAGGACGAGGCCGCCTACTTGGAGGAGCCCTACCAGCCGCACGAGGTTGCCTACCTGGAGAAGTCCTTCTACAAGTCGCGCCCTGCGGCGGGCTCCCGGTAGTCCGGCCTACCGCCGACCTTCGACGAGTCCTTGCCCTGCGCAGCGCCACCAGCACGCCGAACGCCGGGATGGGCAGGCCGTAACGCTTCGAAATGCCGGGGCAACCGGGCCTGGTACCGGTTGAACGTGCGGTGGAGCCGGCCGAAGACTGCCCGCGCGGAGGTGTCCACGTCCGGGACCTCGCGCTGCCACTCCGCACTCCGCACGCCGCCGGGGCCGATACGGGATCGGCAGCGGCGGATTGCGGGGCGGCTGGATGCGACGGTCGGCGCCTCGCGGTTGACCCGGAGGCTGTCCGGATCAGGTCACCTTGGAGCGCAGCGCGTAGCGGTCCTCGCGCCACGCCTCGGTGGTCAGGACCTCGCGCAGGAACTGCACCGCGTCCCACACATCGACGAAGCGGAGGTACAGCGGGGTGAAGCCGAAGCGCAGCAGGTCCGGTGCGCGGAAGTCGCCGATGACGCCGCGGTCGATGAGCGCCTGCATCACCGGGTATCCGTCGGTGTGCCGCAGCGCGACCTGGCTGCCGCGCGCGTCGGCGTCCCGCGGCGTCACGACCTCCAGGCCGAACTCGCCGCACTCCTGCTCGACGAGGTCGATGAAGAGGTCGGTCATGGCCAGGCTCTTGCCCCGGAGCTGTTCGAGGTCGACCCGCTCCCAGATGTCGAGGCTCGCCTCCAGGGGTGCGTACGACAGGAGTTGGGGAGTGCTGCACTGGAACCGCTTGATGCCAGTGGCCGGTTGGTAGTCGGTGGTGAACGCGAAGGGGTCGGCGTGGCCGTGCCAGCCGGTCAGTGGCTGCCGGGCCACCTCCTGGTGCCGCTGCGGGACGTAGACGAACGCGGGGGATCCCGGGCCGCCGTTGAGGTACTTGTAGGTGCAGCCCACGGCGAAGTCGGCGCCGCTCTCGCCGAGGCGTACGGGCAGCGCGCCGACGCTGTGGCACAGGTCCCAGATCACCAACGCGCCGTGGCTGTGCGCGAGTTCGGTGACCGAGGCCATGTCGTGGAGCTGTCCGGTGCGGTAGTCGACGTGGCTGAGGACCACGACCGCGACGTTCTCGTCGAGCGCCTCCTCCAGCGTCGGCGCGTCGGCGCCGACCAGTCGCCGCTGGTAGCCGTCGAGCAGACCCGTGGCGCCCTCCATCATGTAGAGGTCGGTCGGGAAGCTGCCCGCCTCCGAGACCACGACCTTGCGGTCGGGGCGCATCCCAAGAGCCGCGGAGAACACCTTGAACAGGTTGATGGACGTGGAGTCGCACACCACGACCTCGCCCGGTCCCGCACCGATCAGCGGCGCGAGCCGGTCACCGAGCACGGCCGGCTTGTCGAACCAGCCGGCGGTGTTCCAGCTGCGGATCAGGCCCTGGCCCCACTCGACGTCGACCATCTCGCCGACGCGGGTGCGAGCCGCCCGCGGCAGGGCACCGAGGGAGTTGCCGTCTAGGTAGTTCACCCCCTCGGGCAGGACGAACTCCTCCCGCAGTGAGGCGAGCGGGTCAGCCGCGTCGTACTGCTCACACAGGGCGCGTGTCGTGGTCACGTTGTTCCTTTCGGGTCGGGATGGCCGCCGCGATGACGAACGCGAGCGAGGCCGTTCCCCAGGTGAGCCCGATCGCGCGACGTCCATCAAGGCGATGACACCACCACTGACGGCCTCATGGAAAGAGACACCCAGTGCCTGCGGGGCTTGATGCTGAACGGACTCCGCAAGTCCACCCGCGGGACGTCAGCCGCCGTCCACCCACCGTCCCGCGACCCTGGCCATACCCCCTTCCCCGCTTCCCCGCTTCCGCGGCGAACAGCCTCGCGGCCGCCTCCCCGACGTCCGCGGTCCCGTCAGCTCAGGTCCGGGACCAGCAGGACCTTGCAGGCGTCCCCTGTCAGGAGGTCCATGGCCTCGTTCACCTGACTCAGTGGCAGTCGGTGTGTGATCAGCCAGTCCAGGTCCAGGCGGCCAGAGTTCAGCAGGAGCATGGTCTGCTCCCACGTTTCCCACAGCCGGCGGCCGAAGATCCCGCGCAGTGTGATGCCGCGCTTGTTGATCTGGGCGGCGACGTCGATCGGCACCGGCCGGCCCGGGTGGCCCACGGTCACGACCGTGCCTTCGCGACGCAGCGCGTCGAAGAGGGGCGGGAGCGCGGCGGCCGCCCCCGAGCATTCGAAGGCCACGTCGGCCCCGCCGCGGTGGCCGCTCAGTTCGCGGCTGCGCTCGGCGATGCCGTCGCCCGGCTCCATGGCGATCACACCGAGCTTTTCGGCCTCGGCGCGGCGGAACGGGTTCGGCTCGATCACGATCACGTAGGCCGCGCCCATCAGGGAGGCCAGGCGGGCGACGACCATGCCCACCGGCCCCGCGCCGCTGACCAGAACGCCGCGTCCCGCCACCGAATACCCGGCGCGCTGGATGGCGTGGACCGCGACACCGGCCGATTCCAGCAACGCGCCGGTCTCCAGGTCGACGTTGTCGGGAAGGGGGACGCAGATACTGTCGGGCACGGCGACGCGTTCGGCGAAGACCCCGTCGAAGTGCATGCCGAGGATTTGCGTGTGCTCGCAGGTGTGCGCGTCCCCCGTGCGGCACGCAAAGCACTGCCCGCACGGCAGGTGGCTCTCCAGCGCGACACGGTCACCGACGCGCAGATTGCGCACCCCGGTACCCACCTCGACGACGGTGCCCGCCGCTTCGTGCCCGAGGACGACGGGGAGTCCAAGGTTGAATGCCTGGGCGGCCGACGACCATTCATAGCATTCGCGGTCGGTGCCGCACAGTGAGGCCGCGGCGACCTCGACGACCACCTGGCCGGCTCCCGCCTTGGGCTCGGGCGCGTCGGTGACGTACTCGACGCCCTTGTCCGCCGCTGCCTTGACGACTGCTCGCATGAGTTCCTTCTCCTTCAATTCGCATGTACGGGTGGGGTGTTGGGCCAGATGACCGGTGCGCGGGTCAGGCCGAGGTGGATGTCTGCGCGAAGCGGTTCAGCACGTCGACCGGGCCGACCTGGCCTCCCTTGAGCAGCAGTCGACAGCCGGCCACCGCCGCGTCGCTGTCGGTGCGGCAGATGGGGGCGGCCGTGACGAACTGCGAGGAGACACGAAGCTCGCTGACGCCCATGGCCAGCAGTGCGTGGCTGGAGGTGTCGCCGCCGAGCACGGCGATGTCGCGGGTGAGTCCCTTGGCCGCCATGTTCGCGGCCACGGTGCCCAACAGTTCACCCACGTACGCCGCGTCGAGAGGGCCGGCAGCGGCGTAACGCGGGTCCTGGGTGCCGCGTGTGGTGTGCACGATGACGTTGCGTCCGGCATCGAGCCAGGCGGCCGTGCGCTGTTCCAGCTCGTTCAGCCGGGAGGGGTCATCGCCGTTCAACACTTGGGCGGGCACGGCCAGTTCGGCCCAGCCATGCGCGATGGCGTCGGCGATCTGCGCGGCCGTGGTGCTGGAGGCGGAGGCGCTGACGGCCAGCACCGGCCCGGTTGCCGACTGGGCGGCGGCAGTGACAGTGGCAGTAGCCGTGGCATTGGCAGTAGCCGTGGCCGTCGCAGTACCGGATCGCTCGCCGGCCGTGCGTGCGAGGGCTGCCATCACACCACCGGAGCCGACCACTATCGCCGGGCCGCCTTCACGGACGGTGTCCTCCCGCAGCGCCAGCGCCAGCGCGTCGAGGTGTCCCTCCTCGACGGCGTCCACGACGAAGGCCGCCCGGCTGGAGCGGCGGAGCGTCCCCCACCGCTCGCGGAAGGAGCCGTCGGCGTAGGAGGGAAGGTGGATGGCCTCGGGCACCTCGCCGGTCAGCGACTGCCCGGCGATCACCTGCCGCAGGTCGGCCTCGTCCATCGGTGTCGACGGATGGCCGGCCATGACGGGGTGCCGGTCGAGGCGGTGGGCACCACCCGAGTAACCGGCGAAGTGGTTACTGAAGGCGGTGTACCGGCCGAAGTCCGGCTGTGCAGGGGCGATGGCGATCGGCCCGTGGCCGGGGAAGCGCTCGTGCAGCAACTCGATTCCCCTGCCGATGCTGCCGCGTGCGCTGGAGCTGTCGAAGGTCGAGCACACCTTGTAGATGAGCACATCGGCGTCGGCCGTGGCGATCTGCTCCAGCTGTGCGCGGACCAACGCGTCGAAGGCCGCCCCGCCGAGGGAACGCGAGGGCCCCGCGATCCCCACGACATCGCAGTCGGTGGGCAGTTGGCGGCTACCGTCTCCGACGACGAGCACGGCATCGAGTCCGTGCCGGTGGGCCTGCGCGAGGACATCGCTGGCTCCCGTCAGGTCATCGGCCACGAAACTGACGTACGTCATGTGAGGTCACCCCTCCGCACGGCCATCCCACCGAAGGTGCGCCCGGCGTGCAGCAGCGCCGGATCGCCCGCCTCGGACGCCGCGCGCGCCGCCGCCTCCAGCGAGACACCGTCGACGGCTGCCGCCCACGCGGCCCGGAGGCTGCGCACACCGGCCGCGGGCCCGTCGGGGTGGGCGGCCACGCCGCCGCCCGCGAGCATCAGCAGGTCGGTCGACCCGGTCGCGGCGAAGGTCGGCGCCGGGGTGGTGACATTCTGGCCGGACGACAAGGTCGGCACCGGGCCCAGGGTGTGCCCCAGGGGCTCGAACAGGCTGCGTACGTTGGCGGTGACCTCCTCGTCCGTCTCGTAGAACTTGCTGCCAAGGCCGCTGACATGCAGGTGATCGGCGCCCGCGAGACGGGCCAACTGCTGCCACACCCGGTACGACATCCCCAGCGCCGGTGAGCGCATGGACCCGGCGAGGCCGGCGCGGTGGCCGTGCACGGGTACCTCGGAGAACTCCCGCAGCCAGGCCAGCGCGGGCAGCCCCATGACGGGAACGTTGAGCATCACGCACCGGCCACCCGCCTCGACCACCATGTCGTGCCGCCGACGGAGCCCGGCGAGGTCTCCCGTGATGTTGAAGGCGTACATGACGGGGTGACCGGTGAGCTGCTCGGCCTCCCGGATCTCCTCGGTGGCGACGGCGATCCGGCGCTCCAGGGGAAGGTACGTCGGATCGGTCATCAGCTCGTCGTCCTTGATCAGGTCGATCGAGGCCCGAGCCAACTCCCTTACCACGAGCCGGAATTCATCCTCGGTGAGACCCACGTTCGGCTTGATGATCGTGCCGATCATGGCGCCTTCGGCGTCGCCCATCAGCCTGCGGGTGCCCGGGATGCCGAACGCCGGGCCCTGATGGGCAGCGACGAACTCGTCCGGCAGCTCGATGTCCTGCACGCGGCAGGCGAACAGTTCGCCGAGCTCGAAGAGGTTCCCCGCGATGGCGGTCTGCAAGGTGGCCAGGTCCGTCCCGATGTTCTCCATCGGGAACTCGACCACTGCGAGGGACGCCCGCACCTTCTCGGGGGAGGTACGCGAGGGCAGTGACGGGACGCGCTCGCCCAACTCCCGCACACCAACAACCTGCGCGGCATGGCGTTCACGAATGCGGGGTGACTCGCCGGGCACCGCGATGAAGGTGCCGCTGGACTGCTCCCCTGCCATCGCCGCGGCGGCCTGCTCCGGGTCGGTCTCGGATTCCAGGTAGTACGTGCAGCGGATGACCCGTTGGTCACGCATGTGTTCTCCGTTTCTCAACGAGGTTGGTACGAGGGGGTGTTCCGCTCAGTTGGTGGCGGTGCGTCGGAGTCGGAGTCGGCGGGTTGCTTCTGGACCCGGCGTGCCCACAGAGCCGTGATCAGCGGGCACAGGATCGACGTCACCACGACGGACGAGGCGATGAGCACGGTCGCGGACTGGGCGGCCGGTGCGTAGACGGGGTTGGCGGACGCCACGATCGAGGGCACGACCGCCGCGTTGCCGGCGGTGGTCGCCGCGGCGAGGCCGGCGATGCCGTCACCGCCAGTGGCCTTGTCGGCCAGGAGCAGGACCGCGCCGCCGACGAGCACGACGAACAGCCCGAGCGCGACCCCCAGCAGTCCGGCCTCCCAGACAGCGGTCAGGTTGAGCGTGAGCCCGAGGGACAGCCCGAGGAACGGCACGATCGCCGGGACCGCAGGAGCCAGGAAGCGGCGCATCTCGGGGTCGAGATTGCCCAACAGCATCCCGAACGCGAGCGGCAGGATCGCCCCGACCAGCGTCTGCCAGGGGAAGGCGGAGAGTCCGGCGACGCCGAGCGTGACCATGGTGAGGAAGGGGCCGGACTCCAGGCTCATGACGCTGTAGGCGCCGACGTCGCGCTTGCGTCCGAACTGCGCCATCAGCGACATGTACAGGCCGCCGTTGGTGTCGTTCAGCGCGGCCACGACGGCCAGCGTGGACAGCCCCGCGAGGGCCCCGCCGCCGATCGGCGACTCCCCCAGGAGCCGGCCCATCACGACGCCGACGAGCATCGCGAACACGATCTTGGATCCCAGCAGCACACCGCCCTTCTTCGCGATGTACGGCGTCGCCTTCACGTCCAGGGTCGAGCCCAGACAGACGTAGAAGACCGCCAGGATCGCGGGCAGGCCGGTGTACAGCGCTCCGGTGAAGGAGCCGAAGAACTCTCCGGAACCGGGCGCTGCCGTGTGCACCACGGCTCCAACCAGCATGGGGACGAGCATCAGCCCGCCCGGCACCTTCTCGATGCCCGCCTTGATGGGCAAAGCCATGACGACCTCCGAACGGCTATGTTCGAATGAACATTGAATGAATCGGACCGTAGTCGCGGCAAGTACGCAGGTCAATAGGTTCCAGCGGCCGAGACGGCACACTGACCGGCGTACAGTGTTCACATGAACAGCACGTCGTCAGGGGTGGTCGGCACGACGTCGCGCACCCTCCGCGAAGAGCAGGGCTGGAGGCCGGATAGCGTTATGGACGTGGCTCAAGACGAGGTGGATACGGTGCGCGGCTCCCGGCAGAGGGCCATCCTGAAGGCGCTTCAGACGTCCCGGCAGGTCGACGTCAACACGCTCGCGGAGCGCTTCGGCGTGTCCGGCATGACGATCCGCCGCGACCTCGCCGAGCTCGATCACGCGGGGCTGTTGGACCGCGTGCACGGCGGCGCGGTGCCGCGCCGGGCACCCGCGTACGGCTCCCGGACCACGACGATGACACTGGAGAAGTCGAGAATCGCGCGGGCCGTGGCGGAACTCGTCGAACCCGGTGCGTCGGTGGGCATCGACACCGGCACCACGTGCACCGCCGTCGCCACGGAGCTCGCCGGCCGCGACGATCTGACGGTCATCACCAACTCCCTTCACGCGGCGTTCGAGCTGCGTGACACCAGGAGCCGGGTTCTCGTCCTGGGTGGGCTCATGACTCCCGAACTCACCCTGACCGCCTCCACGGCGGCGCAGGAACGGCCGCAGATCCATCTGGACCTGCTGATCCTCGGCTGCGGCGGACTCTCCGTCGACCACGGGATCACCTACTTCGACCCCGCCGAGGTCGAGGTGCGCCGCACCCTCCTGGACCTGGCCGACCGGGTCGTCGTCGCCGCCGACCACTCCAAGTTCGGCCGCAAGAAGGCGATGGCCCTCGGCGACCTGTCGATCATCGACGTCCTCGTCACCGACGAACTGCCTCCGGCTGAACTGCGCCCGGCGCTGGCGGACGTGGTCGTCGCTCCGTAGCGGGACGAGCCGGGGCGACAGGTTCGCGAACGTCACGGGCTACGCTCCGGGGATGGAGATCCCCAACGCCCGCCGGGAACGCGCCAGTCGACGTCGCACGGTCGCGGACACCATCCTCGACCGGCTCGGCCTGTTCGAGCGGTGGCGGCCACTCGGGACGCCGGTACTCGTCGGATCCGTCGCTCTCGACCTGGTGGTGGAGGCCGACATCGACATGGAGATCTACTCCCCCACCCCGTCCATCGCCGACGGATTCGCCGCACTCGTGCCCTGCGCGGAGCTCCCGGGCGTGCGCAAGCTGCGCTTCGCCAACGCCCTCGACCTGGCGGACCGCGGCCTGTACTGGCGCCTGGACTACGAGTTCACGCCCGACGAGACCTGGAAGATCGACATGTGGTGGCTGCCCGACGACCACCCCGGCCCACGCGCGGCCGATCTCGTGACCCCGGTACGCGACGCCCTGGACGACTCGACGCGCGACGCCGTCCTGGCCATCAAGGAGGGCGCGCTGACGCAGGGTGAGGCCACCCAGGGGGTGTGGGTCTACCAGGCGGTCCTGGACCACGGAATCCGCACCTACGACGAGTTCCGTGCCTGGCAGGCCTCGACCGCGACGGACGTACTGACGTCGTGGCGGCCGCATCGAGACTGAGGGGCCAGGTGCCAAGTAGGCGCGTGCTGCGAGGAGTTCGGGCGGTCGACCGGGTGTCGCGGACCGGCCCCGCTCACTCGGGTGTGCTCGGGCGGGCCGTGGGGCGGACGCCGTCCTTCGCGGTCGGGGACTCGGAGGCCGCGGACGACGGGGGCGGGGGCAGGGCGGACGGGGCCGAGGTGGACGGCGTTGCCGGGCTCGACGGTGTCGGTGACGAAGGGCGGGGCGTCGGGCGGTTGTCGGGGGCGGTCGGGGACGAGGGCGCGGCGGGCGGCACGGGGGTGCGGTCGGGGGACACATCCGGGGCCAGGACGACGTAGCCGACGGCCAGGGCTGCGGCAGTGGCGAGCCCGGCGATCGGGACGGCGTAGCGCCGACCGATTTCGCGGAGGCGAGGCAGTCGGCGCAGGTGCGGGCCTGGCGGCCGGGCCGGGCGCAGTGTGCGTACGGTGACGTTGTCGGCGTGCGCAGCGAGTGCCTCGCGCAGGCGGTGCTCCACCGGGCGTTCGGCGTGGTCGGCCGGGCGGGCCCGTGGCGTGCGGGGAGTCATATCCGACCCTCCAGGCTCTTTTCCAGTGCGTCCAGGGCGCGGCTGGCGTTCGACTTCACTGCGCCTTTGCTGATGCCGAGCGTGGCGGCTATCTCGGCCTCGCTGAGGTCGGCCCAGTAGCGCAGCACGAGGACTTCGCGGCGGCGCGGCGTGAGCCGGGACAGCGCGGCGAGGACCTCGCGGTGCGCCTCGTCGAGGACGACGGAGTCCTCCGCGGACGGGGCTTCGCCGGCCGGTGGCGGGGTCCACGCCCGTGCTGTACGGCGCCGACGCAGCACCGAGCGTGCGGTGTTGACGACCGCGGTGCGGAGGTAGCCGAGAGCGTTGTCCACCTCCGTGATGTGTTCGCCGTGCCGGCGGTACAGCGCGGTGAACGCGTCCTGCACGACATCCTCGGCGGTCCCCAGGTCGTCCACGAGCAGCACCGCAAGCCGCACCATGCGCAGCCGGTGCGCGTGGTAGAGCTCGCCGATCGTGGGCGGCCGGTCGAGGTGCGGAGGCACTGCGTCGTACGCGTATGTGTACGTGTACGGGGGTGTGTCCCGGCCCGGCGTATCGGCGGCCGCCGGGCCGGGTGCCCCTTCGAGGGCGGACCGCTCGCGTCGCAGCAGCCCACGCAGCACACCCCGCCATCCGGCGCGGACCCGGCCGTCCGGAAGCGCGAACGGCCGTGAGGGCGGGGCGAGTTCGTGGGCTGCGGCGATGTGCACAGGGTTCCTCGGATGTACGGCGTCAGCGGTGCGAGCGGCGGCGTACGGCAAAGAGGGTCCCCGCGCCGCCGACGACGAGTGCGGCGGCCCCGGCCCCCAGGACGGTGGTGGTCGTGTTCGAGGAACCAGTATGTGCGAGCTCGTCCTCGGCGGGGGCGGGGGCGGGCGCGGGCGTGCCGGGCTCGGTGGTGGCGGGCGCGGGTTTGCCGGGCTCGGCGGGAGCGGCACTCGGCGCCTCCGTGGAGGCTTCGTCTCCCTTCTCGCCGGGGGCGGCGGGCTCGGCCGAAGGCGGGGCGCTCGAGACCGGCTTCGAGGACACCGGGACGCTGGTGGCCGGAGCCGACGGCACCGGGCTCGGCTTCTCGGTGGTGGCGACCGAGGGACTCGCCGACGGCTGCACCGGGGTGGCGTGGGCGGCGGGCATCGCGCCCAGGGCGGCCAGCAGGCCGGTGGCCACAACGGCACTGCGCACAACAGGAACAAGGTGGTTCACGGGGGTACTCCACGGTCGGGGCAAGGAAGCCGGACGGCACCCTTCACCCCCACACGACGCGCGACCCGGCATCAGGTTGCCGGGTCGCACAAAAATCTTCTCTGCCCCTCACCCTAGGTGTGCATCATGCAATGATTATGCATGAGCCATACGATGTGTATAGTGCACATAGAAGCATTGAAACTATGAGCGAGGAGCCCGAATGGCGACCCCCCAGCCGACGACCCGGTCAGGCGGTGTGGTCGCGACACTGGCCCTGGCCGGCACCGTCGCGGCGATCATGCAGACCCTTGTCACACCCTTGATCGGGGACCTGCCGCAGATCCTGGACAGCACGCCCTCGAACACGGCGTGGGTCATCACCGTCACGCTGCTGGTCTCGGCTGTGTGCGTCCCGGTCTCCGGACGCCTCGGGGACCTGCTCGGCAAGCGGCGCATGCTGCTCATCTGCACCGTGCCGCTGATCATCGGCTCGGTGGTGTGCGCGCTCTCCTCCACCGTGCTTCCGATGATCATCGGGCGCGGTCTCCAGGGCATGGGCATGGGCATGGTGCCGCTCGGGATCGCGCTGCTGCGCGATGTCGTCCCCGCGGAGAAGCTCAGCTCCTCCATCGCGCTCGTCAGCGCCTCCATGGGGATCGGCGGCGGCATCGGCCTACCGATCGCCGCCGCCGTCTCGGAGTACGCGAGCTGGCGCGTGCTGTTCTGGGGTGCGGCAGGACTCAGCGCCGTGATCGCCGTGATGATCTGGATGTTCGTCCCCAGCCTTCCCGCCCCCGGCAAGGGGCAGCGCTTCGACGGAGTCGGCGCCGTGGGCCTCGCGATCGGGCTGGTCTGCCTGCTCCTCGCGGTCTCCAAGGGCGGGGACTGGGGCTGGGGTTCGGGCAGCACCCTCGGACTGTTCGGCGCCGCCGTCGTCGTGCTGCTCCTCTGGGGCTACTGGGAGCTGCGCACCCGTGAGCCGCTGGTGGACCTGCGCGCCACGGCCCGCCCCCGCGTGCTGATGACCAACATCGCGTCGATCTTCGTCGGCTTCGGCATGTACGCGAGCATGCTGATCATGCCGCAGCTGCTGCAGTTCCCCGAGGCCACCGGTTACGGCCTGGGACAGTCGATGCTCGCGGCGGGGCTCTGGATGGCTCCCGGCGGCATCATGATGATGATCGTCTCTCCGCTCGGCGGGAAGCTCACCAACGCCCGCGGTCCCAAGTTCACGCTGCTGTGCGGTGTATTGGTCGTCGCGGCGGGCTACGGAGCCGCGATGCTGCTGATGGGGACGGCCTGGGGCATCATGCTCACCGCCATGATCACCAGCGGCGGCGTCGGCCTCGCCTACGGCGCGATGCCGGCACTGATCATGAGTTCCGTCCGGCAGGACGAGACGGCCGCGGCGAACGCCTTCAACACTCTGATGCGCTCGCTCGGCACCTCCATCGGCGCCGCCGTCATCGGCGTCGTTCTCGCGCAGATGACCACCACCATGGGTGGCCAAACCTTCACTTCGGAGGGCGGCTTCCGCACGGGCATGATGGTGGGCTGCGGTGTCGCCCTCGTCGCCTTCGTCATCGCGGTGTTCATCCCCGTCCTGCAGAAGACGGGCGAGCAGGAGGAGGCGACACAGGACGTTCCGACGGAGGGCTCCGACTCCGCTGCGACGGACGTCCGGAACGCCACGCCGGTGCCGACACAGACCGGGACCGGCACCCCGGTCAGTGGCCGCGTGCAGGACGCCGAGAAGGCGCCCGTCGCGCAGGCCGCCGTCACCGTGATCTCCCTGGGTGGGCGGCAGTTGGGCCGTGCGATCACCCGCAACGACGGCTCGTACAGCCTCGACGTACCGGGTGCGGGCAGCTACATACTGATCACCGCGGCCCACGGCCATGCGCCGCAGGCGTCCACCGTGCTGGTCGGCGACGAGCCGCTCTCGCACGAGATCCTGCTCAGCGGCACCAGCGGTCTGAGCGGCGTGATCCGGGCGGCCGAATCGCACGACCCGGTCGTCGCCGCCACCCTCGTGGTGACAGATGTACGGGGAGATGTCCTCGCCGCCGCAGCGTCCGATGACGACGGCGCCTTCACCCTCTCGGACCTGGCACCGGGCACGGTGACGGTGGCCGTCAACGCCGGTGGATTCCGTCCGGCCGCCCTCCCCGTCGAGGTCGCCGGGACCGGAGTCACGCGGGTGACGATCGAGCTGTGCTCCGGCGCCGAGGTGCGGGGCACCGTACTCACCCGGAGCGGCCCGCTGAACGACGCGCGGGTCACGCTCGTCGACGGTGCGGGCAACGTGGTGGCCACCACGGCCACCGACCTCGACGGCACGTACGCCTTCGCCGATCTGGACACGGGCGACTACACGTTGATCGCGAGGGGCTACCCGCCCAAGGCCGACGCGGTCAGCGTGCGCGACGGCGTGGTGCAGGGGCTCGACATCGCCCTCGACCACCCGGCGCGGTAACTCGCCCTGCCCTGACGGCCGGTGGGCCCGACAGCATGCGGCTGTCGGGCCATGCGCGGTGAGGCGCCGGTCGCCCATGGCGCGGGCGGCTGCCCCGTCGGCGGCGTAGCGGAACCGAGTCGTACGGCTTCGTCCTCGGCACCCGGCCCTCACCCCGCGGCGCCCTGACAGGCCCTAGGGTCGTTGGTGTGCGCGATGTGCGGGTGGTGTTGATCGGCGGGACGTCGAACGTCGGGAAGTCGACTGTTGCCCAAGTGGTGGCGGAGAAGCTCGGGTTCGAGTACCTGAGCACCGACGGGCTGGCCCGGCACCCCGGGCGACCCTGGCGAACTCCGGAGCGGGAGGTGCCGGCGCATGTCGCCGAGCACTACGGATCGCTCACGGTGGACGAACTGATCACGTCCGTTCTCAGCCACTACGACCGGCTGTGGCCCCGCATCGAAGAGCTGATCACGTCCCGTGCGACCGAGGACCGTGACAGCACGGGCCTGGTTCTGGAGGGGTCAGCTCTCTGGCCCGCCCGTGTCGCGAGGCTGCGGGTCCCGCGCACGGCCGCCGTGTGGCTCACCACCGACGACTCCGTAGTACGCGCACGTGTTCACGCGGCGGGCCGCTATGAAGCAGCCACAGACGACGAACGGGCCCTGATGGACAAGTTCCTGGCTCGCACGGAGCGCTACCGGGTACTCATGCTCGACGCCATCGACAGGCTGAGCCTGGATCGCATCGATGCGGGCCGTGGACAGTCCGCCGCAGAACTGGCCGACACCGTGCTCGCGACCACCAATGCACAGCTCACGGTGGGGCGCTCATCCCGCACCTGATCAGGCTGTCGACGGGTCACGCCCAGCAGCACCGCGGGGGCTTGTCGCCGTGGGCTTCCCCAGCAAGCTGAGCGGTGCCGGGCCCGTAGCCGGTGAAGTGCGGCAGTGCGGTGCCGGGCGCGCCGGCCGACGGTGCTGCACACCCTCCCCCTGCGACTGGTCAGGGCGTGGACTCCGCCCTGCATATAGTCCCCTCAGTCGGCGCGGTCGTCGCACTCCCAGCGTGGGCTGCGCAGGTGCGGCGAGACAGCCGTGGCAATGTCGACAAGTCCCTGAACAGGCACGTGCGCTGGTGCGGAGCGGGGCAAGAACGTGCGGCGGAGCGGAGCCGCGACGACAGCCCTCGCCCACGCCCCCTCCACCAGGTCAGCGCGAAGGGCGAAACAGCCCGGCCGTGAACCAGTCGATCGCGTCCCAGGGGGAGACATCCTCCGCGAGCCGTCGGCTATTCGGCCTCCACCTTCACGTCCTCCGAGTCCACGGCGTCGGCGTAGGCGATGACGAGGCCGGGCACCTCCTGTGCGATCCGCGCGCAGACGGCCCGGTGCCAGCTCGCCGGGTAGGCGGACTCCGGGTGGCCGGCGTGGTATTCGGCGTCGGTCCGGAACGTGACGATCCCCGGGTCCGGGAGGTCGATCAACTGCTCCACGGCCTTGCCGATGAACTCCCCGGTCAGGCGCTGCAAGTCCGCCAGCTGCCGCCGGACGGTTTCCGGGATCGGGTGCTTGCCCTGTTCCCAGTGGTCGACCGTCCGGGCGGACACGGCGAAGTTCTCCGCGAGCCATTCCGGGCTGAGTCCCAGGAATTCGCGGGCGACTCGGAACGCGGCCGGCGTCATCCGCTCGCCTTCCGGTGTGCCGGTCGGGTCGGGGAAGGTCTCCGTCATGGATGCTCCAGCCGTGCGAGAGCCCCGGCCGAGGCCAGGGCTGGAGGGGGTCACTCGAACCGATCGGACAAAACGTAGCTTCCGGATTTGGAACCCTGCAAGGGCACCCTTGCCGTGGACCAGGCGATCGAGCGGCCCCGCGGCCCGGTTGGAGACCCCGCCAAAACGCTGTGGTAGCAGCATGGTTACGATCACCGGTTGACGGGAAATCGAGGTGGCTTCCGGTGGATGCCCCGGCGGCCGGCCGGGCCTGCTGACGCCCCCCTCATGCCGCCCGACCCGCCCTGCCGCCAAGGACCGCACATGACTCTCGCCGATCAGCCCGCCAGTGCCGTTGCCAGCGCCAGCGCCGAGCTGGTCGGCATCCAGCGCCTGCGTCGCCGCCTGGAACGGCTGATCGGTGTGGCCGCGACCGAAGGGAACGAACTGGTCGCCCTGCGCAACGGCGACGAGATCTTCCCCGCCTTGCTGGAGGCGATCCGGACGGCCGAGCACACCGTCGACATGATGACGTTTGTGTACTGGCGCGGGCAGATAGCCCGCGACTTCGCCGCCGCCCTCGCCGAGCGGGCCCGGGCCGGGCTGCGGGTGCGGCTGCTGCTCGACGGCTTCGGCGCCAAGGAGATCGAGAAGGATCTGCTGGCGGACATGGACGCCGCGGGCGTGGAGGTCTCCTGGTTCCGCAAACCGCTGTGGCTGTCGCCGCTGAAGCAGAACCACCGCTGCCACCGCAAGGCGTTGATCATCGACGAGCACACGGCGTTCACCGGCGGCGTCGGCATCGCCGAGGAGTGGTGCGGCGACGCCCGCAATCCGCGCGAGTGGCGCGACACCCACGTCAAGGTGCGGGGACCCGCCGTGGACGGCATCGCCGCCGCCTTCGCCCAGAACTGGGCCGAGTGCCACGACACGCTCTACGACGAGCGGGACCGGTTCACCGAACACCCCAAGGCCGGCGACTCCGTCGTGCAAGTGGTGCGGGGCTCCGCGGGATTCGGCTGGCAGGACATGCAGACCCTGATCCGGGTCGCGCTCACCTCGGCCGAGCAGCGCTTCCGCCTGGCCACCGCCTACTTCGCCCCGGACACGTACTTCATCGATCTGCTGTGCGCGACGGCGCGGCGCGGGGTGACCGTGGAGATCCTGCTGCCCGGCCCGCACACCGACCAGCGGGCCTGCCAACTGGCCGGGCAGCACCACTACGCGCGCCTTCTGGAAGCGGGGGTGTCCCTCTTCCAGTACCAGCCGACCATGATGCACGCGAAGGTCATCACGGTGGACGGGCTGGCGGCCCTGATCGGCTCCACCAACTTCAACCGGCGCTCCATGGAGCACGACGAAGAGGTCATGCTGGCCGTCCTCGACGCGGAGTTCACCGCCGGACTCGACCGGGACTTCGACGCCGACCTCGGCCACAGCACCAGGATGACCGAGGTCCGCTGGAAGCGCCGCGCCGCCCTGCAACGCGTGCGTGAAGCGGCGGTGCTGCCGCTCCGGCGCTTCCTGTGAGCACCACGCGCGGGAACGCGGCCTCCTCTCAGTCGGCCGCCCGGTGGAGCGTGGTCCGTCCAAGGTGGGGCTCCGCGCGAGCGGCAAGCACCTTGACACGTACGCGGCGCGCGGTGACAGGAGCGTCCAGCGGCAGGATCCGCTGATGGCCGATGGTGGTACCGGTGGCGATCTGACGCCAGGTTCCGCCGGTGTCGGCCTCGACGGCGAACTTCTCCACCCGTTGCCCGTGCTCGATGTCCTCGCGGACCCCGACCCGGTCGAAGGTGGTCGTCCCGTCGGCGTTCGCGGCCACCGGCCGGCCGTACACCTTGCGTACCCGTTGCCCGAAGGCCGTCAGCTCGGCGACGTCCGCGGCATCGATCGTCCCCGCCTTCGAGGGTGGCACGTTGAGCAGCAGGGACGCGTTGCGCCCGACGCTCTTCTCGTACAGGTCGAAGAGCTGGGCCGCCGTCTTCGGCTTCTCGTCCGCGTGGTGGAACCAGCCCGGCCGGTTGGAGACATCGGCCTCCGCGGGGAACCAGGACAGATGGGTCACGCCGGACTCGGTGAGCCGGGCGCGGGAGCCGATGTCGGCCACGCTCGCGCCGTGCGGCAGCAGCCATTCACCGTGGTACGTCCGCGGGTCGGCGGTCGTCGGCACGACGCTCCACTCGGTCTCGCGCGCGATCCCGTCCTCGTTGCCGACCCAGCGCACACCCGCCGGGCCGCCGAAGACCACGGTGTCCGGCGACAGCGCCTTGATGACCCGGAACCACTCCTCGAAGCGGTACTTCTGGGTGATCCCGGCGTCGGCCCACGGGTTGGCGCCGTCCAGCCAGAACTCGTCCAACGGCCCGTATTCGGTGAACAGTTCGTAGACCAGGTTCAGGTAGTACGCGTCGTAGTCGTTGACGTGCACGGTGAACGTGGGCAGCTTCCCCGACCGCACGGCGTCCGCCCGGTCGTCGCCGTCCACGAGGGTGGGAATGGTGTGCTCCTTGACGGCACTGCCGTTGCCGAACCGGCCGAGGCCGCCGGGCGCACGGTCACCGTCGTCGACGGCGGTCTGCTCCACCGAGGTCAGCGTCCCACCCTCGTCCTGCTTCTTCCGCAGGGACTCGATCCACTCGGCGTGCCAGGCGTGCGGCAACTCGCCGCCGTCGGAGGGCGAGAGATAGATCCCTACGCGCATCCCGTGGGCGCGTGCCGCATCCACGTACGTGCGGACGACGTTCGGCCGACCGGGGCTCTTGAGGATCGAATGAGGTGTGTACCGGCTGGGGAACAGCGTGAACCCGTCGTGATGCTTGGCGGTGATCATCGCGAGCTCGGCGCCCATGGCTTTGTACGTACGGATCCACTGATCCGCGTCGACAGCGGTCGGCGCGAACGTCGCCGGGTCCTCGGCGCCCGACCCCCACTCGCGGTCGGTGAACGTGTTCATCCCGAAGTGCGTGAACGCCGTTATCTGCCGCCGCTGCCACGCCAACTGCCCTTTCCTAGGCACGACGTTCGCGGCCTTGGCGATGATCTGTTCCGGGGTGTCGTCCCCGGTGACCGGGATGATCGAGGCGGGGCGGACGCGGACCCTGCTGCCGGCCGGCGCTCCCGTCGGCGCGGCAGTGGCGGCGTACGCGCCGGTGCTGCCGAGGGCGGCGATCGCGGGCACGGCACCCAGGACACCGAGGATCTGGCGGCGAGACGTCATCAGTCACTCCTACAGGCACATGGCTCGGATCTCTCTTCGCTGCGCTTCGGTGGATCATGACGCAGTAACGAATTTTCGGTAAGAGCTGTGACTGGAGTGATGCCTCGCTATCGCGCGTTCCGCTGCGACAGCCGGTGTGTGATCCGGTCGAAGAGCTCCGTCAGCGGCTCGCCGACATCCTGGCCGAACTCGGTCAGTCCGTAGGTGACTTGGGGTGGCGTCGTCGGTTCGACCTCACGCCGGATCAGGTCGTCCTGGACCAGTGCGCGCAGGGTCTGGGCGAGCATTTTCTCGCTGATGCCCTGGATGCTCTCGCGCAGCTCATAGAACCGGAGGTCGCTGCCCCGCAGGGCGATCAGCACCCAGATCCCCCACCTGCTGGTCACATGGTCGACCACGGACCTGGCGGGGCAGTCGGTGTGAAACACGTCATACCGCTTGCCCGGCTCGACCTGCCTGCGCTGCACGCCTTCATCCATGACATGAGCTTACCTTCGGGTATGCCCTTACCAAAAGTTAGCCCAGGCTCCTAGCGTGCAGCCCTCAGAACACATCGAGGAGCTGACCATGATCGTAGTGACCGGAGCCACCGGGAACATCGGGCGTACGTTGACGCGGATGCTGGCCGAGTCGGGCGAGGTAGTGACGGCGGTGTCACGGCACATGGCGGCGGTGCCCGACGGCGTCCGCCACGTGGTGGCCGACCTTGCCGAGCCGGCCGCCCTCAAGCCCGCGCTGACCGGCGCGAAGTCGCTGTTCCTGCTGCTGTCGGGCGACCTGCACGCGACGGGAGCCGACCCCGCACACATCATCGGCGAAGCCGCGGCCGCCGGGGTCCGCCGTGTCGTCCTGCTCTCCACGCTCGGGGTGGTGACGAGGCCCTTCGGCGCTACGCGGATCGCGATGCGCTCGCTGGAGGAGACCCTGCGGGAGTCCGGCCTGGAGTGGGCCATCCTGCGGCCGGGCGGCTTCGCCTCCAACGCCCTGTGGTGGGCCGACTCCGTCCGCAACCAGCAGGTCGTCGCCGCGCCTTTCGGCGATGTCGGCGTGCCGATCATCGACCCGGCGGACATCGCCGCGGTCGCGGCGGCCTGCCTGCTGGAGGACCAACACACCGGTCGCGCCTACGAGTTGACGGGCCCGGAGGTGATCACTCCACGCGAGCAGACGGAGGCCATCGCCGCCGCCCTCGGCTCGCCCGTCAGGTTCCAGGAACTCACCCGCGACGAGGCCAAGGCCGCCATGACCCGGAGCATGCCGGCGGAGCTCGCCGATGACACGCTGGACATCGTCGGGTCCCCGAACCCGGCCGAATTGCGCGTCAGCCCGGACGTCCAGCAGGTCCTGGGCCGCCCGCCGCGCCCGTTCTCCGACTGGGTGGCCGGCAACGTCGCCGCGTTCCGCTGAGAACGAACCGGCAAGGCTTGGTACGAACCGATCGTTCGCACCAAGCCTTGCCAACCTGAGTGACTGTCAACTCACCTGTTTGTTAAGGCTTTCCGGAGACCTTGAGGCCGCGGATCCGGCCGGCGTTGTCGAACGAACCGAAGCCGATCCGGCCGTCGCCCGGCCGCGCGCTCACCGCTGTCATCAAGGGGTGCGACGAGCCGTCCATGTACACGGCCGTCTCTCCGGTGTCCCCGCAGCGCACCACCCTGACCTGGTGCCAGGCCGCGTCGCTGATCGCGGGCGGGGCGCCGGTGGTGCCGTCCCACTGGTCCTCCACCCGCAGCCGGTCGGCGTCGTCCACCGTGAAGACGCCGTTGTGCGGGTAGATGGAGTTGTCCTGTGAGAGGTGCGCGTAGCCGAACCGGGTGTCCGACTCATGGCCGAAGACGACGACCACGTCCCGGTTGTCGATGTCGGCCGGTGTGTCGATGCGGACGTCGGCGTCGATCCGGACATTGCGGTACGTGGGTCCTGCGGTGAGCACCGCGTACTCGTAGGGGCGGCGGGGTCCGGGCCGCTCGACGCCCGGCTCGGTCATCACCGCCTGGCCGTCCGTGAACTGCCACTTGGGCGGGGTGACGGGCGCCCAGTTCTCGGCGCCCATCACGTCGGTGAGGGTGGTCCCGCTCGTGTCGCAGCTCGCGAACTTGCGCGTCCCCGTCACCTTCCAGATCTTGCCGTTGGCCTTGGAGAGGATGTACAGCTCGCCCTCCGCGTCCTGCCCGAACCGCAGGTCGACGCGCTCGTCACCGGCGAGTTCCTGCATGGAGACGCGCTTGCCGGACTTCGCGTCGTAGACCATCAGGCTGTAGTTCTGGGCCAGTTGCTGTTCGGCGCCAGGCTTCGCGCGGCGCATGTCGGCGGCGTCGGTGTACAGGAGCCGGCCGTCGACGATGTCACCGAAGAGGTACTTGCCCTGCAGTCCGTGCAGGTCCTTGCCGCGGTAGACGTAGCCGCCGGAGATACCGCGGCCCACATCGGACTTGCAGTCCCAGTTCGCCGGCGGGTCGTGGTCGTAGGCGGCCACTGGGTAGGTGTAGCCGTACTTCGCGTCGTCGGCGGGCAAGGGAAGGATTTTGGCGCAGGGGTCGGTGGCCTTCTTGTCGAAGACGAAGGCGCCCTCGCGTTCGCTCCAGCCGTAGTTGTCGCCCGCCCGCACCTCATAGACGGACTCGATGGCGTGCTCGCCGACGTGGGAGAGGAACATGCGGTGGCTGCCGCGCGCGTCCCAGCTGAAGCGGTGCGGGTCGCGCATGCCGATGGCGTAGATCTCGCCGAGGGTGCCTGTCTCGCCGACGAACGGGTTGGAGGGCGGGATGCCGTACTCGCCGTTCGCGCTGTTGTCGCCGCGCGGGTCGATGCGCAGGAGCTTGCCGTGCGGGAGGGCACGGTTCTGCGGATCGCCGGTGCTGTTGCCCTTTCCGCCGTCGCCGACCGCGATGTAGAGCAGCCCGTAGTCCGCGTCGCCGGGCTTGGCGGTCGGGTTGAAGTCGAGCTGCTGGACGCCGTGGACCTGCCCGTTGAAGCCGATACGGAGCAGCTCTCGGTGGGTGCCGGAGAAGGTGGGCGCGCTCGGGTCGTCGGCCGTCCACTCGGTGACGATGCCGTGGAACCCGTTACCGCTGGGCTGGTCGAAGTCCGGCTTGGCGTCGGTCAGTTCGGGCTTCTCGGTGTGGACCGTGTAGAAGCGGCCGTTGTGCCGGAAGTCAGGGTCGAAGGCGACGTAGCCGAAGCCGGTGCCCAGTCCCCGGCTGGCGTAGAAGGCGGAGGAGAACTCCTTGTACAGGTCGAGGTAAGTGTGCTGCCCGGAGCCGTCCTTGTTGAGGGAGTACATGGTGCCGTTCTGGTCCGCGACGGCCAAGCGGCCCGACCCACCTGGGAACGGGGTCAGGTAGTTGATCCGGTTGTGCCGGATGAGGCGGTCGTCCTCGACCGGTCCCGGGCGCGGCTCGGACTTCGGGAGCTGGGCGAACTCCTGTACTTCGAGGCCGAGTCCGGAGGTGACGGGCTTGCCGGGGATGGGGTCGGTGACAGCGGCCGACGTGGCGTCGGCGGGCGCTTCGGCCGCGCCTGCCGGTGTGGACGATGCCACCGGTGTCGCGGCGAGCGCCGCGGTGAGCAGGGTGCCGATGAGGAGTTGGACGAGGAGAGGTCTTTTGCGGGGCCGGACGTGCGGGGCCGACGGGGACAAGGGGGCTCCGTTCGTGTGGTGTGCGGGTGCGGGTACGCAGGGGGCTCGCTCGGGTGGCGGCGTGCACAGGACGTGCCTCGCCCAGGGCATGGCCTCAGGAGGCTGGTTGCCAGCCGGTGCGGCGATACTCGGCCCTCACCTGCCCCGAGGTGACGGCCCGGTCCAGGAACAGCAGGTCGTCCATGCGGCAGTTGCAGGGGTTGGCCTCGCGGGTGTTCTGAGGGAAGCTCCCGCCGATCTTGATGCCGCGCGGGTCGGTCGGCGAGGCGCGGTCGGGTTCCGGCTCTCCGGCGAGGGCCCACGGGTCGTCGTCGCGTACGTAACTGCCGGGCAGCGTACGGCCGTTGCGGTACAGCACCATCCTGCCCGTGTCGAAGTCGAAGGTCGCGGCGAGGTGGACCCACTGGCCGTCCGGCAGATGCGTACGCCAGTCGCCGTCCGCGGCGAAGGTCTGGGACGCGGAGCCGTCGACGCGGCGCCCGAGTGCGACGAGGCGCAACTCGCCGTCCACATCGATCAGTTCGAGGAGGGCCCGGACGTCGTGCCCGTTCGAGTCCCCGGTCAGGACGCCCGCGAGGCCGATGGCGTTGTAGCGGTCGGAGGGGTCCGCCGAACCCGAATTCGGGCTCGGGTTCTGCCCGGTGGTACGGAACCAGCCCATCACCGTGGCCTGGCGCGCCCCGTTGAACGCGTGCAGCGAGGCCGCACCGTCCGGGTCGTACACCCCGGCCTTCCAGTCGTCGTTGCCCACCGTGTCCGGGTTCACCTGCCGGGTCTGGAGGACGTGGCCGCGCCGCGGATCGGCGTCGTCGCGCACGCGCATCGCCGAGCCGCCGTTGACGAGCGACAGAGGGGGGCCGGACGCCCCGATGTCGCGTTCACGCCCGGCGTCCGTGGGATCCGGATGCTCGAAGTCGTAGCCGGCGACCAGGCTCCCGCGGATGCCTGCCAGGGCGGCTGCGGACGGGTCGTCCGACGCTGACGCACCGCCGGCCGGCGTGACGAGTGCGGCGGTGAGCAGAGCGGCCCCGGCCGCCACCGCGACGGGCCATGACCTCGAACGCACGGATCTGCGTCGGCGTGCGGGCGCGGCGGTGCCAGACGTCATGTCTCCTCCAGAGAACACGCGTTGAAAGCGCTTCCTACTGCGTCGCCTGCAACGTACAAACATCGAGCGGAGGCGACAAGAGTGCAGACAACGTTGGCAGACAACGATGTCGCGGCAGGCGTTGCGTTCAAGGCGTTGCCGCACCCGGTGGGGAATCCGGTCAACGGGAGGGATCGCCAGGGAGGTCGAGGAGGCGCTGCAAACCGTAGGAGAACCTGCCGTCGAAGGACGGCTGCAGCAGGTGGGGCAGGGTGCGGCTGAGGGCCGGGAACGCGCCGGAGGCGACAGCCTCGGCCAGGCGGTCGGGTTCAGCACTGGAGATCGCCTGCTCCTCCCTGCACAGGCCGAGGGTGAAGTAGAGGGCGTTCCAGCAGGTCCACACTGCCTCTTGCTCGCGGTAGCCGCCGTCCAGCAGGGCGGCGATCAGCGTCTCCGCGACGGCGAGCGTGGCTGGTTCGGGTGCGTACGTGCCGCCGACGACGGCCGCGCCGTCCCGGTGGGCGAGCAGCGCACGGCGGTAACGCCCGAGGAGTTCGGCGGCGCGGTGGTCCCAGCGTGCGGGCAGGTCGTCGAGACGGATCTCGGACACGATGACGTCCGCCATCAGTTCAAGAAGGCGGCCCTTGGACTTCACGTGCCAGACGACGGTGTTCATCCGCACGCCCCGCCGCTCCGCGATCGCCCTCAACGAGACGGCCTCCAGGCCCACTTCGTCGAGGGTTTCCAGGGCGGTGGCCACTACCTCGCTTTGACTCTTGTTCACTGACCAAGTATATCTGACGGCATCGGGTATTGGTCACTGACCAAGAGGAGGTTGTCATGGATGACGTCGTGGTGGTGGGCGCCGGTCCCGTCGGGCTGTGGCTGGCCGCGGAGCTGCGGCTGGGCGGGGCGTCGGTCACGGTGGTCGAACCCCGCACCGCTCCGGACCCGCACTCGAAGGCTCTGACGATTCACCCCCGCACCATCGAGGTGCTGGACAGTCGCGGGGTCGCCGGAGCGTTCGTCACCGAAGGCGTTCCGATTCCCAACGGGCACTTCGGAGGCCTTGAGGACCGCATGGACTTCCGTGTCCTCGATACGCCCTTCCCCTTCACTCTGGCGCTGCCTCAGACGCGCACCGAGGAGCTTTTCGAGTCCCGGGCAAGGGAGTTGGGCGCGACCGTCCGGCGCGGCCATCGAGTGACCGCGCTGCACGAGGAGGGTGTTGTCGTCGATGACGGCGAACTCGTGCGCGCGCGGTTCGTGGTGGGCTGCGACGGTGCCGGCAGCACCGTCCGGCGGGCGGCCGGCATCGATTTCCCGGGAACGGACGCGACCGCGTGGGGCTGGCTCGGTGACGTGGTCCTGGACTCGCCGCCGCGCGGCGGCTTCGCCAGTGTCACGAGTCCTCGGGGCGGCCTCATGGTGGTACCGATGCCGGGAGGCGTCCACCGCATCGTCGGTGCGAACCCGGACAGCGTCCAGGAGGGTCGGCCGGGCGAGCCGACCCTGTCGGAGCTGCGGGCGAGAGTCACGGACATCGCCGGATCGGACTTCGGAATGCGCGATCCGGTGTGGCTGTCCCGCTTCGGCAACGCGGCCCGGCAGGCATCGTCCTACCGCCGCGGCCGGGTGCTGCTGGCCGGCGACGCGGCGCACATGCACTTCCCGGCCGGTGGCGTGGGGCTCAATGTGGGCGTGCAGGACGCCATGAACCTGGGATGGAAACTGGCCGCGGTCGCCACCGGCCGAGCTGGCGACGACCTGTTGGACACCTATGAGACGGAGCGGCGTCCGGTGGGGGCCGACCTGCTCGTGCACACGCAGGCGCAGACCGCGCTGACGATGGCGTACTCGGCGGACGGCCAGGCCCTGCGCCGCGTGCTGTCCGGCCTGATCGCCACGGTGCCGGAGCTGTCCCGTCACCTCGCCGAGCGGCTGTCCGGCCTCGACGTGGACTACGGCACCGGCCGGCGCGTCCCGGATCTGCGGTTCGCCGACGGACGCCGCCTGTTCGAACTGCTCAGGACCGGGCGGCATGTCCTCCTGGATTTCGCGGGTGACGCCGCGGGCCAGGACGTGCCGGCCGACACCGTCCGGGTCACGACGGAGCTGGCCAAGGCGGAGGACCGCGACGACTGGAACACGGCCCGAGCCGCGCTGATCCGTCCGGACGGCCACCTCGCGTGGAGCCGTCCCTGAGTGTGCGGTTCGCTTGCTGCCTAGGGCGCCTCTAGTGCGGCACGCCCGCCAGCACCCGGTCCGGTGTGAGCGGGAGTTCGCGCAGGCGGACGCCGGTCGCGTGGTGCACGGCGTTGCCGATGGCGGCGGCCGTTCCGACGATGCCGATCTCGCCGATGCCCTTGCTGCCCATGGGGTTGAGGTGCGGGTCGTCCTCGTCGATCCAGTGCGCCTCGATCTCGGGCACGTCGGCGTTGGCCGGTACGTGGTAGCCGGCGAGGTCGCGTTCCACGAAGTCGCCGAAGGCCGGGTCCAGCGTGCTGCCCTCGGTGAGAGCCATGCCCAGGCCCATCGTCATCCCGCCGATGAACTGACTGCGTGCCGTACGGGAGTTGAGGATGTGGCCCGCCGCGTAGACGCCGAGCAGGCGGCGCACCCGGACCTCGCCGGTCACCGTGTCGACACCGACCTCGGCGAAGTGTGCGCCGAAGGAGTGCCGCGAGAAGTCGCTGTCGGCGTCGGCGCGGCCCGCCGTGTCGGCCGTGGCGTCGATCCCCTCCGGCGGGAGCGGCTGCCCCTTCCGGTCGGCCAGGTCCGCCGCCAGTCGCGTACAGGCCTCGTGGACGGCCCAACCCCAGGAGGCCGTGCCGGAGGAGCCGCCCGCCAGTGAGGCGTTGGGGAGGTCGCTGTTGCCGATGTCGGTGCGCACGCGGTCCACCGGAACGCCGAGCGCGTCGGCGGCGACCTGGGCGAGGACCGTGCGCGCGCCGGTTCCGATGTCGGTGGCGTTGATCCGGACGACGAAGCCGCCGTCCGGTGCGGCGTGGGCGCTCGCGCGGGACGGGGCCACGATGACCGGATACGTCGCCGCGGCCATGCCGGAGCCGACCAGGACGGAGCCTTCGGCGCGCGAGCGGGGGCGCGGGTCGCGTGCCGCCCAGTCGAAGCGGCGGGCTCCCTCGCGCAGGCATTCGGCGAGGTGGCGGCTGCTGAAGGGGCGGGAGCTGTCGGGTTCGCTCTGGGTGTCGTTGCGCAGCCGCAGCTCGATGGGGTCGATGCCGAGCGCTTCGGCGAGTTCGTCCATCGCCGACTCCAGGGCGTACATGCCCGGCGCCTCCCCCGGCGCCCGCATCCAAGAGGGGCTGGGCACGTCGAGCGGGAGCACCCGGTGGGTGGTGCGGCCGTGCGGCGAGGCGTACATGACGCGGGTGGCGGCGGCCGCCGTCTCGACGAACTCCTTGATACGGGAGGTGTGCGAGGTCACCTCGTGGATCACGGAGGTGAGTGTGCCGTCGGCCTCCGCCGCGAGCCCGACCCGCTGCACGGTCGGCGAGCGGTGGCCGACGACGGCCGCCAACTGCCCCCGGGGCAGGACGAGTTTGACCGGCCGCCCGGTCTCGCGGGCGGCCATGGCGGCGAGCACCACGTGCGGCCGTGGTGTGCCCTTGGCGCCGAAGCCGCCGCCGACGTGCTCGGAGACGACCGTCACCTGGTCCTTCGGCAGCTCGAACAGGCCGGCCAGGACGTCGCGGACCGTGGTGGCGCCCTGGCTGGAGTCGTGCACGGTGAGCCGGCCGCCCTGCCAGGAGGCGGTCGCCGCGTGCGGTTCCATCGGGTGGTTGTGCAGCGGCGGCACTTGGTAGGTGACATCGACGCGGGCGGACGCGCGGGCGTGCACGGCGTCGGCGTCGCCGCGGGTGTGCTCGCCGGAGGTGCCGTCGGAGTCCTCGGGAACGTAGGCGTCGGGGTGGTCGGCCGTCAGGGTGACGTCGTGGGGTTCCTCGGCGTAGGTGACACGGACGGCCGCGGCGCCTTCGCGTGCCGCCTCCAGGGTGTCGGCGACGACGAGGGCGACGTACCAGCCGCGGTGCGGAACCCGCGCGTTCTGGAGCACGGCGAGAGTGACGTCGTCCGGTTCGGCCAGACGCGGCGCGTTGCGGTGGGTGAGGACGGTGATTACGCCGGGCAGGACCCGCGCCGCCGTGTCGTCGACGGCGGTGACCTCGCCCCGTGCCACGAGGGCCGGAACCGGCCAGGCGTAGGCACACCCCTCAGGTGTGTGTTCAGCCGCGTAACGGGCGGCCCCGGTCACCTTGGCCGGGCCTTCCCTGCGCGCGGCAGGCGACCCGAGAGCGCTGGTGGTGTCCGGCATGGTTCTTCTCCCTGGAGAGCGGGGGTTGGGTGGTCCGCGGTGTGTCAGGAACCGGCGGGCGGCGCCAGGCGGCGCAGCACGTCGCACGCGAGATTGCGGGCGAGGCGCACCTTGAACGCGTTGTCGCGCAACGGCTCGGCGGCCGCGAGCTCCGCATCGACGGCCCGCTCGAACGCCTCGTCGCCCGGTGCCTCACCCGTCAGCGCCTGTTCGGCGCGCAGGGCCCGCCAGGGCCGGTGGGCGAGCCCGCCGAACGCGATCCGCACGTCGCGCACCACGGCGTCCTCGACCCTCAGGGCGACGGCCACGGAGGCGAGCGCGAAGGCGTACGAGGCGCGGTCGCGGGCCTTGCGGTAGGCGGAGGGCAGCCCGGCGGTGGCGGCCGGGAGCAGGACGCCGGTGATGAGCTCGCCGGGCATGATCTCGGTGTCCAGGTCCGGGCGGTCGCCGGGCAGCCGGTGGAACTCGGCGGCGGGCAGCGTGCGCCGGCCCGCCGCTCCTTGCAGCTCCACCCGGGCGTCGAGCGCGGCGAGGGCGACCGCCATGTCGGAGGGGTGGGTGGCGATGCACTGCGGCGAGTGCCCCAGGACCGCGAGGTCGCGATGGACGCCGTCACGCGCGCCGCACCCACTGCCCGGCTCACGCTTGTTGCACGGTTTGCCCAGGTCCTGGAAGTAGGGGCAGCGGGTGCGCTGGAGCAGATTGCCGCCCGTGGTGGCGACGTTGCGCAGCTGCCCCGAGGCCCCCGCGAGCAGCGCCTGTGACAGCACGGGATAGCGGGTGCGCACCAGTGGGTGGGCGGCGAGGTCGCTGTTGCGGACGGTCGCCCCGACGCGTACGGAGCCGTCGGCGAGCTCCTCGACGCCGTCCAGCGGCAGCCCGCTCACGTCGACCAGCGTTCCGGGCGTCTCCACCCCCAGTTTCATCAGGTCGACGAGGTTCGTTCCGCCACTCAGGTAGCGGGCGCCCGGCCGCCCCGCGTGGGCCGCGGTCGCCTCGTCGACGCTGTGGACTCGTAGGTACCGGAAGGGTTTCACCGGGTCACGTCCTCGACGGCCTCGACGATGTGCGGATAGGCGCCGCAGCGGCACAGATTGCCACTGAGCCGCTCACGGATCTCGTCCTTGCTCAGCTCGACGGGTGCGCCCGGGGCCGCGCCCGGATCCGTCACGTGTGAGGGGTGGCCCGCCGCGGCTTCGGCGATGGCGCCGACGGCCGAGCAGAGCTGACCGGGTGTGCAGTAGCCGCATTGAAAGGCGTCGCGGTCGAGGAAGGCGCGCTGAAGCGGATGCAGACCGGAGCCGCCGGGCTCGCCCTCGCTCTGGCCATCACCGTCACCGTCGGCTTGCAGACCCTCGACGGTGGTGATGTCGCGTCCCTCGTGGGCCACGGCCAGCAGCAGGCAGCTGTTGGCGCGGCGCCCGTCGATGAGCACGGTGCAGGCGCCGCACTGCCCGTGATCGCATCCCTTCTTCGGCCCGGTCAGATCCAGCTGCTCGCGCAGGACGTCCAGCAGTGTGCTGCGGTGGTCGACCGTGAGATCGCGGTGCTCGCCGTTCACGGTGAGTGGCACTGCCGAGTGGAAGGCATCGGTTGCCATGGGCGCTCTGCTCCCTCGTCCGCCGTCCGAAGCGTGGTCTGCCGTCCGACCCCGCGTATCCAGACTGGGCCAGGACACTCACTCCGGCACGCGGAGGACGCGCCGCGCGAGGGGGCGGCGAGGCCTAGTAGTGCTTCGTTAGCTCTGTTCGGTGGGGCTGATCAGGAGCATGTTGGATGTGTGGACGCACATGAAGTGGGCCGTCTGCGGGCGGAGTTGGGACTGTTCGTTGCGGATGTGTTTGCCTCGGTGCCGCGCAGGGATCAGCGGGGCTGGGGCGAGTGCTATCTGCGGGGTTTGATGCTGGACGGGCGCCGTAAGTCGATCCAGCCGATGGCCGAGCGGCTGCCGGACGGGAACATGCAGGCCCTGCAGCAGTTCGTCAGCCAGTCACACCGTGGGACTGGATACCGGTGCGGCGCCGGATCGCCGAGCGGGTCTGCCAGGTGATCCGGCCCGCGGTGTGGGTGGTCGATGACGTGTCGTTTCCCAAGTGCGGGAAGGCGTCGGTGGGGGTGGCCCGGCAGTACTGCGGTGCGCTGGGCAAGCGGGCCAGCTGCCAGGTTGCGGTCAGTGTGCACGCCGCCACCGATGCCGCGTCGTGTCCGCTTCAGTGGGCACTGTTCCTGCCCGAGGAATGGGCCGGCGATGTCGTGCGGCGGCGGGCCGCGGGGGTGCCCGAGGACGTCGGACATGTGCCCAAGCCCCGGCTGGCGCTGCACCTGCTCGACGAGTTGTCCGGTTCGGTGGAGGAGGTGCCGGTGATCGTGGCTGATGCCGGCTACGGCCGCAGCTTCCGGCAGGCGCTGGAGGAGCGTGGCTGGTCGTATGCGGTGGCCGTCGATCCCAAGGAAACCGTGCAGGTGGAGGCAGCCGAGCCGTATCGGCCGCCCTACGGCGGGCTGGGGCCGCCGGCGCGGCCCTGCTACCGCGACAGTCCCCGGGCGTTGGCCGATGTCGTCGATGCCACCACACCGTTTCGGCAGGTGACCTGGCGACAAGGCAGCAAG
>NZ_JBSFVM010000018.1:0-129465 GCF_053592315.1 Streptomyces sp. NPDC002754
CCCTGATCAGGATCGGCCGGTACGAGCCGACCAGCCAGGCCTGCTCGACCTGCGGCACCAAGGACGGGCCCAAGCCCCTCGACGTGCGGGAATGGGCCTGCCCTGCCTGCGGCGCGGTCCACGACCGGGGCGTCAACGCCGCGATCAACGTGAAGAAGACCGCCGGACTCGGCGGTGACAGCCTGCGGAGCGTAGGTAAGACCGGGACACCACGTCCGGCACCACGTGCAGAAACAGGAAGCCAAGGATTCCCGACCGAACCCTGTGCCGCGTAGCTGCACAGCAACGGAAGCGGAAGCCAGAATCCCCGCCCTTCAGGGCGGGGTTGCAGGTCAAGCTCCCGAACCATGGATTCCGCCGCCCTCTGCGGAGCTTCGCACCCCTCATATTCATCGAGCGTGATCGTCCCGGCGCTCAAGAAACTCCCCGTCCAGGAGGGCCCTGGTGCAGGCCTGACAGACAAACCGGTACGCCTCTCCGAGCCCGTCTCCTTCCGGGGCGAGAAGCGCAACCTGGACGCCGCCGACGGCCGAGCGGATCGCCCGCGCCCTCGCCACCGCCGCCGCACGCACCCCTGGCGAGGCGCCGCTCCCGGCCGCCGAGGCCGAATCGCTCGCTCTCGCCCTGGCCGCCACGCTGTTCGCCCTCGGCGGCCTCACCATGAACGACGTACAGGCAGCCCGTCTCGCCCAGCACACGCCCGCCTCTTCCCGCACGCCCGGATCACCGTCGACCAGCGCTGACCCGCGTACCAACCCCGGACACGAGAAACGGGTGGGCCCGAACCGTTCCGTCAGGAACAGTTCGGGCCCACCCGTATCAGGCTCGCCCCGGAGGGGTTACGCCTCCTTGCTCAGGTTCGGCCCGGCGGAGCCGCCCGCGGCCGCGTCCTCGATCGGCGGGGCGTCGGGCAGTGCCGCCTTCTCCTCGCCGCGGAAGGTGAAGGTCTTGTTCTCGCCCTCGCCCTCCGTGTCCACGACCACGATGTGGCCCGGGCGCAGCTCGCCGAAGAGGATCTTCTCCGACAGGCTGTCCTCGACCTCACGCTGGATCGTGCGACGCAGCGGACGCGCGCCGAGCACGGGGTCGTAGCCCTTCTTGGAGAGCAGTTCCTTGGCGGACTGCGAGAGCTCGATGCCCATGTCGCGGTCCTTGAGGCGCTCGTCCACCTTCGTGATCATCAGGTCGACGATCGTGAGGATGTCGTCCTGGCTGAGCTGCGGGAAGACGACGACGTCGTCGACACGGTTGAGGAACTCGGGGCGGAAGTGCTGCTTGAGCTCGTCCGACACCTTGTTCTTCATGCGCTCGTAGTTGGACTTCGAGTCACCCATGGCCGCGAAGCCGAGGTTGAAGCCCTTCGAGATGTCACGGGTTCCAAGGTTGGTCGTCATGATGATGACCGTGTTCTTGAAGTCCACGACGCGGCCCTGGGAGTCGGTCAGTCGACCGTCTTCCAGGATCTGCAGAAGGCTGTTGAAGATGTCCGGGTGGGCCTTCTCGACCTCGTCGAAAAGAACCACCGAGAACGGCTTGCGCCGCACCTTCTCGGTCAGCTGACCGCCCTCTTCGTAACCCACGTATCCGGGCGGGGAACCGAAGAGACGCGACACCGTGTGCTTCTCGCTGAACTCCGACATGTCGAGGGAGATCAGCGCCTCCTCGTCACCGAAGAGGAACTCGGCGAGCGCCTTGGAGAGCTCGGTCTTACCGACACCGGACGGGCCCGCGAAGATGAACGAACCACCGGGACGCTTCGGGTCCTTCAGACCGGCCCGCGTACGACGGATCGCCCGCGAGAGCGCCTTGACGGCGTCCTTCTGGCCGACCACCCGCTTGTGGAGCTCGTCCTCCATGCGCAGCAGACGCGAGGACTCCTCCTCGGTCAGCTTGAAGACCGGAATGCCGGTGGCGGTCGCGAGGACCTCGGCGATCAGATCGCCGTCGACCTCCGCGACGACATCCATGTCGCCGGCCTTCCATTCCTTCTCGCGCTTGGCCTTCGCGGCGAGCAGCTGCTTCTCCTTGTCGCGGAGAGAGGCCGCCTTCTCGAAGTCCTGGGAGTCGATGGCCGACTCCTTGTCGCGACGCACGCCCGCGATCTTCTCGTCGAACTCGCGGAGGTCCGGCGGCGCGGTCATCCGGCGGATGCGCATCCGGGAACCGGCCTCGTCGATCAGGTCGATCGCCTTGTCCGGCAGGAAGCGGTCCGAGATGTACCGGTCGGCCAGGGTCGCGGCCTGGACGAGGGCCTCGTCCGTGATGGAGACCCGGTGGTGGGCCTCGTAACGGTCACGCAGGCCCTTGAGGATCTCGATCGTGTGCGGCAGCGACGGCTCCGCGACCTGGATCGGCTGGAAGCGGCGCTCGAGGGCCGCGTCCTTCTCCAGGTGCTTGCGGTACTCGTCGAGCGTCGTCGCACCGATGGTCTGCAGCTCACCGCGGGCCAGCATGGGCTTCAGGATGGAAGCCGCGTCGATGGCGCCCTCGGCGGCACCCGCACCGACCAGCGTGTGCAGCTCGTCGATGAACAGGATGATGTCGCCGCGCGTGCGGATCTCCTTGAGCACCTTCTTGAGGCGCTCCTCGAAGTCACCGCGGTAGCGGGAGCCGGCGACCAGCGCGCCGAGGTCAAGCGTGTAGAGGTGCTTGTCCTTCAGCGTCTCGGGCACCTCGCCCTTGACGATCGCCTGGGCCAGGCCCTCGACGACCGCCGTCTTGCCGACGCCGGGCTCACCGATCAGGACCGGGTTGTTCTTGGTGCGGCGCGACAGAACCTGCATGACGCGCTCGATTTCCTTCTCGCGCCCGATGACCGGGTCGAGCTTGGTCTCGCGAGCGGCCTGCGTGAGGTTGCGGCCGAACTGGTCGAGCACCAGGGACGTCGAGGGCGTGCCCTCGGCAGGGCCGCCGCTTGCGCCGGCGGTCTCCTTGCCCTGGTAACCGGAGAGCAGCTGGATGACCTGCTGCCGCACCCGGTTGAGGTCTGCGCCCAGCTTGACCAGGACCTGGGCGGCGACGCCCTCGCCCTCACGGATCAGGCCGAGCAGGATGTGCTCCGTGCCGATGTAGTTGTGGCCCAGCTGAAGGGCCTCGCGGAGCGACAGCTCCAGGACCTTCTTGGCACGGGGAGTGAAGGGGATGTGGCCGGACGGAGCCTGCTGGCCCTGCCCGATGATCTCCTCCACCTGCTGGCGGACCGCCTCGAGCGAAATCCCGAGGCTCTCCAGGGCCTTAGCGGCGACACCCTCGCCCTCGTGGATCAAGCCCAGGAGGATGTGCTCGGTGCCGATGTAATTGTGGTTGAGCATCCGGGCTTCTTCCTGAGCCAGGACGACAACCCGCCGCGCGCGGTCGGTGAACCTCTCGAACATCGTTAATCGCTCCTCAGAGCGGTCAGGCAGTTAGGGGTCGGTCCCCTCCCTGTCCTTCCGCAGCTTAGTCCCGCAAGCGGGGACCGCTCATTCCATCTGCCGACACCCGTTCATGGTCTCCTGCCCCGAACGCCGACAACTGCTCCAACCCGATGGTGCGAGACGATGTTCCCGCAGGCCAGGCAGATACCCCCACCATCACTACGCCGATGGCGAACGCAGACTGCCCGTCCCGCACGTGTCGCCCCTCCCACTAGGGATGTCTTACCCGTAAGGACTGACACTCCATGCGGCGCGCCCCGGTTCCCTCCGCTACGGGCGAACACCTTTGCGCCGCCCAACGCTCTCGTGCGCCCCTTTTCCGAACACAGTAAGTATGCGCGCGACGACGATGCGTAACCCTGGAGCGTCGGTGGCTGTTGCTCCTGGCATGGTCACCACCACCGGCACGACCGTTCCCGCTCCCCGACTCCCGCTGACCGACACCGGACGCGATCCGGTCCGGCGCTGGTACGAGGACGAACTCGGCTGGGCGACTGCGGCAGGGCCCGACGGCGCACTGCTGCACACCGGGCTGCGCTTCGACGTCCTGGAGGTGCCGGCCGACGCCGGCTTCGCGATGCTGCGCAGACTCGATCCCCGGTCACCGGTGGCCGTGTGCGGGGAAACGATGCGGCTGCTGGTCGCCCCGGGCAGCGCGGACGAGCTGCCGGGGCTGCTCGACTGGCTGGAGTGGGGGGCGCTGCCCCTGGACCTCGTCGCGGTCGGGACGGGCGGTCTCATGGACGCGCCGACGCCTCCGGGGTGGCACGGCTCGCAGGAGGCCGCTGTGTGGGTGCGGCCCCCCGAGCCCGGCTGCGAGGTGGAACCGGTGCTACCGGCCCTGACGAGCCTGTCGGCCGTCTCGACCTGGTCGGTCGTGGGGGGCGGTGGGGGCGCCCCCGATCTCGTACGCCTCGTGGACACGGCGGCGACGCACTGCCACCGGGCCCGCCTGCGTCGCGGCGCGGCTGCGCCGGCGACCACGTCAACAAAGCGACCAAAGCGGCCGTCCCGTCAGCCGTTGGCCTTCTCGTAGGCCTCACGGATCGACTGGGGAACGCGGCCGCGGTCGTTGACCTCGTACCCGTTCTCCTTCGCCCACGCGCGGATCTGCGCGGTGTCCTGGTTGCCACCGCCGGACGTGGCGCGCGCCTTGCCCCGGCCGCTCGAACGGCCACCGGTGCGACGACCACCCTTGAGGTACGGCTCAAGGAGGCCACGGAGCTTGTCCGCATTGGCGGTGGTGAGGTCGATCTCGTACGACTTACCGTCGAGCGCGAACGTCACCGTCTCGTCCGCCTCGCCACCGTCGAGGTCATCGACAAGAAGGACCTGAACCTTCTGTGCCACCGGATTTCCTTTCATCGAAATCTGAAGGGCGGCCCCGCGACCATGGCCGCCGATTCGCCGTCCCCTTGTTATATGCAGTACTGCAGTACGTCGGAAAGCAAACCGCTTTTGCCCGAAAAACACAAACCCCTGGCTGAGATCCGGGAGAGATCTCGGAGTTGAACACTGCCCGCGCGGCCCAAAAACATGCGCGATTCGGACATAGGGAACCGTTGCAAGCACGCATGCCGGAATAGCACCCGGCGGCGATCACAGATGCAGAAGCATCCGGCTGTTGCCCAAGGTGTTCGGTTTCACTCGTTCGAGACCCAGGAACTCTGCTACGCCCTCGTCATAGGAACGCAGCAGCTCACTGTAGACATCGGTGTCGACCGTATCGACGGGTGTCTCGCCGATCTCCACGAACGCGTGCTTGGCGAAGAACTCGACTTCGAAGGTGAGGCAGAAAACCCGCCGAACACCGATCCAGCGCGCGGTCTGAAGAAGCTTCTCGAGCAGCAGATGCCCCACGCCGGACCCCTTGACCTGCGGATCCACCGCGAGCGTGCGGACTTCCGCGAGGTCTTCCCACATGATGTGCAGCGCGCCGCAGCCGACGACCGCTGCGTTGTCGTCGCGTTCCGCGACCCAGAACTCCTGGATGTCCTCGTAAAGCGTCACGGTGGCTTTGTCGAGCAGGATCCCCTGTCGGCTGTACGCGTCGAGCAGGCGGCGCACCTCCGGCACATCGGCCGTCCTCGCCCTGCGTACGGTGACTGCTTTACGGGTCGATTCGACGGTTGACCCGACTTCGGGGAGCTCTGCTGGCATGTCCGGACGCTATCGCCCGGCTCCGTCGTCCGCTTCCTCGGGGGCCGAGGGGACTTCGGCCGGCAGTTCGGGCGACACGATCCGCATGGCATCCCTGAGTGCCTCGCGCTGCCCCGCCGACATCATCCCGAAGAACGCGACGAGGGCGGCGGCCGGGTTGTCACTCTGCGCCCAGGCCTCGTTCATCAGCGCCGCCGAGTACGCGGCCCGGGTGGAGACCGCCTCATATCGATAGGCCCGGCCTTCCGCTTCGCGGCGTACCCAGCCCTTCTGATGGAGATTGTCCAATACGGTCATGACGGTCGTGTAGGCGATGGACCGTTCCTGTTGGAGGTCCTCCAGGACTTCCCTCACGGTGACCGGGCGGTTCCACTTCCACACCCGCGTCATCACTGCGTCTTCGAGTTCTCCCAAGGGGCGCGGCACGAGAAGCACAATAGTGGGAGAAGTCGGTAATTCAACGTGGGACGTGGCGATGATCGCCGAGCAATGACAAAAGGGGCGCCCGGCGGGCGCCCCTCACTGCGGTTTCCGTACCGGTCGCGTCCGCGCTCAGGCGGTCGCGTCCCGCTGCGCGCCGCCGCCCTGCCGGGCGGACTCGGCGCGCGCGATGGCGGCGTCGACGGCCGCGTCCTCCTTGGCCTTCTTGTCGCCGCCCTGCGACTTCACGATGGTCACGATCAGACCGACGAAGAACGCGGCCATCACGACCGGGGGCACGAGCGCGGAGACGTAGTCCATGCCCCCAGAGTAGCTACCCGACGGCCAGTCGTTGCGACGGGGCCGGGGGTTGGGCGGGGCGGCGCTTCGGTGGGAAGACCTCGGCCGGGGTGGGGACCGGGCGCGGCGGGGCCTCGGGGGCCGGCCTCGCGGGCTTGCCGCCGTCCGCCTCCGAGAGGCCGCCGGGCAGGGCGAGCAGGTGGGTGCGAGAGGCCGGGACGCGGGGGCGGTACAGCGCGTCGAACTTGTCGCGTACGCCCTGTTCCGCCAGGTCGCGGCAGCGGGCGAGGAGGGCCACCGCGCCGGGGTTCGCGGGCAGCGCGCGCAGCGCCGTGAGGTCGTCGGCGCCGGGCCTGTGGCCCGCCGCCAGGGCCTCCTTGAGGAGGCTCAGATAGCCGGGGGCGGAGCCGGGCAGGGCGGCCCGGTAGCGGTCGAGGTCGGAGCGGAGGAAGGACCGCATGCGGATGCCTTCCTTGGCCGCTTCGTCGACCGACTCCGCGAGTCGCAGACAGGACCGGACGTCCTCGTCCGAGACGGGGCTGGGGTGGAGGGCGAGGGCGAGGGCGCGTCGGAGCACACGCAGCTCTTCTGCACCGAACGCCATGCCGCCGCGGTTTCCGTAGGGCGTGGGCATGAAATGACGATACGTCCCATTACGGACAAATCGGGTTAATCGGCAATTCCCGGGCGCGCCCTGACCTTCGTAACCGATTCAGAGCCGAGAAACGTTCCGCTCGTACACGAGCCGCAGCCCGATCAGCGTCAGCCACGGCTCGTGCTCGTCGATCACGGTGGCCTCGCCGAGGACCATCGGCGCGAGCCCGCCCGTCGCGATGACGGTCACGTCGTCCGGGTCGTCCGCGAGCTCCTTCGCCATCCGGTTCACGACCCCGTCGACCTGGCCCGCGAAGCCGTACACGATGCCCGCCTGCATGGCCTCGACCGTGTTCTTGCCGATGACGCTGCGCGGCCTGGCCAGCTCGATCTTGCGCAGCTGGGCGCCGCGCATGCCGAGCGCCTCGACGGAGATCTCGATGCCGGGCGCGATCACGCCGCCCGCGTACTCGCCACGCGCGGACACCGCGTCGAAGGTCGTGGCCGTGCCGAAGTCCACGACGATCGCCGGGCCGCCGTACATCTCGACGGCCGCGACCGCGTTGATGATCCGGTCGGCGCCGACCTCCTTGGGGTTGTCCATGAGGATCGGCACGCCGGTCTTGATGCCGGGTTCGACCAGGACGGCGGGTACGTCGCCGTAGTAGCGGCGGGTGACCTCGCGCAGCTCGTGCAGGACCGAGGGGACGGTCGAGCAGATGGCGATGCCGTCGATGCCGTCGCCCAGTTGGTCGCCGAGCAGCGGGTGCATGCCCATCAGGCCCTTGAGCAGGACGGCGAGTTCGTCGGCCGTCCTGCGCGCGTCCGTGGAGATGCGCCAGTGCTCGATGATCTCCTCGCCGTCGAAGAGCCCGAGGACGGTGTGGGTGTTGCCGACGTCGATGGTGAGCAGCATCAGGCGTCCGCTCCAGAAGACAAGGCGCGAAGCGCTTCCTCAGAAGGGTGGTGGCGGGAGACGGGCGGGCACAGGTCGAGGCCGATGTCGAGGATCGGTGAGGAGTGGGTGAGCGCACCCACGGCGAGGTAGTCGACGCCCGTCTTCGCGTACGTAGCGGCGTTTTCCAGGGTGAGGCGGCCGGAGGACTCCAGGAGCGCGCGGCCGTCGGTGATCGCCACCGCCTCCTCCGTCTCACCCGGCGTGAAGTTGTCCAGGAGGATCAGGTCGGCGCCCGCGTCGAGCACCTCGCGCAGCTGGTGCAGGGTGTCGACCTCGACCTCGATCGGCAGGCCGGGGAAGCGCTCGCGCACGGCCTGGAAGGCCTGCGCCACACCACCGGCAGCGACCACGTGGTTGTCCTTGACCAGGGCCGCGTCCGACAGGGACATGCGGTGGTTGACGCCGCCGCCCATGCGGACCGCGTACTTCTCCAGGGAGCGCAGGCCGGGCGTCGTCTTGCGGGTGTCGCGGACCTTCGCCTTCGTGCCGTCCAGCACGTCCGCCCACGCGCGCGTGGCGGTCGCGATGCCGGAGAGGCGGCACATGATGTTGAGCGCGGTGCGCTCGGCGGTGAGCAGGTCGCGGGTGCGGGTGGTGACCGACAGGAGCTTCTGGCCCGCCTCGATCCGGTCGCCGTCCTCCGCGTGCCGCTCGACCTCGAACTCGTCGGCGGCCACTACGGAGATGACCGCTTCGGCGACGCGCAGGCCCGCCACGACGCCCGCCTCGCGGGCCGTGAAGTCGGCAGTGGCGACGGCCTCTTCGGGGATCGTGGCGACGGTCGTGACGTCCACGCCGCCGTCCAGGTCCTCGGTGATCGCCATGTGGGCGATGTCCTCGATCTCGACCGGGTGCAGGCCCGCGTCGAGCAGCAGCTGGGCGAGCGACGGGTCGAGGCCGCACTCCATGACGTCGGAGGCGTTCTCGTCGCTGCCCTGCGCACAGCCGCAGCTGTCGCCGCAGCCGCCGCTGTCGGCGAGGGGGAGGTCGGGGGTGGCGCTCACGTCGGTCACTGCTCCTGAGGGTTCTTGGCCGTTGCCGGGAAGTCTGCTGTGGGTGTGGTGTACGTGGCCAGAGTCCGGTCCGGATTCAGGCGTACGACGATGTGGCTGCGCCACGAGGCATCGTCGCGGTCCGGGTGGTCCTCGCGCCAGTGGCAACCGCGGGTCTCCTCGCGGCGGCGGGCGGCGGCGACCAGGACGCGGGCCACGCACAGGAGGTTGGTGGCCTCCCAGGTGTCGACGCCGGGCTCGGCCGTCTTGCCGTTCTCCGTAAGGGAGTTGACCGCTTCGGCGTGGATGCGGCCGAGCCGGGCGGCGGCCTCCGCGAGTGAGTCACCGGAGCGCAGGACGCCCGCGCCCGCCGTCATCACGCGCTGGATGGCGAAGCGGGCCTCCGGGGGCAGCAGCGGGTGCGTCGGGGTCGGCGGGTGCTCCACGGGGGCGGGCACGCGCGCGTGGAGGCCGCTTCCCGCGTGCTGCCGCTCGATGTCGTCCGCGATGCGCTCCGCGTAGACGAGGCCTTCCAGAAGGGAGTTGGAGGCCAGCCGGTTCGCCCCGTGGACGCCCGTGCAGGCCGCCTCCCCGCACGCGTACAGGCCCGGCACGGTGGTGCGGCCGTACAGGTCGGTGCGGACGCCTCCGGAGGCGTAGTGCGCGGCGGGGGCGATCGGGATCGGCTCGGTCACCGGGTCGATGCCGTGGGCGCGGCAGGCCGCGAGGATCGTGGGGAACCGGTGCTCCCACATGTCGGCACCGAAGTGCCGCCCGTCGAGGTACATGTGCTCGACGCCCTGCTCCAGCATGCGGCGCGTGATGCCCTTGGCGACGATGTCGCGGGGCGCCAGTTCGGCGAGTTCGTGCTGCCCCACCATGAAGCGCACGCCGTCCGCGTCCACGAGGTGGGCGCCTTCGCCGCGTACGGCTTCGGAGACGAGCGGCTGCTGGCCCTCGGCGTCCGCGCCCAGGAACAGCACGGTCGGGTGGAACTGGACGAATTCCAGGTCGCTGACCTCGGCGCCCGCGCGCAGGGCGAGGGCCACGCCGTCACCCGTGGACACGTGCGGGTTCGTGGTCGCCGAGAAGACCTGGCCCATGCCGCCGGTCGCGAGGACGACGGCGGGGGCCAGGACCGCGCCGACGCCATCGTGCTGGCCCTCTCCCATGACGTGCAGGGAGACGCCGGCCGTGCGGCCCTCGGTGTCCGTCAACAGGTCCAGTACCAGGGCGTTCTCGACGGTTTCCACGCCACGCGCGCGTACGGCTTCCACCAGTGCGCGGGAGATCTCCGCTCCGGTCGCGTCGCCGCCCGCGTGCGCGATGCGGCGCCGGTGGTGGCCGCCCTCGCGGGTCAGTTCCAGGTCGCCCTCCGCGGACTCGTCGAAGTGCGCGCCGGTCTCGATCAGCCGGCGGACGGCGTCGGGTCCCTCGGTGACGAGGGTGCGCACGGCCGCCTCGTCGCACAGCCCGACACCGGCGACCAGGGTGTCGTCCAGGTGCTGCTCGGGGGTGTCGCCCTCACCGAGCGCCGCGGCCACGCCGCCCTGCGCCCAGCGCGTGGAGCCTTCGTCGAGGCTGGCCTTGGTGACGACGACGGTGCGCAGGCCCGCGGCCTGGCAGCGCAGCGCCGCGGTCAGGCCCGCGACTCCGGAGCCGACGACCACGACGTCCGCTGCGACGTTCCAGCCGGGGGTGGGGGCGTGGAGCCTTATACCGGTGCTGCTCACTGGTGTCCTCCAAAGGTCAGCGGCAGGTTGTCGATGAGGCGGGTGGCGCCCACGCGCGCGGCGACCGCGAGCACGGCCTCGCCCTCGAAGCCGTCGGTCACGTCGGTGAAGTCGCGCGGGTCGACAAGAGCCACGTAGTCGAGCTCGATCGGCGGCTGGAGGCGCTTGGCCTCGTCGAGGATCAGGCGGGCCGCCGCGAGCACGGCCGAGGGGGAGCCCGGGAACGCCGTGGCGACGGCGTGCGAGTCGGCGGCGGCGCGGGCCTCGCCAATCCTTCCGAGCGCCTTGGCCCGCGCGCGCGGGGTCGGGCTCTCGGCGGCACGCGCGCGCAGGGCCTCCTGCGCCGCATGCCGGTCGCGGCCGGTGAACAGGGCGTCGGAGAGGGCAAGCGCGGTGCGGCGCTCGGCCGGGGACAGGTAGCGGTTGCGGGAGGAGAGCGCGAGCCCGTCGTCCTCGCGGACCGTGGGTACGGCGACGATCTCCACGTCGAAGTTCAGATCGCGCGCCATGCGGCGCACCAGGGCGAGCTGCTGCGCGTCCTTCTGGCCGAAGAGGGTCACGTCCGCGCGCGTGAGGTGCAGCAGCTTGGCGACCACGGTGAGCATGCCGTCGAAGTGGCCGGGGCGTGAGGCGCCTTCGAGGCGCTCTCCCATGGGGCCCGCCGTGATGCGGACCTCGGGCTGCCCGCCGGGGTAGACCTCGTCGACGGACGGCGCGAACACGGCGTCCGCGCCCGCCTGTTCGGCGATCTTCACGTCCGCTTCCAGGGTGCGCGGATAGCGGTCGAGGTCCTCGCCCGCGCCGAACTGCAGCGGGTTCACGAAGACGGTGACGACCACTTCGCCGTCCGTACCCGCGCGGGCCCTGGCCGCGCGGATCAAGGTCGCGTGGCCCTCGTGCAGGGCGCCCATCGTCATGACCACGACGCGGCGGCCGGTACGCGTGCGTGCCCGCATGTCGGCGCCCTTGTGGACAAGCCGCGTGTGCGACGTCTGCGCAGGGCTCGTCTCCGTAGAGCTCGTCGGCGTCTCACTCATCTTCGTAGGGCTCGTCTTCGTAGGGCTCGCTTTTACGGAGTCCGTGGGGCTGCTCATCGGGTCTCCTCCGCACCGGTCGCGAGGACGCCCAGCAGGTCCTCCGCGAGCTCCGGCTTCAACAGGCCGTGCGCGAGCGCGCGGTCGGCGGTCGCACGGGCCATCGCGAGATAGCCGGCGACGGTCTGCGGCGCGTGCTTGCGCAGCTCCGCGATGTGGGCGGCGACGGTGCCCGCGTCGCCGCGCGCCACCGGGCCCGTGAGGGCCGCGTCGCCCGACCTGAGCGCGTTGTCGAGCGCCGCGCCGAGCAGCGGGCCCAGCATCCGGTCGGGGGCGCCCACGCCCGCCTCACGGAGCAGTTCCATGGACTCCGCGATCAGGGTGACCAGGTGGTTTGCGCCGAGCGCGAGGGCCGCGTGGTAGAGCGCGCGGTTCTCCTCGGCGATCCACTCGGGTTCGCCGCCCATCTCGATGACCAGGGCCTCCGCGGCGAGCCGCAGCTCCTCGGGCGCGGTGACACCGAACGAGCAGCCCGCCAGGCGCTGGACGTCGACGGCGGTGCCGGTGAACGTCATCGCGGGGTGCAGCGCGAGCGGCAGTCCACCCGCGCGCAGCGCCGGTTCGAGGACCTTCGCGCCGTACCGTCCCGACGTGTGCACGAGCAGCTGGCCAGGCCGTACGGCGCCGGTTTCGGCGAACCCCTCGACCAGGCCCGGCAGGACGTCGTCGGGGACGGTGAGGAGCACCAGGTCGGCCTTGGCGAGGACCTCGGCGGGCGGCACCAGGGGCACGTCGGGCAGCAGCGCGGCCGCCCGCCGCACGGAGGCGTCGGAGACTCCGGAGACGGCGACGGGTCGGTGCCCGGCCAGTTGCAGGGACGCGGCGAGCGCGGGACCGACACGGCCCGCGCCGACGACGCCTACGGTGAGGCGGGCGGGGCGGTCCCTGGGGTCCATGGGTTCGGATCGTGGGTTCGGAGGGGGTGTTGTCACGAGGCGATGGCCTTCCGTTCCAGTCCGCTCGGGGTACCGGACGATTTCTCGTCATGTTAACGCTATCTGTCCGCGTGGGTCCCGGTCGTCCACAGGCTGTGGGCAAGCGCACGCGGGTGCGCCATGATCGACAGATGAACGGAACCGCCGAGAACACTGCCACCCCCGAGAAGACGCAGGCCGAACGGCTGCTCGCGGCCCTGCGGGGAGCGCGACGCACACTGGCCCATGGCCCGACCTGGGCCACGCTCGGCGAGCGGTGGGAGAGCCTGTCCGGCGCCGCGGCGGCGGTGGCCGACCTGTCCGTGGACGTCGACATCTACGGGGACGGCATCGTGGCCGACCTGGAGACGAAGGTCGCCGCGCTGCTCGGCAAGGAGGCGGCCGCGTTCTTCCCCACCGGCACGATGGCCCAGCAGGTCGCGCTGCGCTGCTGGGCGGGCCGCACCGGCAACTCCACGGTGGCCCTGCACCCGCTGGCGCACCCGGAGGTCCACGAGCGGGAGGCGCTGACCACGGTGGCAGGGCTGCGCACCGTGCACCCCACGAAGGCGGCGCGGCAGATCGGCGCCGATGACGTGCACGACCTGGCCGAGCCGTTCGGGACGCTGATGCTCGAACTGCCGCTCAGGGACGCGGGATTCGTGCTGCCCACGTGGGAGGAGCTGGCAGAGGTCTGCGAGGCGGCACGCGCGCGTGACGCCGTGATCCACTTCGACGGGGCCCGCCTGTGGGAGACCACGGCGCACTTCGGGCGCCCGCTGGACGAGATCGCGGAGCTCGCGGACAGCGTCTACGTGTCGTTCTACAAGTCGCTCGGCGGCCTCAGTGGCGCGGTGCTCGCGGGCCCGGAGTCGTTCATCGGCGAGGCGAGGGCCTGGCGGCACCGCTACGGCGGCCTGGTCTTCCAGCAGTTCCCGCAGGCGATCTCGGCGCTGGCGGGTCTTGAGCGGGAGTTGCCGCGGCTCCCCGAATACGTGGCGCACGCGCGCATGGTCGCGCAGGCACTGCGGGAGGGTTTCGCCAAGGCCGGTGTCACCGGGGCGCGGGTGTCCCCCGAGGTGCCGCACACGCACCAGTTCAAGGTCTGGCTGCCCTACGACGCCGAGGCACTCACGGAGGCCGGGATCGCGCAGGTGGAGGAGACCCGGACGGCGCTGTTCGCGCGCTGGTCGGACGAGGGCGCGGTGCCGGGGCTCGCGGCCACGGAGGTCACGGTCGCCGCGGCGGGCCTGGAGTGGAGCCGGGACGACGTCCACGCGGCCGTCGCGGACTTCGTGGGGCGGCTCTCTTCGTAGCGGCGCGGATCCCCCCGCAGGGGCGACCGGCTCAGCAACCGGCCGGGTGGCCGCGGCGACCGGAGAGCCGTCGGGCCAGCGCCGCCCGGATCCGGCCGCGGGCCGGGCGGCCTGCCACGACCGCGTTGAACCGGCGGTAGTCGCGCAGCTCCCGGAAGGCGGCCACGTCGTGCCGGCCGGGCGCCGGTGGGGCCGCGTCGCCGCGCTGGGCGGCGCGGTAGAGGTCGATGGCGTACTGCTGGGTGATGCTCACGTCAAACACCTCGCCCTTCATCTCAATTGTCGCGCCGTGACCGGAAATCAGCCTGTTTGCTGCCGTTCGGGGCCGATGAGTACGAGATTGCGCCCGGCGCCGCCGCGCGGTCACGTCGATTGACGGGAGCCGTCAATCGAGGGACCGACTGTCAGTGGCGGCGTGCACCATGGGGTCATGAGCGTGCGCATCGACATCACGGGCTTGACACCTGAGCGGATCAGCGTGGTGCCCTCGCCCCTGGCCGAGCTCGGCGAGGCGCTGCACGCGCTGGCGGAGCCCGCGCACCATCCGGGGCTGCAGGGGTGGGTGACGAGTGTGTCCGCGCGCCTGGACGCATGCCTCGCGGATCGGCTCTGCGAGGCGGACTTCCTGTGGCGGACGACGTTCTCGGACGTCTTCATGCCGTTCGCCGGGATACCGGGGCGGCGCACGCTGCCGGGGGCCACGCTCGCCGAGGACCTCGACCTGCTGGACAAGCTGTCCGACGAGCAATTCGTCGAAGCCGCCCTGGAGTTCACCTGCCAGCAGTCCTACGGCGCCCCGGACTACGGCCGCCTGGCGGACCCGCGCACCCGTGAGCGCGCCCTCGACCTCGCGGCCGCACGCGGGACGCACCAAGTGCGGTTCACCCAGCGCCTCCTGGACGACCCGCCGGCCATGCGCGCCTGGTTCCGCGAGCTGATGGAGGACTGCGACGAGGCGTTCTTCGCGGACGCGTGGCCGCGCCTTCAGCACCAACTGGCGGCGGACGCCCGTCACAAGAAGGAGCTGTTGCGCCGCAAGGGGATGCGGGCAGGACTCACGTCCGTGTCCGCCGCCGTCTCGATGGACGAGGAGGGGCGCACCGTCTCCGTCGACAAGGTCGTGGAGGGCCGTACGGTGACGGCCCAGGGTGGCCTCGTCCTGGTGCCGACGAGCCTCGGCTGGCCGCACCTGCTGGTGCTGCACCGGCACGACTGGCAGCCGGTGATCCACTACCCCGTGGCCTCGCCCGGTCTCGCCTCACCGCCCTCCGTGGAACTGCTGACGCGACGCATGGCGGCCCTCGCCCACCCGGTCCGTATCCGCCTGTGCCGGCACCTGGCCCGCGGTTCGTACACGACGAGCGAGCTGGTCGACGCGCACGGGATGACGGCGCCGGAGATATCCCGGCACCTGTCGGTCCTGAAGAAGGCCGGCCTGATCACCACGCGGCGGCAAGGCCGCTACGTACAGCACCAGTTGGACCTGAGCGTCGTCTCGCGCCTCGGTGGGGACTTCATCGAGGGAGTCCTCCGCTGACCGCCCCCGGGCCTCAGGCCCCCGCGCCGCCCGCCCGGACGAGCCCCGTCTCGTAGGCGAGGACGACGACCTGGACCCGGTCGCGCAGGTCGAGCTTCGTAAGGATGCGGCCCACATGGGTCTTCACCGTGGCCTCGGACAGCACCAGGCGCGCGGCGATCTCGCCGTTCGAGTGCCCCTGGGCGACCAGGATCATGACCTCGCGCTCGCGCTCGGTGAGCCGCTCCAGCCGCTTGTGCTGCGGCTGGTCGGGGCTGCTCGGCAGCATCGGGGCGAACCGGTCGAGCAGCCGCCGGGTCGTGGACGGGGCGACCACCGCGTCGCCGCTGTGCACGGAGCGGATCGCGGTGAGCAGCTCGCCCGGCGGCACGTCCTTGAGCATGAAGCCGGAGGCCCCCGCCCTGAGCCCCGAGAACGCGTACTCGTCGAGGTCGAAGGTGGTCAGGATGAGGACCTTGGGCGGGTCGTCCTCGGCGCAGATCCGCCGCGTCGTCTCGACCCCGTCGAGCTTCGGCATGCGGACGTCCATGAGGACCACGTCCACCGAGGCCGAGCGCAGCACCTCCAGCGCCTCGACGCCGTCGCCCGCCTCGGCGACGACCTCCATGTCCGGCTGTGCGGCAAGCACCATCCGGAAGCCGGTGCGCAGCAGCACCTGGTCGTCGACGAGCATGACCTTGATCGACATCGGGCGGTCCTCACTTGTACCTACGGACTTGTACCAGTCAGTGGACCAGTACGTGTCGGTGGACTTGTACGTGTCAATGGGCGGGCTTGAGAGGCAGCAGCACGCTGATACGGAAGCCACCGCCGGGCCGCGGTCCCGCGTCCAGCGTGCCGCCGACCATACCGACGCGCTCACGCATACCGATAAGGCCGTGGCCGCGGCCGTCCGCGCCCCCGTCCTCGTACAGCTCGTGCGGGGCGCCCTTGCCGTCGTCCTCGACGAGCAGGCCGAGGCCGTCGTCGAAGTAGACCAGGCGGACACTCGCGCCCGCGTTCGGACCGGCGTGCTTACGGGTGTTGGTGAGCGCTTCCTGGACGATGCGGTACGCGGTCAGCTCGACGCCGCTGGGCAGCGGGCGCGGGGTGCCCTCCACCCTGAAGTCGACCGGGAGGCCCGCCGTGCGCACCTCGTCGACGAGCTCCTCTATCTGCTCGACGTCGGGCTGCGGAACGTACTCGCCGGCCTCCTCGTGCTCGCCGGTGCGCAGTACGCCGAGCAGCCTGCGCATCTCCGCGAGGGCCTGCCTGCCGGTGCCCGAGATGGTCTCCAGGGCCTTCTTGGCCTGGTCGGGCGCCTGGTCGAGGACGTACGCGGCGCCGTCGGCCTGCACCACCATCACCGACACGTTGTGCGCGACGACGTCGTGCAACTCGCGGGCGATACGCGCCCGTTCGGCCGCCACCGCGACCTTCGACTGCGCCTCGCGCTCCTTCTCCAGGCGGTTGGCGCGCTCCTCCAGCTGTGCCAGATACGCGCGCCTGGTGCGCAGCGAGTCGCCGAGCACCCAGGCGAGGGCGAACGGCACCATCTGGAAGACCGTGACGAGGATCTGGCCCGTGGTGCCTATCTCGCCGCCGGTGGGCCAGCGGAGCAGGGAGAGCGGCGCCGCGAGCAGTCCGCCGATCAGACCGGAGCGGGACGCCCAGCGCGGGCCGCTCACCGCGCAGGTGTAGATGACGACCAGCATCGCGAAGTCCGAGGGATTGACCCTGACGTCGAACACCAGCTGGCCGAGGCCCGTGGCCACCGCGAGCAGCAGCATCTTCTCCGGCATCCGACGGCGCAGCGCGACCACCAGGCACATCAGGACGGCGCAGACGATCAGCGCCACCTCGTTCCCGTGGCCGTCACCGCCCGCTCCGTTCGCCCCGACCACGGACATGCCGAAAAGAATCACGGCCCAGAAGCCGTCGACCCAGGTCGGGTGTCCGCGGATGAAGTCGTAGACGCGCTGCACGTAACCCAGCGTAGGGAAGCGTGCAGCGTGCAGGGGTCAACCGGAGGGTCGATCCGGACCCGGCGCGTGTACTCCTGAAGGTGGAGGGACCCCTCGGCGCGTGCGCCCGGCGCACATAGCCTTCAGGTGTGGAGAACGGACAACAGGAGGCACCGCGCGGATGGCGCGCGGCCACCGAAGAGGCGCTGTACGGACCGGCCGGCTTCTACCGGAAACCCGAGGGTCCAGCCGGGCATTTCCGCACGTCAGTGCATGCGTCGCCGCTGTTCGCCGAAGCCGTCGCCGAGCTGTTGTGCCGGGTGGACGCGGCCCTCGGCGAGCCCGCCGAATTGGCGTTCGTCGACATGGCGGCGGGTCGCGGCGAGCTGGTTTCGCGCGTCCTCCAGGTGCTGCCGGGAAAAGTGGCGCCACGCGTGCGTGCCTACGCGGCGGAGAAGGCGGAACCTCCCGCCGGACTCGACCACCGGATCGAGTGGCGGTCGGTGCCGCCCACCGGTGTCACCGGGCTCCTCTTCGCGAACGAGTGGCTCGACAACGTGCCCCTGGAGGTCGTCGAGGCGGACACGGACGGCACGGCCCGGCTGGTCCTCGTACGCGAGGACGGCACGGAGACGCTCGACAGCGGGCCCCTCGACGAGACCTCCGCGGACTGGCTGCGCCACTGGTGGCCGCTGCCGCCCGAGCCGGGCCTGCGCGCCGAGGTGGGGCGGCCCCGCGACGAGGCCTGGGCGGCCGCTGTACGCACTCTGGAGCGCGGCCTGGCGGTGGCGGTGGACTACGCGCACACGCGGGCCTCCCGGCCGCCCTTCGGCACGCTCACCGGCTTCCGCGAGGGCCGGGAGACCAGGCCCGTGCCCGACGGCTCCTGCGACATCACGGCGCACGTGGCACTGGACGCGTGCGCGACCGCGCCGGGCGCCCGTCTCCGCACGCAGCGCGCCGCCCTGGAGGCCCTCGGCGTCAGCGCGGGCCGCCCGCCGCTGGCCCTCGCCTCCCAGGACCCGGCGGCGTACGTCCGGGCGCTCGCGGGCGCCGGAGAGGCCGCGGAGCTGACCGCGCGGGGCGGGCTCGGCGACTTCGGCTGGCTGGTCGAACCGGTGGGCCTGCCGGTGGACGGCCTAGTTGTCGATACCGGCCTACTTGTCGATGTCCCCGACCACGAAGAACAGTGACCCGAGGATCGCCACCATGTCGGCGACAAGCGTCCCCGGAAGCAGCTCGGTCAGCGCCTGGATGTTGTTGTACGAGGCGGAGCGCAGCTTGAGCCGGTACGGCGTCTTCTCGCCCTTGGAGACGAGGTAGTAGCCGTTGATGCCGAGCGGGTTCTCCGTCCACGCGTACGTGTGGCCCTCGGGCGCCTTGAGGACCTTCGGGAGGCGCTGGTTGACCGGGCCCTGCGGGAGTTCCGCGATCCGGTCGAGGCAGGCGTCGGCGAGGTCGAGCGCGTTGTGCGCCTGCTCCAGGAGGCACTCGAACCGGGCCAGGCAGTCGCCTTCTTGTCGCGTGACGACCTTCAGGGTGTCCTGCAGCTCTCCGTAGGCGAGGTACGGCTCGTCCCGCCTGAGGTCGAAGTCGACGCCGGAGCCGCGGGCGATCGGGCCGCTGACTCCGTAGGCGTGCGCGGCCTCGGCGGAGAGCACGCCCACCCCGCGCGTGCGGCCCCGGAAGATCTCGTTGCCGAGGACGAGGTTGTCGTAGACGTCCATGCGGGAGCGCACGCTCGCGACGGCCGCCCGCGCGCGGGTGGTCCAGCCGAGCGGCAGGTCCTCCTTGAGGCCGCCGACGCGGTTGAACATGTAGTGCATGCGCCCGCCGGAGACCTCCTCCATGACGTTCTGGAGTTCCTCGCGCTCACGGAAGGCGTGGAAGACGGGTGTGATTCCGCCCAGTTCGAGCGGGTACGAACCCAGGAACATCAGATGGTTGAGCACCCGGTTCAGCTCGGCGAGCAACGTCCGCAGCCACACGGCGCGCTCCGGTACCTCCATGCCGAGCATCCGCTCGACGGCGAGCACGACACCCAGCTCGTTCGAGAACGCGGACAGCCAGTCGTGGCGGTTGGCGAGCATCACGATCTGCCGGTAGTCGCGCGCTTCGAAGAGCTTCTCCGCACCGCGGTGCATGTAGCCGATGACCGGCTCCGCCTGCTGGATCCGCTCGCCGTCGAGCACGAGACGCAGGCGCAGCACACCATGGGTGGAAGGGTGCTGCGGACCGATGTTGAGCACCATGTCGGTGCTCTCCGCGGCACCACCGATGCCGACCGTGGCCTGAGTCGTGGGCGTCATGGACACAGTCTCTCGTACGTAGGGTGGCCGCATGAAGACAGGGCCGACAGGGGCGGCGGGCTCGACAGGGCCGACGAGCACCACAGGGCCGGAGTGGACCGGGCTGCCCGCCGGGCTGCTGAAACTGCGCCGCCTGCTGTTGCTCATGTGGCTGGTGCCGCTGGCGGTGGCACTCGTGGTGCTGCTCGCCATGTTCGTGGGCCCCGGATGGGCGGCGTTCGGCGTGCTCCCCCTCGTGGTCCTGGTGTGGGGCTGGGTGATGCTCGGCCGCAACTGGCGCTCGTGGCGGTACGCGGAGCGGGCCGACGACCTGCTGATCACCCGCGGCGTCCTGTGGCACGAGGAGACGATCGTGCCGTACGGGCGGATGCAGCTCGTCGAGGTGACATCCGGCCCGCTGGAGCGGAAGTTCGGCCTGGCCAGCCTGCAACTGCACACCGCCGCCGCGGCCACCGACGCGACGATCCCCGGTCTCGCGCCCGCTGAGGCCGAACGCCTTCGCGACCGCCTCACCGAACTCGGCGAGGCCCGATCGGCGGGCCTGTGACGCCCTCCCGCGTCCCCGACGGCGCCCCGGCCCAGGAGCCCGCTCAGGGCGTGCGAGAGCGGCGCCTGCACCCCGTCACGCCGCTGCGCCGCGCGTGGGCGCCCATCGCGATCCTGCTCGGCTGGGCCGTCCACGACATGGACCAGGCGCAGCGCCAGCTGGCCCACCTCTCCACCGTCGTGCTGCTGATCGGCATCGGAGTACTGATTCCTGCGGCCGCCCTGTACGGATTCCTCACCTGGTGGTTCACGCACTTCGCGGTGACCGACACCGAACTGCGCATCCGTACGGGCCTGTTGTTCCGCCGCACCGCCCACATCCGGCTCGACCGCCTCCAGGCGGTGGATGTCACGCAGCCGCTTCTCGCCCGCTTCGTGGGCGTGGCCAAGCTGAAACTCGACGTAGTAGGGGCCGACAAGAAGGACGAGCTCGCCTTCTTGGGAGAGCGCGAGGCCGGAAACCTGCGTGCCGAACTCCTCGCCCGGGCCGCCGGATTCGCGCCCGACTCGGCGCAGGACGTGGGCGAGGCGCCGGCGCGGCCGATCCTGCACACGCCCCCGCGGATGCTCGCGGTGGCGCTGCTCCTGACGGGCACTCCCTGGGCGATGCTGCTCGCCGCGGTCGCTGTCCCGACGCTCCTGTGGTTCGCCACCCACAACCTGTGGACAGTGATCGCGGTCGCGGTGCCGCTGGTCGGCGGGGCCTTCACCAACAGCGCGGGCCGGTTCATCAAGGAGTACGACTGGACGGTCAGCGAGTCACAGGACGGGCTGCGCATCGACCACGGGCTGCTCGACCGTGTGCACGAGACGGTGCCGCCGGGGCGGGTGCAGACCGTACGGATCGTCGAGCCGCTGCTGTGGCGACGCCGCGGCTGGGTCCGCGTCGAGCTGCACGTCGCCGGGTCGTCGAACACCGCGCTCGTCCCCGTGGCACCGCGCGAGGATGCCGAGGACGTCGTCGCGCGGATCCTGCCGGGGGTCTCGGTGCCGAAGCCGGACGACTTCGCGGGGGCGCCGCGGCGCGGCCGCTGGTGCGTGCCCGTGTGGTGGCGGAGCTACGGAGTGACGGTCACCGAAACGGTGTTCGCCGCGCGCCACGGACTGCTGCAGCGCTGCCTCTCGCTCGTCCCGCACGCCAAGGTGCAGAGCGTGCGCCTCACTCAGGGGCCCTGGGAGCGGTACTGGCGCGTCGCCGACCTGCACCTCGACACCGGCGCCAACAAGACGGTGACAGCCCGCCTGAGGGACGTGGACGAGGCGTCCGAGCTCCTGCGGGCCCAGGCGGACCGCTCCCGCACGGGGCGCCGCGACGCGCGTCCTGACCGGTGGATGGCGGGGGCGTGATCCCGGGAATGGCTGAGGGGCGAGGCGGCCGCACGCCGCCTCGCCCCTCACCCATTCGCCTTCACGCCTGAAACGTCATGCCTGAAACGTCACACCCTGGACGTCACGCCTGAAGCGCCGACCTCAGCTCGCCCATGTCGATCTGCTCCGTCTCGTCATGCGCGGTCAGGTCGATGACCTGCTGCTCGCGCTCGGCGTCTTCGGGAGCCTCGGAGGCCTCGGTGTCGTCGGCGCTGCCACTGTCCTCGGCCTCGACCCGGGGCTGCGACCCGGCCTCCGGTTCGTCCGCCTGGTCGACCTCGGCCGCGACCTCCGCCGCCAGCTCCTCCCCCACGACATCCGCCAGGTCTTCCTGGCCGTGCACGGAGCGCCCCGCGCCGAAGAAGTCGAAACCGCCCTGGGGGACCTTTCGCACGGGTGCCGCGGGTACGACCATCGCGGCGGCAGGCACGGTGTAGTGGCCGGCCGCCGCCTCGGACTTCCCCCGCGAATCGGCCTCCTCCGTGGTGGGCGCCGCCGGTTCGGGCCGCGCGAGATGCTTGAGCGCGGCATTGGCCCGCCGGTACATCTCCGGGGTCGGCGGGCCCGGCACGGCCGGGGACACGGGCGGCAGCGCCTTCGCCGGGGCGGCGGCCTCTATCGCGAGCCGGCGCCGTCCCTCGAGCGCGCTGGCCCGCTCCGTCTCCGCGTTCGCATACCGCCGCAGCAGCGCCGCGTGCTCGCCCCGCAGCGCGGCGAGTTCGGCCCGCTTGGCCCGCAGCTTGCCCTCCAGGCGGGTGCGCAGCTCACGCGACTCGTCGAGATCGCCCTCCAGCTCCGCCACGGCCTCCTCGTGCCGCCACCGCTCGCTCGCGGCACCGCGCGTCAGCTCGGCGACCCGCTTGCCGGCGAGCCGGTCCCAGCGGCGCATCACCACGGCACCGACCACCGCCGCCGCGGCGGCCGCCGCGGCGACGCCCCTCAGGACGAGCGGATCCTCGGACAGCCAGGCGGCCCCCGCACAGACGAGAGGCACACCGGCGATCACCGTCGGAGGCAGAAGGCGGTGCAGGGGCGGAGAATGGCGGTGGCGTCCACGTGGCATGGCCAGAAACTTACCGCGCGTAGGCAAATCGCGAAGCCCCGCCCGGCAAAATTCGGACACACCTGTCACAGAAACCACCTAACTCTCGTGCCCACAAGGTCACTTAGCGCCCTGAGGCCCTCTCGGCAGGAGCCAATCGGCGGAGCCCAAGTTTCAAGATCATTTCGCGACGAGACCCTTGGCTTCCAGATACTCCTTCGCGACATCGCCTTCCTTCTGCCGCTCGGCGTCGACCTTCCGGTTCAGCTCGACGAGATCATCGGTCGTGAGCGTCTTCGTCAACTTCCCGAGGGCATCGGCAATCTTCTTGTCGCCCGCATCCTTGGTGTTCACGACCGGAACGATGTTGTCCGCGTTCTGCAGCTTCTTGTCGTCCTTCAGAAGAACGAGCCCGAAGTTCTCCAGCGTCGCGTCCGTCGTGGTCGTCAGGACCAGCTGGTCCGTGCCGTTCTTCACCGCCTGCTTCGACTGCGTGGTACCGACGCCCTTGGGGTCGATTCCCGTGACATCGATCCCGTACGACTTCTTGAGTCCCGGCGCGCAGAACGGCCGGGTCTCGCATTCGTCACCGGCCGCGATCTTCACCTTCTGGCCCGACTTGCCAAGATCCGAAAGAGTCTTCAACTTGTGCTTCTGGGCGAAATCCTTGCTCACCGCGAACGCGTTCTGATCAACGGCCTCTCCCGCGTCCAGAACCTTCAGCCCCTGCGGCTCGGCCAGCTTGCGCAGCGCGGTCACCGTGGCGTCGACATCGCTCGACGCGACCGGCTTCGCCTTCGGCCCGTTCTCCTTCAGGTTGAGGAATTCGGCGAGCGTCGCCGCGTATTCGGGCACCACGTCGATGGCGCCCTTGGCGAGCTGCGGTTCGTAGATCTCGCGGTTCTCCACCGTCTTGACCGACGCGTCGTACCCGGCGTCGGCCAATATCTGCCGGTACAGCTCACCGAGCACCTTGGCCTCGGTGAAACGGGCGGCGCCAATGACGACCTTGCCCTTCCCGCCACCACCCGACGCGCCCGCATCGTCCTTGCCCTCGAGGCTGTCGCCACCGCACGCGGTGAGCCCCGCGGTCAGCGCACCCACGGTCACGGCCGCCAGGGCCACTCGACGCGTTCTGCTGTTCATCGCTCTCCTCGTCGCACTGCCGGAACTGACAACAAACACAAGTCCTCGGGCCCATGGCCCAGTCCCGCGGCCCGGTCCCGGACCATGGGTCACGCCCGCCTCCGCATGGGGTCGAAGGCCCACCCCACCGCGACGAACAGGCCCTCCGCGGCCAGCGCGAGCGCGGCCACGAGCACCGCCCCGGCGACCACCTGCGGCGTGTCCTGAAGGTTGAACCCCGCCGTGATGATCCGGCCGAGCCCGCCCTCACCGGCCATCGCCGCCAGCGTCGCCGTCGCGATCACCTGCACCCCCGCGGACCGCAGCCCGGTCATCACCAGCGGGTACGCCAGCGGAAGTTCGACGCGGGCGAAGACCTGGCGGCCGCTCATGCCCATACCGCGCGCGGCCTCCACCACCGACCGGTCGACCTCGCGCATCCCCACGTACGCGTTGGTGAGCAGCGGCGGCACCGCGAACAGCACCAGCGCGATCAGCGTCGGCACATCGCCGTGCCGGCCGAGCGGGGTGAGCGTGAGCAGTACGAGGACGGCCAGCGTCGGAACCGCCCGCCCCACGTTCGAGATGTTGATGGCGAGCGCGCCGCCCCTGCCCTTGTGTCCGAGCCACAGGGCCAGCGGCAGGGCGATCAGGCAGGAGACGGCGAGCGCGACACCGCAGAAGTACAGGTGCTCGGCGAGGCGGTGCCACACCCCCTTCTCCCCTTGCCAGTTGGCGCTCGTGGCCAGCCAGTCCCAGGCCCCCGATATCGCGTTCATGCCACCTTCTCCGGCTCGGCGCGCGCCACGTCGTCGCGGCCGCGGAGCCCCCGTATTCGGAACCCGCCCCGCACCGGCGCCCCCACCCTCGTCCACGGCGTCAGCCACCGCTGCACGCCGAGCAGCAGCAGGTCCGCCAGGACCGCGAGCAGCACGCACAGCACGGACGCGGTGAGCACCTGCGCCTTGAAGTCGCTCTGCAGGCCACCCACGATCAGCGTGCCGAGCCCGCCGTAGTCCACGATCGAGCCGACCGTCGTCATCGCCACCGTGGAGACCGTCGCGATCCGCACTCCGGCGAGCATCGCCGGGAGCGCCAGCGGAAGTTCGACCTCCCACAGCAGCCGCAGCGGGCCGTACCCCATCCCGCGCGCGGCCTCTCTCGCCTCCTGCGGGACCGCCTGCAGGCCCGCCAGCATGTTCCGCACGAGGATCGTCAGGGAGTAGAGCACGAGCCCCGTGATCACCAGCGCGACCGAGAGCCCGAACAGGGGCAGCAGCAGCGAGAACATCGCGAGCGAGGGGACCGAGTAGAGCACCGTAGTCACGCCGAGCACCGGCCCCGCGAAGGCGCGTGCGCGCCGGGCGAGCAGCGCGAGCGGGAAGGAGATAAGGACGCCGATGACCACCGACGCCGCCGTGATGCCCAGATGCTGGACGGTCGCGTCGACCAACTCCTGACCGCGGGTGCGCACATACTCCCCGCACACCCAGTCATTGGCCACGAGACAGCTCTGCTCGCTCACGCCGGCCACCTCCCCCGATTCCCCGAACGTATGTCAGCCGGCCGCACAGCCGCACGCACGTTTTCCAACTGCCGACGACCCTAGCCCGGCCCACTGACAATGGCCGAGGCCCGGGGGAGGGACGCAACACGGCCTTCACATGACTGCCTCACCGGGGCATCCACAACCGGGCCGTGTCCCGGCAGAATGGGGTCCCATGATCCGGTTCGAGCACGTCAGCAAGCGGTACGCGGACGGCACCACCGCCGTCGACGATCTGTCCTTCGAGGTGAACGAGGGCGAACTGGTCACGCTCGTCGGCCCGTCGGGCTGCGGCAAGACCACGACGATGAAGATGGTGAACCGGCTCATCGAACCCACCGCGGGCCGGATACTCCTCGACGGCGACGACATATCCGGGGTCGACCCGGTCCAACTGCGCCGCCGCATCGGCTACGTGATCCAGCAGGTCGGCCTGTTCCCGCACAAGTCGGTCCTCGACAACACCGCGACCGTGCCGCACCTGCTGGGCGTGAAGCGCGCCAAGGCCAGGGAACGGGCGGCGGAGTTGCTCGACCTGGTGGGCCTGGACCCGAAGGTGTTCGGCGAGCGCTACCCCGAGCAGCTCTCCGGCGGGCAGCGCCAGCGGGTGGGCGTGGCACGGGCCCTGGCGGCCGACCCGCCCGTCCTGCTGATGGACGAGCCGTTCGGCGCGGTCGACCCCGTGGTGCGCGAGCACCTGCAGACCGAGTTCCTGCGCCTGCAGCAGACGCTCGGCAAGACCGTCCTGTTCGTCACGCACGACATGGAGGAGGCCGTCCGCCTCGGCGACCGTATCGCCGTCTACGGAGATGGCCGTATCGAGCAGTACGACACCCCGTCGGCGGTCCTGGGCACACCCGCCACCGACTACGTGGCCGACTTCGTGGGCGCCGACCGCGGCCTCAAGCGCCTCTCCGTGACGCCCATCGAGGAGGGCGACCTGGAGCAGCCGCCCGTCGTGCACCTCGACGACCCGCTGCCCAAGGAGCTCGACGCCCGCTGGGCCGTCGTCCTGGACCACGACAACAACCTGCACGGCTGGATCTCCGCCGAGCACGCACGCGTGGGCACCGGCTCCGTGCGGGAGCACGCGCGCCGCATGGAGGCCTGGCTGCCCGTGGGCGCCCCGCTCAAGCAGGCGTTCGCGACGATGCTCCAGCACGACGCGGGCTGGATCGCGGTCATCGACGAACAGAGCCAGGGCCGCTTCCTCGGCGTACTCACCCCGGCCCGCCTACACGAGGCCCTGCGCCGCTCCACGGCCGCGGACTCCCGCGACATCACGCGCGCGGAGGTCGACCTGGAGACGGTGGAGCAACTCCTCCCCTGAGTCCGCTGAATCCTATGAGTCCGCCATGTCCGCCGTTCACGAGTGAACCCGGGTCGCTCCGCTTCCGTCCTACAGGTCGTACGTCACGGATGCGGCATTCGCACCGTGTTCACATGCCTCGCGGAGCGAGCGGCAGGAGGAGACGTGGGGATGCGTCGGATCGCGGACGCCTGTCTCCTGGCCGGTGGCGCGGACATCGCGGCCGGTGTCCTGCCACGGCTCACGCGCAGCCGCACGGGCGCCGTCACGGAGGCGCTGCCGGGTCCGCTCGGCCCGTACGCCGCCGCCCTCACGCTCGGCAGCGGCGTTCTGCTCGTCCTGCTCGCGCGCATGCTGCGGCGGCGCGAGCGGCGGGCCTGGTGGGCGGTGACGGCACTGCTGCCGCTCGGCGCTGCCGGGCAACTCGCGTACCGGGACTCGCTCGTGGGGGCCGTCGGCGTCGCCCTGTCCCTGGTTCCGCTGTGGCTCCTGATACGCGACCGGAAGCGGTTCGACGCGCCGCCCGACCCCCGCGGCCGATGGCGCGCCCTGGCCAACTTCGTGCTCCTGGGCGCCGGTTCACTGCTGATCGGCCTCGCCGTGGTCAGCGCGCACCCGGAGCGGCTCGTCGGCGGCCCGAGCATCGTGGACCGCCTGGAGCACGTCCTGTGCGGTCTGCTCGGCATGGAGGGGCCGCTCGTCTACGTAGGCGGCGCGGCGCACACGGTCGCCCTCTCGCTCGGCGCCCTCGGCCTGATCACCGCACTGACCACGCTCTACCTCGCGTTCCGCCCCGAGGACCCGGCCGCCCGAGGCAAGGGGATCGTGTTCTCGCCCAGCGGCAAGGCGGCGGTCCACTACCGGGTCGTCTCGGGCGTGATGCTGGCCAAGGGCGACCCCCTGGGTGACGTAGAGGCCTGGCCGGGAGCCATGGAGCGCTTCATGGACGAGGCGCGGACCCGCTCCTGGACGCCGGCCGTCACGGACTGCTCCGAGACGGGGTGCGCGGTCTGGACCCGCGAGACCGGACTCACCGCGCGGCCCCGCCACGAAAGCGGCGGCACCTTCCAGGGCCGCCGAAGCCGCGAGATCCGGCCCGCCGCGAAGGGCCTAGGCTTGAGGCCATGAGCACGTCGCAGGTCCGCCGTGGCCACGTAGCCAACCTCCCCGTTTGGGACCGCTGCGCGGTCATGGGCGTCGTCAATGTGACGCCGGACTCGTTCTCGGACGGCGGCCGCTGGTTCGACACGACCGCCGCGATCAAGCACGGCCTCGACCTGGTCGCCGAGGGCGCCGACCTCGTGGACGTCGGCGGCGAGTCCACCCGCCCGGGCGCCAGCCGTGTCGACGAGGACGAGGAGCTCAGGCGCGTCATCCCCGTCGTACGAGGACTGGCCTCCGAAGGCGTGACGATCTCGGTCGACACCATGCGGGCCTCCGTCGCCGAGCAGTCCCTCGCCGCGGGCGCCTCCCTGGTCAACGATGTGAGCGGCGGCCTCTCCGACCCGGAGATGGTCCCGGTCGTCGCCGCCACGGGTGCGCCCTTCGTGGTGATGCACTGGCGCGGCCTCCTGGCGGGCACCAATGTGCCCGGTACGTACGAGGACGTCGTCTCCGAAGTCGTGAACGAGCTCCACGCGCGCGTGCGGGCCGCCATCGAGGGCGGCATCGCCCCCGACCGCATCGTCGTCGACCCGGGCCTCGGCTTCTCCAAGAACGCCGAGCACGACCTCTCCCTGCTCGCCCACCTCGACCGGCTGCACGCGCTCGGCCACCCGGTCCTCGTCGCGGCCTCCCGCAAGCGGTTCCTCGGCCATGTACTGGCCGGCGAGCAGGGCGCGCCGCCGCCCGCCCGCGAGCGCGACGCCGCCACCGCCGCCGTCTCCGCGCTCGCCGCGCAGGCGGGCGCCTGGGCCGTGCGCGTCCACGAAGTGCGGGCCACCGCCGACGCCGTCCGCGTGGCACGCGCGGTCGAAGGAGCCCAGTGACCGAGGCCGACGTCCTAGCCGTCGACACCGCCAACCGCACCTACTACGAAGCCGTCGAACGCGGCGCCTTCGAGGAACTCACCGCCCTGTGGCTCGCCCCCGAGGACGTCGACTACGACGAGGACGCCGACCCGGACGAGGCCGAGGACACCTCCGTCAGCTGCGTGCACCCCGGCTGGCCGGTGCTCACGGGCCGGGGCGAGGTGCTGCGCTCGTACGCGCTGATCATGGCGAACACCGAGTACATCCAGTTCTTCCTGACCGACGTGCACATCAGCGTCGTCGCCGACACCGCCCTGGTGACCTGCACGGAGAACATCCTCAGCGGCGGCCCCGCCCCCAAGGAGGGCGACGAACTCGGCCCGCTCGTCGGCCAGCGCGTCGTCGCCACCAATGTGTTCCGGCGCACCCGCGACGGCTGGAAGATCTGGTCGCACCACGCCTCCCCCGTGCTCGCCGAATCGGATGCCGAATCCGACGAGATGGGCGACGCGGAGGACGGCGACTCACCCGCCTGAGCGGGTAGGCGTCCCCACGGAGCCCGTGATCCTCATGTGGGGTTGGGCTCTCGACCGCCTGGGTATGGGCGGCTACCAGCCGAGAGCGCAGGCTGCGGCGGGTGTGCCGGGTGGGATCAGTCATAGCCCCCGCGGACCGGTGCTGTCAGTGCTCGCGGGTAGATTCGATCGAGGCCGGGACATCGACCGCACATCGATGTGACCGGCCTTCAACGACGACAGCAGGAGTGATTCGCGTGGATCGTGTCGCGCTGCGCGGCCTCAAGGCCCGTGGGCACCATGGCGTTTTCCCCAAGGAACGCGAGGAAGGCCAGACCTTCATCGTGGACCTGGTGCTCGGCCTGGACACACGAGCGGCCGCGGCCGACGACGACCTGGCGAAGACCGTGCACTACGGCATCGTGGCGGAGGAGGTCGTGGCCGTCGTCGCGGGCGACCCGGTGGATCTCATCGAGACCCTCGCCGAGCGCATCGCCCAGACATGCCTGAAACACGAAGGCGTCCAGGAGGTCGAGGTCTGCGTCCACAAGCCGGACGCGCCGATCACCGTGCCCTTCGACGACGTGACCGTCACCATCACCCGGAGCCGAGTATGAACAAAACTCCGTTCGACCCGACCGTCCAGCCGGTCCCGACCGCCGTGGTGGAGCAGGTCGACGCAGCCGACACCACGCTCTCCAACCCCAAGCGCGCCGTGATCTCCCTCGGCGCGAACCTGGGCAACCGCCTGGAGACCCTCCAGGGCGCCGTCGACGCCCTGGAGGACACCCCCGGAGTCCGCGTCAAGGCCGTCTCGCCCGTGTACGAGACGGATCCCTGGGGCGTCGCCCCGGACAGCCAGCCCTCGTACTTCAACGCCGTCGTCGTCCTGAAGACGACGCTGCCGCCCGCCTCGCTCCTGGAGCGCGCGCACGCCGTCGAGGAAGCCTTCCACCGGGTGCGGGACGAGCGCTGGGGCGCCCGCACCATCGACGTGGACATCGTCGCGTACGCCGATGTGGTCTCGGACGATCCTTACCTCACGCTCCCCCACCCGCGCGCCCACGAGCGGGCCTTCGTGCTCGTCCCCTGGCACGACGTGGAGCCGGAGGCCCAGCTTCCGGGGCACGGCGCGGTCACCGAACTGCTCGACTCCGTGACCCGCGCGGGCGTCGCGCCGCGCGTCGACCTGGAACTCCGCCTGCCCGAGTAATCGTTAGGGTCTACCGGACACGATTAACGGCCACGGGCAGCTGGGCCAAGACGGACGAGGGGCGACCAACCGGGATGAAGCAACTGCGCATCAGGACACTGGTCGGCCTCTTCGCCGTCGCCGGAGTGCTGTCCTGGGCGGGCGCCCGCCTGTGGGACTCGCTGGGCACACTGCCGAAGGTCCCGCTGGCCGCGCCCATCGTGCTCGCCGTGATCGCCGTCGTGCTGCTCGCGACGGCCCTGTCCCTGCGCTCCCGGCTGCGCGCGCAGCGGGAGCGCCGCCCCGAGGCCAAGGGCGTCGACCCCATGATGGCGGCGCGCGCCCTGGTCTTCGGTCAGGCCAGCGCCCTCGTCGCGGCCCTCGTGACCGGCATGTACGGCGGCACCGGCGTCTTCCTCCTGGAGTCCCTGGACGTCCCGGCCCACCGCGACCAGGCGATCTACGCCGGACTCTCGGTACTGACCGGGGTCGCCGTCGTCGCGGCGGCCATCTTCCTGGAGCGCGTCTGCAAACTCCCGGAGGACGAGGACCCCGAGCAGGCGGCACCGGCCGCCTAGGCGCTGCCGCTCGCCCCGAACCGCGCATCAGCGCATCAGCGCATCAGCGCCCGATGATCAGGCTCATCGCCTCGCTGCGGGTCGCGGGGTCGCGCAGCTGGCCACGCACCGCGGACGTGATCGTCTTCGCGCCGGGCTTGCGCACCCCGCGCATCGACATGCACATGTGCTCGCACTCCACGACGACGATGACGCCGCGCGGCTCGAGGATCTCCATCAGGGAGTCCGCGATCTGCGTCGTCAGCCGCTCCTGCACCTGCGGGCGGCGGGCGTACACGTCGACCAGCCGGGCCAGCTTCGACAGGCCCGTGATCTTGCCGTCGGCGGACGGAATATAGCCGACGTGCGCGACGCCCACGAATGGGACCAGATGGTGCTCACAGCTCGACTGCACCTCGATGTCCTTCACCAGGACCATCTCGTCGTGCCCCAGGTCGAACGTCGTCGTCAGGACGTCCTCGGGCTGCTGCCACAGGCCCGCGAATATCTCCTTGTACGCGCGGGCGACCCGCCCCGGAGTCTCCCGGAGGCCCTCGCGGTCCGGGTCCTCGCCGACCGCGATGAGCAGTTCACGCACGGCGTTCTCGGCCCGCTTCTCGTCGAACTCGCCGATCGAGCCCTCACCGTCCAGCGTCACCGGGTCGGTCATCTGGTGCCTCTTTCTCTACTCACATCGCCGCGCGGCAGCGCAAAGGCCGCGTCCCCCACACCGTAAAGCGTGGGGGACGCGGCCTGCATTCCGGGTCTGGCCTGCCCAATGAGGGCCGGTTCAGCTCTCGGGGCGCTCTTCCTTCACCGTGTCCACCGGGGTGGTGGTCTCGATGGCGGGCGCCGTTCCGTTCGCACCGTTCGTCAGTGAGAGCTCCTTGGGGGAGAGCACCGGCGGGCGGGTCGAGGGGGTACGGCGGTTGGAGCCGGTCCACGCGGGGCGGGCCGGGCGCTTCACGATCGGAGTGAAGATCTCGGCGATCTGCTCCTTGTTCAGCGTCTCCTTCTCGAGCAGCGCGAGGACCAGGTTGTCGAGAACGTCGCGGTTCTCGACGAGGATCTCCCAGGCCTCGTTGTGCGCGGTCTCGATGAGCTTCTTGACCTCTTCGTCGACGAGCGCGGCGACCTCTTCCGAGTAGTCGCGCTGGTGACCCATCTCGCGGCCCACGAAGGGCTCGGAGTTGTCACCGCCGAACTTGATCGCGCCGAGCCGCTCGGTCATGCCGTACTGCGTGACCATCGCGCGGGCCGTGCTGGTGGCCTTCTCGATGTCGTTCGCAGCGCCCGTGGTCGGGTCGTGGAAGACGAGCTCCTCGGCCGCGCGCCCGCCCAGCATGTACGCGAGCTGGTCGAGCATCTCGTTGCGCGTGGTCGAGTACTTGTCCTCTTCCGGAAGCACCATCGTGTACCCGAGCGCGCGGCCACGGGACAGGATCGTGATCTTGTGGACCGGGTCGGAGTTCGGCGAGGCCGCCGCGACCAGGGCGTGACCGCCCTCGTGGTACGCGGTGATCTTCTTTTCCTTGTCCGACATGATCCGGGTCCGCTTCTGCGGGCCCGCGACCACACGGTCGATCGCCTCGTCGAGCATCTGGTTGTCGACCAGCTTCCGGTCCGAGCGGGCCGTGAGCAGCGCGGCCTCGTTCAGCACGTTGGAGAGATCGGCACCGGTGAAGCCCGGCGTACGGCGGGCGACGGCCGACAGGTCGACGTCCGGAGCGACCGGCTTGCCCTTCTGGTGAACCTTGAGGATCTCCAGACGGCCCTGCATGTCCGGACGGTCGACCGCGATCTGGCGGTCGAAACGGCCGGGACGCAGCAGCGCCGGGTCGAGGATGTCGGGCCGGTTCGTGGCGGCGATCAGGATGACGCCGCCCTTCACGTCGAAGCCGTCCATCTCGACGAGCAGCTGGTTGAGCGTCTGCTCGCGCTCGTCGTGCCCACCGCCGAGTCCGGCACCACGGTGCCGGCCGACCGCGTCGATCTCGTCGACGAAGACGATCGCCGGAGCGTTCGCCTTGGCCTGCTCGAAGAGGTCGCGGACACGGGAGGCACCGACACCGACGAACATCTCGACGAAGTCGGAACCGGAGATCGAGTAGAACGGGACGCCGGCCTCACCCGCGACAGCACGCGCGAGCAGCGTCTTGCCCGTTCCGGGCGGGCCGTACAGGAGTACGCCCTTGGGGATCTTGGCGCCGACCGCCTGGAACTTGGCCGGCTCCTGGAGGAACTCCTTGATCTCGTAGAGCTCCTCGACGGCCTCGTCGCTGCCGGCGACGTCGGAGAACGTCGTCTTGGGGGTGTCCTTGGTGATGAGCTTGGCCTTGGACTTGCCAAACTGCATGACCTTGGAGCCGCCGCCCTGCATCTGGTTCATCAGAAACAGGAACACGACGACGATGAGCACGAAGGGCAGCAGCGAGAGCAGGATGCCCACGAAGGGGTTCTGCTTCGACGGGGAGACGGTGTACCCGTCAGGGATCTGCTTGTCCTCGAACTTGGCCTGGAGACTCTTGGCCACGTCGACGCCCTGGTCGCCGATGTAGCTGGCCTGGATCTTGTTCGAGCCGTCGACCTTCTGGTCGCCCTTCAGCTCGACCTTGATGGTGTCTTCATCGCCGGTGGTCAGCTTGGCCGATTCCACCTTGTTGTCGTTGATGGCCTGAATTACCTGGCCGGTGTCCACTGTCTTGTAGCCGCCGGACGAACCGACGACCTGCATCAACACGACCACGGCAAGGACGGCCAGCACGATCCACATGACCGGCCCACGGAAGTATCGCTTCACGTCCATCCATACGGAGCGGAGCCGCCCCGTCCCTCCTGCCATAGTGAGTTTGATAAGGCTGTTTGCAGCTGTTGGTGCTGTTGTAGCTATTTGAAGAACTGTTCTTCGGACGGTACCCCAGCATTGTCACCCGAAGCCGCAGGGGATGACCGGGAATCTGCCCTTCGCATGCTCCAACGGCGGGGACCCCGTGAGGGTTCCCGTCCCCGCGATCAGGACTGACGACTCCTCAGCCGCCATAGACGTGCGGCGCGAGGGTGCCGACGAACGGCAGGTTCCGGTACTTCTCCGCGTAGTCCAGGCCGTAACCGACCACGAACTCGTTCGGGATGTCGAAGCCGACCCACTTCACGTCGATGTCGACCTTGGCCGCCTCCGGCTTGCGCAGCAGCGTGCACACCTCGAGGGAGGCGGGCTCGCGCGAGCCGAGGTTGGTGAGCAGCCAGGACAGCGTCAGACCGGAGTCGATGATGTCCTCGACGATCAGGACGTGCTTGTCCTTGATGTCGGTGTCGAGGTCCTTGAGGATCCGCACCACGCCGGAGGACTGGGTGCCCGAGCCGTACGAGGACACCGCCATCCAGTCCATGGTGAGCGGGGTGGACAGGGCACGAGCCAGATCGGCCATGACCATGACGGCGCCCTTGAGGACCCCGACGATCAGCAGGTCCTTGCCCGCGTACTCCGCGTCGACCTTCGCGGCCAGCTCCGCCAGCTTCGCGTCGATCTCTTCCTTGGTGATGAGCACCGACTCTAGGTCGGTGCCCATGTCTTTCGCGTCCACCCGCATCACTTTCGGTCGTCCCACCGGCCGCCGCGACGTGACCGTCGAGTCAGCCTTGCCGGATGACCAGTCTGCCACCCTGCCGCTGAGCGAGAACTTTGCCCGGCAGATTGATCTCTCCCTGGCCCCGCCACCCCGTGATCAGGCGGTCGACCTCCTCGATGTGCCGGGCGAACAGCGCACCGGCCGGGGCGCCGGCCTCGATGGCCGTCCTGCGCAGGATTCTGCGACGTACGGCGGGCGGCAGCGCGTACAACTTGGCGCATTCGAGGAGCCCCGCCGCGTCCCGTACGGACTCGGCGGCGTCCCTGGCCCAGGTGTCGAGCGCGTCGGCGTCGTCACGCGACAGCTGGGCCGTACGGGCGAGAGCCTCGACGACGCCCTTGCCGAGCGCCTTCTCCAGGGCGGGCAGCCCCTCGTGCCGGAGTCTGGACCTGGTGTAGGCCGGATCAACGTTGTGCGGGTCGTCCCAGACAGGCAGGTGCTGGACGAGGCAGGCCTTGCGGGCGGTCTGCCGGTCGAGCGTGAGGAAGGGCCGTCGGTAGCGGCCGCCGGTGCCCGACATCGCGGCCATCCCGGACAGGGAGCGGATGCCGGAGCCGCGGGCGAGGCCGAGCAGGACCGTCTCGGCCTGGTCGTCGCGGGTGTGGCCGAGCAGGACGGCGGCGGCGCCGTGGCTGTCGGCGGCGGCGTCGAGGGCGGCGTAGCGGGCGTCGCGGGCGGCGGCTTCGGGGCCACCGCCGCGGCCCACGTCGACGGCGACGGACTCGACGGGCTTCAGGCCGAGGGCACCCAGGCGCAGGACGACGTCCTCGGCCCGGGCGTCGGAGCCGGGCTGCAGGCCGTGGTCGACGGTGATGCCACCGGCGCGGATGCCGAGTTTGGGGGCCTCGAAGGCGAGGGCGGAGGCGAGGGCCATGGAGTCGGCTCCGCCGGAGCAGGCGACGAGCACCACGGGCTCGGCGTCCGGCTTGGAGTCGTTCAGGATGTCGTGGAGGACGCGGCGGACCGCCAGGCGTATCGCCGCGACCGCAGGATGGGGACCCATGTCCGGTTCCCTTCATTCCGTTGTCTGGGGGGTGGGCGCTGCTGGACAACTCGAACCGGACCAGCGCCGGCTGACCCGGCTCAATCGCTCAACGGTGACCGGGTGAGATCGGTCACGCAGAGTGTGTCGATGGTGACAGAGCCGAGCGGTTCCCCGAGCATTGCACGCCAGCCCACGGCCTACGGTCCCTCGGATGGGTGATCCTGGGCAATTATGGGCGTGCCTTACGGGGCTTCGTGAGCGCCGTCCGACTTGTTGTGCACCCGCGCGACCCAGTCCGCCGGTTTGGCGATCTCCGCCTTCGTCGGCAGCGTGTTGGGAGATGTCCACACGCGGTTGAAGCCGTCCATGCCGACCTCGTCGACGACGGCCCGTACGAACTTCTCGCCGTCGCGGTACTGACGCAGCTTGGCGTCGAGACCGAGCAGCTTGCGCAGGGCCAGGTCGAGCCGTGAGGCGCCCTTCTGCCTGCGCTGTTGGAACTTCTCGCGGATCTCCTCGACGGACGGCACGACGGCCGGGCCCACGCCGTCCATCACGTAGTCCGCGTGCCCTTCGAGCAGCGACATCACGGCGGTGAGGCGGGCCAGGATGTCGCGCTGCGCCGGGGTCTGCACGAGCTCGACGAGTGAGCGCCCACCGTCGTCCTCCTCGCCCTCGGGGCGCCCTCCCGCGAGGGATTGAGCCGCTTCCCGTACGCGCTCCAGGAACGTCGTCGGGTCGACCTCGGTCTCCTCGAGGAATGACTGGATCTCGCCCTCCAGGTGGTCGCGCAGCCAGGGCACGGCCGTGAACTGGGTGCGGTGCGTCTCCTCGTGGAGGCAGACCCAGAGCCTGAAGTCGTGTGGTTCCACGTCGAGTTCGCGCTCCACGTGCACGATGTTCGGCGCTACGAGCAGGAGCCTGCCGCCGCCGTTCGGCGCGGCGGGCAGCTCGCGCGTGGCGGGGGCGAAGGTCTCGTACTGGCCGAGGACGCGGGAGGACAGGAACGAGAGCAGCATGCCGAGTTCGACGCCCGTGACCTTGCCGCCGACCGCGCCGAGCACCGCGGGCCCGGGACCGGAACCGCGCCGCTCGTTCATCTTGTCGAGCAGGGGCCGCAGGACCTCGCGGAAGCCCGCGACGTTGGCCCTCACCCAGCCGGGCCGGTCGACCACGAGCACCGGGGTGTCGTGGTCGGGGTCGGTCGCCATGCGCGTGTACGCGCGTACGTGCTCCTCAGAGGCCTTGGCGTGCCGCCGCAGTTCCGCGACCACCGCCCGGGCCTCGTCCCGACTGACCTCGGGGCCTGGTCGCACAAGTCGCGTCGCCGTCGCGACCGCCAGGTTCCAGTCGACCATTCCCGAAGATGCAGCACCGCCGAGGCTCGTCATGCGTCAACGGTACGTGACCCCTCGCGTACCGGTAGAGGGGTTGAGCCCGGAGTGGCGCCCCACTTCGGCCCCTCGGAACCCTTAAGGGTTCATCTGCAGCCGCAGTTGGCGACCGATGAGGCCAGGCGGTCGAGGCCGCCCTGGGCGGCCTTGGGGTCCGTGGCGCCCTCCGTCATGAAGGCGAAGACGAGGAGGCGGCCGTCGGCGTCGACGACCGTGCCCGCGAGCGTGTTCACGCCGGTGAGGGTGCCGGTCTTGGCGCGGACCAGGCCCGTTCCCGAGGCGTCGGCCGCGTCCTCGTAGCGGCTCGCGAGGGTTCCGGTGAAGCCGGCGACCGGCAGGCCCGTGAGGACGGAGCGCAGCTCGGGGCGGGACGGGTCGGCGGCCTTGGCGAGCAGGCCGGTGAGCAGGTCGGCGGAGACCTTGTCGGCGCGGTCGAGGCCGCTGCCGTCGGCGAAGTGGGTGTCATCGAGCGGCAGCCGGAGCTTTCCGAGCTGCTTCTTGACGGCCTTGCCCGCGCCGTCGAAGTCGTGGCTCGTGCCCACGGCGATCGCGGTCTGCCGGGCGAGCGCCTCGGCGATGTCGTTGTCGCTGTGCGTCAGCATCCGCTCGACGAGCGCGGAGAGCGGCGGCGAGGACACCTTCGCGAGCTTCTTCGCCGTGCCGGACGCCTTGCCGGAGGCCGGGTCGCCCTTGATCTTGATGCCGCGGTCGCCGAGCAGGTCCGCGAACTTCTTCGCCGCGGCCGCCGCCGGATCGCCCTCGCGCGTGGCCGGTCCGCTGTCGGAGTCGTCGGTGCGGGCCTCGTCGGCCATCAGCGAGGTGACCCGGGCGAGGTTCTCGTTGGGGCCGATGGGGTGGATGTCGGGGCCCGCGTACAGCGAGGTGTCGTACGTGAGGGTCACCTCGGTGGTGTCCCGCTTCTTCAACGACTTGGCGGTCTCGTCGGCGAGCGTGCCCAGGTCGGCGGCGCCGTAAGGGTTCTTCGCGCGGGCGGTCAGGGTCGGATCGCCGCCGCCCACCAGGATCAGCTTCTTGGAGTCCTTCTCCAGGGCCGTACGGGTGGCGATGCGGTGGTCGGGGCCCGCGGCCGAGAGGGCGGCCACCGCCGTGGCCAGCTTCGTCGTGGACGCCGGGGTGAGGGTGTCGCCCGATGCCCTCCCGTAGAGCCGCTTTCCGGTGACGGCGTCGACGACCGCGGCCGTGCGCCGGCCGCCGAGCGCGGGGCCCTTCAGGAGTGGGTCGAGCACGTCGGCCAGGGCACTCTTCGTGGGGCCCGGCACGGCCGCGCCGGGGGCCGCGAGCACCACGGGCGCGCTCGGCGCCGCCTCGGCCGCACCTCCGTGATCTGCGCCACCTCCGGCCTCCGAGGAGGCGGCCCGGTCGGCCTCGGCCTTACGCTGACCCGAAGCGTCCCAGGGACCGGCCGCGACCGCCACGACGGCCGCGAGGGCAAGCCCCACCGCCGTCGCGCCCACCGTGACGTGCTTGGTCTTGGATCCGGCAACAGTCTTCGCCGCACTCTTCACGAGCTGCGAAGCCTTCGGCTCCGGCACCGCGGACCAGCCCCTTTCGCGATCACACATCTGCGTAGGGGACACTTAACCACCAGACGTTTGTGTTGATCATTGAGGAGCCACCGGTGGAGTTCGACGTCCTGATCGAGATCCCGAAGGGATCGCGGAACAAGTACGAGGTCGACCACGAGTCCGGTCGTATCCGCCTCGACCGTCGTCTGTTCACGTCGACCGCCTACCCCGCGGACTACGGCTACGTCGAGGACACCCTCGGTGAGGACGGCGACCCGCTGGACGCCCTGGTCATCCTGGACGAGCCGACGTTCCCCGGCTGCCTCATCAAGTGCCGCGTGATCGGCATGTTCCGGATGACGGACGAGGCCGGCGGCGACGACAAGCTGCTGTGCGTCCCGGCGACGGACCCGCGGATGGAGCACCTGCGCGACATCCAGCACGTCTCGGAGTTCGACCGCCTGGAGATCCAGCACTTCTTCGAGGTCTACAAGGACCTGGAGCCCGGCAAGTCCGTCGAGGGCGCCGACTGGGTCGGCCGCACCGAGGCCGAGGCCGAGATCGAGCGTTCCTACAAGCGCGCGCAGGACAACGGCGGCCACTGAGCCCCCAGCGTTCACATCCGGGCCGCCCCCCTGGGGCGGCCCGTTCGCGTATCTGTGCGCATACTGAAGCGTACGTACGGTGCAGGGATACGCAGCGATGTGAAGGGCGAGGAACGACAGAGGTGACGGAGCGGGAGTCCGAGGCCCCCGAGGACCGCAAGCCGCAGTCCGACGAGGCGCGCAGCGCGTTCACGCAGCCGATCGGGATCATCACGCCGCCCCCGGTGGTCGACGAGGAGTCGTCGACCACTTCGGAGTTCGCGGTGCCCAATGGGCTGAACGTGCAGGCGCCGGAGCCGGTGGACACGGAGAGCTCGGCGTTCACGCGGCCGCGGACGTACAGCGTCCGTGAGTCGTCCCCCGCGTTCACCCCGCCGCACGGCATCCCCGTGGTCAGACTGACCAAGGAGGCGCCCTGGCAGGACCGGATGCGCACCATGCTGCGGATGCCGGTCGCCGAGCGGCCCGCCCCCGAGCTGGTCCAGAAGCACGACGAGGAGTCGGGGCCCGCCGTTCCGCGCGTGCTCGACCTGACCCTGCGTATCGGGGAGCTGCTGCTCGCGGGTGGTGAGGGCGCCGAGGACGTGGAGGCGGCGATGTTCGCCGTGTGCCGGTCCTACGGGCTCGACCGCTGCGAGCCGACAGTAACGTTCACTCTGCTGTCGATCAGCTTCCAGCCGTCCCTGGTGGACGACCCGGTGACGGCCTCGCGCACCGTGCGGCGCCGCGGCAGCGACTACACACGCCTCGCGGCCGTGTACCGGCTCGTCGACGACATGAGCGACGAGGAGACCGACGTCTCCCTGGAGGAGGCCTACCGGCGCCTCGCCGAGATCCGCAGGAACCGGCACCCCTACCCGGGCTGGGCGCTCACCGTGGCGAGCGGCCTGCTCGCCGGGTCCGCGTCGATCCTGGTCGGCGGTGACGTGCTGGTGTTCGTCGTGGCCGCGATCGGCGCGATGCTCGGCGACCGGCTCGCGTGGCTCTGCGCGGGGCGCGGGTTCCCGGAGTTCTACCAGTTCACGGTGGCCGCGATGCCGCCCGCCGCGATCGGCATCGCGCTGACGCTCGCGCACGACTACGTAGACGTGCGGGCGTCCGCGGTGATCACCGGTGGGCTCTTCGCGCTGCTCCCCGGGCGGGCGCTCGTCGCCGGTGTGCAGGACGGCCTGACCGGCTTCTACATCACGGCCGCCGCACGCCTCCTGGAAGTCATGTACTTCTTCGTGGGCATCGTCATCGGCGTCCTGATCATGCTCTACGTAGGCGTGCAGCTGAACGCGCAGCTCGACCCGGAGGAGGCGTTGCAGAGCCCCGACCGGCCGGTCTGGCAGATCCTCGCGTCGATGTCGCTGTCGCTCGCGTTCGCCGTGCTGTTGCAGCAGGAGCGGGCGACGGTGATCGCCGTGACGCTCAACGGCGGGGTCGCGGGCGCGATCTTCGGGGCGCTGCACTACCAGGGCGGGATCTCGCCGGTGGCCGCCACGGCCGCGGCGGCGGGGCTCGTGGGCCTGTTCGGGCAGCTCTTCTCGCGGTACCAGTTCGCTTCGGCGCTGCCGTACGTCACGGCCGCGATCGGCCCGCTGCTGCCCGGTTCGGCGACGTACTTCGGGCTGCTGGCGATCGCGCACAGCGATGTGAACTCCGGGCTCACGTTCCTGTCCAAGGCGGCCGCGCTCGCCCTCGCCATCGCGATCGGCGTGAACCTCGGTGGCGAGATCTCCCGCCTGTTCCTGCAGGGGCCGGGCGCCGCGGGACGGCGCGCGGCCAAGCGCACGAGGGGCTTCTAGCGTTTCCCGGGTGTGGTTCTAGCGCTTCGCGTGCCGGCGGCGCGGCGGGGCGGGCGGGGCCTCGCCGGGTCCGCCGCCTACCCCGGTCTCGTCGGCCTGCGCGGCCGTCTTCTTCGACTTGCCGCGGGCCCGCAGGAACTCGATCGCGATCGGCACCACCGAGAGCAGGACGATCAGGATCAGGATCGCCTCGATGTTCTTGTGCACGAACTCGATGTTGCCGAGCCACGAGCCGAGCAGCGTCACACCCGCGCCCCACAGCACGCCGCCGATCACGTTGAACGTGAGGAACGAGCGGTACTTCATGCCCGAGACGCCCGCGATGATCGGCGTGAACGTACGGACGACGGGCACGAAGCGGGCCAGGACCAGGGACTTCGGGCCGTACTTCTCGAAGAACTCGTGCGCCTTGGTGACGTTCTCCTGCTTGAAGATCCGGGAGTCCGGGCGCCTGAAGAGGGACGGGCCGACCTTCCTGCCGAACATGTAGCCCGCCTGGTCGCCCAGGATCGCGGCGAGACAGATCAGCCCGACCGCCCCCCACAGCGGAAAGTCCAGCTGCTTCGACGTGATCAGCAGGCCCGTGGTGAAGAGCAGCGAGTCGCCCGGCAGGAAGAAGCCGATCAGCAGACCCGACTCGGCGAACACGATCAGCAGCAGACCCCAGATGCCGAACGTGTTCAGCAGATAGTCCGGGTCCAGCCAGCTTGGTCCTAGAGCAAGCGTCATCACGGGTCCGGACTCCTGAGGGGCTTCGGTGGCAAAGGCAGGGCAAGGCAATGGCGGTGCAAAGTTATCAACGCCGGTTGACCCTGCCAGGTTCCAGTGGCCCCCTCAGGATGCACTGTGCGGAAACTGTGGCAAACCTGTGGTTCAGCCGTTCCGTACGGAGTTGGCCTGGATCGCGGTGCTCAGGTGGTCGGCGACGCCCTCGCCCAGGGCGTCGTAGTACGCCTTGAAGCGCTCGTCGGCCACGTACATGGCGCCGAGGCAGGCGTGCATCTCGTGCGGGCAGTCGTAGAACCAGCGCGAGATCTGGTCGCGGTGCTCCTCGGCCAGATCCATGGCGCGCTCGCCGTCCGCCGGCTCGCCGGCCGTGACGAGGGCCACGTAGCGCGCGAGCCAGTCGTCGTTCTCGGCCTTCATGCGCAGCCAGTCCTCCTTGGAGTACGTCGCGGCCCGCCGCTGCGACTCGGCGTACGCCGCCGTGTTGCCCCAGCGCTGCTCGGTCTCCTCGTCGTACTCCACGGGGTCCTTGTCCCCGAAGACCTCGAAGCGCTCTTCCGGTGTGAGCTGGATGCCCATCTGCTGTGCCTCCATGGCGTGTTCGACGGCCTCTGCCATCTTCTGCAGCTTCTCGATGCGGACGGTCAGCAGTTCGTGCTGGCGCCGCAGGTGTTCGCGCGGGTCGGTCTCCGGGTCGTCCAGCAGGGCCTGGATCTCGTCGAGCGGGAAGCCGAGCTCCCGGTAGAAGAGGACCTGCTGGAGCCGGTCGAGGTCGGCCTCGCCGTACCGGCGGTGTCCGGCCGCGCTGCGCTCACTCGGGGCGAGCAGGCCGATCTCGTCGTAGTGGTGCAGGGTGCGCACCGTGGTCCCGGCGAAGCGGGCGACCTGACCCACGGAGTAGCTCATCCGCGGAACCTCCCTTCTCGTACGTGATTCGGCTACGTGATTCAGCTTGGGGCCTCACGTGACGTGAGGTGCAAGTCGATTCCTTCGGCCGATTCTCGGGGTGTTATGCCTTTTATGTCCCTCTAGAGTGGTTCCGTGGCTGGCCGTGACGCCTGATGCGCCTCGCGTCATGGCTCGGGTCACCGATCGCGTCAACTGCCCTTTTGCGTAAAGGAGTTGCCCCATGTCACCGCTGCACCAGAGCCCCGCCGACCGGTACGGCAAGCCCGACGAGCGTCCGCTCTCCGTCAACCCCTTCTACGGGGAGGCGAATCCGACGGCCGTCATGACGGACGCCCCTCCCAAGCACCGGCTGCCGCAGGGGCCGCTCGCGCCCATGACCGCGTATCAGTTGGTCCGTGACGAGTTGATGCTGGACGGGAACGCGCGGCTCAACCTCGCCACCTTCGTCACCACGTGGATGGAGCCGCAGGCAGGCGTCCTCATGGGCGAGTGCCGGGACAAGAACATGATCGACAAGGACGAGTACCCGCGGACGGCGGAGCTGGAGCGACGCTGCGTCGCCATGCTCGCCGATCTGTGGAACGCGCCCGATCCGTCCACCGCCGTGGGGTGCTCGACCACCGGGTCGAGCGAGGCGTGCATGCTCGCCGGGATGGCGCTCAAGCGGCGCTGGGCACTGCGGAACGCGGACCGCTACCCGTCGCGCGAGGCCCGCCCCAACCTCGTCATGGGCGTGAACGTGCAGGTCTGCTGGGAGAAGTTCTGCAATTTCTGGGAGGTGGAGGCGCGCCAGGTGCCGATGGAGGGCGAGCGGTTCCACCTCGACCCGGCCGCGGCCGCCGAGCTGTGCGACGAGAACACGATCGGTGTCGTCGGGATTCTGGGGTCCACCTTCGACGGTTCGTACGAGCCGATCGCCGACCTGTGCGCGGCCCTCGACGAGCTGCAGGCGCATACGGGTCTCGACATCCCCGTGCATGTGGACGGGGCGTCGGGAGCGATGGTGGCGCCGTTCCTCGACCCGGATCTGGCCTGGGACTTCCGGCTGCCGCGGGTGGCGTCGATCAACACGTCCGGGCACAAGTACGGGCTCGTCTACCCGGGCGTCGGGTGGGCACTGTGGCGCGACGCGGAGGCCCTGCCGGAGGAACTCGTCTTCCGGGTCAACTACTTGGGCGGGGACATGCCGACGTTCGCGCTGAACTTCTCGCGTCCCGGGGCGCAGGTGGTCGCCCAGTACTACACGTTCCTACGTCTCGGGCGGGAGGGCTACCGGGCCGTTCAGCAGGCGACACGGGAGGTGGCGCGCGGGCTCGCGGAGCGGATCGAGGCGCTCGGCGACTTCCAGCTCCTCACGCGGGGCGACGAGTTGCCGGTCTTCGCGTTCACCACAGCGCCCGACGTGAAGGCGTACGACGTGTTCGACGTGTCGCGGCGGCTGCGGGAGCGGGGGTGGCTGGTGCCGGCGTACACGTTCCCCGCGCACCGGGAGGATCTGGCGGTGCTGCGGGTGGTGTGCCGCAACGGGTTCTCGTCCGACCTGGCGGAGTTGCTGGTGGAGGACCTGGGCCGGCTCCTGCCGGAGCTGCGGCAACAGGCGCATCCGGTGACGCGGGACCGGGGGGCGGCCACGGGGTTCCATCACTGAACGTCGCGGGGCGCTGCCCCGGACCCCGCGGGCTCTCGTCCAAGAGCGGGGCTTATTTGGCGAGCACCCCCACGAACGGTTCGCCCTCGCCTGCGAAGGTGTAGGCGCCGGCCTCGATGCGGGCGATCAGGCCCCTGGTCCACTGCGCGCCGGTTTCGGCCGAGAAGACCCAGTGGTTCATGATCTCGCCGATGTGGCCGAGCTGTTCGGGGCCGTCCTCGGGTGTGTAGTACTCCGTGACGGACCGGCGCCACTCCTCCATGCTCCGCACCCGCTCCTCGAGCAGGCCCACCACCTCGCCGCGCGGCAGGTCGACCATGCAGCCGAGCGCCGCCGTGAGGATGTCGGGCCGCTGGTCGTACGAGGTGAGCGAGGAGCGGACCAGGGCGAGGTACTCCTGGCGCCCCTGATCCGTGAGCTCGTACTCGGTGCGCGGCGGGCCGCCTGCCGTGGAGGGCGCGATCTCGTGGGCGCGCAGCAGTCCCTGCTTCGCCATCTGCTTGAGCGCGTGGTAGATCGAGCCGGGCTTGGCGTTCGACCACTCGTGGGCGCCCCAGTACTCCAGGTCGTTGCGGACTTGGTAGCCGTGCGCGCGGCCGTGCTGCCGTACGGCCCCGAGAACCAGCAGGCGGATCGCTGACATGCGGTCCAGCCTAGACGTCGGGGCACATGCAGCCGTCGCCGGTCAAGTTTCCCCGCGTGCGGCGCGGGTGCGGTGAGCGGATCGAATTCCGGCCAATTTCCGGCGCCCGGGGCGCGCGGGCGATGGCTCGAAAGATCGGTGCCGGTGGATGGCGCTCGCATGCAATGCGGGTACTGGGGCAGGCGCTTTCCGAACTGTAACTGCGAGAACACCCCGCGTGCACGTGCATCTGCCCATGCAACGGCATATGAACGCAGCTATGATCCTGGACAGTTGGGGCAGTTGATCACTGCTGTTCCGGCTATCACTTCGGCCACAGAATCATTCACTGTTACAGCACTGACAGCACCACCGGGGAGCGAACCGTGCACCACGTGTACAACGGCATGGCGGCCACGGAGTTGCACGGAGTGGTCTGGCAGAAGAGCAGGCACAGCAACTCGCAGGGCTCCTGCGTGGAGTTCGCGAAGTTGCCCGGCGGAAGGGTCGCTGTACGCAACTCGAACTTTCCAGAGGGACCCGCGCTCGTCTATACGCCCGCGGAGATAGAGGCGATGCTCCTCGGCGTGAAGGACGGTGAATTCGACCACTTGACGGCCGATGCCTGACGCAGCGTCAAGAGCCTTTTCCATAGCGTGACTTCACTGCACGACTTCACTGCACGACTTCACAACCTGAAGAGCGCCCAGACGACCTTTCCGCTCAGCGCTCCGGCCAAGGGGTGCCAACCCCAGCTGTCGGCGAAGGAGTCGACGAGGAACAGGCCGCGCCCGGACTCCGCCGAGAAGTCGGCGTCGATGTCGATGTCGATGTCCACTTCCTGGGCCACCGGACTCTCGTGGCTGGGATCGCGGACCGCGCACACTACGCGCGAAGACCAATGCATCAAGTGGAGCCGCACGGGCGGGTCCTGGCCGTGCGGGGTGTCCGCCGGGAGGCCGTGTCGCAGGGCATTGGTGACAAGTTCGGAGACGACGAGACAGATGTCGTCGAAACGCTCCAGCGCTCCCCAGTCGGCCAGCGTCCTGCGGCTGAACTCCCTTGCGCTGCGCACCGCTTCGTAGCGTGCGGGAAGAGCGCAGGACGCGGTACTGGAGACGGCCGAGGGGTCGACCGGCGGCAAGCCCTGCCGTAACGACTCCAACGGCCCGAGCATGGTCGATCCATTCGTCCCCATGCGAGGTACTCCCCATTTTCGCAGTACGCAGCGAGCGGTGGTGGCGCCATCGTTCCGAATGCGTACAGCGGATGCAAGGGCAGATGCACGTGCACGCGCCCGACTTGAGCGAGCCCGTACCAGTTCTCGCGTATTTCTTCCTACGACTTCTTGCGCATGTAGTTCGCGATCTTTCCATTTCTGTAACCGAACGAGTACAGGCTGGAGCGTTTTGATGGCAGACTTCGGCCGTGGACCAAGGGGAGGATGAAGAGACGTGACCGCTGGGGAGGCATGGGGGTCGCCCCAGGCGCTGAACTCTGGTGGGGGCTCGGTGGTGCGACGCATCCTGCTGGGCTCACAGCTGAGGCGCCTGCGGGAATCGCACGGGATCACCCGCGAGGCCGCCGGCTACTCGATTCGCGCCTCCGAATCGAAGATCAGCCGCATGGAGTTGGGACGGGTGAGCTTCAAGCCGCGCGATGTCGCCGACCTGCTGACGCTGTACGGAGTGGATGACGAGACGGAGCGCTCCGCGCTGCTCTCGCTCGCCAAGGAGGCCAACGTCGCGGGCTGGTGGCACAGTTACAGCGACGTGCTGCCCGGCTGGTTCCCGACGTACCTCGGGCTCGAGGGCGCGGCGACCCAGATCCGTGGCTACGAGGCCCAGTTCGTGCACGGCCTGCTCCAGACCGAGGACTACGCGCACGCGGTCGTCGAGCAGGGCATGCGGGGGGCCGCGCGCGAGGACATCGAGCGGCGGGTCGCGCTGCGCATCGAGCGGCAGAAGCTGCTGGTCGACGAGCGGTCGCCCCAGGTGCACATCGTGCTCGACGAGGCCGCGGTGCGGCGCGTGCAGGGCGGACGCAAGGTGATGCGCGGGCAGCTGGAACACCTCATCGAACTGGCCTCGCTCCCCCAACTGACGTTGCAGATCATGCCGTTCGGCCATGGCTGGCACCCCGGCGAGTCCGGCACGTTCACCATTCTCACGTTCCCCGAATCCGACCTTTCGGATGTCGTCTTCCTCGAACAGCTCACCAGCGCCCTGTATTTGGACAAGCGCGAGGACGTGACGCAGTACGAGAAGGCGATGACGGAACTCTCGGCCCAGTGCCCCTCTCCCGAGAACAGTGTGCAACTGCTCCGTGACGCGTTGTCCGAATTGACTTGAGTCTGCTGTGAGTTGACGGATCTTCTGCTGTAACTGCCGTTACCCGCCCGTACGATGGCGTGCATCAGAGTGCCCGGCGCTGCAGCAAGGGATTACATGTCCTACTTCACGGAACTGGACCGGCAATACATCGACGGCTCGTGGCGTCCCGGACACGGGGCGTGGGACATTATCGACTTCAATCCCTATGACGGGGACAAGCTCGCCTCGATCACCGTCGCCTCCGTGGAAGAGGTCGACGAGGCGTATCGCGCGGCCGAGCGGGCTCAGAAGGACTGGGCGAGGACCAACGCGTATGCGCGCCGCGCCGTCTTCGAGCGCGCCCTGCGCCTCCTGGAGGAGCGCGAGGAGGAGATCACCGAGGCGATCATCGACGAGCTCGGTGGCACGCGGGTCAAGGCCGGCTTCGAGCTGCACCTCGCCAAGGAGTTCCTGCGCGAGTCGGCCCAGCTGGCGCTGCGCCCGCAGTGCAGCGTGATCCCCTCCCCCGTGGACGGCAAGGAGAACCGGCTCTACCGGGTGCCGGTCGGGGTGGTGGGCGTGATCTCGCCGTTCAACTTCCCGTTCCTGCTGTCCCTGAAGTCCGTCGCGCCCGCGCTCGCGCTCGGCAACGGCGTGGTCCTCAAGCCGCATCAGAACACCCCGGTCACCGGCGGTTCGCTGATCGCGAAGCTCTTCGAGGACGCGGGACTGCCGGCCGGTCTGCTCAACGTCGTGATCACCGACATCGCCGAGATCGGCGACGCGTTCCTGACCCACCCCGTGCCCAAGGTCATCTCCTTCACCGGCTCCGACCAGGTCGGCCGGCACGTCGGGACGGTCTGCGCCGCGCACTTCAAGCAGGTGATCCTCGAACTCGGCGGCAACAGCGCGCTGACCGTGCTCGACGACGCGGACATCGACTACGCGGTGGATGCCGCGGTCTTCAGCCGGTACGTCCATCAGGGCCAGGTCTGCATGGCGGCGAACCGGATCCTCGTGGACCGCAAGGTGGAGAAGGAGTTCACGGAGAAGTTCGTGGCGAAGGTCTCCACCCTCAAGTCGGGCGACCCGCGCGACCCGAAGACCGTCATCGGCCCTGTCATCAACTCCACGCAGGCGGAGGCGATTTCGAGCGTCGTCGCCACCGCGGTCGCGGAGGGCGCCACGGCGCTCGTACGCGGAGGTGTGGACGGGAACGTGGTCGAGCCGGTCGTCCTCACCGGGCTGCCCGCCGACTCCCCCGTCCTGCGGCAGGAGATCTTCGGCCCGGTCGCCCTGCTCATCCCGTTCGACGGGGACGAGGAGGCGGTGCGGATCGCGAACGACACCCCGTACGGGCTGAGCGGCGCCGTGCACACGGGCGACGTGGAGCGCGGGGTGGACTTCGCGCAGCGGATCGACACCGGCATGTTCCATGTGAACGACGGAACCGTGCACGACGAGCCGCTCGTCGCCTTCGGCGGGCAGAAGCAGTCCGGGATCGGGCGGCTCAACGGCGAGGCGACACTGGAGGCGTTCACCACGCAGAAGTGGATATCCGTGCAGCGGGGGCGCTCTCAGTTCCCGTTCTAGTTGGGGGAAGTTGTGCACATCAGGAACGTACGGGTCGCCGCGGGCGCTCTGGCCGTCGTGGCGGTGCTCGCCGTGGGCGGGTGCAGTGGCGGCGGGGACGACGACAGCGGCGGCAGCAGCGACGCGGCCAAGGATCAGAGCAAGGGCTCGGGCTCGGGCGAGAGCGATGGGGCGGGCAAGAGCACGCCTTCCAGCGGGAGTTCGTCCGCCGGCCCCGGTTCTTTGAAGGACACCGAGGGCGTCTGGAAGGCGTCCGCCGGTGGAAAGCCCGTCGTCCTGGTCGTCGGCGAGAACCAGGCCGCGCTGACCACCGCCGACGGGCATCTGTGCACCGGGACCCTGGCGGGCGCCGACAAGCCGACGCTCGCGCTCAGGTGCGCGGACGGGAACACCGACCGCACGAAGGGCGCGGTCGAGTCCAACGACGGCAGCACGATGCGGATCTCGTGGGACGCGGGTCAGAAGGACACGTTCAAGAAGTCCACGTCCAAGGGCGGCGAGCTGCCGACCTCCCTGCCCAGCGGCCTCCCGACGAACTGAGTCGCCGCCCGTCACCTCTGGTCGGTCGACTCCCGGGTCATCGGCGGTGCGTCGGTGTCGAGGGCGTAGGAGAGTTCCTCCAGCGTTTCGAGGAACAGCGCCGCCCCGCGACGCACCACCCGGTCCGGGACGCCCTCGCCGTCCCACGCGTCGAGGGCCTCGCGGACCGGCTTCCAGCGCGGGATCCGGCGCTCGCGGATGGCCTGCGCGCCGTCGCGGGTCGCGGCGCGCAGCGCGTCGGCGAGCGCGTCGGCGGCGGGCACCGGGGTCGCGCCGCGCTCCGGCAGGTGCGCCTCCATCAGCATCACGACGCGGCCGATGTGGTGCAGGGCGTGCGCGGCCTCGTCGGCGGCGGCGTTGGAGAGGCCGCGGTGGCGTACGGGTTCCGTCTTGGCGCGGGCCGCGGCCTGCTCCCAGGCGATGTGCGCGTCACGGGCCTTCAGCAGGGCCTCGCGCACGTCCGGGCAGCTCTTGCCCGCGGGGCTCGCGTAGTGGGCGACGACCGCGGCGGCGTACTCGCCGAGCGCGGCCAGCCAGTCGGCGAGCCGGGTGCGCAGGCGCGGGGTCTCCCAGGCCGGGTACAGGGCGTACGACAGCATCGCGAGTACGCCGCCGACGAGTGTCAGCACGACGCGTTCGGGGACCGTCTGGCTCCACTCCTCGCCGCCCATGCCGAGCAGGAACACCACGTACATGGCGATGCAGCACTGGGAGGCGAGCTGTCCCGTGCGCATCAGCAGGTACATCAGCCCCGCGAACACCACGGCGAGTGCGGCGGAGAGATATGTGCCGGGGTGCGCGGCCTGGAGGATCCCGGTCGCCAGGGTGACGCCGACGAGCGTGCCGCAGAAGCGGGCCACCGCCCGTGAGTACGTCTGCGAGAAGTCGGGGCGCATGACCATCACGGCCGACATCGGCGCCCAGTAGCCGTGTCCGAACGGGAGTACGTCGCCGATGAGATACCCGGCGACGGCGACCGCGGCCACGCGATTCGCATGCCGCAGCACCGGGGACCCTGGCCGGGCCTCGCGGCGGATGGCGCGGACGGCGACGGGCAGCAACTGAAAGATACTGGGCCGCCGCAAGGGCTGAGCGGGTACCGGGGCGGGGGCCGGGGCGGGTACCGGGGCGGGTACCGGGGCGGGCGGCACCGGTACCGGCGGCTCCGGGGCGGGGGCCACATCATCGGCGCGCGGCACCGGGGGCCGCCTTGCCCACCCTGCCGCCCCAGGCGGCAGATTGCCCAAGGCGGGGGCGGCGGCATCGCCCCCTTCGACGTCGGCGGGGTCGGGCAAATCAAGCCCCTGCGGCGATTGAGCAGCGGGACCCGGGGCGGAGCCCCGGCTTTCCAGCCCCGCCGGCGATTGAGGCGCGGGGCCCGGGGCGGAGCCCCGTGGCGTGGGGGCGGCGCCGCCTGCCGTTTCCACCACGTCGCGGAGGAGAGAGCCCAGACGGGTGGCCGCCCGTTGCGGAGGCCCGGACAGAATCACCCCGGTATCCGGGGACCGGAACGCTGCCACCGCCCCCGGCGGAATCCTCACCGGCGCCCCCCGCCGAATCGCCCTCGCCGCAGCATCAAGAATCTCCCCCGCCGCGGCCAGCAACTCCCGCACACGATCCCGCTCCACCCCCTCCTCCGGCACCCCCACCGCCGGATCCGCGAGCGACGCCAGCACCGGCCGGATGCGCTCCGCGAGCCCCCGCGTACCGTGCAATTGCGCGGGCCGCGTCCGCGCCTGCCTCGGCGTGAGCGCCGCCGCGTTCCGCGCCAGCATCAGCGGCTCCGGATCGAACGCGGCGACCGGATCGTGCCGCAGCCGCCGCGCGTAATCCGCCTCCGCCGCGAGCGCGTCCGCGAGGGCGTCGCGGTGCGCTCCCCATCTGCGTACGGGGAAGAGGATCACCAGCGAGGCCTGAACCAGGCCGCCGAAGGCCATCATCGCCGCGTGCCCCGCGGCCTCCGCGAGCGTCGTCGGCAGGGTGATGGTCACGAGCATCATCGCGACGTTCGACGAGGCCATGATGCCGATGGTCGGCCCCGCCGCCCAGGCGAGTCCGGCGAGATACGTCCACAGCGCGAGCAGCGGCAGGAAGAAGACGAGGTGGGAGCCGGTGAGGTAGCCGACGAACGTCGAGATGCCGAGGCTCGCGCCGGAGGCGAGCGCGAGTTCGGGACGTGGCCGCCAGCTGCGCTGGAACGTGGCGATCGCCGCCTGGAACGCGCCGAAGGCGGAACCCGCCGCCACCGCGGGACCGAACAGCGACAGGCTCACCGCGAGCACGATCGCGAGCCCCACGGCGCCGCGCAGGGCGATCAGCGGTTCGAGGCGCTTGCGCTCCACGGTCAGGCCCGAGCGCGTGGTCACCTGCAACGCCCGGAACCAGCTCATTCCGCCAGAATACGGGCATCAGCCACTTCGGACGCCAGGGCCCTACTTCCCTTCGCGGAGCACCAGATCCAGGAGCCCGGGAAACCGGGCGTCGAACTCGGCGCGGCGCAACCGGTTGAGGCGCCTGGGCCCGGCGTCCCGCTGCTCCAGCAGGCCCGCCTCGCGGAGTACGGAGAAGTGCCGGCTCAGCGTCGCCTTGGTGACCGGCACGTCGAAGGTGCCGCAGGTGCGCTCCCAGTCGACGGCCCCGGCCAGCTCGCGGACGAGCGTGCGGCGCACCGGGTCGGCGAGCGCGACGAGCGCCGCCTCCAGGGAGACATCCGCCGGTGCGACATGCACCGGCGCCGCCCGGTGCCCACTCGCCGTACCTTCCGCCGCGGCCATGCCGTCCTCCCTGAAGACTCTTCCAAGACTCTTTGAACACCCTTGCCGAGTGTTCGATGCCGTACGTACACTCCGAATGTTCGTAGATCATCAAACACTCTAGTGCCCCGTCAATGCCCCGCCGCCCAGTGGAGGAGCCCGTCATGCCCCTGCCCCCGCCCGCGTCCCAGCAGTCTCCCGTCCGTGTGGGCATCGTCGGCCTCTCCGCCAAGCGCGGCTGGGCCGCCAGGGCCCATCTGCCCGCGCTGCGCCGGCTGAACGGCTTCGAGGTGCGCGCGCTCTCCGCGAGCAGCGCCGACTCCGCGCGGGCCGCCGCCGAGAAGTACGGCATCGCCCACTCCTTCGGTACGGCCGCGGAGCTCGCCGCGTCCGACGAGGTCGACCTCGTCGTGGTCACCGTCAAGGTTCCCGACCACCGGGAGATCATCGAGTCCGCCCTCGCCGCGGGGAAGGCGGTGTTCTCCGAGTGGCCGCTGGGCGTCGGAGTCGCGGAGGCCGAGAAGCTGGCCGCACTCGCCGCCGAGCGCGACCTTCGCACCTTCACCGGGCTCCAGGCACGGTCCGCCCCGCTCGTGCGGCACCTGCGCGACCTGATCGCGGACGGCTACGTAGGCGAGGTGCTGTCCACCAGCATGGTGGCGTCCGCGCGCGGCTGGGGAGCGGAGGTGCCGGAGGGCTCCGCGTATCTCCTGGACCGGTCCACCGGGGCGAACATGCTGACCATCCCGTTCGGCCACACGCTGGACGGGCTGACCTCGGTACTCGGCGACTTCGACAGCGCGACTCAGGTCAGCGCCGTCACCGCCATCCGGCGCAGCGAACTCACGGACTCCCACGGCACCGTCCACCGGCCCGACGTCCCCGACCAGGTGGTGCTCGGCGGGGTGCTCGCCTCCGGCGCGGTGGCGTCCGTGCACTTCCGGGGCGGCACGTCGCGGGGCACGAACTTCCACTGGGAGATCAACGGAACCGAGGGCGACCTGGTCGTGACCGGCGACACCGGGCATCTGCAAATGGGCGAGTACACGATCGCGGGAGCGCGCGGTTCGGACGCCGAGCTCGCTCAACTCGCCGTCCCCGAACGCTACTTCGATCCCGAGCTCGCGGAGCTGCGCGGCACCGACGCGTACAACGTCGGCGCCGCCTACACCCAGCTCCGCCGCGACCTGGCCGACGGCACGTCCGTCGTCCCCGACTTCGCGCACGCCGTCCGCCACCACCGGCTGCTCGACCGCATCGAACGCGCGGCACGCTGAGGCTGCCGCCTGGAGTCCGGCCCTAGGGAAGGCGCGGCTGCCCGTCCAGGCGGGCCCGCTGCGCCGCCTCGGTGCCCTCGGCCCAGCCCGCCCCGTCGGTGACGCCCCTCACCCGCGTCGTCACGGTCTCGGGGAACATCTCCTCGGCCCGCCCCGCGACCGCAACGTCCCGCGCGGCGAGCACCGGCAGGACCTCGTCCGCCTCATCCACCTCACCCGTCACCCGCTCGGCGACGGCGGCGAGCCGGTCCCCGATCCGGTGCGCGTACGCGGCGAGGAACGACTGCCGGAAGGTCTTCGTACGCTTCCTGCCGCCCGCCCGCTGCTCGGCCTCGGCGCGCGTCATCGCGGCGGTGGCCTGCACGAGCAGCGACGTATGAAGCACCTCCACAGCCTCCAGATCCGCCTCGAATCCGACCACCGTCGAGAACCCGAACGCCGAGTTCCACACCGCGCGACAGCGATTGGCGCCCGCCACCGCGTCGAGGAGAACCGCCTTCGCCGTCTCGTAGGGGGCGTCGACGCCGATCCGGCAGGCGGCGGGCGCGTCCTTCGTGTGCGTACGGGAGGCGAGCAGCGCCTCGTCGACCGAGTGCCGGGCCATCAGCTCCTGCGCCTTCGCCGACAGCGCCTCCGCCTCCGGCGGGTACCCGGTCCGCTCCGCCTTGGCGAGCAGCGCGCGGATCCTCGCCAGGGCGCGCGGCTCACCCGCCACCGGCACGGTGATCGACTCACCGGGTACCGGGCCGACCGGCTCGATCGCGGGCAGTCGCGCCAGCAGCCGGTACAGCTCCAGGGCGGTGGTGGCGCCCGAGAACCGGTCCACGCGCGCGTACTCCTCCACCGACAGCTCGGCAAGGTCGGCGAGCTGGGCGGCCCAGCGCGGCGGCAGGTTCTCGTACCGCTCGGTCTCGGTGCGGATCAGACGGGCCGCGAGCCGTTCGTGGGCGGCATCAAGGCCCTCCTCCCGTACGACCATCCGCAGCACGTCGGCCGGCTGCCAGCCGCGCTCCCAGGCCCGCCGCATGAACTCCCGCCCCCGCAGGGCGAGTTCGGTGTCCGCGGACGGGTCGGCGGCGAGCAGCGAAGCACCGGTGTCGAGGTCGCCGCCGTCGTGGAGGGCGGCGGCGAAGGCCCGCTCGACCGTGCTGTCACTGCTCGTACCACTCATACGGCCATGATCTCAGCCGTGGCGGGAGGCGGGAGAGAGCTAACGGCTCAGCGACTCGACGATCAGCTCGGCGGCCCGCTTCACCAGCGGGCTGTCGCCCTCGGCGTCCTCGTCCGGCTTGGTCGACAGGACCGAGAGGATCACCGGCGCCCCGTCCGGCGTCCAGGCGATGCCGACGTCGTTGGCGGTGCCGTACGAGCCCGTGCCGGTCTTGTCGCCGAGCACCCAGTCGGCGGGCAGGGCCGCGCGGAACCGTTCACCACTGGTGGTGTTGGCGAGCAGCCAGCGGGTCAGCCGGTCGCGGTCGGCGGGGGCGAGGGCGTCGCCGAGGACCAGCCGCGCGTACGTCGTGCCGATCGCGCGGGGCGTGCTGGTGTCGGTGACGCGGCCCGGTTCGGCCGAGTTCAGCTCGGGCTCCCAGCGGTCGAGGCGGGTCGTGCGGTCACCGGTCGAGCGGGCGAAGCGGGTGACGGCGGTTGGGCCACCGAGGTACTTCATAAGGAGGTTGGCCGCCGTGTTGTCGCTGTACGAGATCGCGGCGCCGCACAGCTCCGAGACGGTCATGCCGTGCGCGAGGTTCTCCGGCTTCCCGGTGACGGGGGCGCCGCCCGCGCGGTCGATGTCTGCCTGCGTGTAGTGGACGCGACGAGCCAGGAACTCGCCGTCCTTGTCGAGGTCGCGCAGCACGGCGGCGACGGCGAGCGTCTTGAACGTGGAGCACATCGGGAAGCGTTGGTCGGCGCGGTGCCGGATGGTGCGCCCGGTACCGATGTCGTGCGCGAACACGCCGAGTCGGGCGCCGTGCCGGCGCTCAAGTGCGGTGAAGCGGCCATCGGCCGACTCGGCGTGCGCACCACCGGTCGCCGCTCGGGCGGTGGCGGTACCGGCGAACGCGGTGGCGCCGATGGCGGTCGCTGTGGTGAGGATGGCGCGGCGGGTGGTGGACACGGTGTGGGGTGGCCCTTTCTTCGCGACGACGATCTTTCGACCGGTACGAGCACGGATACGCGTACGAGTCCGAATACGAGGACAGTCCTGCCCACCCGATCGGTTGCGACCCACCGGGACAGCAGGGGCCACCGGGATACCAGGGGCCACCGACATCCCAGAGGTCACCGAGGTGCCAGAGGCCTCCGCGACATGCGAGGCTCGGGGGCATGAGAGTGGCACTGGCGCAGACCGACTGCGAACTCGGCGAAGTGGACGCCAACCTGGAGACGGCCCGCGAACAGATCGCGCAGGCCGGCGACCAAGGCGCGGACCTGGTCGTCTTCCCCGAACTGAGCCTGCACGGCTACCACCTGGGCGGCCTGAAGTCGGACACGTCGATCGCCACGAACGATCCGCGACTGCTCGGCCTCACGTCCCCGGACGGCCCGGACGTCATGGTGGGCCTGCACGAACACACCAGCCTGCGCGCGTACAACACCTCCGCCTACTACGCGGGCGGCGCCCTGCTGCACGCCCACCGCAAGCTGTACCTCCCGAACTACCTGGCCTGGGAGGAGCGCAAGCACGTCAGCCCCGGCCAGCACTCCCGCGCGTACGACCTGCCCGGCGACCACGGCAGAGCGGCGACGCTGGTCTGCAACGACGCGTGGCAGCCGGTGCTTCCGTGGCTGGCGGTGCAGGACGGCGCGGAGATCCTGTTCGTCCCCGCGAACAGCGCGGCGACGCTCGACCCGGAGGCCATGGACACCACCCTCTACTGGGACACCCTCCTCTCCTACACGGCCAAGATGCTCCAGTGCTGGGTCGTCTTCGTGAACCGCGTCGGCAACGAGAACGGGGCGTCCTTCTGGGGCGGCTCCCGCGTCGTCGACCCGCGCGGCACGGTGGTGGCGCAGGCGCCACAGTGGGAACCGGGCCTCGTAACGGTCGACATCGACGTCCACGAGGCCCGCCGCCAACGCAGAGCGGTCCCTCTGGTGGCGGAAGCCCGCCTGGGCTTGATCGACCGCGAGGTCCGCCGCCTGATCGACGAGGGCGGCGACAGCTAGTCAACGACCGGGCCAATCAAGCCCTGCGGGGGTTGAGCAGCATCTTTCAATCCCCCGCGACGATCGAGCAGCCCTTTTTTCCCGCAGGGGCTTGAGCCAACCAAGCAGGCCTTTCAAGCCCCCGCGGGGGTCGAGCCAATCAAGCCCCTGCGGCGTTTGAGCAGGCTTTTCAAGCCCTTGCGGCGATTGAGCAGCGGGGTCCGGGGCAGAGCCCCGAGGCCGCAACGCCGTCGCAGCACACACGTTGTCAGTGCCTGATGTGACACTCGGCTACGTGACCGAACGATGGGCCCTCGCCCCCACCGAGCACGGCGGAACGCACCTCGTTCCGCTACGCCCGGACGGCCTCCCCGCCGGACCGATCACCCACGAACCGAACCTCGCGGCAGCACTCCGCTCCCACCCGGAGGTCACCCGCTGGGTCTGGCGCGACACCCACGCCGTATACCCCCACCTGCTCGCCGCCGGCATCCGTATCGACCGCTGCTACGACATCGAGGCCGCCGAAAACCTCCTCCTCGCCCACGAGGGCCGGCACGGCGACCCCCACTCCGCCGCGGCGGCCCTCGCCAGACTCAAGGGCGCCCCGGTCCCACCCGACCCGCCACCCCGCGTCGCCGCCCCCGGCTCCCAGTCGTCCCTCTTCGAACCCCGCCCACCCGTGGACGTACCGCTCACGGACCTCATCGACGTGTACGCGGATCAGCAGCGCCGCCACGAGGCCACCGGGCAGCCCGGTCGCATGCGCCTGCTCACCGCCTCCGAGTCGGCAGGCATGCTGGTGGCCGCCGAAATGCACGCGGCGGGCCTGCCGTGGCGGGCGGACGTGCACCGCGCGGTCCTCGCCGAACTCCTCGGCGAGCGCTACGGAGGCGGCGGCGAGCCGCGCCGCCTGGCCGAGCTGGCGGACGAGGTGTCGGAGGCGTTCGGCAGACCGGTGCGCCCCGACCTCCCCGCCGACGTCATCAAGGCCTTCGCCCACGCCGGCATCAAGCTCACCTCCACGCGCCGCTGGGAGATCGAGACCATCGACCACCCCGCCGTAGCACCGCTCATCGAGTACAAGAAGCTCTACCGGATTTACACGGCGCACGGCTGGTCCTGGCTGCAGGACTGGGTCAGGGACGGCCGTTTCAGACCCGAGTACCTGCCGGGCGGCACGGTCTCGGGCCGGTGGACGACGAACGGCGGCGGCGCCCTGCAGATCCCCAAGGTCATCCGCCGCGCGGTGGTCGCCGACCCGGGCTGGCGACTCGTCGTGGCGGACGCCGACCAAATGGAGCCCAGGGTCCTCGCCGCGATCTCCCGCGACCCCGCGTTCATGGACGTCTCGGGCCAGGCCGCCGACCTCTACCAGGCGGTCTCCGACCGGGCGTTCGCCGGTGACCGCACCCAGGCCAAGCTCGCGGTCCTCGGCGCCATATACGGCCAGACCTCGGGCGACGGCCTGAAGAACCTGGCCCTGCTGCGACGCCGCTTCCCGAAGGCGGTCGCGTACGTCGACGAGGCGGCACGCGCGGGCGAAGAGGGCCGCCTCGTCCGCACCTGGCTCGGCCGCACCTGCCCACCCGCCGCCGGCTCCGCCGAGCCCGACGAAGCCGGCATCCCCCAGGACGATCCCGGCCAGCCCACGGACACCACCGGCCCGACGCCCGGATACGGGTACTCCTCATCGAACTCCCGCGCCCGCGGCCGCTTCACCCGCAACTTCGTCGTACAGGGCAGCGCCGCCGACTGGACCCTCCTCGTCCTCGCCGCACTGCGCCGCGAACTCACGTACATGGCAGCCGAGTTGGTCTTCTTCCAACACGACGAGGTGATCGTGCACTGCCCGGCCGAGGAGACAGACCGCGTGACCGAGGCGATCCACGAAGCAGCCGACCTGGCAGCCCGCCTCACCTTCGGCGAAACCCCGGTCCGCTTCCCGTTCACGGTGGCGGTGGTGGAGTGCTACGCGGACGCCAAGTGACGCACACCGGCATGAGTTCGCCGACACCTTGCCGCGCGGCCTGCTCGACCCGCCAGTAGAAGGCGATACCGGCCTTGGCGTACTGGTCCGTCTTCACGATCCGTCCGCGCGGCCCTTCCGTGGCAAGGGGAGTTCCTGCCACTTCGATCACCGGCCGGGCGCCATGACGGTTGGTGGAGCGTCGGGCCGGCACGTGGCATCCACGGAGCCGGAAGCCCGAAGCCGGGCCGATCCCGGAGGCTAGCGGGTGAGGACGGCGCGTACGTCTTTTCCCCCCTGGCGGGAGGGATTGACGGTGACGGTGCGGGCGAGAAATCGCACCAGGGGCCACCCCAACCCGCCCCCGGCCCCGTTCAGATCCGCCGGGCGCTCCCGCGGTGTTGCGTGGCTGGGGTCCCGGACGGTGATCTCCAGGGTGGTGCGGTCCGCGGCCAGGCGCAGGGCGGTGAGACCTCCTGCGTGCCGCAGTGCGTTGCTGACCAGTTCGGAGACCACGAGTACCGCATTGTCGATGGACTCGGGGGTCGGGGCGGGCGAGAGTTCCGCGGAGAATCTGCGCATGTCGTGGCGCGCCTGAGTCGCCGTGGCCGGGCACGTCGTGTGCTGAACACGCTCGGTTCGCCGGCCCATGATCTGTGACTGGCCCATGTGCTGAACCTCCATAGCGGGGAAGCCTGGTCTCGTGAACCATCCTTCTGCCCCGATCGGCCGGTCCAACTCCGTTCCCGGGCGCCCGTGTGAGGCGAACGTTGCGGGTGGTGCGGCGCCGACCGTGTACTGACACGGCCGCCTGGAAAGTGGCAGAGTGGGTGAATGCGCCCACGCTCTATTACGGACCCCCAGGAGCTGGCGGACATCGCCACCGAGGTCACAGGGCTGCTCGGCGCACTTCGGGGCAGGGCGCCTGTCCCTTCACGACAGTGCTGAGGGGCGGGCCTTCGGCAGCCAGGAACCGTACGGGCAGTACGCGGCGTTGGACGGTGCGGTGCACCTCCACCTGCCCGTGACCGTACGCGGCGACAGACTGGGCATCCTCACCGTTCGACTCCCCAAGCACAGATGCACGCCCCAGGCCGTCGACGAGCTAACGGACCTCGCCGCGTTCCTGGGGCACGAAATCGTCGTGGCCGAACGCGACACCGACCTCTACCTCCAGGCCCGCCGCGTCAACCGGCTCACCCTCGCCGCCGAGATGCAGTGGCAGCTTCTCCCCGGACGCTCCTGCTCCCGCGAGGAGTACGCCATCGGCGCCCAGTGGGAGCCGGCCTATGCCATCTACGGTGACAACTTCGACTGGGCCACGACCGAGGACACCCTCACCCTGTCCATCACCAACGGCATGGGCGAGGGCATCCAGGCCTCCCTCCTGACCAACCTCGCGGTCAACGCCCCGCGCAACGCACGCCGCGCGGGCATCGACATCGCCGACCAGGCAGCCCTCGCCGACCAGGCCCTCTACGCCCAGCACCAAGGCCGACAGCACGTCTCGACCCTGCTGCTCTCCTTCGACCTCGCGACCGGCAGAGCCCAGGTGGTCGACGCGGGCTCTCCGCAACTGTGGCGTCAGCGCGGCAAGGTCATAGAACGGGTCCCCTTCGACGCGCAGCTCCCGCTCGGCATGTTCGAGGACACTCCCTATGTGCCCCAGGACTTCGAGGCGCGCCCCGGCGACCGGCTGATCATCGTGAGCGACGGTGTGTACGCCACCGCCGGTCGGGACGCCGAGGCGTACGGCGAACGTGCACTCGCGCGCGCCATCCAGGCCGCCGGCCTGCTGCCGGCCGCAGCCGTTCCCCGCGCTGTCCTGCGCGAACCGGCCGAACACCGGGGCGACACCGCGACCGACGACGAACTGGCCGTCTGCCTCGACTGGTTGGGCCGCAGCAGCCCCACCGCACATTGAGGACCGGCGGCATACGGCTCCGTGTACGCGCTGAGCCGACTCCGGCCTGACGACAAGGTCCCTCCCGGGCAAGGGACTCCCCGCACTGCTACGGGCCAAGCGCCCCTGATCCGCGGTCTCCGGCCGGCCCGCCCGCAGGAGGAGCAGTCTTCGTGACCTTGGCACCGGAGCGAACGCCGCCCGTGAACCGGGCCCAACTCCAGCCCTCTCGGCCCTTGTTGTGGGTGCCGGCCGGAGCCCGCTTCTCCGTCCCCTCGGCGCGTGGGCGCCACCAGTGGGCGCGGCGCGGATGCAGGGCCCGGCCGAGCCCGCGGCCGAGAACGAGATATCCGAGGAAGGCGCCGGCCGCGTTGAGGATCACGTCATCGATGTCGAACGCCCGGCCGGTGACCATCAGGCCCTGGGCGATCTCGACGGTGAGCATCAAGAACGCCGTCATGAGCACCACCCGGACGAAGCCCCGGGTACGAGGGAAGAGCACCGGCAGCAGCAAACCGAACGGCACCCCGAGGAGAACGTTCCCGCCGACCTGCTTGATCGTGTCCCGCCAGTCGGGCTGCTCGAAGTACAGACGAATCGAACTACCGGGATGCAGGTTGGTGTGTGTCAACGTCACTGACGAGGCTGACGGGACGAGAGTGACCTTCGCCAGCGCGACGGCAAACGCCACCATGCAGACGAAGCCGATCGCCATGACGAGACCACGGATCAGCCGCCAACCCCAAGTGCGCTGCCGCAGGCGCGGTTCAGTGTCCATGCGGAGCCGGATACCCCGGAGTTGATCCCACACACGCCGAGGGACCGAACACCGACTCCCGGTGCCGACGCCCAACATGCCGAAAATATCGGCGAGTTACCGCCGAGGGCGTCCCCGGGTCGGCTGCTGCGAGCGCCGCAGCTTTGCGCCGAAAGACCGACTCAAGAGAGTCCGGTTGACACATCGGGCGACCTGGCCGTCACCCAGCGCCGCGCAGAAGTGTCAGTGCCTCGCGGCCGGCGAACGTCGCCGCCTCCGGCCTCCCGCACAAGAAGCCCCGGGCATGAAAAAACCCCAGGTCACGGCGAGTGAGTCCTGGGGCTTCTCCGGAGCCGCCTTCGGGATTCGAACCCGAGACCTACGCATTACGAGTGCGTTGCTCTGGCCATCTGAGCTAAGGCGGCGCCGCCGCGCGCACCGGAGTGCGTCAGCAACGGGGTCAATCCTACACGCTCCAAAGGCGTGCTCCGCACAGCCTTTATGGCCGGGGCACATGCACTACGAGCAGCGCTTTCCGTCGGCCGGAGGGGTGCCGGTCAGGAGGTAGTCGTCGATCGCTCCGTCCACGCAGTCGCTGCCGCGGCCGTACGCGGTGTGGCCGTCGCCGTCGTACGTGAGGAGGTGGCCGGAGGAGAGCTGGGCGGCTAGGGACTTCGCCCAGCGGTAGGGGGTCGCCGGGTCGCGGGTGGTGCCGGCCACGACGATGGGGGCGGCGCCGTCGGCAGTGATGCGGTGGGCTTCGCCGGTCGCCTTCACCGGCCAGTAGCCGCAGTTCAAGGAGGACCAGGCTAGGCCCTTGCCGAAGACCGGGGAGGCCTTCTCGAAGTCGGGGAGCGCCTTCTCGACCTCCGCGGGCGAGGCGAAGGACGGCGGCTGGTCCAGACAGTTCACCGCGGCGTTGGCGAACATCATGTTCGAGTACGTGCCGTCCGGCTCGCGCTCGTAGTAGCTGTCGGAGAGCGCGAGCAGGCCCGCGCCGTCCTTGTGCTTCATGGCCGCGGTGAGGGCCTCGCGCAGCTGCGGCCAGGCCCCCTCGTCGTACATCGCCGCGATCACGCCGGTCGTGGCGAGGGCCTCGCCGAGTTTGCGGCCCTTCTCGTCGCCGGTGCCGATCGGTGCGCGGTCGAGGGTCGTGAAGAACTTCTTGAGGCGCTTGCCCGACTGGTCGGGGGTGCCGGTGCCGAGGGGGCAGCCGGAGCGCTTCGCACAGTCCTTCGCGAAGGACTTGAACGCCGTCTCGAAGCCCGCGGTCTGCTGCTCGTTCATGTCGCGCGCGGACAGGGACGGGTCCATCGCGCCGTCGAGCACGAACCGGCCGACCCGCTCCGGGTACAGGCCCGCGTACGTCGCCCCCAGGAACGTCCCGTACGACGCGCCTACGTAGTTCAGCTTCTTGTCGTCGAGCGCCTCACGTACGAGGTCCATGTCGCGGGCCGCCTCGACCGTGGAGACGTGCGGCAGAACCCGCCCCGACGTGCGGTTCGACGTCTCGCAGCCGGCGCCGAACCCCTTGTAGGCGGCGCTCAGGCGGGCCCGCTCGGCCTTGTCGTCCGGGGTGACGTCGGTCTGTGTGTACGTGTCCATCCGCTTGCCGTCGAGGCAGGTGACCGGCTCGCTGCGGGCGACGCCGCGCGGGTCGACGGCGACCATGTCGTAGCGGGCGCGGACCTTCTCCGGGTAGCCGATGCCCGCGTACGACTGGAGGTAGCCGATCGCCGAGCCGCCGGGGCCGCCCGGGTTGACCAGGAGCGAGCCGAGGCGCTTGCCGGGGCCCGTGGCCTTCTTCCGGGAGACGGCGAGGTCGATGTCGCCGGCGGACGGCTTGTCGTAGTCGAGCGGCGCCTTGAAGGTGGCGCATTCGAACCCGGGCACGCCGCACTCGTGCCACTTCGGGGCCTGGTCGTAATACGGGGCCAGATCGGCCGGCGTGGCGCGGGGCAGCGCGGCGAGCGAGGAATCCGGGGCACCCGAACTGCCCGAAGCGCAGGCGGAGATGGCAGCGAGCAGCAGCCCACCGGCGACGGCGAACACCGCGGGTCGGCGGCGTGGGGCGAGGGGGTGACGCCTGAAGTCCATCGGCCGAGCGTAACGCTCCGCGTCGAACTGGTCACCTTGCGTGCCTTCTTTAAGCCCCTGCGGCGATTGAACAGGCATTTCGCGCCCCGCCGGCGTTTGAGGCGCGGGGTCCGGGGCGGAGCCCCGTGGCGTAGGAGGACGCCTAGCCCGCGCGCAGCGCCACCGTCATCGCCTCCACCGCCAGGAGCGGCGCCACATTCCCGTCCAGCGCGACCCGGCACGCCCCGATCGCCTCGATCCGCCGCAGCGTCGACTCCGGCGACGTACTACGGGCGACCCGCTCCAACGTGTCCTGGATCTCCACGTTGGCGAGGTCCACGCGCGAGCCGAGCTGCATCGCGAGCACATCCCGGTAGACGACCGTCAACTCGGTGAGCGCCAGGTCGAGGCTGTCGCGCTGCGAGCGCGTGCGGCGCCGCTTCTGCATGTCCTCGAGGTCCTTCATCGCTCCGGCGGTGCCGCGCGGCATCCGCCCGCCGCTCTGCGCGCCGAGCGCCGCCTTCAGCTCGTCCGTCTCCTTGGTGTCGACCTCTTCCGCGAGCTGCTTGGAGTCCTCGGCGGCCGCGTCCACCAGCTCCTGTGCCGACTTGAGGCAGCCGCCGATCTCCTCGACGCGCAGCGGCACCTTCAGGACGGCGGCCCGGCGCTCCCGCGCGCGCGGGTCCGTGGCCAGGCGGCGGGCCCGCTCAATGTGGCCCTGCGTGGCGCGGGAGACGGCAGCCGCGACGTCCGGCTCGATACCGTCACGCCGCACGAGCATGTCGGCGACCGCGGAGACGGCGGGCGTACTCAGGGTGAGCAGGCGGCAGCGGGAGCGGATCGTCGGCAGTACGTCCTCCACCGAAGGTGCGCACAGCAGCCACACGGTGCGCGGGGCCGGCTCCTCCACCGCCTTCAGGACCGCGTTCGCCGACTTCTCGTTGAGCCGCTCGGCGTCCTCCACGAGGATCACCTGCCAGCGGCCGACCGCCGGTGACGTGTACGACTTGCGGACCGTGTCACGCATGTCGTCGACGCGGATCTGGGTGCCGACCGCCGCCACCGTCGACACGTCCGCGTGCGTGCCGAGGAGTGCGGTGTGGCAGCCGTCGCAGAACCCGCAGCCGGGGGCTCCGCCGAGGGCGCGGTCCGGGCTGACGCACTGGAGGGCCGCCGCGAACGCGCGGGCCGCGGTCTCCCGCCCGGCGCCCGGAGGGCCGGTGAACAGCCAGGCGTGGGTCATCTTCGACGCGGTCGGTGGCGGGGTCTTGGCCGTTGTCGCCGTCACCAGGGCGTCCGCGTCCCGCGCGGCCGCGGCCAGCTCCGCGATCACGCGGTCCTGACCGACCAGGTCGTCCCATACGGCCATGCGGTCACCGTCCCTTTCGCCACCCGAACCCGACTCCAGCCATTGTGCCGGGCTCCACTGACATCCCGTTACGGCCGACCGCCCCACACCACGGGGCTCCGCCCCGGACCCCGCGGGCTCACGTCCGAAAGGCGGGCTTGATTGGCCCACCTTTACCGGCGTCGACGACCCCGGCTGTCGTCCTCGTCCTGCCCGCCGAGAAGCTCGTCCGCCAGCGACGGCAGGTCGTCCAGCGGCGTCTCCTCCGCCCAGTCGGGCCGGGGCCGCCGCGGCTTGCCGTTCTCGTCGACCTGGGGCAGCTCCGCCGTGCGCTCGTTGGGGCTGTCCGGGCCGGGAGCGGTGGGCCGCTCGTCGCGGAAGTAGCCGCTCGGCACCCGGTCCGCCGGCTCGGACACCTGCGGAAGGACCGCCGTCTCGTCCGCCGGGCCGGGCGCGGGCGGCTGCGGCAGCTGCGTCGTCTCCTCGGCGTCCTCCGCGTCCTCCGCGTCCCGCACCTTCGGCAGCACGGTGGTCTCGTCGGTGTCCTGCACCTTCGGCAACACCGTGGTCTCGTCGGCGTCGGGCCGCACGATCGGCGTCGGCACGGTCGTCTCGCTGTCCACCACCCCGGCGCCCGACACCCTGTCATCCGACGCCCTGCCGCCCGACGCCCCGGCACCGCGCGCCCCGCCGCCCGGCTCCCCGTCGCCCGGCGCCTCGCTCGGCAGCTCGACCTTGCGGAGGTTCGCGGTCGGCGCGCCCGCGCTGCGCTGCGCCTGCTCCGCGGCCTGGGCCGCGAGCCGCCGCGCCTCTTCAGCACGCAGCAGCGCCTCTTCGGCCTTGCGCTGCTTCTCCAGGCGCCGCTCCTCGGCCTCGGCCCGCAGCCGCGCCTCGTCCTCCGCCTGCTTACGAAGTCGCTCCTGCTCGGCGGCGCGGACCTCTTCCTCGGCCTTGCGGCGGGCCCGCTCCTCCTCGGCCTTGCGGCGCTCCTCCTCGGCGCGCTGCCGCGCCTCCTCGGCCTTCCGTTCGGCCTCCAGGCGCTGCGCCTCCTCCAGCTCGCGGCGCTTGCGCTCCTCCTCCTCGGCGCGCAGCTTGGCGAGCTGTTCCTGGCGCTCGCGCTCCAGGCGCTCCTCCTCCGCCTTGCGGGCGGCCTCCTCCTCGGCCTTGCGGCGCGCCTCTTCCTCGGCGGCCTTGCGGGCCTCCTCCTGCGCCTTGACCTCGGCCTCGGAGAGCGGGAGAAGTACGTCGAGCCGGTGCCGGATGACGGTCGTGACGGACTCCGGCTCCTGCCCGGCGTCGACCACCAGGTAGCGACCGGGGTCGCTCGCCGCCAGCGTCAGGAAACCGGATCGCACGCGCGTGTGGAACTCCATCGGCTCCGACTCGAGCCGGTCGGGCGCCTCGGTGAACCGCTCGCGCGCGGCCTCCGGGTCGACGTCGAGCAGCACGGTCAGGTTCGGTACGAGACCGCTCGTGGCCCACCGGTTGATGCGGGCGACCTCGGTCGGCGACAGGTCGCGGCCGGCGCCCTGGTAGGCGACGGACGAGTCGATGTACCGGTCGGAGACGACGACGGCGCCGCGCTCCAGGGCGGGCCGGACGACCGTGTCGACGTGCTCCGCGCGGTCGGCGGCGTAGAGCAGCGCCTCCGCGCGGTGCGAGAGACCGGCGGACGACACGTCCAGCAGGATCGACCGGAGCCGCTTGCCGACCGGCGTCGCACCCGGCTCGCGCGTGACGACGACCTCGTGGCCCTTGCCGCGGATCCACTCCGCGAGCGCCTCGGCCTGCGTCGACTTGCCGGCGCCGTCCCCGCCCTCCAGGGCGATGAAGAAGCCCGTCGCGGCCGGGGCCTGCACCGGGTCATTCCCGCCGCGCAGCGCGTCCCGCAGGTCGTGCCGCAGCGGCACCCCGCTGCGGTCGTCGGCCTTGGCGAGCACGAGCGCGGCGACGGGCAGCAGCAGCGCGCCCACGAGCATCAGCGTGAACGCGGCGCCCCCGTGCGCGAAGACGAACTTTCCGCTCTCCAGGTGGTGCGGCCCGATCAGCGCGGCAAGGACCGGCGCGAGCAGCGCGCCGAGCGCGACGGACACGCGTACGACGGCCTGCAGGTGCTCGGTCGTGCGCGCCCGCCGGCCGTCCTCGCTCTCCTGGTCGAGCAACGCGTGCCCGGTGTTCGCCGCGATGCCCGCGGTGACCCCGGAGAGCGTCACGAGGAGGATCACGCTCGTCACGTCGGGCACCAGGCCCGCCGCGAGAAGTCCGATGCCCGTGAGCGCGATGGCGAGGGCGAAGAGGCGGCGCCGCGAAAGCGCCTGCAGCACCTTGGGCGCCGTGCGGATGCCGACGACGGTGCCGCCGGTCAGGCCGAGCACGAACAGGCCGAACGTGACCGGGCCACCGCCCAGGTCCTTGGCATGCAGCACGGACACGGCGACGGCCGCCGAGATCGCCCCGGCGACGCAGGAGCAGGCGAGCACGAGCAGCCGGATCGCGCCCGTGCGGCCCTTGTCCACGCCTGTGCCGGTGCTGGGCCTGCGCAGCCCCTCCAGCGGCGACCGCGCGCGCGGGGTCTGCGTGGCGGGCAGCTCCAGGAAGAACACGACCGACAGTGAAGCGGCGAAAAGACCCGCTCCCACGTAGGACGACAGCGCCACCTGGTGCGAGGCGAACCAGTCCAAGCCCGCGCCGAGCAGGTTCTGTACGAGGGTCACGACGACGAGGCCGGCCGCGCCCAGCGGCACGGCGACGAAACCGGTGCGCAGCGAGAGCCGCCGCAGCGCGTCCGTGTGGTCGGGCAACGGCCGGACGGCCGCGCCCTCCAGCGGCGGCGGGGGCAGCAGCGCGGGCGCCGCGCTCGCCTTGGCGACGGTCCAGAAACGCTCGGCGACCCCGCCGACGAACGCCGTCACAAGGAGCATCGCCAGCGCGTTGTCCGGCACCCAGTCGATCCACAGGGGGGCGACGATGAGCAGCGCGGCCCGCACTCCGTCGGCGCCGACCATGGTCCAGCGCCGGTCGAGCGGCCCGCCGGGCGTCGTCAGCGAGGTCAGCGGCCCGAGCAGGACGGCGCCGAACAGCAGCGTCGACAGGATCCGCGCCCCGAACACGGCGGCGACGGCGAAGGCCACGCCCCGGTATCCGCCGCCGAACGACTCCTCGGGGATGGCTGTCTGGACGGCCAGCACCACGAGTACGAGCAGCCCGATCACGTCGCCGACTCCGCCGACGAGCTGCGCCGACCACAGTCGCTTCAACTGCGGTACGCGCAGCAATGCGCGCACCGCACGCTCTCGCGAGTCCGCTACCAGGGCGTCGTCGGGGGCCGTGTTGTGGTCCGTTGGCTGCTCGGCACTGGTCATTCGTCCAGCCTATAGGGCCCCGCTGACACACCGAAGGTGTGTTCCCCACGCGAACGCCTCCCCGCATGCATCACGGGGAGGCGTTGGTTCCGCTGAGCCGCCGACTACTCCGCCGGAGCCGTCTTCTTGGCGGCCGTCTTCGCGGTCGTCGTCTTCTTGGCCGCGGTCTTCTTCGCCGTGGTCGTCTTCTTGGCGGCCGTCTTCTTTGCCGCTGTCTTCTTCGCGGCGGTCTTCTTGGCGGGCGCCTTCTTGGCCGCAGTCTTCTTCTTGGCCGGCCCCTTCGCCCGCTTCTCCGCGAGCAGTTCGAACCCGCGCTCCGCCGTGATCTCCTCCACGGAGTCCTCCGAGCGCAGCGTCGCGTTGGTCTCGCCATCGGTGACGTACGCGCCGAAGCGGCCGTCCTTCACCACGACGGGCTTCTCGCTGACCGGGTCGGTGCCGAGCTCCTTCAGCGGCGGCTTGGCGGCCGCGCGACCGCGCTGCTTCGGCTTGGAGTAGATCTCCAGCGCCTCTTCCAGCGTGATGTTGAAGAGCTGCTCCTCGGTCTCCAGGGAGCGCGAGTCCGTGCCCTTCTTCAGGTACGGGCCGTACCGGCCGTTCTGCGCGGTGATGTCGACGCCCTCGGCGTCCTGGCCGACGACGCGCGGCAGCGACATCAGCTTCAGGGCGTCGGCCAGGGTCACCGTGTCGAGCGCCATGGACTTGAAGAGCGAGGCGGTCCGCGGCTTCACCGCGTTCTTGCCCGTCTTCGGGGTGCCCTCGGGGAGCACCTCGGTGACGTACGGGCCGTAGCGTCCGTCCTTGGCGATGATCTGGCGGCCGGTCTGCGGGTCGGCGCCCAGCTCGAAGTCGCCGCTCGGCTTGGCGAGCAGCTCCTCGGCGTACTCCACCGACAGCTCGTCGGGCGCGAGGTCCTCGGGGACGTCGGCGCGCTGGTGGTTCTCGGAGTCGCGCTCGCCGCGCTCGATGTACGGGCCGTAGCGGCCGACGCGCAGCACGATGTCGTTGCCCACGGGGAAGGACGAGACCTCGCGGGCGTCGATCGCGCCCAGGTCGGTCACGAGCTCCTTGAGGCCGCCGAGGTGGTCCCCGTCACCGTTCCCGGCGTCCGCCGCGCCGCCCTGGCCGGCCCCGCTCCCGTCGACCGCACCGAAGTAGAAGCGCCGCAGCCACGGCACGGCCTGCGCCTCGCCACGCGCGATGCGGTCGAGGTCGTCCTCCATGGAGGCGGTGAAGCTGTAGTCGACCAGTCGGCCGAAGTGCTTCTCCAGCAGGTTGACGACAGCGAACGACAAGAAGGAGGGCACAAGCGCCGTCCCCTTCTTGAAGACGTAACCGCGATCCAGGATGGTCCCGATGATGGACGCATACGTAGACGGGCGTCCGATCTCGCGCTCTTCGAGCTCCTTGACGAGCGAGGCCTCGGTGTAGCGCGCGGGCGGCTTGGTGGCGTGCCCGTCGACCGAGATCTCCTCGGCGGACAGGCCGTCGCCCTCGGCGACCTGCGGCAGCCGGCGCTCGCGGTCGTCCAGCTCCGCGTTCGGGTCGTCGGCGCCCTCCACGTAGGCCTTCAGGAAGCCGTGGAAGGTGATCGTCTTGCCGGACGCGCTGAACTCGGCGTCGCGGCCGTCGGCGGACGCGCCACCGATCTTGACCGTGACGCTGTTCCCGACCGCGTCCTTCATCTGGGAGGCGACGGTGCGCTTCCAGATCAGCTCGTACAGCTTGAACTGGTCGCCGGTCAGGCCGGTCTCGGCGGGCGTGCGGAAGCGGTCGCCGGAGGGGCGGATCGCCTCGTGCGCCTCCTGCGCGTTCTTGACCTTGCCGGCGTACGTACGCGGCTTGTCCGGCAGGTAGTCGCTGCCGTACAGCTGCGTGACCTGCGCACGGGCGGCCGCGACGGCCGTGTCCGACAGGGTCGTGGAGTCCGTACGCATGTAGGTGATGAAGCCGTTCTCGTACAGCTTCTGGGCGACCTGCATGGTCGCCTTCGCGCCGAAGCCCAGCTTGCGCGAGGCCTCCTGCTGGAGCGTCGTCGTACGGAACGGGGCGTACGGCGAGCGGCGGTAGGGCTTGGACTCGACGGAGCGCACGGAGAACCGCGTCTGCTCCAGAGCGGCGGCGAGCGCACGGGCGTTCGCCTCGTCCAGTTGCAGCGTGTTCGCCGAACCGGCCTTCAGCTGACCCAGCGAGTCGAAGTCACGGCCCTGCGCGATGCGCTTGCCGTCGACCGCGCTGAGGCGGGCGACCAGCTGCGACGGGTCGGAGGAATCTCCCGCGCGGCCCGTCGCGAACGTGCCCGTCAGGTCCCAGTACTCGGCCGAGCGGAAGGCGATGCGGTCGCGCTCGCGCTCGACGACGAGGCGGGTGGCGACGGACTGCACGCGGCCCGCCGACAGGCGCGGCATGACCTTCTTCCACAGGACCGGCGAGACCTCGTAGCCGTAGAGGCGGTCGAGGATGCGGCGGGTCTCCTGGGCGTCGACCAGCTTCTTGTTCAGCTCGCGGGGGTTCGCGACGGCGGCCCGGATCGCGTCCTTGGTGATCTCGTGGAAGACCATCCGGTGGACCGGGATCTTCGGCTTGAGGACTTCCTGGAGGTGCCACGCGATGGCCTCGCCCTCGCGGTCCTCATCTGTGGCGAGGAAGAGCTCGTCGGAGTCCTTCATGAGGTCCTTGAGCTTCTTGACCTGCGCCTTCTTGTCGCTGTTCACGACATAGATGGGCTGGAAGTCGTGCTCGACGTCCACACCGAGGCGGCGCACCTCGCCGGTGTACTTGTCCGGCACTTCGGCCGCGCCGTTCGGGAGGTCGCGGATGTGCCCGACGCTCGCTTCGACGACGTATCCGGGGCCGAGATAGCCCTTGATCGTCTTCGCCTTGGCGGGCGACTCGACGATGACGAGTCGGCGGCCGCCCTGTGCGGTCTCGCTGGTCGGGGACAACTTCGCTCTTCTCTCCGGTCGGCGGTTCGGGGCCGTATCGATGGCTCTCTCCCGCGGGATCGTGCCGTTTCCACGGCACTGCTGCGGAGTGTGACGGTACCTCCCGCCGGTGTGTCAAACGGGAAAAGCACGCAGCAGCCACTCGGAACGGTAACCCGACTCCTCGTGATCCTGCCCCCGGACCGGTGAGAGGACGCCTGGGCTCCGGGTCCCGGTGTCGGCGTCGCGGGTGTCGGGTTCCTGTGGCAAACGTCCCCATTGCGTAGCGGTCCCGTGCCCTCCGGGTCCCTTGTTTATCCCTCCCTGACAAGATGGCGGACGGCTGGGGGAGCCCGCGGGGAGCCTCCGGCTCGTCCCCAAGGCATCACTATCCAGGAGCTTCCCGACATGTCCGACAGCAATCCGTACGGCCAGCCCCCCAAGGACCAGTCGGGCGGGAACCCGTACAACCAGCCCCCGGCGGACCAGCCGGGCCAGCAGTACGGATACCCGCAGCAGGGCTCGCAGCCCGGCTACGGCACGCCGCCTCCCGGCCAGCCCGGCCAGCCCCAGGGCCAGCCCGGCTACGGCACGCCGCCGCCCCCTCCCGGCCAGCCCGGTCAGCCCGGTCAGCCCAGCTACGGCTACCCCTACCCCGGCTCCGCCCCGGCCGGCGGCGGCGCGTACCCGCCCCCGCCGGGACCCGGCATGGGCGCCCCGAACATGGGCCCCGGCATGGGCATGCCCTACGACCCGGCCGCGCCCTACGGCTACGACCCGTACGGCCGTCCGTACTCGGACAAGACGAAGCTCGCCGCGGGTCTCCTCGGCATCTTCCTCGGCTCGTTCGGCGCGGGCCGCTTCTACACCGGGCACACCGGGATGGCCGTCACGATGCTCATCGTGTCCATCGTGACCTGCGGACTCGGCGGCATCTGGGGCCTGATCGACGGCATCATGATGCTCGCCGGCGGCAACGCCACCGACTCCCAGGGCCGCCTGCTGCGGGACAACTGACCCCGTGCCCCGCGCCGCGTCCCCCACGGTTCGCCTCAGGAGCGCGCTGAGCGCCCCTGCGGCGGCCCCGCTCGGGGTGCTCGCGGTGGGGTCCTTCGCCGCGCTGTATCTGTACGGCACGGACCCGCACGAGCCGGGCCACTTCCTGCCCGGCTGCCCCTTCCGGTTCGCCACGGGGCTGCTCTGCCCGGCGTGCGGCGGGACGCGGATGGTCTACGACCTGATGCACGGTCAGTACGCCATGGCCTGGCACGACAACGGCGCGCTGCTGCTCGCCGCCCCCTTCGCCCTTGCCCTGCTGGGGCGTTGGGCGTACGAGGGGCTGCGCGGCCGCCGCTGGTCGCCACCGATCGGGGGTCGCGGCGGGGCCGTGATCCTGGTCGGGGCGGCGGCCTGGGCGGTACTGCGCAACGCGCTCTGAGCGGCGCCCGGTTGGACGCGCCCTAGACCTGAGCGAAACACCACACGGCGAGCGCCAGGGCCACAGCGCCGGCCGCCCCCGCGAGCACCACCGACGTCACAGGGCGCACCCCGTACGCCACCGGCTCACGGTGCGCCGCGCGCGCCCCGGTCCACGCCAACAGGCCCGCCCCGAACAATCCGAACACCGCGCCTGCGAACACCGCGGGAACACTCTCCATCGCCCTGCCTCCCCCACCTACGGACCGATTCCGGTACCCAGGCGGGCGACGCTGGCACGGGCAGCGGAACCCGGGGTGAACTCCCGGGCGCCATAAGGGAAAGCGCGGCCGACGGGTTTCAGTCGACCGGCGTGAACGGCTCCAGGAACCCCTGCTCGACCAGCGTGCGGATCTGCGCGGGCGTGCGGTCACGCAGCGACACCGGGTCCTCGCCCATGAGTTGGGCGATGGCGTCCAGGATCGTCCCGGCGCTCAGCGACCCGTCGCACACACCCGCGAACCCGGCGCCGACCGTGTCCACCTTCGTCGCGCGGCGCATCCCTCGCCCCTGCCGCAGCACGACGTGCTCCGGGTCCTCGGCGCCCGGCAGCCCGACCTGCTCCTGCACGACCTCCCCGGCCAGCTTGAAGTGCGCGCCGAGCAGCGCCGCGTCGTCGTGCGCCCGCAGCCAGTCGACCCGCTCGAAGTGCGCGCGCACGGTGTCGCCGAGCGGCTGCTCGACGGGGTGCGGCCACTCCTCGATGAGGATCGAGGGCTCGTCCGCACCGCTCTTCCTCAGCGTGATCCAACCGAAGCCGACGGCCCGCACCTTTCGCGCCTCGAACTCGTCGAGCCAGGCGTCGTACCGCGCCGCGTACTCGGCCGGGTCGCCGCGGTGGTCACCGGCGTCCCGCAGCCACAACTCGGCGTACTGCGCTACGTCCTGCACCTCGCGCTGCACGATCCAGGCGTCACAGCCGCGCGGCACCCAGGAGCGCAACCGCTCGGTCCACTCCTCCCCCTCCACGTGCTGCCAGTTGGCCAGGAACTGCGCGTATCCCCCGTCGTTCAGGTGCTCCCCTGCCCCCTGAACGACGGAGCGGCACAGATCGTCCCCGCTCATGCCGCCGTCGCGGTACGTGAGGCGGGCACCGGGCGAGATCACGAAGGGCGGATTGGACACGACCAGGTCGTACCCCGCATCGCCCACAGGCTCGTACAACGAGCCCTCGCACAGCTCGGCGTCCTGCGCGCCCGACAGCGCGAGGGTCAGCGCGGTCATGTGCAGCGCGCGCGGGTTGAGGTCGGTCGCGGTGACCCGCGTGGCGTGCCGCGCCGCGTGCAGCGCCTGGATCCCGGATCCGGTGCCGAGGTCGAGGGCCGATCCGACGGGCGTACGCACGGTGACCCCGGCGAGCGTGGTGGACGCCCCGCCGACCCCGAGCACGACGCCTTCCTCGCTGCTTCCGATGCCTCCGGCGCCACCGACCGCGCACCCGAGGTCGGACACGATGAACCAGTCCTCGCCCTCGGGGCCGCCATACGGGCGTACGTCGACGCCCGCCGCGACCTCGTCGCCCCCGACGGCCCGAAGCCAGCCGCTCTCCAGGCACGCGTCGAGCGGCAGCACCTCGGCCACGCGCTCGCGCGGCGCGGGCTGCTGCAACAGGAAGAGCCGAACGAGCGTCTCCAGGGGCCGCTCGCCCCGGGTGGCCCGCAGAGCGGGCACGGTCTCACTGCGCGCGAGCGCCGCGTAGGCGGACGCCCCGAGCAGCTCAAGCAGCCCGTCGGCAGTGAACTCGGCGGAAACCAACGCGTCCCGCAGGGACTGAGCGACATCGGAACGGTCGACGGAGGGCAGCGATACAAAAACGGAAGAACTCACCCCACCATTGTGACGGTCCGCACCACTGTGGGCAGGCGTTCCGCACGGCGAATGGGGCCTCCCCTGCTCGAGCGCAGCCGAGAGCTTGGGGAAGGGTGGGCACGGCCCCCGGTGCGGCGGCCACGCAAACACGACAACGCCCCCGGTGCCGCGCAAAGAGCGCAACCCCGAGGGCGCAGAAGAAAACGCGGGACCTAGGACCCGGAGGGCGTAGCGGAAGCGCTCTTGCAGCTCTCCTGCTTCGCCATCGCCTTGCCCACGTCCCCCTCCTCAAGGTTCTTGAGCGCATCGCTGCCGTCCTGGCTCAGCGTGTCCAGCTGGCCGGCGATGTCCTTGAGCCCGTCGGCGAACTTCGCCTGGTCGCCGGTGTCGAGCTTGTCGACCTTCTTCCTCAGGTCGGCGTACGACGTCGAGATCTTGTCCAGTTCCTTGACGGCGTTCTGCTGCTTCTTGTCACCGCCGTCGACCGGCGGAGACCCGGCCTTGTCGACCGCGTCACCGATCGCCTTGTACGCGTCGGACATGTCCTGGAACGCCTTCGAGTCGGTCTTCTGGACCTGCTCGGGTTCGCTGTTGTCCGAGGTCTCCTTCTGGATCGCGGTGTTCGCGGCCTCGATCTTCTTGGCCTGCGGCTGGACCTTGTCGCAGACCTGCTTGGCCCAGGAGTCCAGCTTTTCGTTGCTGTCGTCGCTGCAGCCCGACAACGCCAGTACCAGTACCGCACCGCCGGACAGTGCGGCAGCAAGCTTCTTGTTCACCGGATTGGTCCCTTCCATGGCTCTCGGCCCCGGAACTTACACGCCACGCACACGACAATCGCACGCCGGGTGTCCTATACGACCACTTTATTGACCTTTAGCAGCCATTTGCACCAAGAGAGATAAGGCTCACTGAAACCGGAAGGGCCCGCCCCGCAGACGTAAGGAAACTACGCCAGAACAGACCGATGGGCGGACAGCCCGTCAAAAGACGCTGTCCGCCCACCTGTTGTCACCCTGACGTGTACTCAGGTCACGTACGCATGTTCGTCACGTTCCCTACGTACCTCACGTACGTGTCGTGGAGACCACGGCAGGATCCGACTGTTCCGGCACCCGTCCGGCCCCCTCGCCGTCCCCGTCCTCGTCCCCGCCGACCGCGATGCCACGCCGCTTGGACATGTACACGGCGCCGATGATCACGGCGAACGAGACGACAGCGGCCGCGACCCGCACACCCACACTCGCGTCGTCCCCATAACTGAACTTGACGACCGCGGGCGCGATGAGCAGCGCCACCAGGTTCATCACCTTCAGCAACGGGTTGATGGCGGGGCCCGCGGTGTCCTTGAAGGGGTCGCCGACCGTGTCGCCGATGATCGTCGCCTCGTGTGCCTCGCTGCCCTTGCCGCCGTGGTGCCCGTCCTCGACGAGCTTCTTGGCGTTGTCCCACGCACCGCCGGAGTTGGCGAGGAAGACGGCCATCAGCGTGCCCGTCCCGATCGCCCCCGCGAGGTACGCCCCGAGCGCGCCGACGCCGAGCGTGAAGCCGACCGCGATCGGCGCCATGACGGCGAGCAGCCCGGGCGTGGCGAGCTCCCGCAGCGCGTCCTTCGTACAGATGTCGACGACGCGCCCGTACTCCGGCTTCTCCGTGTAGTCCATGATCCCGGGGTGCTCGCGGAACTGCCTGCGCACCTCGTAGACCACCGAACCCGCCGACCGCGAGACGGCGTTGATGGCGAGCCCGGAGAAGAGGAACACGACCGCGGCGCCCGCGATCAGCCCGACCAGGTTGTTGGGCTGCGAGATGTCCATGACCAGGTTCATGGGCCCGCCGTCGCCGACCTTCTCCCCGACGTCTCTGGCCGCCGTGAGGATCGCGTCCCGGTACGAGCCGAACAGCGCGGCGGCCGCGAGCACGGCGGTCGCGATGGCGATGCCCTTCGTGATCGCCTTCGTCGTGTTGCCGACGGCGTCCAGGTCGGTGAGGACCTGCGCGCCCGCGCCCTCGACGTCACCGGACATCTCGGCGATGCCCTGCGCGTTGTCGGAGACCGGACCGAAGGTGTCCATGGCGACGATGACGCCGACCGTGGTCAGCAGCCCCGTACCGGCCAGGGCGACCGCGAACAGAGCGAGCATGATCGACGTACCGCCGAGCAGGAATGCCCCGTACACGCCGAGCCCGATCAGCATCGCCGTGTAGACGGCCGACTCGAGGCCGATAGAGATGCCGGCGAGCACGACGGTCGCGGCCCCGGTCAGCGACGACTTGCCGATGTCCTTGACCGGTCGCCTGCTCGTCTCGGTGAAGTACCCGGTGAGCTGCTGGATGAGGGCCGCGAGCACGATGCCGATCGCGACGGCGACGACCGCGAGGATCCGCGGGTCGCCCGCCTTGCCGCTGATCGCCGTGTCCGTCACACCGTCCAGGTCGGCGTACGACCCCGGCAGATAGACGAAGACGGCGACGGCCACGAGCACGACCGAGATCACCGCGGAGATGAAGAACCCGCGGGTGATGGCGCTCATTCCGGAGCGGTCGGTGCGGCGCGGCGCGACGGCGAAGATGCCGATCATCGCCGTGAGGACCCCGATCGCGGGCACGATCAGCGGGAACGCCAGGCCCGCGTCGCCGAAGGCGGCCTTGCCGAGGATCAGCGCGGCGACCAGCGTGACGGCGTACGACTCGAACAGGTCGGCGGCCATTCCCGCGCAGTCTCCGACGTTGTCGCCCACGTTGTCGGCGATGGTCGCGGCATTGCGCGGATCGTCCTCCGGAATGCCCTGCTCGACCTTGCCGACCAGGTCGGCGCCGACGTCGGCGGCCTTGGTGAAGATGCCGCCTCCGACACGCATGAACATCGCGATCAGCGCGGCGCCGAGCCCGAAGCCCTCCAGGACCTTGGGCGCGTCGGCCGCGTAGACCAGCACGACGCAGGAAGCGCCGAGCAGTCCGAGTCCCACCGTGAACATGCCGACGACGCCGCCCGTACGGAAAGCGATCTTCATAGCTTTGTGCGCGACGGCAGTGAGATCTTTTTCCGGCTCGCCTTCCGCCGGGGTCGCTTCTCTCGCGGCTGCGGCGACGCGCACATTCGTGCGCACCGCGAGCCACATTCCGATATAGCCGGTGACGGCCGAGAACACCGCGCCGACCAAGAAGAAGATCGACCGGCCCGCGCGCTGATTCCAGTCGTCCGCCGGAAGCAGCATGAGCAGGAAGAACACCACGACGGCGAATACGGCGAGGGTTCGCAGCTGCCGGCCCAGATAGGCTTTCGCGCCTTCCTGGACCGCGCCCGCGATCTCCTTCATCGAGTCCGTGCCCTCGCCGGCCGCGAGTACCTGGCGCACCAGGACTCCGGCGACGGCGAGCGCCGCGAGCGCGACGACGGCGATGACGACGACGATCAATCTGTTGTCGTCGGTCAGAACTGCGGCTGCGAACGTAGCAGGGGTAGAGGGCTCCGCCATTCGTCCTCCTTGACGCTTGGACTGAGCTCAAGATGTGGACGGATTGTAGGGAGCGGGCCCTGATCAAAACAGGGCGCGGCAAACGGAATTGTTTCCTACCCAGCAAATGTTCGGTGAACCTCGACCGGCGGACCGAGGCGGAATTACTAACCCCCTCAAGGCATTAGCGAAGATCCTTTATTGGCCGATTGACTGATCGACCTCAGGAAACACCGAAGAGGCCCGGTTCACCGTCAGGTGAACCGGGCCTCTTCGAAAGATCTCCGGGTACCGCGCGGAGCTAGGGAAGCGTCGCCGGCAGGGTCGGCCAACTCATCCGAATGAGTCCGCCGTCCGCCTCCGCCGTGACCTCCACGTCGTCCACGAGGCCGCTGATGACGGCGAGACCCATCTCGTCCTCACCCTCCGCCTCCAGATCGTCCGCGGAGCCCGCACCGGCCGCGGCCGACGGGATCACCGTGCGCGGCGCCTCGTCCCCGACCTCGATGGAGAACTGCTTCTCCTCCTCGATCAGGGCCACCAGCACCGGCGCCGAAATGCCGCTGCTCTGGTGCAGTCCGACAGCGCGGCTGCAGGCCTCACCGACGGCGAGCCTGACCTCGTCGAGCACGGCCTCGTCCACGCCCGCCCTGCGCGCCACGGCGGCCGCCACCAGGCGGGCCGTCCTGACGTGCTCGGGCAGAGGACTGAAGCGGAGTTCGACAGTGGCCATGCATCCCCCTCGGACAGACGGGCCCACAGTTGTACGAGTGTGCTCCCGGGGATCGGCCGGCCTCGGCCGCCCGATCCCCTTGTCTCCACCGGTGTCGCCACCGGCATCGACCGGATCAGTCGGTCGCCGAGACGGCTTCCTCGACGGAGGTGTGGATCGGGAACACCTTGGTCAGTCCGGTGATACGGAAAATCTTGAGAATGCGCTCCTGGTTGCACACCAGGCGCAGCGAGCCCTCGTGGGCACGCACGCGCTTCAGGCCGCCGACCAGCACGCCGAGCCCGGTGGAGTCGAGGAAGTCCACGCCCTCCATGTCGACGACAAGGTGGAAACTGCCGTCGTTCACCAGCTCGACCAGCTGCTCGCGCAGCTTGGGCGCGGTATATACATCAATTTCGCCACCGACCTCGACGACCGTACGATCGCCGACGGTACGGGTCGACAGGGACAGGTCCACGGATCCTCCAGCACCTTGCTAAATCGAGCGGTCGCCCCTCGGGGACACCTCGGCTTGATCCCCCGGGACGGTTCGCCAGCCGCGATGGCATTCAATCACTTACCGGCAGGCGTGCACGACGCCTTGGAAGCATTGTCCGTCACGCCAGTGACACACTCGGTGCCGATGGCCAAGAATCTCCGATCCGAACGACCCTCGGCATCCGCCCCAGACCGCCCCTCTCCCGGTGCGGTCCTGGACCGGCTCGCCTCGGGTCCGAGCAGGGCTGCGCGCGTCACCCATACGGAGCACTTGCCCCCTCGTCCCGGTCGTCATGCCGTCTGGCCCGATCGGATCCGGGCCGAGGTCATCGCGGCCGTGCAGACCGCCGGAATCGCGCACCCCTGGGCCCACCAGGCCCTCGCGGCAGAGCACGCCCTCGACGGCGATTCGGTGGTCGTCGCCACCGGCACGGCCTCCGGAAAATCGCTCGCCTATCTGGTTCCGGTCCTGTCGGCCCTGCTCGACGGATCCGAGGCACCGAACGGGCGCGGCGCGACCACGCTCTACCTCTCCCCGACGAAGGCGCTCGCGGCGGACCAGTGCCGATCGGTGAAGGAACTTTCACAACCGCTGGGTACGGCGATTCGTCCCGCGGTCTACGACGGCGACACCCCCTTCGAGGAACGCGAGTGGGTACGCCAGTACGGAAACTACGTCCTCACCAACCCGGACATGCTGCACCGGGGCATCCTTCCCTCGCACCCGCGCTGGTCCTCCTTTTTCAAAGCGCTCAAGTACGTCGTGATCGACGAGTGCCACACGTATCGCGGTGTCTTCGGCTCGCACGTGGCGCAGGTGCTGCGAAGACTGCGCCGCATATGTGCCCGTTACGGGTCCGAGCCCGTCTTCCTGCTGGCTTCGGCCACCTCCGCCGAACCGGCCGTCTCCGCCCAGCGGTTGACGGGTCTGCCGGTCGTCGAGGTCGCGGACGACGCCTCGCCGCGCGGCGAACTGGTCTTCGCGCTCTGGGAGCCCCCGCTGACGGAGATGCAGGGCGAGAAGGGCGCGCCGGTGCGGCGCACGGCGACCGCCGAGACGGCGGACCTCCTGACCGACCTCGCGGTCCAGGGCGTGCGCTCGGTCGCCTTCGTACGCTCCCGACGCGGCGCCGAGCTGATCTCGGTGATCGCGCAGGAGCGGCTCGCCGAGGTCGACCGCTCGCTCGCCCGGCGGGTCGCGGCCTATCGCGGCGGCTATCTCTCCGAGGAACGCCGCGCCCTCGAAGCGGCCCTGCACTCCGGCGAACTCCTCGGCCTCGCCGCCACCACCGCCCTCGAACTCGGCATCGACGTCTCGGGGTTGGACGCGGTACTGATCTCCGGCTATCCCGGTACGCGGGCGTCGCTGTGGCAGCAGGCGGGGCGGGCCGGGCGCTCGGGACAGGGCGCGCTCGCGGTCCTGGTCGCCCGCGACGATCCCCTGGACACCTACCTGGTCCACCACCCCGAGGCCCTCTTCGACCAGCCGGTCGAGTCGACGGTCCTCGACCCGGACAACCCGTACGTCCTGGCTCCGCACCTGTGCGCCGCGGCGGCGGAAATCCCCCTCACCGAACCGGACTTGGACCTGTTCGGCCCGGCGACCGGGGAACTGCTGCCGCAGCTGGAGGCGGCGAAGCTGTTGCGGCGCCGCTCCGCCACGAAGGCCTGGCACTGGACGCGCCGCGAGTCCGCCGCGGACCTGGCCGACATCCGTGGCGAGGGCGGCTCCCCCGTACAGGTCGTCGAGGCCGGCACGGGGCGGCTGCTCGGCACCGTCGACGCGGGCTCCGCCCACACCTCGGTCCACGACGGCGCGGTCCACCTCCACCAGGGCCGCACGTACGTGGTGAAGAAGCTGGACCTCGACGACAACGTCGCCCTGGTCGAAACGGCGAACCCCACCTACTCGACCACCGCCCGCGACACCACGGCCATCTCCATCCTGGAGACCGACGTCGAAGTCCCTTGGGGCGACGGCAGGTTGTGCTACGGCTCGGTCGAGGTCACGAACCAGGTCGTGGGCTACCTCCGCCGCCGCCTGATCACCGGCGAGGTCCTCGGCGAGACCAAACTCGACCTCCCTCCTCGTACGCTGCGCACCCGCGCGGTGTGGTGGACGGTCACGGAGGACCAGCTGGACGCGGCCCGTGTGAACCCCGAGATCCTCGGCGGCGCCCTGCACGCCGCCGAGCACGCCTCCATCGGCCTGCTCCCCCTCTTCGCCACGTGCGACCGCTGGGACATCGGTGGCGTCTCGATGCCGCTCCATCCGGACACGCTCCTTCCCACGGTCTTCGTCTACGACGGCCATCCCGGCGGTGCGGGATTCGCGGAACGTGCCTTCCACACCGCCCCCGAGTGGCTGGCTGCCACGCGTGAGGCCATCGCGTCCTGCGAGTGCGAGGCCGGTTGCCCCTCCTGTATCCAGTCCCCCAAGTGCGGCAATGGCAATGAGCCGTTGCACAAGCGGGGGGCGGTGCGGCTGCTCTCCGTTTTGCTGAGGGATGCGGTGGGGTAGGCGGATCGCCTTTTGCGGTCGGCCGGTCCTACGCCTCGGGGCTCCGCCCCGGACCCCGCGCCTCAATCGCCGGCGGGGCTTGATGTGCGCGGCTCCGTCTGCCCCGTCGCCTTGGGCAATCTGCCGCCTTGGGCGGCAGGGTGGGCAAGGCGGCGCCACGGTGCAGCGCAACGAGAACCACCGCCGCCCTCACGGCAGCGCCCCCGCGGGGCCCGCCCGCGACCTCACCTCCGCCCGGAACATCCGCTCGCCCGACACCGCCGTCACGTCCGACACCTCCCCGCGTACCGCGCACCGCACCACACCCGCCGCCTGCGCCCGAGCCACCCGTGCCGCCAGCGCGCACGCCTTCGCTCTTCCGTCCATCCAGTGGTCCGCCGCGGCAAGCGCCGCCAGGTCGGCCGCCGAGCCCGCGCGGTGCCGCGCCTCGACCGCCTGCCCCATGGCCAGTACCGCCCCGAACACCGCCCCCACCGCGGCCATCGCCATCACGACCCACACAGTCGCCGACCCGCGGTCACACCGCCCCGTCACGTCGCCTCCTCCGCCGCCACGGCCTGCGCACTCAGCTCCACCCCGAGCGCTCCCGGCCCCACGGACCTCGCCCGCACCGTCACCCGCACCAGATCGCCCTCCCGGCCCACCGCGACCCGCGCACCCGGCGGCGCGGCCTCCCGCGCCGCCGCGACCGCCGCGCCCCTGGGCTCCTGCCGCGCCACCGCCCTGGCTCCGGCCCGCGCGGCATCCACGCACCTGATCTGCGCCGACGCCGCGAGCACCACCCAGACCAGCGCCATCGTGAACGCCACGAGCACCGGCAGCGCCACGGCCGCCTCCGCCGTCACGAATCCCCGGTCGCCGCGCCGGGGCTCAGAACGACCCATGGAGCGCCTTCGCCACCAAGGACTGCAGCGCCGACTGCACCACGTCGCTCGTCACCACCTGGTACAGCACCCCAGCGAAGCCCACCGCCGCGATCAGCCCCACCGCGTACTCGGCGCTGACCATCCCGGCGTCCCGCCGCCCGGACCGCACCGACCGAACCCATCGACGAGCGCCTCCGCGCAACCACCCGCGCCAGACCCGCCCCACACGCATTCCGTTCATGCCAACTCCCTTGACCCGTCATCCTGTTCTGCCTTCCGAAGCCCGCCGCTCATCGCCCTCCCAGCACTCCGCCTCCCAGCCCGATCACCACCGGCACCACCCCGACCACCAAGAACGCGGGCAGGAAGCACAGACCCACGGGCGCCGTGATCGCCACCGCGGCCCGGCGTGCCACCGTCGTGGCCCGACGCCCCCGCTCGGCCCGGCACTCCGCGGCGAACCGCGCGACCGGCGCCGCCGCCGGGGCCCCGGACTCACCCGCCCGCTCCAACAGCCGGACCAGCTCGTCGGCGCCCGGCACGGCCGACAACTCCCGCCACGCCACCCCCAGTTCGCCGCCGAGCCGCACCTGCGCGGCGCCCCGCTCGAGCCCCCGCCCGACGGGCCCGCCCAGCGCCTCGCCGACGGCCCGCGCCGCCTCCACCGGCCCGGCCCCCGCCGCCAGACACGACGCCAACAGGTCGCACGCCAAAGGCAGTTGACGTACGGCCGCGCCTCTCGCGCTCGCCCCCACCCCCGCTCGCACGCCCTCCTCCCGGCCGCGCCACCAACGCCATACGCCCACCCCGCAGACCACCCCGACCACTACCCCGGGCACCCCGCCGACCAGCACGAACCCGGCACACGCCGCTCCCGCGACCGGCACCCACCGGCGCACCGCGGGCGGCAGCCCCACGGCCCGCCGCGCCGACTCCGCCGCGGCCACCTCCAGCACGAGCCGCACCCTCCGCCGCAACGCCCGCTCGGCCCGCCGCGCCTCGATCTCCCGCACCAGCCACATCACCATCACCGCGGCGCACAGCACCGCCCCCAGCCTGTGGACAACGTTCATCACTCCTCACCCTTCCGCCCCTCGCACGATCCGCCTCGCCCACCACACGCCGGCGGCTTCCAACGCCCCACCCACCACCAGACAGCCGATCCCGGGCCACGTGTGCAGCAGCACCCGCAGGGGCCGCGCCCCCATGCCCGCCCCGAGCAACAGCGCGAACACGGGCAACCCGGCGAGCATCACCGTGGTCGACGAGGGGCCCGCCAACTGGGCTCTGAAGTCGGCCCGTTGATCCCGCTCCGCCCGCAGCGCGTCCGCGAGCCGTTCGAGGCCGGACGCGAGCCCCGCGCCCCGGTCGACCGCCACCCGCCAGCACGCCGCCAGCCCGTGCAACCCCTCGGCCCCCGGCTCCCGCGCCGCCGCCCTCAGGGCCCCGGGCACATCCCCGCCGAACCGGGCCGCCGCCATCACGGCCGCGCTCCCCGCGCCGGTCAACGCACCCGACCCCCGCACCGCCACCACCAGCGCGTCCCCCGGCTGCCGCCCGGCCCGCACCTCACCCGCCAACAGCCCGCACAACCGGATCACCGCCTCCCCGCGCCGCTCCTTTCCCCGCCGCGCCGCCCGGGCCTCACGCAACCGGCCCACTCCGGGCACGGCACACACCCCGAGCACGACCGGCAGCACCGAGGCACCGGCGAGCCCGACCACCGCCCCGGCAACCGCGCACCACCATTCGGGCCGCGCCCGCACCCACGCCCACCACCGCTCCCCCATGCCCAGCCACCGCGACCCCACCCCGAGGTCGACCCCGACCCCCAACACCCGCCGGGCCCGCCGCACCTCCAACTCCCGCACCCGCACCGCCCGCATCACGGCCACAGCCCCCACCGCGGCCACCACCACACCAGGACCACCACCCAAAACCTCAGCACTCACACCCACACACCCCTCTCCACCCTCCCGACCAACCCCACCGACCCGCACTCCTTCGCCACCAGCCCTGCCGGCCCCGGCAACCCCTCACCCCAACCGCACCCCCAACAACCCACCGAGCCGCGCCCACCCCGCGCCCTCCACAAACCCCCGCTCGCCCCACTCCAGCGCCGGTACCGCCCGCACCCAGCCCTCCGCGTCCCGCTCCAGCACCCGGACCTGCGCGATACGGCGCCGCCCGCCCCGGTCCCGTACGAGATGCAGCACCACGCTGACCGCCGCCGCCAACTGGCTGTGCAGCGCCGCCCGGTCGAGGCCCGCCGCCGTCCCCAGCGCCTCCAGACGCACCGGGACATCGCTCGCCGCGTTGGCGTGGACCGTGCCGGAACCGCCTTCGTGGCCCGTATTGAGGGCGGCCAGGAGCGAGACCACCTCGGCGCCGCGCACCTCGCCCACCACGAGCCGGTCGGGCCGCATCCGCAGCGCCTGCCGGACCAGGTCGTCGAGGCCGACGGCCCCCGCGCCCTCCTGGTTCGCGGGGCGCGATTCGAGCCGGACGACATGAGGGTGATCCGGCCTCAGCTCGGCGGAGTCCTCGGCCAGGACGATCCGCTCCCCCGGGCCCACGAGGCCGAGCAGCGCGCTCAGCAGCGTCGTCTTGCCCGTGCCCGTACCGCCGCTGATCAGGAACGAAAGCCGCGCGTCGAGCAGCGCCCGCAGCACCCGATCGCCACCAGGCGGCACCGTCCCCGCCGCCGTCAACTCCTCCAGCGTGAACGCCCGGGGTCGCACGACCCGCAGGGACAGGCAGGTGCAGCCCGCCGCGATCGGTGGCAGCACAGCGTGCAGCCGGGTCCCGTCGGGCAGCCGGGCGTCCACCCACGGCCGCGCGTCGTCCAGGCGGCGCCCCACGACGGCCGCGAGCCGCTGCGCCAGCCGCCGTACGTCGGCGGCGCTTTCGAAGGCCACATCGGCCCGTTCCAGGCCGCCGCCCCGGTCGACCCACACCTTGTCCGGAGCCGACACCAGGACGTCCGTCACCGAAGGGTCGGCGAGCAGCGGCTCCAACGGCCCCGCGCCCACCAGCTCCGACCTCAACCTGCCTGCTGCGCCCAGCACTTCGGCATCGCCCAGGATCCGCCCCTGCGCCCGCAGCGCCTCGGCCACGCGCGCGGGCGTCGCCTCCGACCCCGTCTCGGCAAGCCACTGCCGTACGCCGTCCAACATGCGCGCCCCGACCACCGCACTCATGACACCCCTCCCCACACCCACCGCTCGACCGCCCACTCGCCACACACACCGACCACCACCACGCCCTCCCGATTCACGCCGCCTCCCCCTCCACCGCCGCCACCGGCATCCGCTCCCAGAACGCCCCGCAGAACCGCCCCAGCGGCCCGCCGCTCTTCAACACCTCGGTGTCCGCGGGCAGTTCGCCGACGAGTGGCAGCCCGACGAGCCGTGCCACCTCGTCCGCCGCGAGGCCTCCCGTGCCGCCCGCGGGCACCGTCACCACCCGCAGGTCCCGCAGCACCATCCCCGCCGCCCCCGCCATCCGACGCGCCGCCGCCACGGCCCGCAGCTCCGGTGGCACCACGAGCAGTCCCAAGTCGAGCTGGGCCAGGGCCTCGACGGATCCGGCGTCGACCCGGCGCGGCAGGTCCACCACGACGACCCCGCCCCTGCGCCGCCCGGCCGCGAGCACCGCCCGCACGGCCTCCGAGGGCACCGTCGCGAGATCCCCGCGGTCCCAGCTGAGCACCCGCAGGTCGTGCAGCCGGGGCAGCGACTCCTCCAGGGCCGTACTGCCGACCCGGCCGCGCGACTCCGCGAAGGCCGGCCAGCGCAGCCCGTCCACCGCCTCGCCACCGAGCAGCACATCGAGCCCGCCGCCGAGCGGGTCCGCGTCGACCAGAAGGGTCCTCCGGCCCGACCGCGCGGACGCCACGGCCAGTGCGCAGGCGAGCGTGGAGGCCCCGGCCCCGCCGCGGCCACCGAGCACCCCGACGGTCAGGGCGGGCCGCCCCACCCCCTCGGCGACATCGGCGATCCGGTCCATCAGCCACTGCTCGCCGTCCGGCAGGACGAGCACATGGTCGGCGCCGATCTCCACGGCCCGCCGCCACACCCCGGAATCGTCCTGATCGCGCCCAACCAAGATCACGCCACGCCGTCGGGACACCCCGCGCAACCGCCGCGCGGCGTCGTCCCCGACCAGCACGAGCGGCGCCGATTCCCAGCCACCCCAGCCCTCCGCGCCCACCGGCGCCCCGTGCCCGACCTCGGGCCGCACGCCCGCCGCCGCGCACAGGCGCAGCAGATCGTCCAGCAGCTGCACGTCCTCCGTCACGATCAACGGAGCGCGTCGCACGTCCCGCCCGTCGCACTCGATGACTTCCGCCATGGTCCGGTCCCCTCTCGCCACACTCGCCCGCCCCTGCGGACGACCCGTTCCACACGTGAAGTCGGCGGTGCCCAAGGCGCCGAATACCGCCCATCCGCCACAGCCCGGCCATAACAAACCGGCCATGAACACGGACTTGAACTTCGCGTGTGGAATCACCGTGCAGCGATCCCGGAAATCGTGGGGATCTTGGTCAATAACTGTGGACGCGAGAAGGCTTGTGAATATCCCCGTCACCCATACCAGTGACACTGCGAACCAGGCATGGAACGGTCCGCAGAGCAGCCCGACGGTTACTCAGCGTGAGGATCCTTCGATGCGCGGACCGAGGCGCGCGAGCCTTCTAAACCCCCTGTTCGGGCATGAAAAAAGGACCCGAAAACGGGTCCGGACATGCGACGACCCCCGCCGGGGGGGAGAGCGGGGGTCGTCCCCACGGTCCGACTCGGGGGGGGGAGGAGCCAGACCGGGTTAGCACGGTCGCGAACGATCCGTGACTTCCATGGTGTACCCGAGAGCCTTCTCAAGCAAACCCACGCGCCACAGCTTACGCCGAATGGTTGGCGCCTATGCTCGGCCCCGTGGAAAACCACTCCTTGCCTCACTCCACGCCCCGTACAGCGGCGTTCTTTGACCTGGACAAGACGGTCATCGCCAAGTCCAGCACTCTCACTTTCAGCAAGTCGTTCTACCAAGGCGGGCTGATCAACCGCAGGGCCGTACTGCGCACCGCGTACGCCCAGTTCGTCTTCCTCGCCGGGGGCGCCGACCACGATCAGATGGAGCGGATGCGCGAGTACCTCTCGGCGCTGTGCCGCGGCTGGAACGTACGGCAGGTGAAGGAGATCGTCGCCGAGACCCTGCACGACCTGATCGACCCGATCATCTACGACGAGGCGGCGTCCCTCATCGAGGAACATCACACCGCCGGACGCGATGTGGTCATCGTCTCCACATCCGGCGCCGAGGTCGTCGAGCCGATCGGCGAGCTCCTCGGCGCGGACCGGGTGATCGCCACCCGCATGGTCGTGGGCGACGACGGCTGTTTCACGGGCGAGGTGGAGTACTACGCGTACGGGCCCACGAAGGCGGAGGCCATCAAGGAACTGGCGCGCTCGGAGGGGTACGACCTGGCGCGCTGCCACGCGTACAGCGACTCGGCGACGGACCTGCCGATGCTCAGCTCGGTCGGGCATCCCCATGCCGTCAATCCGGACCGTGCGCTGCGCCGCGAGGCACTCGCGCGCGGGTGGCCGATCCTCGACTTCAACAAGCCGGTCCGGCTCAAGCAGCGCCTGCCCCATCTGTCAGCGCCCTCGCGGCCCGCGCTGCTCGCGGCGGCCGGGGTCGGCGCGGCGGCGGTGACGGCCGGACTGGTCTGGTACGCGAGCCGACGGCGCGCGACGACGGGCACCCATTAGTACCTAGTACCGCCGACAGTTAGTACCGCCGACAGTCCGCTCGTTCGCCCCATTTGAACCTAAAAGTAAAGAAGTGCGGTCAGGGCTTCCGCTTCCCCCAGGGGAGGAGTACAAAGGATTCAACGGCCCGCGAGACCAAGGACATCCGAGAGGACACCTTCAACCGCAATCAGGCCCCACGGACCGATGCATGAACACCGGGCACCCACGCGACGTCGACCCGTCGATTACGGGCCAGCCGCACCAGGCGACGGGCAAAGAACCCGACCTGATGGGCAATATTCCGAGGACGCTTGGTAACCCAGTGGACATGCCAGCGGCGGTACGAGCCTTCGTACCGCCGCACCCCTTTGCCCGGGCTTTTTTCCGGGCTTTTTTTCGGGCCTTTTCTGCTACGCGGCGCCGCGCTGCAGCGCCTCGCAGACGGCCGTCGACTCCCTGACTCCCAGCTCGATCGCCTTGCCGCAGTGGGTGATCCAGGCCGCCATCCCCTCCGGCGTACCGGAGACATAGCCGTCAAGTGCGGCCGCGTAGGCCGCCCGGCCGAGTTCGGCGTGGCCCAGCTCCGCCGGGCAGACGGACTTCGGGTCGAGGCCGCTGCCCACCAGAACGACCCGCTCGGCGGCGCGCGCCACCAGGCCGTTGTGCGAGCCGAAGGGGCGCAGGGCGAGCAGCTCGCCGTGCACGATGGCGGCGTTCACCAGGGCCGGTGCGGCGCTCTCGGCGATCATCAGCTGCGAGAGCCCCTCCAGGCGGCCCGCCACCTCCTCGGCGTCCGGCACCGGGAGTTCGACGAGCGGCTCGTCGACCGGCTCGCCCGCGAGCCGCGGCCGACCCACCGCGTCGCTCTTGTCGGCCGCCGCGACCAGGTGCAGGCGCGCGAGCACCCGCAGGGGCGACTGCCGCCAGATGGAGAGGAGTTGACCGGCCTCGGCGGTCAGCCTCAGCGCCGCGCCGACCGTGGGCGCCTCCTTGTCGCCGTCGCCGCCACTGAAGTCGGTACGCCTGCGCACCTCTTCGAGCGGCCAGTCGGCGCCGGAGAGCGCCGCGCTGCCGCGTGCCCCGCGCAGCGCCGCCTCGGACGTGATCTCGTTGCTGCGACGCCGCATGACCCGGTGCCCGTAGACCCGGTCCACAGCCTTGCGCACGGAGTCAACGGAATCGGCCACGCCCGGCAGATCGGCCAGGGCGGCAAGGGGGTCGGCTGTCGTACTCATGAGTTCGACCCTACGGGCCACCCGGCGCCGCCCCACGAAGGAGTGGTCTTCTTCACGCCACATCGACACGAACAGCGACCGTACGGATACCCTTTGTGAACATGAAGATCGCTTTCGTGGGGAAGGGCGGCAGTGGCAAGACCACGCTGTCCTCACTGTTCATCCGCCACCTCGCCGGCACCGGTTCCCCGGTCATCGCCGTCGACGCCGACATCAACCAGCACCTCGGGGCCGCGCTCGGGCTCGACGAGGGCGTCGCGGGCGAGTTGCCTGCGCTGGGGGCCCGGCTGCCCCTGATCAAGGACTATCTGCGCGGCTCGAACCCGCGGATCACCTCCGCCGACACCATGATCAAGACCACGCCGCCCGGCGAGGGTTCGCGGCTGCTCAGGGTGCGCGAGAACAATCCGGTGTACGACGCCTGCGCCCGCGATGTGGAACTCGACGGCCAGGCCGTGCGTTTGATGGTCACCGGGCCGTTCACCGAGGCCGACCTCGGTGTCGCCTGCTACCACTCCAAGACCGGAGCGGTGGAGCTGTGCCTGAACCACCTCGTCGACGGCCGGGGTGAGTACGTAGTGGTCGACATGACCGCGGGCTCCGACTCCTTCGCCTCGGGCATGTTCACCCGCTTCGACATGACGTTCCTGGTCGCGGAGCCGACCCGCAAGGGTGTCTCGGTCTACCGCCAGTACAAGGAGTACGCGCGGGATTTTGGAATCGACCTGAGGGTGGTGGGCAACAAGGTGCGGGATGCGGACGACCTGGAGTTCCTGCGCTCCGAGGTCGGCGAGGACCTGCTCGTCACCGTCGGGCACTCGGACTGGGTGCGCGCCATGGAGAAGGGCCGCCCGCCGCGCTTCGACCTCCTGGAGGCGCCCAACAAGGCCTCCCTGCAGGCGCTCCAGGACGCGGCCGACGCCACGTACGAGGCCCGCGACTGGGAGCGCTACACGCGCCAGATGGTGCACTTCCACCTGAAGAACGCCCAGAGCTGGGGCAACGAAAAAACCGGGGCGGACCTGGCGTCCCAGGTCGACCCCGGCTTCGTCCTACGGGAGAGCGTCACGGCCACTGCCTGAGCAAGTGCCGGACAGTGCCTACGACTTGGCGGCCGGGGCTCCCGGGACCCCCTTCGGGGCCGGGGCCGGCTTGCCGCCGAGGTAGGACGCCCAGCTCTGCTTCGGGCCCTCGCCCACACCGAGGCCCCCGAGCTTCTTCAGGGTCTTCGGGTCCTGGGCGTCGAGCCAGTCGGTGAGCTGCCGGAAGGAGACGCAGCGGACATCGCGCTTCTTGCAGACCCGCTCGACCGTCTCCTCGACGGCGCGCATGTAGGTGCCGCCGTTCCAGGACTCGAAGTGGTTGCCGATGACGAGCGGCGCGCGGTTGCCCTTGTAGGCGCGGTCGAAGCCCGCGAGCAGGCTGTCGCGCATCTGGTCACCCCAGTACTCGCGCTTCGCGGGATCGCCCTGGGTCGCCGTGCCGGACTGGTTGACCATGAAGTTGTAGTCCATGGTCAGCTGCTCGTAGGAGTGGCCCTTGAACGGGACGAGCTGCATGGAGAGGTCCCACAGGCCGTTCTTCTTCTTGGGCCAGACCTGGTTGTTGACGCCGCTGGTGTCGTAGCGGAAGCCGAGCTCGCTCGCGGCGCGCGTGAAGTTGTCCTTGCCCTCGAGGCAGGGGGTGCGGGCGCCGATGAGCTCCTTGTCGTAGTCGAAGGGCAGCGGAGCGGACCGGTTCAGGCCCGAGTTCGTCCTCCAGCCCTTCACGAACGACTTGGCCTGCTGGATCTCGCTCTTCCACTCGGCGACCGACCACTGGCCGACCCCGCCGTTCTTGCCGCAGAAGTGGCCGTTGAAGTGGGTGCCGATCTCGTTGCCCTCGAGCCAGGCGCCGCGCAGTTGCTCGACGGTGTCCTTGATTCCCTTGGCGTCGTTGAAGCCGATGTCCGAGCGGCCGGCCGAGTGCTGCGGCGCGTGGTACTTGTCCGCCTTGCCCTCCGGGAGCAGGTACACGCCGCTCAAGAAGTACGTCATGGTCGCGTTGTTCGCCTTCGCGACCTTACGGAAGTGCGAGAAGAGCTTCTGGCTGTCCTCGCCCGCACCATCCCAGGAGAAGATCACGAACTGCGGCGGTTTCTGCCCCGGTCTGAGGCGCTCGGCCCGTGGCAGATTCGGCTGCCGCCCGGTGTACGAGGTCGAGCCGTCGCCGATGAGCCGGATCGCGCTGCCCGGCTTGGCCTTCTTCGGGCCGGGAGCGCCCTGGTGGGACTTGATCTTTACGGAGGGGTGCTCGCCGGATCCGCCGGTTTCCCCGGTGGCGCATCCGGCGAGTGCCGCGGCGCACGCCGCGACGGCGGTGATGCCCGCGGCGAGCCGCTTGGCGGCAGTCCTGTGGGTGGCGGCCATCTTCCGCCCACCTTCTTCCTGGAGTCGGCTTGTGTGGCGGTGACATGAGAGAAATGCCCGTTATGCACGGACATCGCCGTCACCGTGGCACGAGAGCCGAACCGAATTAGTCCGACAAGCCGACCAGGATTCTTATTCACTACCGAGAGTGAACCCCTGCCCCATTCGCCCCTTTAATCCGTCCACAATCTTTACTCTGCATTACGATTCATTTACCGAGCGTTGATTTCCATCCCGCCGCTGCACGCCGTGAACCACGGCCGCGATCGACCCCACCCACCACTCAGGGGTCACCCCACATTCCGCGACCGCGCTGCACCCCTGAGGAGACGGGAACCATGTCAGCCTGCGTCCCCACCCACACCAGTGACTCCGACCGGCCGAGCGAGCCCTCGGGCGCCGCCCGCACCGCCCACAGTCCACCTCCACCGCCCGCGCCCCGCCGCTTCCGCATCGCGGGAGCCGACCTCTCCGCGTCCGTCGCGGTCTTCCTCATCGCCCTGCCGCTGTCCCTGGGCATCGCCCTCGCGACCGGCGCGCCCCTGGAGTCGGGGCTCGTCGCCGCCGCCGCCGGCGGCATCGTCGCCGGCTGCGTCGGCGGAGCGCCGCTCCAGGTCAGCGGGCCCGCCGCCGGCCTCACCGTCGTCACAGCCGAGCTGATCCAGCGCTACGGATGGCGGACCACCTGCGCCATCACCGTCCTCGCCGGAATCGCCCAACTCGGCCTCGGCTGCCTCCGGGTGGCCCGCACCGCCCTCGCCGTCAGCCCCGCCGTCGTGCACGGCATGCTCGCCGGCATCGGTGTCACCATCGCCGTCGCCCAGCTGCACATCGTGCTCGGTGGCTCCCCCGACAGCTCCGTGCTCGCCAACGTGGCTTCCCTGCCAGGGCAGTTGGCGGATGCGCAGCCCGCCGCGCTGGGCGTCAGCGTGCTCACGATCACCGTGCTGCTCACGTGGCCGCGCATCCCGGGACGGATCGGCCGCTTCGCCCGCAAGGTGCCGGCCGCACTCATCGCCGTGACCGCCGCGAGCGTGACCGCCGCGTTTCTCGGGCTCAGCCTGCCCGAGGTCGATCTGCCCTCCTGGAGCAGCCACGCGCTCGCCGGGCTGCCGGAAGGGCCCGTGCTCGGCATTGTCGCCGCGGTCCTGACGACCACGCTCGTGTGCAGCGTGCAGTCGCTGCTCGGGGCGGTCGCCGTGGACAAGATGACCGCCAAGCGCTCGGACCTGCCGCCCTCGATGCGCCGCTCGAACCTGGACCGGGAGCTGCTCGCGCAGGGCGCGTCGAACATCGTCTCCGGCTCGCTCGGCGGGCTGCCCGTCGCCGGGGTCGCGGTGCGCAGCACGGCGAACGTGAACGCGGGCGCCGTGAGCGGGAACTCCTCGATGCTGCACGGCGTTTGGGTAGTAGCCGCCACGCTGCTCCTGGTCCCCGTCCTGGAGCTGATCCCGCTCGCCGCGCTCGCCGCCCTGGTGATGGCGGTCGGCATCCAGATGGTGTCGCTGAACCACATCCGCACGGTCACCCGCCACCGTGAGGTCCTGGTGTACGCGGTCACCACCCTCGGCGTCGTCGTCCTCGGCGTGCTCGAAGGCGTCGGGCTCGGGGTCGCGGTCGCGGTCGCCGTCGCCCTGCACCGCCTCGCGCGCACCCGCATCACGCACGAGGTGGACTCCCGCGGCGTCCACCACGTGCGCGTACGCGGGCAGTTGACGTTCCTCGCGGTGCCCCGGCTCAGCCGGACCCTGCACCAGGTGCCGCACGGAGCGAGCTGTGTCGTGGAGCTGGACGGGTCCTTCATGGACCACGCCGCGTACGAGGCGCTGCAGGACTGGCAGAAGTCGCACACCACGCAGGGCGGCAAGGTCGAGATCGCCGGGCGGGGAGGGGCCAGGATCGCCGAACCCGCGCGTGCGAGCCACACCTGCTGCCGGCCCTGGACACCGTGGCGCAACCACCACTGCGACCGCCCCTCGCACGAGTCGCACGACCGGTCGGCGACGCCCGAGGCGACCGTGCCGCGGCGCGCCGGCGGGCACCAACTGGCCAGCGGGATCAGCGCGTTCCAGCGCAATACGGCCCCGCTGGTGCGCGAGGAGCTGGCGCGGCTCGCACGCGAGGGGCAGCAGCCCACGCAGCTGTTCCTGACGTGTGCCGACTCCCGGCTCGTCACGTCGATGATCACGTCGAGCGGTCCCGGCGATCTCTTCGTCGTACGGAATGTGGGCAACCTCGTGCCCCTGCCCGGCGCCGAGAGCGGGGACGACTCGGTGGCGGCCGCCATCGAGTACGCCGTGGATGTCCTCGAGGTGCAGTCGATCACCGTGTGCGGGCACTCCGGATGCGGGGCGATGCAGGCGCTGTTGAGCAGCCCCCCGGACGGCCACGGGGCGCTCACCCCGCTCAAGCGCTGGCTGCGGCACGGGATGCCGAGCCTGGCGCGGATGTCCGACGCGGGGCTGCCCTGGGCGCGGCTCGCGGGGCGGGCGCCCGCCGACGCGGCCGAGCAGCTCTGCCTGACCAATGTCGTCCAGCAGTTGGAGCACTTGCGGGAGCACGAGTGCGTGGCGCGCGCCCTGGAGCGGGGCGCGCTCGAACTGCACGGCATGTACTTCCACGTCGGGGAGGCGCAGGCGTATCTGCTCGCGGAGGCCGACCCGGTCTTCGGACAGGTAGCGGCCACCGCCCTCGACGGCACCCTCGACGAAGGCAGCGCCACGCGAGCCTGAACCAACCCTCCCCCGCCTGCGTGCAACAGATGAGACCGTAGGGCTCCCGACCTGGTCGGGAGCCCTACGCGTACAGGTCTAAACCAATTCGCGGACCCCCCTTGTCACCAGGGGTCGCGGTCTGATGAGCTGTGGCCTGGGACACAACGGTCGCCTCCGGCACAAACACTGCATGGGAGATGTCGTGAGCAACGAAAGCCTGGCCAACCTTCTTAAGGAGGAGCGACGCTTCGCGCCGCCCGCTGACCTGGCCGCGAACGCCAACGTCACGGCGGAAGCGTACGAGCGGGCCACGGCTGACCGGCTCGGCTTCTGGGCCGAGCAGGCGCGCCGCCTCACCTGGGCCACCGAGCCGACCGAGACCCTCGACTGGTCGAACCCGCCGTTCGCCAAGTGGTTCAAGGACGGCAAGCTCAACGTCGCGTACAACTGCGTCGACCGCCACGTGGAGGCGGGGAACGGCGACCGCGTCGCCATCCACTTCGAGGGCGAGCCCGGCGACAGCCGCGCGATCACCTACGCCGAGCTCAAGGACGAGGTCAGCCGGGCCGCGAACGCCCTGACCGAGCTGGGAGTTCAGACCGGTGACCGGGTCGCCGTCTACCTGCCGATGATCCCGGAAGCCGTCATCTCGATGCTCGCCTGCGCGCGCATCGGCGCCGCGCACTCCGTCGTCTTCGGCGGCTTCTCGGCAGACGCCATCGCCAAGCGCATCGAGGACGCCGACGCGAAGGTCGTCATCACCTCCGACGGCGGCTACCGGCGCGGCAAGCCCTCCGCGCTCAAGCCCGCGGTCGACGAGGCCGTCAGCAGCGTGCAGGGAGTCGAGAAGGTCCTCGTCGTCCAGCGCACCAAGCAGGACGTGGCGTGGACCGAGGGCCGTGACGTCTGGTGGCACGAGCTCGTCGGCCGCCAGTCCGCCGAGCACACGCCGCAGGCCTTCGACGCCGAGCAGCCGCTCTTCATCCTGTACACGTCGGGCACGACGGGTAAGCCGAAGGGCATCCTGCACACCTCCGGCGGCTACCTGACGCAGGCTTCGTACACGCACCACGCGGTCTTCGACCTCAAGCCGGAGACGGACGTCTACTGGTGCACGGCCGACATCGGCTGGGTCACGGGACACTCGTACATCACGTACGGCCCGCTCTCGAACGGCGCGACGCAGGTCATCTACGAGGGCACCCCGGACACCCCGCACCAGGGCCGGATCCCCGAGATCGTGCAGAAGTACGGCGTCACGATCCTCTACACGGCACCGACGCTGATCCGTACGTTCATGAAGTGGGGCGACGAGATCCCCGCGAAGTTCGACCTGAGCAGCCTGCGCGTGCTCGGCTCCGTGGGCGAGCCGATCAACCCCGAGGCCTGGGTCTGGTACCGCAAGCACTTCGGCGCCGACAAGTGCCCCGTCGTGGACACCTGGTGGCAGACCGAGACCGGCGCGATCATGATCTCGCCGCTGCCGGGCGTCACCGAGACCAAGCCGGGCTCCGCCCAGCGCGCACTGCCGGGCATCTCGGCGACCGTCCTCGACGACGAGGCGAACGAGGTGCCCGACGGCGGGGGCGGCTATCTCGCCCTCACCGAGCCGTGGCCATCGATGCTGCGCACCATCTGGGGCGACGACCAGCGGTTCATCGACACGTACTGGTCCCGCTTCGAGGGCAAGTACTTCGCCGGTGACGGCGCCAAGAAGGACGAGGACGGCGACATCTGGCTGCTCGGCCGGGTCGACGACGTCATGCTCGTCTCCGGGCACAACATCTCGACCACCGAGGTCGAGTCGGCGCTCGTCGCGCACCCGGCCGTCGCCGAGGCCGCCGTGGTCGGCGCCGCCGACGAGACGACCGGTCAGACTATCGTCGCCTTCGTGATCCTGCGCGGCAGCGCGGACGCCCAGGACGAGTCGCTGGTGGCGGAACTCCGCAACCACGTGGGCACCGTGCTCGGCCCGATCGCCAAGCCCAAGCGGATCCTGCCGGTCGCCGAGCTGCCCAAGACGCGCTCCGGCAAGATCATGCGCCGCCTGCTGCGCGATGTCGCGGAGAACCGGGCGGTGGGCGACGTCACCACGCTCGCCGACTCCTCCGTGATGGACCTGATCCAGGCGGAGCTGCCGTCGGCGTCCAGCGACGACTGATCCGCGTACGGCCCACACGGCCAAGGGAACGGGCATCCGGCGAGCGCGCCGGATGCCCGTTTCGTACGTAAGGTGAAGATCGCCAAGGAGACCGGGGCACCCTGTAGGGTAAAAGTCGCGTCAACGACGCGACAGAGATCCGACAGGATCCAATAGGTGCGCCGGGAAGTCTGGTCGGCAACGCAGTCAGCCGTACCCGACCGGAGGTCCCACCCGTGAGCGCGCCCAAGAACAAGCAGGACCGAAAGGCACTCGGCCGGCTCTCGCTGCCCGAGCGGACCTTCGTGGCCGACGCGCTGCGCACCGAGACCGTCGGCGGTGTCCTGCTCCTCGTCGCCGCGGTCGCCGCGCTCGTCTGGTCCAACATCCCGGCCCTGCACCACAGCTACGAGGCCGTCAGCGACTTCCACCTGGGGCCGGGCGCGCTCGGCCTCGACCTCTCCATCGAACACTGGGCCGCCGACGGGCTGCTCGCCGTCTTCTTCTTCGTCGCCGGCATCGAACTCAAGCGCGAGCTCGTCGCGGGTGACCTGCGCGATCCCAAGGCCGCCGCGCTGCCGGTCGTCGCCGCTCTGTGCGGCATGGCCATGCCCGCGATCGTGTACGTGATCGTCAACGCGACCGGCGGCGGCTCGCTGTCCGGCTGGGCCGTGCCGACGGCCACCGACATCGCCTTCGCGCTCGCCGTCCTCGCCGTCATCGGCACCTCGCTGCCGAGCGCCCTGCGCGCGTTCCTGCTGACCCTCGCCGTCGTCGACGACCTCTTCGCGATCCTGATCATCGCGGTCTTCTTCACCGACGGCCTGAACTTCGCCGCGCTCGGCGGCGCGTTCCTCGGCCTCGCCGTCTTCTGGCTGCTGCTGAGGCAGCGGGTGCGCGGATGGTACATCTACGTACCGCTCGCCCTGGTCATCTGGGGGCTGATGTACAACAGCGGCGTCCACGCCACCATCGCCGGTGTCGCCATGGGCCTGATGCTGCGCTGCCACCGGGAGGACGGCGAGGAGCGGTCGCCCGGCGAGCGCATCGAGCACGTGGTGCGGCCGCTCTCCGCGGGGCTCGTGGTGCCGCTGTTCGCGCTGTTCAGTGCCGGTGTCGCGGTGTCGGGCGGGGCCCTGGGCGACGTATTCACCAAGCCCGAGACGCTGGGCGTGGTGCTGGGGCTCGTCGTCGGCAAAGCCCTCGGGATCTTCGGCGGTACGTGGCTGACCGCCCGGTTCACCAAGGCCTCGCTCTCCGACGAACTGGCCTGGCCCGACGTGTTCGCGGTGGCCTCGCTCGCCGGCATCGGCTTCACGGTCTCGCTGCTCATCGGGGAACTCGCCTTCACCGACGACCCGTTGCTGACGGACGAGGTCAAGGCGTCCGTGCTGGTGGGCTCGCTGATCGCGGCGGTCATCTCCAGCGTGCTGCTGAAGATCCGGAACGCCAAGTACCGGGCCCTGTGGGAGGCCGAGGAGCGCGACGAGGACCTCTCCGGGGTCCCGGACATCTACGAGGTGGGCGATCCGGAGTACCACCTTCGGATGGCCGAGATCTACGAGCGGAAAGCCGCGGAACACCGGAGGCTTGCGCAAGTGGCGGCCGGGGCAGGCGGCGAGGACGAGCGTCCGGCATGATCTGACGGAGAATCGGCGCAGTACGCGCATACGGAGCTGCTACAAGGTTCCAAAGAAGAGCTTCTACAGAAGAACAGGGGAGTACGCGATGAGCGCACCCGACGACAACCCGGTCGGCGCCGAACGCAGCGTCGGCCAGCTGTTCGCATCGGCGACGGCCGAGATGTCCGCGCTGGTGCACGACGAGATCGCGCTGGCCAAGGCGCAGCTGAAAACGGACGTGAAGCGCGGAGCGACCAGCGGTGGCGCGTTCATCGCGGGAGTGGTCGTCCTGACCTTCTCGCTGCCGATGCTGAGCTTCGCGCTCGCGTACGGGATCAACGCGTGGACCGGCGGGTTCAACGGCGACGGCGGCTGGAACATGGCCTGGTGCTTCCTGCTCTCCTTCGCCGCGAGCGTGATCATCTTCCTGCTGCTCGCGCTCGTCGGCGTCGTCTTCGCCAAGAAGGCCAAGCAGGGCAAGGGCCCGCAGAAGACCGCCGCCTCGTTCAAGGAGACGGCGGGCGTACTGCAGAACGCCAAGCCGCACCCCCGTGAGGTGAGCGTGGACGGGCATGACACGAAGGCCATCGAAGCTGTGGCACGCTCGTCTGCATGACGGACCCCGCCACTCCTTCGGCTCAGCCGCCCGCGTCCTTCGTGCTCCTCGACGTCCCCGGCGGGCACAAGGTGACCCACCGGGACGTCGCGGCCAACGGCGCGCGCTTCCACATCGCCGAGATGGGTGACGGGCCGCTGGTCCTGCTCCTGCACGGCTTCCCGCAGTTCTGGTGGACGTGGCGGCACCAGCTCGCCGCGCTCGCCGACGCGGGCTTCAGGGCCGTCGCGATGGACCTGCGCGGAGTGGGCGGCAGCGACCGTACGCCGCGGGGGTACGACCCGGCGAACCTCGCGCTCGACGTCACGGGCGTGATCCGCTCCCTCGGCGAGCCCGACGCGGCGCTCGTCGGCCACGACCTCGGCGGGTATCTCGCCTGGACCGCGGCCGTGATGCGACCCAAGCTGGTGCGCCGGCTCGTGGTCTCCTCGATGCCGCATCCGCGCCGGTGGCGCGCGGCGATGCTGGCGGACTACCGGCAGTCGCGCTCGGGCTCGTACGTCTGGGGCTTCCAGCGTCCCTGGCTGCCCGAGCGTCAGCTCCTCGCGAACGACGGCGAGTTGGTGGGCAAGCTGGTCCGGGACTGGTCGGGGCCGCACCAGCCCGACGACGCGGCCGTGCGGACGTACCGGCAGGCCATGTGCATCCCGTCGACCGCGCACTGCTCGATCGAGCCGTACCGGTGGATGGTGCGCTCGCTCGCGCGCCCCGACGGGATCCAGTTCAACCGGCGGATGAAGCGCCCCGTGCGGGTGCCGACGCTGCATGTGCACGGCTCCCTCGACCCGGTGATGCGCACGCGCAGCGCGGCGGGCTCGGGCGAGTACGTGGAAGCCCCGTACCGCTGGCGCCTCTTCGACGGCCTCGGCCACTTCCCGCACGAGGAGGACCCCGCGGCGTTCTCGAAGGAACTGGTCAACTGGCTGAAGGATCCCGAGCCCGACCGGTAGGCCGGGAACGTGTGTTCCTCGAACGGCCAATTGCCTGGCGCATAACCCGATTTGGGGAGCGTGAGGGCGGTTACCGACCATGGGGCAGGGGCACACGTCGGGGTATGGGCTGGACGCACGACTACAGTGACGCAGCACGCAATCGCCGCCCAGCGATGACGCTGGGCTCTCCCCAGAGGGGGGCGCCGGACGGCTGGTCGGCGCACGATCCCCGACTGGGCATTCCTCGTATTCTGCGGCGCCGCGCCCGGTGGGTGTCCGCGCGGATCCGGCACGGCAGTCGGGGCTGAACGCCCTTCCACCACCGCGGACTACAGCGCGCAGGCGTCCGTGTCGACCTGCTGGTTCGCCGCGCGGCCTCGCGCGATGTCGGTCCGGATCTCGTCGCCCGACAGCGCGTAGCCCGTCTCCGAGTCGTCGAGCGACTTGGCGAAAACCACGCCGTAGACCTGGCCGCCCGGAGTGAGCAGCGGTCCGCCGGAGTTGCCCTGACGGACCGTCGCGAACAGCGAGTACACATCGCGGCGCACGGTGCCGCGGTGGTAGATGTCCGGGCCGTTCGCCGTGATGCGGCCGCGTACGCGCGCGGGGCGGACGTCGTACGCGCCGTTCTCCGGGAAGCCCGCGACGATCGCGCCGCCGCCGCGCTGCGCGTCGGTCTCCGTGAACTGGAGCGGGGGCGCCTTCAGGGCCGGCACGTCCAGGACGGCGATATCGCGCTTCCAGTCGTAGAGCACGACCTTCGCGTCGTACTTCACGCCCTCGCCGCCTATCTGGACGGTGGGTTCGTCGACACCGCCGACCACATGCGCGTTCGTCATCACGCGGCGGTCGGAGAACACGAAGCCGGTGCCCTCGAGGACCTTGCCGCAACTGGGCGCCTGGCCCACGACCTTGACGATGGACCGCTTCGCGCTCCGCGCCACCTGGCTGCCCGCGAGTGCCGGGTCCGGCGGCTTCACATCGGCGATCGGTTCGTTCGCGAACGGGCTGAAGACCTGCGGGAACCCGTTCTGCGCGAGGGTCGAGGAGAAGTCCGCGAACCAGGTGTCCGCCTGTGTGGGCAGCGCCTGCGAAACGCCCAGCAGCACCTTCGAGTTGCGTACTTCCTTGCCGAGCGTGGGCAGCGTGGTGCCGGCCAGCGCGGAACCGATCAGCCAGGCGACCAGGAGCATCGCCGCCACGTTCACCACCGCGCCGCCCGTCGCGTCGAGCGCGCGGGCCGGGGACCAAGTGATGTACCTGCGCAGCTTGTTGCCCAAGTGCGTCGTGAAGGCCTGTCCGACGGAGGCGCAGACGATCACGACGACCACGGCGACGACCGCGGCGGTCGTGGTGACTTCCGCGTCACTGGTGATCGCGTCCCACAGGAGAGGCAGCGCGTAGACCGCGACCAGTCCGCCGCCGAGGAAGCCGATCACCGACAGGATGCCGACGACGAAACCCTGGCGGTAGCCGACGATCGCGAACCACACGACCGCGGCGAGCAGCAGGAAGTCCAGCACGTTCACCGATTCACGCCCCGCCTTGCATCTCGCCTCGTCCCAGTCGGCCTGTGCTCGTGATTCACGGCGTCCACCCTGTCACGACCGCCAATCGAGTGGGACCGTCTTTGATCGGTCCCAGGGGCGCTCCCACCCCGCGTAGTGCAGCAGCCGGTCGATCACGCCCGCGGTGAACCCCCAGACCAGCGCCGACTCCACCAGGAAGGCGGGGCCCCTGTGCCCGCTCGGGTGGACCGTCGTCGCCCGGTTCTCCGGGTCCGTGAGATCTGCCACGGGGACCGTGAAGACCCGCGCCGTCTCCGCCGGGTCGACCGCCGCGACGGGTGAGGGCACCCGCCACCACCCCAGTACGGGCGTGACGACGAAGCTGCTCACCGGGATGTACAGCTTCGGCAGCACGCCGAAGAGCTGGACGCCGCCGGGGTCGAGGCCCGTCTCCTCCCACGCCTCCCGCAGGGCGGCGTGCAGCGGGCCCGCGGCGAGCGGGTCGCCGTCCTGCGGGTCGAGGGCGCCGCCGGGGAACGAGGGCTGGCCCGCATGGGATCTGAGCGAGCCCGAGCGCTCCATGAGCAATAGCTCGGGCCCGCGCTCCCCCTCGCCGAACAGGACCAGCACGGCGGACTGCCGACCGGCACCGCTCTCCGGCGGCAGGAAACGGCTGAGCTGCTCGCCACGGACCGTGGCGGCGGCGTGGGCCACGGGGTCCAGCCAGGCGGGAAGCCCCTCGGTCCGGAGCGTCACGTCGGAGGGCGGCGGAGAACCCGACCCCTGCGCCCCGCCGCTCATCCCGCCGATCTCGCTCACGTGCTTCATCGCCGCCCCCTCGCGGTGTGCTGGGCCCGAGGCCCCCGAATGCCCTCCGATGCGGTCCGTCACGTCTCCCGGCCGGCCAGGGGCGGCGCCGGGAGGCCGCCCGCGTCCAGGTAGGACTGCGGGGGCTTGAGGCGCTGGCCGGGAAAGCCGCCCTTCTCGTACTTGAGCAGCTTCTCCGCCTTCTGCGGGTCCGTCTCCCCCTCCCCGAACGCCGGGCAGAGCGGGGCGATCGGGCAGGCGCCGCAGGCCGGCTTGCGGGAGTGGCAGATGCGGCGGCCGTGGAAGATCACGTTGTGACTCAGCTGAGTCCAGTCGCTCTTCGGGAAGAGCGCGCCGACGGCCGCCTCGACCTTGTCCGGGTCCGTCTCGTCGGTCCACTTCCAGCGGCGGACCAGGCGGCCGAAGTGTGTGTCGACGGTGATTCCGGGCCTCCCGAACGCGTTCCCCAACACCACGAAGGCCGTCTTGCGGCCCACGCCGGGCAGCTTGACCAGGTCTTCGAGGCGGCCGGGCACCTCGCCGCCGAAGCCCTCGCTCAGCGCCTTGGCCAGGCCCATGATCGAGCGGGTCTTGGCGCGGAAGAAGCCGGTCGGCCGGATCAGCTCCTCGACCTCCTCCGGGTTGGCCGCGGCCAGGTCCTCGGGGGTCGGGTACTTGGCGAACAGGGCCGGCGTCGTCTGGTTGACCCTCAGGTCCGTGGTCTGGGCCGACATGACCGTGGCCACCAGGAGCTGGAAGGGGCTCTCGAAGTCCAACTCCGGGTGGGCGTACGGGTACACCTCCGCGAGCTCCCGGTTGATCTTCCGCGCACGCCGCACGAGCGCCGTGTGCGTCTCGGGGCGTGCGGCCGTCTTCTTCGCGGCGGCCCGCGCGGGGGCCGCCGACTTCTTCGCTGTGGGCTTCTTCGCGGGCGCGGACATCGGCTAGGCGGCCTTCCCCTGTGCGGACACGGACTTCAGTACGGGCTCGGCCCCGATCACGCTCACCGGGGACGCCATCAGCGCCCTGGTCACGGCCTCAGGGGCACCTTTCTGCGCCTGTTCGCCCACAGCGGAATCGAGATCGTCCGCCACCGTCACGACCCCCTTCGCCTGCGCTCTCACCGGCTTTTTGAACACTCGGCCAGCCTAAAGCCCGGCACTGACATCCGCCCCGAAGCCACTGGATCGCTCCACGATTGGCCCCCTCCCCCTCGGGTTGTGGCGCGGGTGCGGCAGACTTGTGTACGAGTGACTGATCACACTGTTTGGACCGTCCGGCAAAATGGGCAGTGAAAATGATCGACAACCGGGGCGATCCGGTCGATTCGATCGGGCCCACTCCCGATGCAGGCGACATAGGAGAGAAACTCGTGGACGACGTTCTGCGGCGCGCCCCGCTCTTCGCGGCGCTCGATGACGAGCAGGCCGCGGAGCTCCGCGCCTCCATGAGTGAGGTGACCCTCGCACGCGGCGACGCCCTGTTCCACGAGGGCGACCCCGGAGACCGCCTGTACGTGGTCACCGAGGGCAAGGTGAAGCTCCACCGCACTTCCCCCGACGGGCGGGAGAACATGCTCGCCGTCCTCGGCCCCGGCGAGCTGATCGGCGAGCTGTCGCTGTTCGACCCGGGACCGCGCACCGCCACCGCCAGCGCCCTCACCGAGGTCAAGCTCCTCGGCCTGGGCCACGGCGACCTGCAGCCCTGGCTGAACGTCAGGCCCGAGGTCGCCACGGCCCTGCTGCGGGCCGTCGCCCGGCGCCTGCGCAAGACCAACGACCAGATGTCCGACCTGGTCTTCTCCGACGTGCCCGGCCGCGTGGCCCGTGCACTCCTCGACCTGTCGCGCCGCTTCGGCGTGCAGTCCGAGGAAGGCATCCACGTCGTGCACGACCTGACGCAGGAAGAGCTGGCCCAGCTGGTCGGCGCCTCCCGCGAGACGGTCAACAAGGCGCTCGCGGACTTCGCCGGCCGCGGCTGGCTCCGCCTGGAGGCCCGCGCCGTGATCCTCCTGGACGTGGAGCGCCTCGCGAAGCGCTCGCGCTGACACCACACGCCTACGTTGACGGGTCCCGCCACACCTCGTGGCGGGACCCGTCTACGTAGTGGCACAAAAAGCGGTACCCGTCTACGAAGAGACGCCTCTACGAAGAGACGCACAGGGGAGCCACTCATGACACAGCCGTCCGATCTCGTCACCCGTTTCGAGGCAGAGCGCGGGCGGCTGCGCTCCGTGGCGTACCGGATGCTCGGTTCGCTGAGCGAGGCCGAGGACGCCGTGCAGGAGGGGTGGCTGCGGCTCCAGCGGGCCGAGAGCGGCGACGTACGGAACCTGGGCGGCTGGCTGACCACTGTCGTCGGGCGGATCTGCCTGGACATGCTGCGGGCCCGTACAGCGCGGCGTGAGGACCCTCTGGAGGACGGGGCCGCCGAGACCCACGTGCCCGACCCGGTGGTCCGTCCCGCCGACCCCGTCCACGAGGCCGAACTCGCGGACTCCGTCGGGCTCGCGCTGCTCGTCGTCCTGGACACCCTCGCGCCCGCCGAACGCCTCGCCTTCGTACTGCACGACATGTTCGCGGTGCCGTTCGAGGACCTCGCCCCCATCGTGGAGCGCACCCCCGCGGCGACCCGGCAGCTGGCGAGCAGGGCGCGCCGCCGCGTGCAGGGCTCGACCGTGCCGCCGGGCGCCTCCTTGGCGCGGCAGCGCGAGGTCGTCGACGCCTGGCTCGCCGCCACGCGCGTGGGTGACTTCGAGGCGCTGCTCGAACTCCTCGACCCGGACGTCCTGTTGCGGGTCGACGCGGGCGGCGGCACCGCCTCCGGCATCCTCCGCGGCAGCCTGGCCGTGGCCAAGCAGGCCGCCTTCTACGGAAAGCTGGCGCAGGCCGCCTACCCGGCGTTCGTCGGCGACGGCCTCGGCATCGTGCAGGCGCCCCGCGGCCAGGTCGTCGCGGTACTCGCCTTCACGTTCCGGGACGGCAAGGTCGTCGGCGTCGACATCATCGCGGACCCGCCGCGCCTCGCCGCGCTGGGCATCGGGTGGGTGGGCCCCCGCGGCGAGTGACCCGCGCCTTGGGCCCGGCGTGGGGTGCGGTCGCGGGGCTCTGCCCCGGACCCCGCCGCCCAATCGCCGCGGGGGCTTGAATGGGCGCTCTAGATCAACCCGTGTTCCCGCAGATAGTCGAGCTGGGCCCGCACGCTCAGCTCGGCCGCGGGCCACAACGACCGGTCCACGTCCGCGTACACGTGCGCCACGACCTCGGAGGCCGCCGCGTACCCCTCCTCGACGGCCGTCTCCACCTGAGCGAGCCGGTTCGCCCGGTGCGCCAGGTAGAACTCGACGGCGCCCTGGGCGTCCTCGAGGACCGGGCCGTGGCCCGGCAGCACCGTGTGCACCCCGTCGTCGACCGCCAGGGAGCGCAGCCGGCGCAGCGAGTCCAGGTAGTCGCCGAGGCGGCCGTCCGGGTGGGCGACCACGGTCGTGCCGCGCCCGAGGATGGTGTCACCCGTCAATACGGCCTGATCGGCCGGGAGATGGAAGCACAGCGAGTCCGCGGTGTGCCCCGGCGTCGGCACGATGCGCATCTCCAGGCCCCCCGTGGTGATCACGTCACCGGCGGCGAGCCCCTCGTCGCCGAGCCGCAGCGCCGGGTCGAGCGCCCGCACCTTCGTCCCGGTCAACTCGGCGAACCGGCCCGCCCCTTCGGCGTGGTCCGGGTGCCCGTGCGTGAGGAGGGTGAGCGCGACCCGCTTGCCCGCCTTCTCGGCGATGTCCAGCACGGCGTGCAGGTGCTCGTCGTCCAGCGGGCCGGGGTCGATGACGACGGCGAGGTCGCTGTCCGGTTCGGCGACGATCCAGGTGTTGGTGCCGTCGAGGGTCATCGCGGACGCGTTGGGCGCCAGGACGTTGACCGCGCGGGCGGTGGCGGGGCCCGAGAGGACCCCGCCGCGCGGCTGGCCCGGCAGGGCCGCGGCTTCGGTCATGAGGTTGCTCCCCCGTCGCTGTCGCGCTTCCCGGTCGGGATGTGCTTGGTGAACTCGTCGTGCCCCGGCCAGGACAGCACCAGCTCGTTCTCCTCCATGCGCGCCTGTGCGAGTACGGGAGTGAGGTCGCGCCCCGCCGCCCCCGCGAGGGCGTCACGCACCTCGCCGTACGCCTCCAGGGTGCGCAGCGTCGCGATCGTCGGCGGCATCATCGTCAGCTCGCCCCGGTCGTACTCCGCCGCGGCCCGCCCCGGAGTGATCCACACCGTGCGGTCGGCCTCGGAGGAGTCGTCGCTGGTGCGCTGGCCCGCCGGGAGCGCGGCCGCGAAGAACCACGTGTCGTAGCGGCGCGGCTCGAACTCGGGGGTGATCCAGCGGGCCCACGCGCCGAGCAGATCGGAGCGCAGCACCAGGCCACGGTTCTCCAGGAACCCGGCGAAGGACAGGTCCCGGTCGATCAGCGCCTGCCGGTCGGCCTGCCACCGCTCGCCCGTCGTGTCGTCGACGACGGTGTCCGGGGTCGGCCCGGCGAGCAGCACGCCCGCCTCCTCGAACGTCTCCCGCACGGCGGCGCAGACGATCGCCTGGGCCTCCAGCTCGGGCACGCCGAGCCGCTCGGCCCACTGCGCGCGCGTGGGGCCCGCCCAGCGCACCAGTCGGTCGTCGTCGCGCGGGTCGACGCCGCCGCCCGGATACGCGTAGGCGCCGGCCGCGAACTTCATCGACGTACGTCTGCGGAGCATGTGCACCTCGACGCCCTTGGCGCCTGCGGTGTCTTCGATGTTTCTGAGCAGCATCACCGTCGCCGCCCTGCGCGGCGTCGCGGGCGTGAGCGTGCCGGCGGCGAGGCCGCGGATGCGTTCCGGCCACTCAGGGGGATACCACTGCCCATTTGCCATGGCCGGAGGCTAACCGCTGGCGGCCGGATGTTCGAGAGGCCGCCCGAAACCAAGATCGGACGGCCCCTCGATCACGAACCCGTACGCCTACGCGTACATCTACGCGTACGCACACACGCGTACGTCAGCGGCTCACACCTCGGTGAGCTCCACCTGGATCTCGACCTCGACCGGCGCGTCCAGCGGCAGCACGGCCACGCCCACGGCGCTGCGCGCGTGCACGCCCTTGTCGCCGAGGACCTCGCCGAGCAGCTCGCTCGCGCCGTTGATGACGCCGGGCTGTCCGGTGAAGTCGGTGGCGGAGGCGACGAAGCCGACGACCTTCACCACGCGCGCGATGCGGTCCAGGTCACCGGTGACGGACTTCACGGCCGCCAGCGCGTTCAGCGCGCAGGTACGGGCCAGGTCCTTGGCCTGCTCGTCGGTGACCTCGTCGCCGACCTTGCCGGTCAGCGGCAGCTTGCCGTCGACCATGGGCAGCTGCCCGGCCGTGTACACGTACATGCCGGACTGCACGGCCGGCTGATACGCGGCGACCGGAGGGACGACGGGCGGCAGGGTCAGGCCGAGCTCGGCGAGCCGTGCGTCGACGACGCCGCTCACGCCTGCTTCTCGCGCTTCAGATAGGCCACCAGCTGCTCAGGGTTGTTCGGCCCCGGCACGACCTGGACCAGCTCCCAGCCGTCCTCGCCCCACGTGTCCAGGATCTGCTTCGTCGCGTGCACGAGGAGCGGCACGGTCGCGTATTCCCACTTCTTTGCCATGGGGCCGACTGTATCCGTCCGGACATGGCCGAAGCGTTCCGGAGGCTGCTGCGTGGATGTCCGACCTACTGGTTAGGCTCGAATACGTGAGCAGGCTCCAGGTCGTCAGCGGCAAGGGCGGGACCGGAAAGACCACGGTCGCCGCTGCACTCGCGCTCGCCCTCGCGACCGAGGGAAAGCGCACTCTCCTCGTGGAGGTGGAGGGCAGACAGGGCATCGCGCAGCTCTTCGAGACGGAGGCGCTCCCCTACGAGGAACGGAAGATCGCCGTCGCGCCCGTATCAAGAGGTGCATCGCGTAGCGATTCGGGCAAGGGTGGCGGCGGGCGACGGGCGGGAGAGGTGCACGCGCTCGCCATCGATCCCGAACTGGCGCTTCTGGACTACCTCCAGATGTTCTACAAGCTGGGCGGCGCCGGCCGCGCCCTGAAGAAGCTGGGCGCGATCGACTTCGCGACCACCATCGCGCCGGGCCTGCGGGACGTACTCCTGACGGGCAAGGCCTGCGAGGCCGTGCGCAGAAAAGACAAACAGGGGCGCTACATCTACGACTACGTGGTGATGGACGCGCCGCCCACCGGCCGCATCACCCGGTTCCTCAACGTGAACGACGAGGTGGCCGGGCTCGCCAAGATGGGCCCGATACACAATCAGGCGCAGGCGGTGATGCGGGTCCTCAAGTCCCGTGAGACCGCGGTGCACTTGGTGACCCTCCTCGAGGAGATGCCGGTGCAGGAGACCCTCGACGGGGTCGCCGAGCTGCGCGCCGCGAAGCTGCCCGTCGGCCGGATCATGGTGAACATGGTGCGACCCACGCTCCTCGGGGAACCCGCCCTGGCACTGGCCTCCGACGGCGAGGTCCGCCCCGCGGTCGCCGAGGCCCTGACGGCCGCCGGTCTCGGCAGCGCCAAGCGGCTCGCCGGCCCGCTGCTCGCGCAGGCCGGGGAGTACGCCGAGCGCTACGCCCTGGAGCGCGCCCAGCGCGATCAGCTCGCCGAGGCGGACCTGCCCCTGCACGAACTGCCGCTGCTCACCGAGGGCCTCGACCTCTCCGGGCTCTACACGCTCGCCGAGGAACTGCGACAGCAAGGGATTTCATGACACTGAACCCTTCGGGCACGCTCGACGTCGACCCGCTGCTCGACGACCCGCAGACCCGCATCGTGGTGTGCTGCGGCAGCGGCGGCGTCGGCAAGACCACCACGGCCGCCGCCCTGGGGCTGCGCGCCGCCGAGCGCGGCCGCAAGGTCGTCGTCCTCACCATCGACCCGGCACGCAGGCTCGCCCAGTCCATGGGCATCGACTCGCTGGACAACACGCCGCGCCGGGTGAAGGACATCGCCACCGCCGAAGGCGCGGAGGGCGGCGAACTGCACGCGATGATGCTCGACATGAAGCGCACCTTCGACGAGATCGTCGAGGCGCACGCGGACGAGGAGCGCGCGAAAGCGATCCTGGGCAACCCCTTCTACCAGTCGCTCTCGGCAGGCTTCGCGGGCACGCAGGAGTACATGGCGATGGAGAAGCTGGGCCAGCTGCGCTCGCGCGACGAGTGGGACCTGATCGTCGTCGACACGCCGCCCTCGCGCTCCGCGCTCGACTTCCTGGACGCGCCCACCCGCCTCGGCTCCTTCCTCGACGGGAAGCTGATCCGGCTGCTCATGGCGCCCGCGAAGGTCGGCGGCCGCGCGGGCATGAAGTTCCTGAACGTCGGGATGTCGCTGATGACCGGCACACTCGGCAAGCTGCTCGGCGGCCAACTCCTGCGCGATGTGCAGACGTTCGTGGCCGCGATGGACACGACGTTCGGCGGCTTCCGTACGCGCTCGGACGCCACGTACAAGCTGTTGCAGGCGCCCGGCACGGCGTTCCTCGTGGTCGCCGCGCCGGAGCGGGACGCGCTGCGCGAGGCCGCGTACTTCGTGGAGCGCCTGGCCGCGGAGAAGATGCCGCTGGCCGGTCTCGTACTGAACCGGGTGCACGGCAGCGGCGCGAGCCGGCTTTCGGCCGAGCGGGCGCTCGCCGCCGCGGAAAATCTTGACGAGAACCGCATTGTGGATCAGACGGGCGGGAAGGAAGAGGATCGTGCCACTCCCGAGGCACTCCCCGAGGCACCTTCCGAAGCGCCCTTTGAGGCATCCGAGACATCCGGCGCCGACTCCACGGCCGAGCCCAGCATTGAGCAACTGACCGCGGGACTGCTGCGGTTGCACGCGGAGCGCATGCGGCTGGTCGCCCGCGAACAGCGCACGCGTGACCGCTTCACCGCGCGGCATCCCGAGGTCGCCGTGACCGAGGTCGCGGCCCTGCCCGGTGACGTACACGACCTGACAGGCCTCAGGGACATCGGGGAACGGCTCGCGGCCGGGGGCACTCCGGCCGGAGCGTGAGCCGTACAGCGGTTGACGGTGCGCCGGCTATCCGACGGCCGCGTACCTCTCGTACGTCTCGTCGTTCTCCAGCTCCACGGGCAGCAGGCCCGCGCCGCGCTCGTACTCCGTACGCGCCGTCTCAAGGAGATGGCGCCACGAGGTGACCGTCGGACGCCTGCGCAGCAACGCGCGGCGCTCTCGCTCCGTCATGCCACCCCACACGCCGAACTCGACGCGATTGTCCAGCGCGTCCGCCAGGCACTCGGTCCGCACGGGACATCCCGTGCACACCGCCTTCGCCCGGTTCTGCGCTGCTCCTTGAACGAACAGTTCGTCCGGATCGGTAGTGCGGCAGGCCGCCTGCGCACTCCAGTCGACTACCCAGCCCATACCGGCGCCGTCCTCTCCCGAATCGAGGCTCCCCCACGGCGGCAGCGGCATATTCACCGCCGCCAGTTGAGGACGTTACGGAAGGTGGGCACAGCGCAACACCCCCTTCGGGCCCAATCTTGAATGGTCCGAACGGACTATGCGTGAGCGGCAGATCACCCGACGGAGTGACCGAAGGACATGCGTAATAACCCCGGCAAAACGGGACAGTTCACTTGAGTCACAACGGTCATCGAGTGACACACAAGGCCAAGTCGGACACCCCTGGAGCCCTGTGCGAAGCTCCACGAGAGGGTCCGGGAATGACTACAAGAGGCACTTCATACGTACGGGGAACGATTCGGGGTCGTCCCGCATCTTGATACGAGACCGCACTGCTGTGACAGTTGAGTGCAGCTTAGGCCAAGGCATATACGCCTGTCCGGAGAATCGGCACGTAGGCTGCCCCGCATGGGAAAGAAGCGCTCGGGCGGTGGCGGCGGTCTGTCGCCGGCCCAACAGGCCGCCAAGTTCCTCGGAGTCAGCGTGCTCGCGGGAGCCGTACTGGCGGGAATCGCCCTGCCCGCGGCAGGCGCGCTCGGCCTCGCGGCCAAGGGATCCGTCGAGGGGTTCGACGAGATCCCGGCGACGTTGAAGACCCCGCCGCTGAGCCAGCGCACCACGATCCTGGACAACCAGGGCGGGAAGATCGCGACCGTCTACTCGCGCGACCGCACGGTCGTGAAGCTCGACGACATCTCGCCGTACATGCAGAAGGCGATCGTCGCGATCGAGGACTCACGGTTCTACGAACACGGCGCCGTCGACGCCAAGGGCATCCTGCGCGCGATCAACGCCAACGCGCAGAACGGCGGCGTCTCGCAGGGCGCCTCCACCCTCACCCAGCAGTACGTGAAGAACGTATTCATGGAGGAGGCGGGCGACGACCCGACCAAGCTGGCGCAGGCGACTCAGCAGACCATCGGCCGCAAGGTCAAGGAGCTGAAGTACGCGATCCAGGTGGAGAACGAGGTCGGCAAGAAGAAGATCCTCAACAACTACCTGAACATCACGTACTTCGGAGAGCAGGCCTACGGCGTCGAGGCCGCGGCCCAGCGCTACTTCTCCAAATCGGCGAAGGACCTGAACATCCAGGAGTCGGCGATGCTCGCCGGCATCGTGCAGTCACCCAGCCGCTACGACCCCGTCAACGACGAGGCCGAGGCGAAGAAGCGGCGCAACATCGTGCTGCAGCGGATGGCCGAGACGCACGACATCACGCAGGCCGAGGCCGCCGAGGCCAAGAAGACACCGATCGGCCTGAAGGTCAGCAGGCCGCAGAACGGCTGCATCACCGCGGAGCGCGGCGCGGCGTTCTTCTGCAACTACGTCAGGAACGTCTTCCTCAACGACCCGGCCTTCGGCAAGACGTCCGAGGATCGCGCCAAGGTCTGGAACCGCGGCGGCCTGACGGTGAAGACGACGCTCGACCCGCAGACGCAGGACTCCGTGCAGGAGTCGGTCAAGCGGCACGTCTACCAGACGGACAAGGTCGACGCGGCGGGCGCGTTCGTCGAGCCGGGCACCGGCAAGGTCCTCGGCATGGGCCAGTCGAAGCCGTACGGCTCGGACGCCAGTAAGAACGAGTCGGAGATGAACTACTCCGTCAACTACCGGGACGGCGGCTCGAACCTGGGCTTCCCGACGGGTTCGACGTTCAAGCCGTTCGTGGCGGCCGCGGCCCTGGAGAAGGGCACGCCGGTGACGAAGCAGTACCCGGCGCCGTACCAGATGCCGTACCCGAGCCGCGTCCAGACGTGCAGCGGCAAGCCGTGGGTCAACGACGGCGGCTACAAGCTGGAGAACGAGAACGAGTCGGAGGTCGGCCCGTACCGCCTCAAGGAGGCGATGGCCAAGTCCATCAACACGTACTTCGTGCAGATGATCGGCGACATCGGCATGTGCCCGGTCGTGAAGATGACCGACAAGCTGGGCGTGGTGCAGGGCAACGGCAAGAAGGTCGACGAGGTGCCCTCGTCGATGACCCTCGGCTCGACGGGTCTCTCGCCGCTGACCATGGCCTCCGCGTACGCGGCGTTCGCCAACCGCGGCACGTACTGCACGCCCGTCGCCATCGACGCGATCACCGACCCCAACGGCAAGGCGCTCTCCGTGCCGAAGTCGAAGTGCTCGCGGGCGATGTCGACGTCGACCGCCGACAAGATCAATACGCTGCTCAGCGGCGTGGTCGACTCCGGTACGGGCAAGACGGCCGGCCTCACCGGCCGGGACAACGCGGGCAAGACCGGTACCACCGACGGCCGTAAGAACGCCTGGTTCGCCGGCTACACGCCGAACCTGTCCGGCGCCGTCTGGGTCGGCAGCGCCTCGCAGGCCGTCGAGATGACCGACATCACCATCGGTGGCCAGTACCACGACAAGGTCTTCGGCGCCGATACGCCGGGGCCGATCTGGCGGGACGCGATGAACGGCGCGCTGTCCGGCAGGGACGCGCCCACCTTCAACAAGGTGAACATCCCGGACCCGGACAAGAAGAAGTCCAAGGGCAAGAGCAAGAAGCCCGAGTCCGGGGACCACACGGACGACGGGGGCAACGGCGACACCGACCCGCTGCCCGACATCTCGATCCCGCCGGACCTGATCGGCGGCGGGAACGGGAATGGGAACGGGGGCGGCTGGGGCCGCCACTGACCGCCTCCGGCGGATGACGAGGAGAGGGCGCACCCCAGGTGGGGTGCGCCCTCTTCGTTGGTCGTCCGTAGTGGGGGCCGGTACGCGTGGGGGCCGGTAGGCGCTGTGGCCGGACCGCGTGGGGGCCTGGTCCGTGCTGTGGCCGGCCCGTGCTGTGGCCGGCCCACGTGGTGGCCGGCACGCGCTGTGGCCGGACCGCATGGTGGCCTGGCCCGTACTGTGGCCGGACCGCGTCGTGGCCTGGCCCGTACTGTGGCCGGACCGCATGGTGGCCTGGCCCGTACTGTGGCCGGCCCGCGTCGTGGCCTGGCCCGTACTGTGGCCGGCCCGCGTCGTGGCCTGGCCCATACTGTGGCCGGACCGCGTCGGGGCCTGGCCCGCGTAGTGGGTTCAGTCCGCCAGGAGGCGCTTGACCGTGGAGGCCACGCGGCCGCCCTCGGCGCGGTCCGCGACCTTCGGCTTCACGATCTTCATGACCTGGCCCATGGCCCTCGGCCCCTCGGCACCCGCCGCCTTCGCCTCCTCGACCGCCTGCGCGACGATCTGCTCGAGCTCGGCGTCGGACAGCTGCTGCGGCAGGTACTCGGCGAGCACCACGCCCTCCGCCTCCTCGCGGCTCGCGGACTCGGCGCGGCCCGCCTTCTCGAAGGCCTCGGCCGCCTCGCGGCGCTTCTTCGCCTCCTTGGCGATCACCTTCTGCACCTCGTCGTCCGTCAGCTCACGCTTCTCGGTGCCCGCGACTTCCTGATTGGTGATCGCGGAGAGGGTCAGCCGGAGCGTCGAGGAGCGCAGCTCGTTGCGCTCCCTGATCGCGGCGTTGAGGTCGTCCTGCAGCTTCGACTTGAGCGTGGTCATGACGTGATTGTCGCAGGTGCGCAAGGACCAACGCCCGCCGATTTCCGCCGCGGTGCGGGTCTGACACGATGGGACTCATGCGCGCTCGATACGGGACTCCCCTGAAGACCTCCCTGAAGGTGACGGCCGGCATCGCGGCGGCGGGCGCCGCCGGGGTGATCTACTCGGCGGGCTTCGAGGCCCGCTCCTTCCGTCTCCGACGGGTCACGGTCCCGGTCCTGCCTGCCGGTATGCGCCCGCTGCGGGTCCTCCAGGTCTCCGACATCCACATGGTGAGCGGGCAGAACAAGAAGCGCCGCTGGCTGCAGTCCCTCGCGGGCCTGCGCCCCGACTTCGTCATCAACACAGGCGACAACCTGTCCGACACGGAGGGCGTCCCCGAGGTCCTCGACGCCCTCGGCCCGCTGATGGAGTTCCCCGGCGCGTACGTCTTCGGGTCCAACGACTACTACGGCCCCAAGCTCCTCAACCCGGCCCGCTACCTGAAGCAGCAGATGTCGGGCAAGCACGGACTGAACGGCAACGCCCCCGTCGTCGGCGCCATCCACAACCCGTGGGAGGACCTGCGCGATGCCTTCGACGCGGCCGGCTGGCTGAACCTCACGAACACGCGGGGCGCGTTGAAGGTGGCGGGCGTGGAGATCGGCCTCACCGGCCTGGACGACCCGCACATCAAGCGCGACCGGTACGCGGAGGTGGCCAGCGGCCCGCTGTCCGGCCCGGACTTCTCCATGGGCGTGGTGCACGCCCCGTACCTCCGCACGCTCGACGCCTTCACCGCGGACGGCTACCCGCTGGTCCTCGCGGGCCACACCCACGGCGGCCAGCTCTGCATCCCCTTCTACGGGGCCCTCGTCACCAACTGTGACCTGGACACGGACCGCGTGAAGGGCCTGTCCACGCACGAGGCGGAGGGCAACACGTCCTACCTCCACGTCTCGGCGGGCTGCGGCACCAACCGCTACACCCCGGTCCGCTTCGCCTGCCCGCCCGAGGCGACGCTACTGACGCTGGCCCCGAGGGCGGCGTGAGGGCGGCCGCCCAAAACCGGATTTCGCCTCAGGCCGACAGTCCGCTAAAGTAAACGACGTCGCCGCGACCTGCATCACCGCAGAGAACGGAACAACGACATCGGGGTGTGGCGCAGCTTGGCAGCGCGCTTCGTTCGGGACGAAGAGGTCGTGGGTTCAAATCCCGCCACCCCGACAGTGAAACACCAGGTCAGGCCCGGTACTGAGAAATCAGTACCGGGCCTGACCTGCGTTCGGGGGCCAATGGGGGAGCCACCTCGCGTCACTCCCCGTGCCAGACACGCTCCAGATCCACCAGTTCCACGTCCGGACGGGCGCTTGCCGCCTTGGTCAGGTTCGCGTCGAAGCCCGAGCGACCGAAGAGGAGGAGTTTCGCTCCGTCGGCCGGGACGCCGCGGGCGAGCAGCAACCCCTTGATGCGGTCGAGGCGTTCGAGGTCGGGCAACGTGCGAGCGCGGTCGGACGACTTGGCCTCGCCGATCGCCCGGACGACGGGAGCGCCGGCCTGTCGGCGCTCTCCCTCGGCGAGGGCCACGACGTCGAGTTCGTGCTGTGCGCGGCCCGCGCTGTCGTTCACCACGGTGCTGCCGACCTCGCCGGTCGGGCCGCCCTTCGTACCCTCCGCGGCATGGCGGGCCGTCCATTCGCGGGCCAGTTACTCGAAGGACGGGCCGAGGATCTGCGCGCTGACGGTGCGCGCGGCGGCCTTCCACGCCGGGGCTGCTTTGCGTTCCTCGAAGGCTGCCAGGCGTGGCACGGTGACCAGTTGGTGCAGGCGTACCACCGGGTCGGCGAGGCGTAGTACGGGGCGGCGCTGGAGCAGCAGGTCCTCGTCCTTGACCAGGAAGCCCGAGGTGATCAGGACATCGAGCGGGTGGTGCAGGCTGCGCTGGTCGCGGCCGATCGCGGCGGCGACCTTGGAGGGGCTGGTCGCACCGGCCGCGACCGCCCCGAGGGCCGACAGGTACAAGGCCCGGTCCTGGATCCGCGGGTCCTCCCGCAGCAGGTACCCGGTTTCACCGAAGAGTGCGTGGCTGGGGTTGAAGACGGTGGCGAGCAGTAGTTCGTCGAGGTCGGAACGGCTCTGCGGGGAGGCGTTGCCGAGCAGGTCGCGGTAGCCGGGGGGGGGCCGCCGAAGTAGGCGTACGTACGGAATGCGTAATTGGCCCCCGCGTCATCGCGTGACCGTTGCGTCCCCTCAGCAGGTCAGCCCTTGGCCAGGCGGGTGATGCGCTTGCCGTCCTCGTCGCAGGGCAGTTCCGCGTTCTTGTCGTGGGCGCGGAGGTCGCGGGTGGCCTGTTTCTCCACGTCGGCGATGGCCGTGGGCTGCACGTCGACGATGCCGCCGAAGGGGCGGTCGACGTCCCGGATGATGCACAGGGTGGCCGTCAGCAGCGCCGTGATCAGGGTGAGCGCGATCAGCTGGCCGCGGTTGTTCTTGCGCGGCAGGCAGATGCCGAGCGACACCACCGTGAGGGCGAGGGTCGCCAGCAGGAACCAGAAGATGGCGCTGGGGATGCTGGCGGTCGACTGGGTGAGGCGCTCCGAGCGCTCCTCGGAACGCTTGGTGTCGGCGCTGACCAGCATGCCGAAGGCCGGTTCGCCCTCCAGGGGACGGAAGTTGTGGCGCATGTCGGTGGACCACACGCTGGGTGCCTTCGAGCCGTTCCCGTTGCCGTCGGACATGGTGGGCCATTCCTGGACGCGGACGGCACGGGCGTAGCAGACGGCGTCGGACTGGATGGCCGCTCGCTGCTTGCCCTCGGCGTACTCGGCGGTCTCGACGATCTGGTCCAGGGCGCGGGACTCACCCCGCGAGGACACCTCGGCCTTGCCGTACGAACCGTTGGCGGTCACCAGGACGAAGGCCAGCAGCAGGACGGTCAGAGTGAGCAAGGGGGCGACGAGGTCCTTGACCGCCATGCCGCTGTCGTCGTCCTCGGTCAGCAGCCTCGGCCGCAGGAATCGGTTGGCCGCGAGCCCCGCGATCAGGGCGAGCGCGGCGACGACGATGGCGGTGACCACGGCTGAGTACCTCCAGAAGACAGGAATGCGGTGCTCCCTGTCATGGAGCACCGCATTCCTGTCCTGACCGTTGGCGCCCTCCGCGTACAGCGGAGCGCCTCACTCACCCTCTATCGAGCGACAGGGCTTCCCCCGGAAAGCGGCGGCGGGCGGCCAGTGAGCAGCTCGGTGAGCAGCCCCGTGAACAACAACAGTGCCCGGGAAGCCGAAGCCGTCCCGGGCACTGTTCGTCCGAACCGAGTCCGAACTGATTCCGGCTGGTCAGCCGTTGACGCAGGCGTTGCCGGCGGTCGGGTTGAGCAGGGCAACCAGGTTGAGCGAGTTGCCACAGGCGTTGATCGGGACGTCGATCGGAACCTGGATGACGTTCCCGGACAGCACGCCGGGGCTGTTCTGGGCCACACCGGTGGCGCTGGCGCCGTCGGGGCCGTCCACCGCGGAGGCCATGGCAGCGGATCCCATAACAGCGGTCCCGGCCAGCACGGCCGCGGCCGCGAAGGTGCGAAGACGCATCGTTGCTCCCTTGAGAGGTGAGGGAATATGACGCGCCAATCAGACCGCAAAGCTGCCCTAAACCATGATAATTGGGCCAATGGAGGGCGCGTCCATCAGCTCGCCCAGCAATCGCATCAGCGGGTCACGCGCGCACGCGCCGGATGGGCAGCAGGCAGTGCGCGGCGGCCATGAGGGTCTCCTCGTCGCCCGCGAACTCCTCCAGCTCCTTCTCCGTGACCGGGGACCCGGGGGTCGCGGTGGGCCAGACACGCGTGGTGAACAGGAAGTACGCGCTCTTGCGGGCCTCCGCCGCCGCCAGCCACTCGGGCGGCACGGGGCACTGGGCGTTCAGGAGCGGCATGGTGACGACGGCCTGGCCCGCCTCGACCAGCAGGGACACGGGGAAGCTGGGGCGGCCCGACGCGTCGTGGACGGTGGTGCCCACGGTGAGGCCGTTGGTCTCCAGGAGGCCGCGCACGGCCGCTTCCGCGGCCTGCGGACCTGCCGGGGAATCTCCCATGGAGTAGGCGAGGAGAAAGGGAATGTCGCCCTGCCCGTCGGAGTGTTCTCCACTCCAGGCGATGACCGCCAGAGTTCCCAGGTCGGCTGCTCGAAATGCGGGGCCATTGCTCACAGTTGAAGTCATCGAAGAAGCCTAGCCAGCGGCGGTTGGCGGACCGGCCACCGTTCACTCATTTGGCGGAACGCACTCCGAGGAGGAAATGAGGAGCAAATACCGAAGGCCGGTTCGGGAACCCGGAGTTCCGAACCGGCCTTCGACGCGTGGCCCGCCGTACGAACCTACTGGCCGACGGGGAGACCGCCGAGCATGCTGCCGCCACCGGAGCCGGAGCCGCTCTCGTTCAGCCCGTCGACGGCGCCCGAGACGGCGCTGACGGCGCCCCCGTCGTTCTTCGGGTCGAGCAGGTTGCTGTCCACCGGCGCGACGTCGAGCGTCGGCTGGCTGGTGATCGTGTTCACCGCGCCGTTCAGGCTCATCGGAGTGAGGTCCGAGGCAAATGCCGGAGCGGCGGCGCCGACAATCGCCATCGACCCGGCGACAACGGCAGCGGTCTTCAGAACCTTCATTGTTTATGCCTTCCCTCGACAACTCGCGTCATCGGTTTGGAAAATTCGCTTCTGTTTGCCCAACGAGCGTCTCGACCCGGGGGAAACGGCCGCACAACGGAACAGCCGCCCCTCAAAGAGGGGCGGCTGCGGAAGAGTCGGGCTTGGCCCGTCAGTCGTTGGCGCAGGTGTTGCCGAACGTCGGGTTCAGCAGGCCGATGACGTCGACGGTGTTGCCGCAGGCGTTGACCGGCACGTGCACGGGAACCTGGACGGTGTTGCCCGAGATCACGCCGGGGGAGTTGGTGGCAGCGCCCTGCGCGCCGGAGTCGGCGGCGGCGACGCCGGCCGAGCCGGCCATGGCAGCGGCGGCCATTGCGGAAAAGACGACTGCCTTCGCGGTACGCGACATGAAGCATGCTCCTTGGAGGTCGTTCTGTTCGGCCAGCGCGGGTGCCTGGCACGTGGTGCAACGGGGCGGCCGTGCAAGGGGTTGCGGCTCCGAACGGGTGACTGGCCGTCCTACAGCCCCTTTGGGGTGACGTCGTGAGCGAACGGGTGAACCGGTTCTTCCGGGGCGACGGGCCGATGGTCCACTGAGGGCCGTCATGAGATTGGCCGCGCCGCCTTCCTGTCAGCCGTCGGCTCCACGCCGTTGGGAGGGTGGCCCCCGACCCGGGCGCCCCGTGATTCCTCCGGCCCGGCGCCCCATGACAGAGCTCGGGCCGCCGGCGAATGAGGAAAGCCGGCGGCCCGAGCCTTGTGCGCGTTCGGCCGATCAGCCGTTCTGCACACCGTTGCCGGCGAGGACCGGGATGTCACTCAGGATGTGCGACAGCGGCTCGTCGCCCTTGGCCTGGGTGGAGTTCTCGGTGCACTGCTGGTTCTGCGGCGCCGACAGGATCGGCACGTCCTGGACCGCGACCGGCACGAGGCCGACGAGCGAACCGACGTTGCCCTTGACGGGCAGGCCGACGCAGGGCTTGTTCAGGGAGCCCTGGACGAGACCGAGCTGCGGGCTCATGTCACCAGCGGTGGCGGAGTTGCCGTAGGTCTGCGACGAGCCGTTGCCGCTGGTCGAGGTCGTGCCGTGGTCGTCGCCGATAGCAAGCGCCTGCGGGGCGGCTGCGGCGGAGACACCGACGACGGAGACGGCGACCGCTGCGGCGGCCATGGCCTTCTTGAGCATGGTTCTGTTTCCTTTTCTGACGGGCACCGGTTACTGCACTGAGCGCAACTGCGAAGGGCGGAAATGGTTCCGCATATCCACCCGTTCGGTCAGGCATCACCCCCCGCTCGATCACCCGTGCCCCCGCCACACAGCCCGCACTGGCGAGATTTTCATTTCATCGAACCAAGCCAGGACTCGGAATCGATCGGATCCACTTCCGAGTGAACGTGAGCAACCGATGGCGAGATGCGGAGTTGATACAAGTGCTTCCAGACGGAAAATGAAGGGGAATTTCCTCATGCTGAAGAAGGCCATGGCTGCCGCGGCGGCCACCGCTTCGCTCGTCGGTATCGCGGCCGCCGCCGCCCCGCAGGCCCTGGCCGTCGGCAACGACGGTGGGACCACGTCCGAGAGCGGCAACAACGCCTCGCAGACGTACGGCAACTCCGCCACGTACGGCAACATGAGCCCGCAGATGGCGCTGATCCAGGGCTCCCTGAACAAGCCCTGCATCGCCCTGCCGGCCAAGGCCAACGTCGGCTCGCTCGTCGGTGTCGTGCCGGTCTCCGTCCAGGACATCCCGATCCTGTCGGCCCCGCAGAACCAGCAGTGCACCGAGAACTCCACCCAGGCCAAGGGTGACGAGCCGCTGTCGCACGTTCTGGACGACATCCCGGTCCTCTCCGGCAACGGCGCCGGCAACAACTGAGGACCCGTTGTATGAATCGGGCCGCCGCACCGGCGGCCCGGTTCGCTGTTCCGGTCCCGGCGTCGGCCGGGAATTCAGGTAGCTGTACGAGCCTTTTGATCCGCTGCGTCCGGATGTTCGGGAGGTCGCGCACAGTGCCGAATTTCCTGCGATTGGCTCGCGCGGGAATGGTCCGAACGGGTTTCGGTCCGCAACTGCCCGGAATGCAATCCAGTTGACCAAACGTAGCTCCGCATCCGGAGCGCGCGTATCGAAAGGGAACCACCCCATGAAGAAGCTCTTCGCAGCCGCGACGATCGCTGTTTCCGTCGCCGGCCTCTCGGCCGTGGCCGCCCCGTCGGCGCTCGCCATCGGCGACGACCAGGGCACGACGTCCACGAGCGGCAACGGCTCGTCGCAGACCTACGGCAACTCCGCCACCGCCGGTGACATGAGCCCGCAGCTCGGCCTCGTCCAGGGCTCCCTGAACAAGCCCTGCATCGGCCTGCCGGCCAAGGCCAACGTCGGCTCGCTCGTCGGTGTCGTGCCGGTCTCCGTCCAGGACATCCCGGTCCTCTCGGCGCCGCAGAACCAGCAGTGCACCGAGAACTCCACCCAGGCCAAGGGTGACGAGCCGCTGTCGCACATCCTCAGCGACATCCCGGTCCTCGCGGGGAACGGCACCGGGAACCGCTGAACGGACTGAGGGGCGGTCGCCGGAACGCGCGGCCGCCCCTCTCCGTACGGCATCCCGTACGCCAGGCACGACGAAGGCGGTGGACCGATCCGGTCCACCGCCTTCGGCTTGCGTTCGCGCGCTACTGGACCGCGGGGATCAGGCCGGTGACCGGCGCCACGAGGTCGGTGACCTGGTGCAGGTCGTTCAGGTGGTTGAGCCCGGAGAGCTGTTCAGCGGTGCTGGGCAGCTGCTCCTGCTGGTCCGCCGGAATCGCCATCGTGGACAGCGAGTCGAGGGCTCCGGTGGGTGAGATGGGTTCGGCGGCCTGGGCCGCGGGGGCGGTGGCTGCGGCGGCGCCGACGGCGAGCAGGACAGCGCTGAGGGCACGTCGAGTTGAGATCATGCCGGGTTAACGGTGTGGTTGCCGTGGCGGATACGGGGTGCGTGGTGCGCCCACCCGTGAGGGCCAATCGTTCGAGCGGTCGGCGTTCGGGTGCGGTCGTTGGTTGCCTACGTCTCGGGGCTCTGCCCCGGACCCCGCGCCTCAATCGCCGGCGGGGCTTAATAGGCCCAGCCGCCGCCAGGCTCAAGGCAGCTTCAGCCCCCGTGCCCGCAGCCACGGAAGTGGGTCGATGCCTGAGCCGAACTGGGGGGTGACGCGGACCTCGAAGTGCAGGTGCGGGCCGCTGACGTTGCCGGTTGCGCCGGAGAGGGCGAGGGTCTCGCCAGCCCTCAACCGCTCCCCCGTCGTCACACCGATCCGCGACAGGTGCGCGTACTGCGTGTAGTAGCCGTCGGCGTGCCGGAGGACCACCTGGTTCCCGAAGCCGTCGCCGCAGCCCGTGAAGACGACGGTCCCGGCGCCGACCGCGTGCACCGGCGTCCCCGTGGGGACGGCGAAGTCCTGGCCGGTGTGCGTGTGCGCCCACAGCCGGCCGCCCGAGCCGAAGCCCGCGGACAGCGTCGCCGGGCTCACCGGCTTCACCCAGGTCCGCCCCTTGCCGGCCCGCTTGTGCCCGTTGTGCCCGCCGATGTCGCCGTGCGCGCAGTTCCCGCCGCCCGTCGGCATCGGCCCCGCCGCGAGGACCCGCGCCCGCCGCACCTCCGCCTCGGCCCTCGCGAGTTTCGCCTCGATGTCGTCGCGGGCGGCCGAGCGGCGCCGTTCCTGCGCCTTGAGCCCCTTCACGAGGCGGGCGGACTCGGCGCGCCGGTCGGCGACCCGGTCCCTGGACTCGGTGACGCGGTCGGTGAGCTGCCGGGCGGCGCGGTCGCCGCGGCCCGCGAGGACGGTGGCGTCGAGGGCTCGCCGCGGGGAGGAGGAGGTGAGCAGCGGCAGCATCGTGCCGAGGCCCGAGGCCCCGCGGTACTCGCTGCGCGCCTGGCGGCCGAGGGTGGCCCTGAGCCCGTCGAGGCGGCGCTGCTCGGCGCGCTGGCGCCGGGTGACGTCGGCGAGCCGGCGCTCGCCCTTGCGGACGGCGGCCCGCGCCTTCTCGTGCGCCGCGACGGCGTTCGACGCCTCGCGCATCAGGCTCTCGGCCCGCGCCGACAGTGCGGCGGGTCCGTCGTCGTGCGTCCCCTCGGCAACGGACCGGCCCGCCGCCCCGGTCAAGGTCACCGCGCACAGCAGTGCGGCCACACACACTCCACGTACACATCGCATCGGCCGACTGTCGCAAAAATGGTCGAAACGGGCGGGAATCTGGTCGCCGAACGGCCTCAGTGTACCCTTAATGGAGCAAGCGAAGGGGAGTAGCCCCGCGAACCGGTCGTCGACACACTGGAACCCCCGGGTTCCCGGTGGCCGGGCTCGGACCGCCTCGGCGGGACGGGTGGGCGAGACCTTCGACCAGGCAGAACACAGCGCACGTACGCATCACGCATACGTGTGTCCGCTGCCGGGTCGAGTGGTCCTCCCTACGCAGCGGGCGGGGGCCGCACGGACCCGGCCCGTACAGAAAGCGTCCCCATGGACCTCGATCCCCTGGCGATCGTCACCGCCTTCGGGCTGATCTTCCTCGCCGAACTCCCGGACAAGACCATGTTCGCCTCACTGGCCATGGGCACCCGGATGAAGCCCCTGTACGTCTGGTTCGGCACGTCGGCCGCGTTCCTCGTGCACGTCGCGATCGCCGTCGGCGCGGGCTCGCTGCTCGGCCTCCTCCCCGGCTGGATCGTGAAGGTCGTCTCCGGCCTGATGTTCCTGTTCGGCGCGTTCATGCTGCTGCGCGGCGGCGACGAGGACGGCGAGGACGAGACGGGCCCGAAGACCGTCACCGGTTTCTGGCCGGTCTTCGGCACCGCGTTCATGGCCGTGTTCATCAGCGAGTGGGGCGACCTCACGCAGATCACCACCGCCAACCTGGCCGCCACGAACGGCACATGGTCGACCGCGATCGGCTCGTGGGCGGCCCTGATGTCCGTGTCCGCGCTCGCCCTGGTCGCCGGGCGCTTCATCGCCAAGCGGGTGCCGCTGAAGACCGTGCAGCGGGTGGGCGGTTTCTGCATGCTGGCGCTGGCCGTGTGGTCGTTCGTCGAGGTGTTCACCGGCTGACGTGCCGCCCGCGTACGCCCCGCGCACACCCCTTGTGGATACGCGAACGTATCGAATACGTTCGCGTATCCGACCGGGGAGGCGAGGATGCCCGTCACCAAGCGGCGTGCGCGGACGCGGCAGCGGCTGCTCGACGCCGCGCTCGACGTGTTCGCAGAGGAGGGCTTCGGGCGCTCCACCGTCGAACAGGTCTGTGAGCGCGCGGGATTCACCCGCGGCGCTTTCTACTCGAATTTCTCCTCGCTCGACGAGCTGTTTCTCGCCTTGTGGGAAGAGCGGTCCGCGCGGATGCTCGATGACGTGCGGAACGCTCTCGCCGGTGTCGACCCGGAAGATCCCGAGGCCGCCGTGCGGTCCGCGATCGACGCCACCCCCGTCGACGACGCCTGGTTCCGGATCACCGCCGAGTTCACCGCGCACGCGCTGCGCAATCCGGACTTGCGCCGCGTGATGGCCGCCCGCGAGGAGGCCATCCGCGACGCGATCCTTCCGGTGTTCGTGGCCGCGCTCGGCCGGCTCGGCCGCCGGGTCACCGACGAACGGGCCCTGGGCGACGCCCTGGTGGCCGTGCACGACGGGACCACCGTGCAGGTCCTGCTGCAGCCGGACGACGCGGCCGTACGGGCCCGTCGCGAGGCTCTCTTCATGAACGTACTGGACGCCTACAGCACACCGTTGGAGAGCGCATGAGTGACACCAAAGCCGATGCCGCCGATGTCATCGTCGTGGGAGCCGGGCTCGCCGGGCTCGTCGCGACGTACGAACTCACCCGCGCGGGCAAGCGAGTTGTGCTGGTCGACCAGGAGAACGAGGCCAACCTCGGGGGCCAGGCGTTCTGGTCGCTCGGCGGGCTCTTCCTCGTCGACAGCCCCGAGCAGCGGCGGATGGGCATCAAGGACTCCTACGAGCTCGCCCTCGCCGACTGGCTCGGCTCCGCCGGATTCGACCGCGAGGACGAGGACCACTGGCCGCGCAAGTGGGCCGAGGCGTATGTGCGGTTCGCGGCCGGGGAGAAGCGGGACTACCTGTACGGGCTCGGGCTGAAGGTGACCCCGAACGTCGGGTGGGCCGAGCGCGGCTCCGGGACCGCGACCGGGCACGGGAACTCCGTGCCGCGCTTCCACCTCACGTGGGGGACGGGGCCCGAGGTCGTGCGCGTCTTCCGTGAGCCGGTTCTGGCGGCCGCCGAGCGCGGGCTCGTCGACTTCAAGTACCGGCACCAGGTGGACGAGTTGATCGTCGAGGACGGCGCCGCCGTCGGCGTGCGCGGGTCGCTGCTCGAACCCTCCGACGCCGCGCGCGGTGTCGCCTCGTCCCGCGACACCGTCGGCGACTTCGAACTGCGCGCGAAGGCCGTGATCGTCACCTCGGGCGGCATCGGCGCCAACCACGAACTGGTCAGGAAGAACTGGCCAGTTGAGCGCATGGGCGCCGCCCCCGAGTCCATGGTCACCGGCGTCCCCGCCTACGTCGACGGGCGCATGCTGGAGATCGCCGAGGGCGCCGGCGCCTCCCTCGTGAACCGCGACCGCATGTGGCACTACACCGAGGGCCTGAAGAACTGGGACCCGATCTGGCCCGACCACGGCATCCGCATCATCCCGGGCCCCTCCTCGCTGTGGCTGGACGCGGAGGGCAAGCGGCTGCCCGCGCCGCTCTTCCCCGGCCACGACACCCTCGCGACCCTCAAGCACATCACCGGGACCGGGCACGACCACACGTGGTTCATCCTGACCCGTGCCATCGTCGAGAAGGAGTTCGCGCTCTCCGGGTCCGAGCAGAACCCCGACATCACCGGCAAGGACCTGAAGCTGGTCCTCCAGCGCGTGAAGAAGGGGGCGCCCGGACCGATCCAGGCCTTCCTCGACAAGGGCGAGGACTTCGTCGTACGGCGGAACCTGAAGGACCTCGTCGCCGGGATGAACGAGCTGACACCGTCAACTCCCATTACATACGAGCAGGTTGAGAGCGAGATCGTCGCGCGCGACCGGGAGGTCGACAACGGGTACTCCAAGGACCTCCAGCTGATGGCGGTCCGCAACGCCCGCTCGTACCTCTTCGACCGCCTCACCCGCGTCGCCAAGCCGCACCGGCTGCTCGATCCGGCGCAGGGCCCGCTGATCGCCGTACGCCTGCACGTACTGACGAGGAAGACCCTGGGCGGTCTTGAGACCAATCTCGACTCGCAGGTCGTGCGGCCCGACAAGTCCGTCTTCGAAGGGCTGTACGCGGCCGGGGAGGTCGCCGGGTTCGGCGGTGGCGGCGTGCACGGGTACAACGCGCTCGAGGGCACCTTCCTCGGCGGCTGCATCTTCTCCGGCCGCGCCGCCGGGCGCGCGCTCGCCCGGAGCCTCGCGTGAGTACGCGGGGCACGGCCCTCGTGACAGGGGCCTCGTCGGGCATCGGGTCCGCGGTCGCGGCGGCGCTCGTGAAGCGCGGCTACAAGGTGTACGGGACGAGCCGGGACCCCCGGAAGGTCGTCTCGCCGGTGCCGGGCGTGGAGTACCTGCCGCTCGACCTCGCCGACGAGGAGAGCATCGAGACCCTCGCGCGCTCGGTCGGCGAGGTCGACGTGCTCGTCAACAACGCCGGGGAATCGCAGAGCGGCCCGTTCGAGGAGCTGCCGATGGACGCGGTGCGGCGGCTGTTCCAGCTGAACGTCTTCGGGGCGGTGCGGCTGAGTCAGCTGCTGCTGCCGGGGATGCGGGAGCGGCGGCGGGGGCGCGTGGTGATGGTGGGGTCCATGCTGGCGAGTTTCCCGCTCGCGTACCGGTCCTCGTACGTCTCGTCCAAGGCCGCGATCAAGGGCTTCGCGCACGCGGCGCGGCGCGAGTACGCCCCGTACGGCGTCGGGATCACGACGGTCGAGCCGGGGTCGATCGCGACGGGGATCAGCGAGCGGCGCACCCAGTACGTGGCGGACGGCTCGCCCTTCCGCGCCGCCTACGACACGATGCTCGCCGCCCTCAACTCCAATGAGGCGCACGGGATCTCGGCCGAGAAGGTCGCCGCGAAGGTCGTCTCGGCCATCGAGGCGGGGCGGCCGAGGCCGCTGTACGCGGTGGGCAGCAGCGCGCCCCTCGTGTTCGCGCTGCGCCGCGTGCTGCCGCGCTCCGCGGCGGAACGGATGGTGGCCAGGAGGCACGGGCTGAAGTAGGGGTTCCGCCGCCGGAATCGCTGCCGCGAATGTGCGTGCGGGCTGTTCCGGGGTGGGCCGCTCGGGCGTACATTCGCTTCACCGTCGCGGCATGCACGGTCGGGGGATGAATTGCGTCGGTGCTTTTCATCCTTTGGTCGTGGTGTTGTGGGCGGCTAGCAGGCTCGGTACAGCGGGAGCACCTGCGAAGGCCGGCCCGGCCGCTCCCCCCGGAACTCCGGCCGGGCCATTCATCGAATGCGCGACACTTCCGGCCGTCCTGAAGGAGCTGGACAGGGGCGGGATCGACGTCTGCGTCCTGGACGGCGAGGCCGCTCCCGCGGGCGGGATGGGCGTGTGCCGGCAGATCAAGGACGAGATCTTCCACTGCCCGCCGGTGCTGCTCCTGATCGGCCGCCCGCAGGACGCGTGGCTGGCGACGTGGAGCCGCGCCGAGGCGGCTGTGACGCTCCCTGTGGAGCCCGTGGAGTTCGCCGCGGCGCTGGCCTCCCTGCTGCGCTCCCGGCTCGCTGTCGACGCCTGAGTCGCCCCGCACAGACCGACCGGCGCCCGCACGCACCGACTCCCGTACACCGATGGCGTACGGGAGTCGGACATCACAGCGCCGAACCTGCCGGGCGGCCTCAGACCTCGGGGCTGAGCCGTGCCTGGAGGGCCGGGTCGGGCTTGTCGGCCTTCGGAGCGAGGGCGCTGCCCGCCTTCCACTTCTTCCAGCTGACGTTCCAGTCGCCGAACCCGTTGCCGAACGGGTCCATCTCCGAGCCGTAGCTGTTGACGACCTTCACGATGTCGCCCTGGCGCACGGTGTCGTAGAACCAGGCGGCGTTGCTGGTGCTCATGCCGGTGCAGCCGTGGCTGACGTTCGCGGAGCCCTGTGAGCCGACGGACCAGGGCGCGGCGTGCACGTACTCGCCGCTCCACGTGACGCGGGTCGCGTAGTACACGGGCAGGTCGTACGAGTCCGAGGAGCCCTCGGAGATGCCGATCGTCTCGCCCCGCATCCGTACGTAGTACTCCTTGCCGAGCACCACCTTGACGCCGTTACGGGTCTCGAAGCCGGCCTTGCCGGTGGTGACCGGCATGGAGTTGATCTCCTTGCCGTTGCGGTAGACCGTCATGGAGTGCGAGGAGGCGTCGGTGACGGCCACGATGCGGTCACCCGTACTGATGGTCAGCGGCTTGGAGCCGCCGCCCCACAGCCCGTCCCGGATCTTCACGCCCGCCAGCCTGCTGCTGGCCGTGATTTTCGCCTGTGTGGGCCAGTAGCCCTTGGGCCGATAGTGGAGTTCGGTGCTGTCCACCCAGTACCAGGAGCCGTCCACGGCCGGCTTGGAGTCGACCTTCAGGGAACGCTCCACCAGCGCGCGGGACTTCTCGTCCCGGACGGGCTTGTTGAGTTCGGCGGTGAGGGGCTGTCCGACGCCGTAGGTGCCCTTCTGCGGGCCGAACGTGACCTTGAGGGCCTTCTCCTTGGCCGGGTGACCCGTGTCGAAGCCAAGGACCTTGCGGCCGGGTTCGCCGTCCTCGTCCTCGGTGCTCACCCGGACCGTGTAGTGGGTGTCCGCGGTCAGCGGGGCGGTGGTGTGCCACCTCGCGCCGTCGGCGGAGAGTTCGCCCGCGACATGGCGGCCCATGGCGTCCTGGGCGGTGACGTCGGTGATGCGGGACTCGTCGCCCTGCGCGGTGACTTCCAGCGGCTTGTCCGGGTCCGCCTTCTTGGCGCTGCCCACGGGGCCGTTGAAGGAGATCTGGCTCGCCGCGTCATACGGCTCGGCGGAGAGCGGGTGGGAGGAGTTGCCGCATGCCGCTGTGCCCGCACCGAGTGCGGCCACCAGCACGGTGCAGCCCAGAACCGTACGGATACGCGGTGAGTGGTTCATGAACTCACCGTAAGAAGGTTCCGCGCGTCCAGCGCGGCGAGTGAGCCGCACGGGGCATGTCGAAGGGCCCGGACGCTCCATCAGGAGTGTCCGGGCCCTTCGGGTACGGGAGTTCAGTCCCCGGTCAGCCGAGGCTCACTGGTTCTGGTTCTCGCCGCGGTAGTACTCGAAGACCCAGCCCCACAGGCCGAACAGCAGCAGGGGGGCCGAGAAGTACAGCAGCCACCAGCCGATCGCCACGGCCAGGAACGCGAGCGCGCCGCCGACCGCCAGCGAGAGCGGCTGCCAGGAGTGCGGGCTGAAGAAGCCCACCTCGCCGGCGTCGTCCGCGACGTCGGCCTCCTTGTTGTCCTGGGCACCGGTGTCGGCACGCCGGGCCGTGAAGGCCAGGTAGTAGCCGATCATGATGCACAGGCCGAACGCCAGGAAGAGTGCCGTCGTACCGGCCGGCTCCTTCGACCACACGCCGTAGACACCGGCCATGATCAGGACGAAGAGGCTCAGCCAGATGAACATCTTGCCTTGGACCTTCACTTGCCGGCCTCCTTAGCAAGGGCCTTGTCGCCGTGTGCGGCGTTCTCAAGCTGGTCCAGGGCGGCGATCTCCGGGTGGTGGAGGTCGAACGCCGGGGATTCCGAGCGAATGCGCGGCAGGGTGAGGAAGTTGTGCCGCGGCGGCGGGCAGGACGTCGCCCACTCGAGCGAACGGCCGTAGCCCCACGGGTCGTCGACCTCGACCTTCTTGCCGTACTTGGCCGTCTTCCAGACGTTGTAGAAGAACGGCAGGATCGACAGGCCGAGCAGGAACGAGCTGATCGTCGAGATCGTGTTCAGCGCGGTGAAGCCGTCGGCCGCGAGGTAGTCCGCGTAACGACGCGGCATGCCCTCGACGCCCAGCCAGTGCTGCACCAGGAACGTGCCGTGGAAGCCGATGAACAGCGTCCAGAAGGTGATCTTGCCGAGCCGCTCGTCGAGCATCTTGCCGGTCATCTTCGGCCACCAGAAGTGGAAGCCGGCGAACATCGCGAAGACGAC
>NZ_JBSFVM010000019.1:0-128500 GCF_053592315.1 Streptomyces sp. NPDC002754
GATTGAGCAGGCCCGCCCGGCAGGGCTGCTTACAGCCCCTGCGGCGATTGAGCAGGCCCGTCCGGCAGGACTTTCGGGAAGGGGTGGGGTGGGGGCGGACAACCCCGTCGCAGCCTCACGCCGACATCGGGCGCTGCACCTTGATCGATTGGAGTAGCCCCACCGCCACCCACACCGCGAACATGGACGAGCCGCCGTAGGAGACGAAGGGGAGGGGGAGGCCGGCGACCGGCATGATGCCCAGCGTCATGCCGACGTTCTCGAAGGCCTGGAACGCGAACCAGGCGATGATGCCCGCCGCCACGATCGTGCCGTACAGCTCAGTCGTGCCACGCGCGATCTTGCACGCCCGCCACAGCACCACACCGAGCAGCAGCAGGATCAGCCCCGCCCCCAGGAAGCCGAGCTCCTCACCGGCCACCGTGAACACGAAGTCCGTCTGCTGCTCCGGCACGAACTGCCCGGTGGTCTGCGAGCCGTGGAAGAGGCCCGCGCCGGAGAGCCCGCCCGAACCGATCGCGATGCGCGCCTGGTTGGTGTTGTAGCCGACGCCCGCCGGGTCGAGCGCCGGGTTGGCGAAGGCCGCGAAGCGGGCGATCTGGTAGTCGTCCAGGACGCCGAGCTTCCAGACCGCCACCGCGCCCGCCGCGCCGACGCCGATGAGGCCGAGCACCCACCGGTTCGAGGCGCCCGACGCCAGCAGCACGCCGAGCACGATCATCACCATCACCATGACGGACCCGAGGTCCGGCATCAGCATGACGACCAGCATCGGGACGGCGGCGAGACCGATCGCCTGCAACACCGTGCGGTGGTCGGGGTGTTCGCGGTCCCCCGCGTCGACCCGGCCCGCGAGGATCATCGCCATGCCCAGGATGATCGTGATCTTCACGAACTCGGAGGGCTGGAGGGAGAAGCCGCCGGGGAAGAGGATCCAGGCGTGCGCCCCGTTCACGGTCGCGCCGAGCGGGGTGAGCACGAGGAGGACGAGGAAGACGGAGATGCCGTACAGGATCGGCACGGCCGTGCGCAGCGTGCGGTGGCCGAGCCAGATCGTGCCCGCCATCAGCGCGACGCCGATCCCGGTGTTCAGCAGGTGCCGGAACAGGAAGTAGTAGGGATCGCCCTGGTTGAGCTCGGTCCTGTTCCGGGTCGCCGAGAAGACGAGCGCGGCGCCGATGAACGACAGCGCGATCGCCGACAGCAGTATCGGCCAGTCGAGCCTGCGCACCACCGAGTCGCGGGCCATGAGCCGCGTCATGGTGGAACGCTGCGGCCCGTAGCCGGAGACGGAGAAGCCGTTGCCTGTCACCGGTCAGTCCCTCCTGGTGTACGGGGAGGTGGGCAGGGCCGCCGCCAGGTCCTGCTGGGTGGGCGGCGCCTGCTTGTTCGGCTGGACCGGCTTGATCTCCGGGGCGTCGATCGAACCGTCCTTCTGGATCTTCGGCAGGTTCTTCTCCGGCTCGGGCAGCAGGGCCTTCTTCTTGTTGATGCCGCCCTTGTCGTCGACGCCGTAGATCGCGTCGTAGATCTTGCGGACGGCGGGGCCGGAGGCTCCGGAACCCGTACCACCCTGGGAGATCGTCATGACGACCGAGTAGTCCTTGGTGTACGTCGCGAACCAGGACGTCGTCTGCTTGCCGTAGACCTCGGCCGTGCCGGTCTTGGCGTGCATCGGGATCTTGTCCTGCGGCCAGCCGCCGAAGCGCCAGGCGGCGGTGCCGCGGGTCGCGACGCCCGCGAGGGCCTGGTCGATGTGGGCTTGAGTCTGCTTGGTCATGGGCAGCTTGCCCTGTACCTTCGGCGCGATCTCGTTGACCTGCTTGCCGTCGGCGCTGATCACGCCCTTGCCGACCGAGGGCTGGTAGAGGGTGCCGCCGTTGGAGATGGCGCCGTAGATCCTGGCCATCTGGATCGGGGTGACGAGCGTGTCGCCCTGGCCGATGGAGTAGTTGACCTCGTCACCGGCGCGCATCACGTTGCCCTGGCGGCAGTTCTCCCAGTTGAGCCGCTCGACGTAGGAGCCGTTCTTCTTGCCGCCCTTGCACCAGGCGTCCTTGTTGGCCTTCCAGTACTGCTGCTTCCACTTCCGGTCGGGGACCCGGCCGCTGACCTCGTTGGGGAGGTCGACGCCGGTCTCCTTGCCGAGACCGAACTGGTGGGCCGTCTTGTAGAAGGAGTCGTCGGTGTCGACGCCGCTCTTGGGGTGGATGCCGCCGAGCTTCTGCCACTCCTTGTGGGCGATGCCGTAGAAGACGGTGTCGCAGGAGACCTCGAGGGCGCGGCCGAGGCTGATCGGGCCGAAGTTCTCCGACTCGAAGTTCTTGAAGACCTGGCTGCCGATCGAGTACGAGCTGGTGCACGGGTAGCGGCCGTTGAACGGGTAACCGGCGTTGACCGCGGCGGTCGACGAGATCACCTTGAAGATGGAGCCGGGCGCCGACTGGCCCTGGATCGCCCGGTTGAGCAGCGGGTAGTTGGACTTCTTGCCGGTGAGCTGGGCGTAGTCCTTGCCGGAGATGCCGCCGACCCAGGCGTTCGGGTCGTACGTCGGGTTGGAGGCCATGGCGACGACGCGGCCGGTCTTGGCCTCCATCACGACGACGGAGCCGGAGTCGGCCTTGTAGTTTTCGCCGGTGTTCTTGTCGAACTCGGTGCGGGCGGCCTTCATCGCCGCCTGCAGCTCCTTCTCGGCGACGGACTGCACGCGGGCGTCTATCGACGTGACGACGTTCGCGCCCGGTTCGGCCTTGTCGCTCTTGGCGCGGCCGATGACGCGGCCGAGGTTGTCGACCTCGTAGCGGGTGACGCCTGCCTTGCCGCGCAGGTCCTTGTCGTAGGTGCGCTCGAGGCCGCTGCGGCCGACCTGGTCGGAGCGCAGGTACGGCGAGTCGGAGTTCTTGGCCTTCTCGATCTCCGCGTCGGTGACCGGGGAGAGATAGCCGAGGACCTGCGCGGTGTTGGAGCCGCCGGGGCCCGCGTAGCGGCGCACTGCGGTCGGTTCGGCGGTGATGCCGGGGAAGTCCTCGCTGCGCTCGCGGATCTGCAGGGCCTGCTTGGGCGTGGCCTCGTCGGTGATCGGGATGGGCTGGTACGGCGAGCCGTTCCAGCAGGGCTGCGGCGTCTTCGCGTCGCAGAGCCGGACCTTCTCCTCGACGGTCTTGGCCTTGAGACCGAGGACCTTGGCGAGCTTGGCGAGGACGGCCTTGCCCTCGTCGTCCATCTTCATCAGGTCGGTGCGGGAGGCGGAGACGACGAGCCGCGTCTCGTTGTCGGCGAGCGGGATGCCGCGGGCGTCGAGGAGGGAGCCGCGGGTGGCGGGCGTGACGACCTGCTGGACGTGGTTCCCGGAGGCCTCCTTGGCGTACTCGTCGCCGTTGCGGATCTGGAGGTACCAGAGACGGCCGCCGAGGGTGAGCAGGAGGGAGAGGACGAGGATCTGGAGGATGATGAGGCGGATCTGGACCCGTGGAGTGCGGCCCGTCTCGGGGATGTTGGTCACGGTGGCGTGCTCCCCCTCTCAGTGCGTGTACGAGTGCGGCCAGTGGTACGTGTACACGCTGAACCTGTGCGCGTACGCCACCCGGGTGGTCAACTGCGGTGCGCTCACAGGCGCTTGACCCCCTTGATGCGGCCCGCCCGGGAGGCGCGCGCCTTGACCGTCCGCATGCGCAGGCCGCCGGTCCGGCCGCCGATGCTCAGGCCCGTGCCACCGCCGGAGAGCCAGCCGGAGGAGACGTCTGCGGCCTTGGCGGAGCCGCCGGGGGACTCCCCCAGCGGATCGTTCTCGGCGCGTCTCGCGAGCGCCATCACTCCGGGGACGACGAAGGGCGCGAGCAGCAGGTCGTAGAGCGCGGCGGTGAAGATGAGGCTGCCGAGGCCGACGTCGCGGGCGGCGGTGTCGCCGACGAGCGCGCCCACGCCCGCGTACAGCAGGGTCGTGCCGATGGCGGCGCCGACGACGACGAGCATGGGGCCCGCCGCCGAGCGCAGTTGGCCGCTGTCGGGCTTGGCGAGGCCCGCGAGGTAGCCGATGACGCAGAGCACGAGGGCGTAGCGGCCCGCGGCGTGGTCGGCGGGCGGGGCGAGGTCGGCGAGCAGCCCCGCGCCGAAGCCGACGAAGGCGCCGCCCACGTGCCCGTAGACGAGGGCCAGGCCGAGGACGGTCAGGAGCATCAGGTCGGGGACGGCGCCGGGCAGTTGCAGCCGGGCCAGGACACAGACCTGGAGGACGAGGGCCACGACGACAAGGACCGTGGAGAGCAGCATTCGGTTGAAGCGCATGATTCCTTGCTCCTCCTGCTACTGCTGCTGGTCTGCGTTGTTGTCGGCGGCGTTCTCGCCGTTGCCGTTGGCTTCGGCGTTGCCGTTGCCGTCCGCGCCCGGGGTGGCCGTCACGGTCACGGTGGGCGTCGGCTTGGGCTTGGCGGGTTTCTTCGGCAGCACCGTGTCCCGCGGGTCGGTGCGCGGCGCCTGCACGACGACGCCGACGACGTCGAGCTTGGTGAAGCCGACGTACGGCTTCACGTAGACGGTGCGGGTGAGGTCGCCGCCGGAGGGGTCGACGCGGACGACGCGGCCGACCGGGACGCCGGGCACGAAGGGCTTGTCGGACTGCGAGCCGAAGGTGACGAGCCGTTCGCCCTTGCTCACCTTGGCCTTGCCGTTGAGGAGCTGGACGCGCAGCGGACGGTCGCCCTGCCCGGAGGCGAAGCCGAGTTCGTCGGACTTCTCCATGCGGGTGCCGACGGTGAAGTCGGGGTCGTTGGCGAGCAGCACGGTGGCGGTGTTCGGGCCGACGGTCGTCACGCGGCCGACGAGTCCGTCGCCGTTGAGCACCGTCATGTCGCGCTGGATGCCGTCGTTGGCGCCGGCGTCGATGGTCACGGTCCAGGAGAAGCCCTGCGCCGAGCCGATGGCGATGACCTGGGCGCCCTTGATGCCGTACTGGCCCGCGCCCGCCGTCTTCAGCATGGCGTCGAGCTGGCGGACCTTGCTGCGGTTGCGGTCGCCGCTGCCGAGCTTCGCCTTCAAGGAGGCGTTCTCCCGCTCCAGTTCGCCGATGCGGTTGTGCCGCTTGTCGGAGTCGCGGACCGCGCTTATGGCGTTGCCGATCGGGTCGACCGCGCCGGACACGCCGTTCTCCACGGGGCCGAAGACCGTGGCGGCGGCGTGCCGGGCACCTTCGACAGGCGAGTCCTCGCCGCCGCGGATGTCCACCGTGATCAGTGCGAACGCGATGGCGATCAGCAGCACCAGGAGCAGCCGGCTCTCTCGTGTGTCCCTCACGTGCGGCGGCCGTGCCTTCCTCTGAGGATTTCTTATGCCTTGCCTATATATCAACGATCCGCCGCACGAAGTGGCAGGCACTCGTACGGCGGACGTTTTCGCCTCATGTCATCTGCGCGGCGAGGCGTCCAGAACCTGCTGGAGCGCCTCGAACTCCTCGACGCACTTGCCGGAACCGAGCGCCACGCTGTCCAGCGGGTCCTCGGCGATATGGATCGGCATGCCGGTCTCGCGGCGCAGCCGCTCGTCGAGGCCGCGCAGCAGGGCGCCGCCACCGGTGAGAACGATGCCGCGGTCCATTACGTCACCGGACAGCTCGGGCGGGCACTTGTCGAGGGTGGTCTTCACGGCGTCGACGATCGCGTTGACCGGTTCCTCGATCGCCTTGCGGACTTCCGCCGCCGAGATGACGACGGTCTTCGGCAGCCCCGACACGAGGTCGCGGCCGCGGATCTCGGTGTGTTCGTCGGAGTCGAGGTCGTACGCGGAGCCGATCGTGATCTTGATCTGTTCGGCGGTGCGCTCACCGAGGAGGAGTGAGTACTCCTTCTTGATGTGCTGGATGATCGCGTTGTCCAGCTCGTCGCCCGCGACGCGGATGGACTGCGCCGTGACGATTCCGCCGAGCGAGATCACCGCGACCTCGGTGGTGCCGCCGCCGATGTCGACCACCATGTTGCCCGTGGCCTCGTGGACCGGGAGGCCGGAGCCGATGGCCGCGGCCATGGGCTCCTCGATGATGTGCACCTGGCGGGCACCGGCCTGCGAGGAGGCCTCGATGACCGCGCGGCGCTCGACGCCGGTGATGCCGGACGGCACGCAGACGACGACGCGAGGCCGGGCGAGGTAGCGCCGCTTGTGCACCTTCAGGATGAAGTAGCGGAGCATTCGCTCGGTGATCTCGAAGTCGGCGATCACGCCGTCCTTCAGTGGCCGGACCGCCACGATGTTGCCCGGCGTGCGCCCGATCATCTTCTTGGCTTCGGCGCCGACCGCGAGGATGCCGCCGGTGTTGGTGTTGATGGCGACCACGGACGGCTCATTGAGCACGATCCCTCGACCCCTGACGTACACCAGCGTGTTGGCGGTCCCGAGGTCGACAGCCATGTCACGGCCGATGAACGACATTGAGTTCCCCATCAGGATTCGTCTGGCCTTCCCAAGTGGAGCGTTTGATGGCTTGTCAGGTAGGCGAGAGGTGGACGCGTGTGGCGTGGAGGCTCCATCGTAGTCTCGCCTGCACGATCACGGCGCGAGTGTCTTCGCCATTGTCAGCATGGGAGTCCCTGCCCCGCTAATGGGGACGTCCCGACGGAGGAGTGCGTTCCCCCGATCGGGCCGCATATGCAAAAGAGCGGCCCGAATTCTCGGGCCGCTCCTGGTCAGTGGCGCTCCGTGACTGACGCTGCATCAGAAAACGAACTCGCCGGTCTCATGGAGCGGACACCGGGTGTCTCATGCGAGTGAGTCGAAGTCCGGAATAGTGAAGACCGGAAAGGCGACCCGTTACGCGAAATCGGGGAAGAAAAGCTTCAGCTCGCGCGCCGCGGACTCCTCGGAGTCGGAGGCGTGGATCAGGTTCTCGCGGACGATGGTGCCGAAGTCGCCGCGGACCGAACCGGGGGCGGCGGCGATCGGGTCCGTCGGACCGGCCAGCTGGCGTACGCCCTCGATCACCCGCTCGCCCTCGACGACCAGGGCGACGACGGGGCCTGAGGACATGAAGTCGACCAGCGGCTCGTAGAACGGCTTGCCCTTGTGCTCGCCGTAGTGCGCCTCCAGCGTCTCCTGGCTCAGGCTGCGCAGTTCGAGCGCGCTGATCGTCCAGCCGGCCTTGCGCTCGAAGCGGCCGATGATCTCGCCGATCAGGCCGCGGCGGACGGCGTCGGGCTTGAGCAGGACGAGCGTGCGCTGGGTCATTCGCGGGACTCCTTGTGGGCCTAGGTGTGCGGTGACGCCCGAGGTTACAGGGCGTGACCGGCGCCGCGGCAGGCGGGCGGGCGCGGGGTCCGGGGCCAACCCCCGGGGCTCCGCACCGGACCCCGCTGCTCAAACGCCGCAGGGGCTTGATTTGCCCACCCGCACGGCCAAGAACAGCTCAGGCGTGCTCGGCCTGGGCCGCGAAGCGGGCCTTGGCCTCGTCGACCTTGCGGCCGAAGTGGACCGAGGCCCACCACAGGGCCGCGAAGCAGGCGCCGAGGAAGAACATGACGGGGACGAAGAAGCCGCTGATGATCAGGGCGATCTGCAGCGCCCAGCCGAGCTGCACTCCCCCGGGCCGCGTCACCATGCCGCACAGCAGCACGCTGAGCAGCATCGCGACGCCGCTCACCGTCCACACCAGGCCGCCCGAGAGGTCGGGGTCCTTCATGGCGACGAGCCCGGCGAAGCCGATGACGAAGAACTCGGCGAGCAGGGTCGAGGAACAGAGAATACGCACGGCGATCAGCCCTTCCCCAGGAGCAGCCGGGCTTCGCCGACCGTGATGACGGAACCGGTGACGAGCACTCCCCCGCCCGCGTACTCGCCCTCTTCCTCGGCGAGCGTGATCGCGGCCTCGATCGCGTCGTCGAGGCGCGGCTCGACCTGGACGCGCTCGTCGCCGAAGACCTCCACCGCGATGCCCGCCAAGTCGTCGGCGTCCATGGCCCGGTGGCTGGAATTCTGCGTGACGACGACCTCGGCGAAGATCGGCTCGAAGGCCTCGAGGAGCCCCCGTACGTTCTTGTCACTGCTGGCGCCGACGACACCGATGAGGCGGCTGAAGTCGAAGACCTCGCGGATCGCCTCGGCGGTGACGCGGGCGCCCGCCGGGTTGTGCGCGGCGTCGAGGACGACCGTCGGCGAGCGGCGCACGATCTCCAGGCGGCCCGGCGACGTGGCCGAGGCGAACGCGGTGCGGATGGTGTCGATGTCGAGCAGGCGCGCGTGCTGCGAGCCGATGCCGAAGAACGCCTCGACGGCGGTGAGCGCCACCGCCGCGTTGTGCGCCTGGTGCGCGCCGTGCAGCGGCAGGAAGACGTCCTCGTACTCGCCGCCGAGCCCGCGCAGCGTCACCAACTGGCCGCCGACGGCGACCTCGCGGCGGACGACGCCGAACTCCAGGCCCTCGCGGGCCACCGTCGCGTCCCGCTCCACGGCCTTCTTGAGGATCACCTGCGCCGCGTCCACCGGCTGCTGCGCCATGATCACGGAGGCGTCCTGCTTGATGATCCCGGACTTCTCGCCGGCGATCTCGCCGGGCGTCTCACCGAGCCGGTCGGTGTGGTCGAGGTCGATGGGGGTGATGACCGCCACCGATCCGTCGATCACGTTCGTCGCGTCCCAGCTGCCGCCCATGCCGACCTCGACGACCGCGACGTCCACCGGGGCGTCCGCGAAGGCCGCGTAGGCCATGCCGGTCAGCACCTCGAAGAAGGAGAGGCGGTACGCCTGCTGGGAGTCGACCATCTCGACGTACGGCTTGATGTCCTCGTACGTCTCGATGAAGCGCTCATGGTCGATCGGGGCGCCGTCCAGACTGATCCGCTCGGTGATCGACTGGACGTGCGGCGAGGTGTACCGGCCGGTGCGCAGGTCGAAGGCCGTGAGCAGGGCCTCGATCATGCGGGCCGTGGACGTCTTGCCGTTCGTGCCCGTGATGTGGATCGAGGGGTATGCGCGCTGCGGCTCGCCGAGCACGTCCATCAGCGCGGCGATGCGGTCGACGGAGGGCTCCAGCTTCGTCTCGCCCCAGCGCGTGGCGAGCTCCGCCTCCACCACCCGCAGCGCCTTCTCCACCTCGGGGTCCTGCGGGCGGGCCGGGATCCCGTCACCCTGCGGCGGGGCCGACTGGGTGCGCAGGGTGCGGCTGCCCGCCTCGATCACCGCGAGGTCGGGATCGCGGGTGGTCTCTTCGCCGACGATCTCTTCGAACTGGTCGGCGTCGTCGGGGTTGTCGGGGGAGCCGTAGTCGCTGCTGTCGCGCGGGGGGAGGTCACTCACACACGCCAGTCTACGGAGGTCCACCGACAGCGCGTCGGACGCCACCCGACGTCCCGGTTCGGGACCTTCGGCCTGTCCGTTTCGGGACCTTGGTCCCTCCGGATCGGTCTTCCGCCCGGCAAACTTGCTGATCATGGACATAGGCATCGATCTCGGCACCGCCAACACCCTTCTCTACGTACGCGGTCAGGGCATCGTGCTGAACGAACCGTCAGTCGTCGCCATGAAGGCGGGCGGGCGCGGCGAGGTGCTCGCCGTGGGCAGCGAGGCGAAGGAGACCATCGGGCGCACGCCGGGGTCGATCACCGCGATCCGGCCGCTGCGCGGCGGCGTGATCAGCGACTACGAGGCGGCCGAGGCGATGATCCGGCACTTCGTCCGCAAGGCGGTGCCGGGGCGGCGGCCCCGTACGCGCATGGTCGTGTGCGTGCCGAGCGGGGTCACGCCGGTGGAGCGGCGGGCCATCGAGCACGCGGCGCGGCGGGCCGGGGCGAGGACCGTGCACCTGATCGAGGAGCCGATGGCGGCGGCGATCGGGGCGGGCCTCCCGGTGGCGGATCCGCGGGGGTCGATGGTCGTGGACATCGGCGGCGGCACGAGCGAGGTCGCCGTCATCTCGCTGGGCGGCGTGGTCACTTCGCAGTCGCTGCGGGTCGGCGGCGACCGGTTCGACGAGGCGATCACGGACTACGTGCGCAAGCAGCACGGGCTGCTGATCGGCGAGCGCACGGCCGAGGACATCAAGATCGCGATCGGCTCGGCGTGGCCGGTGCCCGGCGAGGACGCGTTCGAGATGCGGGCGTTCACCGTGCGGGGGCGGGAGAAGGTGGCGGGCCTCCCGAAGACGCTCGAACTGACGGTGCGTGAGGTGCGGGCCGCGCTTGACGAGCCGGTGGAGGCGATCATCGCCGCGGTGAAGGCGACGCTGGAGGAGTGTCCTCCGGAGCTGTCGGGGGACGTCATGGAGCACGGGATCGTGCTGACGGGCGGGGGTGCGATGCTGCCGGGGCTCGATCTGCGGATCGCCTCCGGCACGGGGATCCCGGTGTTCGTCGCGGACGACCCGCTGGACAGCGTGGCGCTGGGGTGCGGGAAGTGTGTGGACGACTTCGACGGGTTGCAGCGGATGCTGGCGGCGTAGGCCTCCGGCGGTTCGGCCGGGGTGTGCGGGTGCGGTGTCGCCGTGGTGTGCGCAGTTCGCCGCGCCCCTGAAAGGGGCGTCCGACGCGTGCGGCCCCGAAACCCAAGGTCGGGGTTTCGGGGCCGCGCGTCAATGACTCACGCCGCTACGCCTGCGGCAGCCGGTCCAGCTGGGTGCGGATCCGGGCGATGTCCTCGTCCGCCTTGGCGAGCCGGCCCTTGATCTTGTCGACCACCTGGTCCGGGGCCTTGGCGAGGAACGCCTCGTTGCCCAGCTTGCCCTCGGACTGCGCCTTGTCCTTCTCGGCGGCGGCGAGGTCCTTGGCGAGGCGCTTGCGCTCGGCCGCCACGTCGATCGCGCCGGACAGGTCGAGCGCCACCTCGGCGCCCGCGACCGGCAGCGTGGCGGTGGCGGTGAAGCCCTCGCCCTCCGGCTGCAGCTTGAGCAGCTGACGGATCGCCGGCTCGTGCGCGGCGAGCTCGGTGCCGTCCAGGGTGAGGCGGGCCGGGACGCGCTGGCCCGCCTTGAGGCCCTGGTCGCCCTTGAAGCGGCGGACCTCGGTGACGACCTGCTGGAGCGTCGCGATCTCCTGCTCGGCGGCGTCGTCGCGGAAGCTGCCGGCCTTCGGCCAGTCGGCGATCACGATGGACTCGCCGCCCGTGAGCGTCGTCCACAGCGTCTCCGTGACGAACGGGACGATCGGGTGGAGCAGGCGCAGCAGAACGTCGAGAACCTCGCCGAGGACGCGTCCGGACACCTTGGCCGGCTCGCCGCCCGCCATGAACGTCGTCTTCGACAGCTCGACGTACCAGTCGAAGACCTCGTCCCACGCGTAGTGGAAGAGCGAGTCGGAGAGCTTCGCGAACTGGTAGTCCTCGTAGAACGCGTCGACCTCGGCGACCGTCTTGTTGAGACGGGAGAGGATCCAGCGGTCCGTCGCCGTCATCTCGGACGGCTCCGGCAGCGGGCCCTCGACGGTCGCGCCGTTCATGAGCGCGAAGCGCGTCGCGTTCCAGATCTTGTTGGCGAAGTTCCGGGACGCCTGGACCCAGTCCTCGCCGATCGGGACGTCGATGCCCGGGTTGGCGCCGCGGGCCAGCGTGAACCGCAGCGCGTCGGAGCCGTAGGTGTCCATCCAGTCCAGCGGGTTCACCGCGTTGCCGAAGGACTTCGACATCTTCTTGCCGTTCTCGTCACGGACCATGCCGTGGAACGCGATGGTCTTGAAGGGGACCTCGCCGTCCATCACGTACAGGCCGAACATCATCATCCGGGCGACCCAGAAGAACATCAGGTCGTAGCCGGTGACCATGGCCGAGTTCGGATAGAACTTCGCCAGGTCCTCGGTCTGCTCCGGCCAGCCCAGCGTGGAGAACGGCCACAGGCCGGACGAGAACCAGGTGTCCAGGACGTCGGTGTCCTGGTGCCAGCCCTCGCCGCTCGGCGGCTGCTCGTCGGGGCCGACGCACACGGTCTCGCCGTTCGGGCCGTGCCAGACAGGGATGCGGTGGCCCCACCACAACTGGCGCGAGATGCACCAGTCGTTGAGGTTGTCGACCCAGTCGAAGTAGCGCTGCGACAGGTCGGCGGGGTGGATGTCGACCCGGCCGTCGCGGACCGCGTCACCGGCGGCCTTGGCGAGCGTCTCGACCTTCACCCACCACTGCAGCGAGAGGCGCGGCTCCAACGTCGTCTTGCACCGCGAGCAGTGCCCGACCGAGTGCACGTACGGCCGCTTCTCGGCGACGATGCGGCCCTCGGCCCGCAGCGCGGCGACGATCGCGGAGCGCGCCTCGAAGCGGTCGAGCCCCTCGAAGGGGCCGTGGGCGGTGATGATGCCGCGCTCGTCCAGGACCTGGAGCGCCTCGAGGTCGTGGCGCTGGCCGATCGCGAAGTCGTTCGGGTCGTGGGCAGGGGTGACCTTCACGGCTCCGGTGCCGAACTCCGGGTCGACGTGCGTGTCCGCGACGACGGGGATGGAGCGCCCGGTCAGCGGCAGCTTGATCTGCTTGCCGATCAGGTGCGCGTACCGCTCGTCGTCCGGGTGGACGGCGACCGCGGTGTCGCCCAGCATCGTCTCGGCGCGCGTCGTCGCGACGACGATGGTGTCCTCGCCCTCGCCGTACTTCATGGAGACGAGCTCGCCGTCGTCGTCCTGGTAGTCCACCTCGATGTCCGAGATGGCCGTCAGGCAGCGCGGGCACCAGTTGCTGATGCGCTCGGCGCGGTAGATCAGGTCGTCGTCGAACATCTTCTTGAAGACCGTCTGGACCGCGCGGGACAGGCCCTCGTCCATGGTGAAGCGGTCGCGGCTCCACGCCACACCGTTGCCCAGGCGGCGCATCTGACCGGCGATCTGGCCGCCGGACTCGGCCTTCCACTGCCAGACCCGCTCGACGAACGCCTCACGGCCCAGGTCGTGCCGGGACAGGCCCTCCTTGGCGAGCTCGCGCTCCACCACGTTCTGCGTGGCGATGCCCGCGTGGTCCATGCCGGGCTGCCACAGCGTCTCGTAACCCTGCATGCGCTTGCGGCGGGTGAGGGCGTCGATCAGCGTGTGCTCGAAGGCGTGGCCCAGGTGCAGGGAGCCCGTGACGTTCGGCGGCGGGATGACGATCGTGTACGGCGGCTTCTCGCTCTTGGGATCGGCATCGAAGTAACCACGCTCTACCCAGCGCTCGTACAGCGGCCCCTCTACTTCGGCCGGCGCGTACTGGGTCGGCAGTTCGGAGGTGGGCGCTGGCGTCTGCTGCTGAGAGTTCTCGGTCACCGGGCCAGTTTAGAGGGGTTACAAGCTCGTACTGAAACCGAATCCGGTGGAACGGATCGCACCCGCGTACGTCAGGATGTCGGCAGCACATAAGCAACGGGAGGGAATACCAGTAATGAGCCACAACCAGCCGGGCCCATACGGGAACCAGCCGCCCCAGCAGCCGGGCCCGTACGGTCAGCAGCCCCAGCAGCCGGGACCCTACGGCCAGCCGCAGCAGCCGGGCCCGTACGGACAGCCGCCGCAGCAGGCGCCGCAGCCCGGCTACGGTTACCCGCAGCAGCCGCCCCAGCAGGCGCCCCAGGGGGTTCCGCCCCAGCAGCCGCCGGGTCCGTACGGACAGCCGCCGCAGCAGGCGCCCGGCGGTTACGGCCAGCCCCAGCAGCCGGGCCCGTACGGGCAGCCGCAGCAGGCTCCGTACGGCCAGTACCCGCCGCAGCCGCCCACCGGCGGGGGCGGCAGCAAGAAGGTGCTGGGCATCGTGATCGCCGCGGTCGTCGTGGTGGCGGCGCTCGGGGCGGGTGGCTATTTCATCTTCGTCGACGGCGACAGCGGCAGCAGCGGCGGCGGCTCGTCCGTGGCGGACGACGGCGCGCACAAGCTGACGACGCCGGCCACGGTCCTCGGCGAGTACCAGAAGAGCAGCTCGGACACGTCCAGCAGCGGCACCTTCACCGAAGACGACGTCGCGGAGGCCAAGAAGTGGGGCGTGACCGACCCCAAGAGCGTGAACGCCAGCTACAAGGCGGGCTCCGGCACCTCGGTCAAGGCGATCAACTTCGGTGGCGTCTACGGCAAGATCGAGGACCCGGAGAAGGTCGTCGACTCGATGTTCGCCGAGATGGAGAAGAAGTCCAAGGCGGACGCCGGCGGCGCGAGCGGCGCCAAGGTCTCCTTCGACGGCTCGCCCCAGAAGTTCGAGCCGGCCGGCTTCAAGAACGGCGTCATCAAGTGCCAGAACGCCAAGTACGAGATGCCCGGCGGCAGTTCGTCCACCGCGGGCGTGCCGTCGAGCTTCAAGATGCCGATGTGCATCTGGGGCGACCACAGCACGGTCACGTACATCGTGTACTCCGACAGCGGCGCCATCATCTCGAAGAAGGAGCAGCCGCTGAGCGAGGCGGCCGACACGACGGCGAAGCTGCGCGACGAGGTGCGCGTCAAGTCCTGACGGTCTGCACCCGCACCGCCCGCACCACATGAGAAGGGCCCCGGTCGGAGATCCGACCGGGGCCCTTCTCATGCAGACTGACGCTTGGCTACGCCGACTTCTGTTCGCCGCTGCCGCCGCCGCGGGCGTCCCGCGGGATCAGCGTCGGGTTCACGTTCGAGTGGACGGCCTCCGCGGTGATGACGACACGGGCCACGTCCTTGCGGGACGGGACCTCGTACATCACCGACTGGAGGACCTCCTCCATGATGGCGCGCAGCCCTCGCGCGCCGGTGCGGCGCAGGATCGCCTGGTCGGCGATGGCCTCGAGCGCCTCGCGCTCGAAGTCCAGCTCCACACCGTCCAGTTCGAAGAGCCGCTCGTACTGCTTGACCAGAGCGTTCTTCGGCTCGACGAGGATCTGGAGCAGCGCCTCGCGGTCGAGGTTCTGGACCGCGGTGATGACCGGGAGCCGGCCGATGAACTCCGGGATCATCCCGAACTTCACCAGGTCCTCCGGCATGACCTCCTGGAACTGGTCCTTCTCCTCCAGCTCGCGCTTGGAGTGCAGGGTCGCCCCGAAGCCGATGCCCTTGGCGCCGGCCCGCGACTCGATGATCTTCTCCAGACCGGAGAACGCGCCGCCCACGATGAACAGCACGTTCGTCGTGTCGATCTGGATGAACTCCTGGTGCGGGTGCTTGCGGCCGCCCTGCGGAGGAACCGAGGCACTGGTGCCCTCAAGGATCTTGAGGAGGGCCTGCTGTACGCCCTCACCGCTCACGTCACGCGTGATCGACGGGTTCTCCGACTTGCGGGCGACCTTGTCGATCTCGTCGATGTAGATGATCCCGGTCTCGGCCTTCTTGACGTCGTAGTCGGCCGCCTGGATCAGCTTCAGCAGAATGTTCTCGACGTCCTCGCCGACGTAACCGGCCTCCGTCAGCGCCGTCGCGTCGGCGATGGCGAACGGGACGTTGAGCATGCGCGCCAGCGTCTGCGCGAGGAGCGTCTTTCCGGAGCCGGTCGGGCCGAGGAGGAGGATGTTGGACTTCGCGAGTTCGATCGCGTCGTCCCGCCCGTTCGCCCCGCCGTTCTCGCCGGCCTGGACGCGCTTGTAGTGGTTGTACACCGCGACGGACAGCGCCTTCTTGGCCGCTTCCTGTCCTACGACGTAGCTCTCGAGGAACTCGTAGATCTCGCGCGGCTTGGGCAGTTCCTCCCAGCGCACTTCACTGGTCTCTGCGAGCTCTTCCTCGATGATCTCGTTGCAGAGGTCGATGCACTCGTCGCAGATGTATACACCGGGGCCTGCGATGAGCTTCTTGACCTGCTTCTGACTCTTTCCGCAGAACGAGCACTTGAGCAGATCGCCGCCGTCACCGATGCGTGCCACGAGGTGCTTCCCCTTCGCCTGGGAGACGCTCGCGTAAGCGGCTCCTGGTGCCTGTATCCGACGGTACCTTGCCGGGCCCCCCGTTCGGGCCCCCCTTGGCACGGTTCACTTTGACGGGAACCGTGCCAAGGGGACGGCAGACGATACAGCGCCTACTACGCGATCGCCTCGTTGTTCATCTTGCGCGTCGAGACGACCTGGTCGACCAGGCCGTACGCGAGCGCGTCATCGGCCGTGAGGATCTTGTCGCGCTCGATGTCGTCGCGGATCTTCTCGATCGGCGTCGTCGAGTGCTTGGCCAGCATGTCTTCCAGCTGAGCACGCATACGCATGATCTCGTTGGCCGCGATTTCCAGGTCGGAGAGCTGCTCACGGCCGGTGCCGCCGGAGGGCTGGTGGATCAGCACGCGCGCGTTGGTCAGCGCCATGCGCTTGCCGGGGGTACCGGCGGCCAGCAGGACGGCGGCCGCGGAGGCGGCCTGGCCCATGCAGACCGTCTGGATGTCCGGCTTCACGAACTGCATCGTGTCGTAGATGGCCGTGAGGGCCGTGAACGAGCCGCCGGGGCTGTTGATGTAGATCGAGATGTCGCGGTCCGGGTCCATCGACTCCAGGCACAGCAGCTGCGCCATGACGTCGTTGGCCGACGCGTCGTCGATCTGCACGCCGAGGAAGATGATGCGCTCCTCGAAGAGCTTCGCGTACGGGTCGTACTCGCGCACGCCCTGCGAGGTGCGCTCGACGAAGCGCGGCACCACGTAGCGGTTGTCGACCTGGGGGCCCGTGTACAGGCCGCTGCCGGGGAAGTTGTTCATGGTCGGTGTTCCGTCCTGGTGAGGGTGGGCTTTGGCTGGCCGTGCCGACGTGATCGCGAGGATCAGGCGCCGGTGCCGCCGCCGCCCGGAACGCCCGTAGCGGCAGTGATGATCTCGTCGATGAGGCCGTACTCCTTGGCCTCCTCGGTGGTGAACCAGCGGTCGCGGTCACCGTCACGGATGATCGTCTCGATGGTCTGGCCGGAGTGCAGGGCCGTGATCTCGGCCATGCGCTTCTTCGTGCGCAGCAGGTACTCGGCCTGGATCTTCACGTCCGACGCGGTACCGCCGATGCCCGCGGAGCCCTGGTGCATCAGGATGTCGGTGTGCGGCAGCGCGAAGCGCTTGCCCGCCGTGCCACCGGTCAGCAGGAACTGGCCCATGGAGGCGGCCATGCCCATGCCGATGGTGATGACGTCGTTCGGGATGTACTGCATGGTGTCGTAGATCGCCATGCCGGCCGTCACCGAGCCACCGGGGCTGTTGATGTAGAGGTAGATGTCCTTGTCCGGGTCTGCGGCAAGGAGCAGCATCTGCGCGGTGATCTTGTTCGCGATGTCGTCGTCGACCTGCTGGCCGAGGAAGACGATGCGCTCGCCGAGCAGCCGGTTGTACACATGGTCGCCGAGGCCACCACCGATGGACGGCTCGCCTGCGGCGGAAGGCATCAGATTCGTCACGTATCCACCTGCTCGTCTCTGACGGCTACGCGCCGTCTCGCGTCTTTAGCTGGGGCCGGGGGCCGTGCTCGGACTCCCCTGCCCTCCTCTTCATGGACCCTAACGCGCGGCTCCCTCAGGAGAATCCCGCGAGTGGAACTGTTCGCTGTGAGCGCAGGTTCGCTCCGCTCATGTGCGGAGTGGCTGAGCACGGCTCCCCAGGGGCGCGGGGAACTGCGCGATCCCCATGCATGACCGCAGGCGGCCACAGAAGCTCAGGCACGACGCGTCATGCGCCCCATCGGGGCTGGGCGCGCAGTTCCCCGCGCCCCTTACGGGGCACTGAGGCCCCCGGAACCGTGATGGTTCCGGGGGCCTCAGTCACGTTCCTGAACGGAGCGGTTACTTGGCCTCGGCCTCGGCGGACTCGGCGGACTCGGTGGCGGCCTCGGTGGCCTCCTCCGTCTCCTCCTCGTCGTCCGACAGGTCGACGACCTCGCCGTTGGTGTCCTTGACGGTGGCGGCCTCGACGACCACGGCAAGGGCCTTTCCGCGGGCGACCTCGCCGACCAGCATCGGGACCTGGCCACCCTCGACGACGGCCTGGGCGAACTGGTCGGGGGACATGCCGGAGGAGGCGGCGCGGCGCATGAGGTGCTCGGTGAGCTCCTCCTGGCTGACGTTCAGCTTCTCCTTGTTGACGAGCTCGTCGAGGACGAACTGCGTCTTGATGCCCTTGACGGCCTGCTCGCTCGTCTCGGCGTCGAACTCCTCGACCGTCTTGCCCTGGATCTCGAGGAACTTCTCGAGGTCGAGGCCCATCTGGCCGAGCTGGTGGTTCTCGAGGTTGTGCTTGCGGGTCTGGACCTCGTCCTCGAGCAGCTTCTCCGGGACGGGGACCTCGACCAGCTCGAGCAGCTTCTCCAGGACGCGCTCCTGGGCCTGCGTGGCCTGGTCGTTCAGCTTCTGGTTCTCGAGGCGCTTGCGGCTGTCGGCCTTCAGCTCGTCGAGGGTGTCGAACTCGGAGGCGAGCTGCGCGAACTCGTCGTCCAGCTCCGGCAGTTCGCGCGCGGCGACCTGGCTCACCTTGACGGTGACCTCGGCGTCCTTGCCCTCGGCGGAGCCACCCTTGAGCTCGGAGGTGAAGGTGGCCTCGCCACCGGCCTCCAGACCCTTGACGGCGTCGTCGATGCCGTCGAGGAGCTCGCCCGAACCGATGGTGTACGAGACACCGGAGGCGACGCCGTCCTCGAGGACCTCGCCCTCGACCTTGGCCTCCAGGTCGATCGTCACGACGTCGCCGTCCTCGGCGGCGCGCTCGACCGGCGCGGTGGAGGCGAAGCGGTCGCGCAACTGCTCGACGGCCTTGTCGACGTCCTCTTCGGTGACCTCTGTGGCGTCGACCTCGACCTCGATGCCGGAGTAGTCCGGGATCTCGATCGTCGGGCGTACATCGACCTCAGCAGTGAAGTTCAGCGTCTCGCCGTCCTTCAGGTCGGTGATGTCGACCTCGGGCTGACCGAGGACGTTGAGCTCCGCCTCGTTGACGGCCTCGGTGTAGAACTTCGGGAGCGCGTCGTTGACGGCCTCCTCCAGAACCGCACCGCGGCCGAAGCGCTGGTCGATGACCCGGGCGGGGATCTTGCCCTTGCGGAAGCCCTTCACCGTGACCTGCTGGTTGATCTTCTTGTACGCCGCGTCGAGGCTGTCCTTGAGCTCCTCGAAGGGCACCTCAATGCTGAGCCGAACCCGGGTCGGGTTCAGGGTCTCGACGGCGCTCTTCACGGTGGGTCTCCTTGGGGGCTGACTTCTGGGATCGTGCCCGGCTAAGAGACACACGGGCATGCAGCTTGCATAGTAACGGCACGCCGGTGCTGACCCACAATGCGATCTTGGAGAACCCCGGGGTGGCCGGCCCTGTCCGCGACGGCCACTCTCCGAACGCTGGTCGGGGTGGCGGGATTTGAACCCACGGCCTTCCGCTCCCAAAGCGGACGCGCTACCAAGCTGCGCCACACCCCGTCGGTGCGACACGTAGGGTACATGCCCGCAGGCCATGCGGCTCCCGCGCTGCGGGCCGCGGGAAACGGGGTGTGCGCTCGGCGCCCTCGACCCGCTACGATGCCTGCGTACCGCGGTCACCGACCTGCGGTGCGGCTGTGCGGGCGTAGCTCAATGGTAGAGCCCTAGTCTTCCAAACTAGCTACGCGGGTTCGATTCCCGTCGCCCGCTCCAAACGACTCAAGGCCAGGTCAGAGGCGCTTTCCTCTGCCTGGCCTTGATCGTTTCCGAGGGGCCCGTTCAGTCCTCCGTGTCCCCCGCGTGCCCCTTGCGCTTTCGATCTTTCTTCTTCTTGGACTTCTTGCCGCTCTTCCGGCCCTTCTTCACGATCTCGCTCACGGCGTCCGCGATCAGCCGGTCACGGTCAGCACTGGCGTGCTGATAGATCAGTGCGGCCCGGGTCGTGCTGTGTCCCATGCGGGCCATGAGTTCCCGCGTGCTCGCGCCGGTCGAGGCTGCGAGGGTGTTGCCCGTGTGGCGGAGATCATGGAAGTGCAAGCCCTTGATCTCGGCGTCTTCGCAGGCCGCATGCCACAGCTTGTTGAAGTGGTTCCGCCGCGGGGTCCCGCCCTTGACGCCGATGAAGACCCGACCGTCGGCGCCCGGCTCCGCGTACTGCCCGAGGTGAAGGCGGATCTCCGCGAGGATCACGACCGGGATCCCAACCGTGCGCTTGCCCGCAGCGCTCTTGGGTGCCTTGATCTCCTGCTGTCCGTTGAACAGCTCAGCGACCGAGCGCCGGACCCGTACCGTGCGGTGCTCCAGGTCGATGTCACGGCGATGCAGGCCGACCAGCTCTCCCCAGCGCAGACCGAGGAAGCCAGCCATGAGGACGAGCGCCCGGTAGCGCGGCTGGATCGCGTCGGCGAGCGCGTAGACCTCTTCCACAGTGGCCGTCGGCCGCTCCGGGGTGTGCACGGTGCTTGCCCCCTTGATCTGGCACGGGTTCCGCCTGATCATCTGGTCTGCCACGGCCGTGCCCAGGATCGAGCGGAGCAGCGCGTACGCCTTGGCGACCGTGGTCGGGCCCGTCCCGGACGCAAGCTTGTCGGCACGCCAGCTCCGAACGAGTGCGGGCGAGATCGCCGCCACGTTGACGAGGCCGAAGGCGGGTTCGAGGTGGTGCTTCAGGAGCGAGCCGTAGAGCTGTCGCGTGGTGCTCGTGATCTCCCGTTCCTTGATCCACGCTGTGGCGTACGGACCGAAAGGGACCTTCCCGGCGTCCGGGTCGTGCCAGTCGCCGCGGCGTAGCTCTGCCTGTTTGTCGGCGAGCCAGTCGTCGGCGTCCTTCTTGGTGCGGAAGGTCTCAGGCGCCGGACGGAGCTGCCCGTCAGGTGCCAGGTAGCGAGCCTGGTAGCGGCCGGACTGGAGCTTGCGGACACGGCCGAACCCTCGACGTTTGCCGGGCATCAGGCAGCCACCCCCAGCCGGCGACGAGGCTCCACCGTGTGCGCGCTGATGTAGTCGCGTACGGCGCTCTCAGGGATGCGGACGTGTCGGCCGACCTTGACGTACTTGATCCGACGTTCCTCGATCAGGCGCCGCGGAAAACGAACGGTCGTGCCGAGGAGTTCGGCGACCTGGACGACGCTGAGGTATCGATCATTCATGCTGCGACTCCTTCCGAGGCGCGTTGGTCTTGCAGGGCTTCGCGTGCTGTCTCGCGGTTCAGTTGGAGGTCTCGGGCGATCGACGCGGCGAGGGCTGACTCGCCCGGCGTGTGGCCGTGCCCGGCGTACTGCCAGTCAGCGAGCACGAGCACCGTGTCCGGCTCGTAGTCGGGCAGGCCGAGGGCTTCGCGTTCTTGGGCGGCTCTGAAGTCGGCGCGGGCCTGGCGGAGTTCGCCGAGCGTGGTCGAGTACCGGCGCGACTTGGAGGAGAAGTGGCCGCGGAAGCCGAGCATGTGCGCCCAGGCCCAGAGGCGGCGGTCCGGGTAGAGCGGATCGAGCAGCTTGCACGCTTTGATCAGACGGCGGGCATGGTCGGGCACGCCGTGACGATCGAGTTCGGCCAGCTCCCCGATCCGGCGGTCGAGGGTGCCCGTGTTCTCTGCCGCCTTGGTGGCGTACTTGGCGACGTAGGAGGCGACTGCCTGCTCTGTGATCTCGGAGCCGTTCCCGAACGCTTTGACCGGGCGGACATCGAGCTGTTGGCCCCAGCGGAAGGTGCGGGCCGGTTGGCCGTCGGCGGCCGGAAGGCTGACGCTCGTGTAGGCGTGCAGTGCCGCGGCCCGGATCACGTCATCGAGCAGGCCGACGCTGGCCCAGGAGGGAGGCGGGGTGCCGGGCCCGTCCGGTCCGTCGAGGCGAATCACGGCGTGGAAGTGGATCGCACCACGCTTCTGGAATTCGGCGACCTTGCCGTACGAGACGCGGGCAGTGTCAGCGAGTTCCCGTTGTGTGATCCCGGCACGAGCCGCGATCTCACGGCGCAGCCGGTTGACGAACCGCATCCACAGCTCGCTGGACAGGTTGTTGAAGAGGACCGCGCCCGCGTAGTCGTAGGTTGCCGGATTGAGCGCCGTGCCGAGGGCCGGATCGTCCGGGGCATGGCGGGCGCCGCAGCGGCAGGTTCCTCGGTCCGGCCGGTTGTGGACCGGGCCGAAGGACGGCGCCGTCAGGGTGGCGAAGACGCGCGGGTGATCGCGGACCGTGGGCGCAAGGTCCCGGCGGTCGTCGCCGACGAGACCGGCACGGATCAGGTGGTAGGTGTCTCCGGCGTAGGTCCAGGCGCAGGCCGGGCAGCGGGAGGCCCGGCGGTTGCCACAGGCGACGCGGAGGCGCCCACCCGGCTCGGTCTCGGTCGAGTAGTGGTGCAGGGTCTCACCGGTCGTCTTGTCCTTGGTCAGCGTCCATCCGGTCAGGTGGATGGGGTTGGCGCAGCCGCCGGTTCGGCGGATCTGGTCTTGCCAGCGGTCGAAGCCGTCGGACCCGGCCACCCGCATCAAGTCGCCGAGGGTGGTCGGGTCGAGGCCCGCGAAGGTCGCGGAGTCGGTCACGCGGCCACCTTCCGGACAGCGAGGGCCGGGCGGAGGGAACCGGAGCCCTTGCAGGTGTGGCAGGTGACTGTGACGACGGGCAGGTTCCCGCGGTTGTCGCGGCCGAGGCCGGAGGATACGGCGACGAGGGGGAAGCCGTCGCAGTTCGGGCAGACCCGTCCCAGGTGGCGGATGCGGTCGGTCATGATGAAGGTTCCTTCCGGATCTTTGGTTCGGACAGGGACGGCGCCCGGGCGGCGGAGACTTGGTGGTTGAGGCCGCCCGGGGGCCGGTCAGCGGTGCTTGTGCTCGGAGGCGATGAGCGAGCGGACGACCAGCGCGACGATCGCGAGCGAGCCCGCGGTGACCGCAACGGCGAGGAGCATCGAGACGAGGACGGTTCCGACGACGAGGACCGCCGCGGTACCGCCGCCGACGAGCAGGGCCAGGGCGCCGGGGGTGAGCTGGACCGTCGGCCGAGTCGGCATGGGGGCCGGGGCGTACGGCTCGGGGGTGTGGTGCGGGACGACGCTCGTCGGCTCGACCACGGCGGGCGGGGTGACGTACCCCGTAGGTGCGGGCATGGTCGGGATCTTCGGACGGAGCATGGTGGATCTCCTTTCAGGGCGGGCTACTTGTTGACGGCTGTGTCGATGACCGGGGAAAGCAGGCTGTCGGCGAGGAGGTAGCCGCCGAGCAACAGCAGGGCGATCAACCACCACGGCGGGCGGATGAGCCGGATGCCGACGAGTCCGACGCACGCGACGAAGAACCACAGCGGTACGTCCATGACTGGGCTCCTCAGCGGACCTTGCAGCGGTGGGTACGGGCAGCGAGCTGGGCGGCGGACTGGCTGCCGTAGTCGGCGGACCAGCCGCAGCGCTCGGAGGTGCACACGGCCGCGTGCTTGGTGTGGCCGTGCCGGTCGCGGTGGGTGCCGATCCGCACAGGGCCGATACTCATCACGGAGTGGAAGAAGTCGCGGGCAGGCATGACGATCGGTTCTCCTTGTCAGTCAGGTGAGTTGAGCGGCGATCGCGTCGGCCATCGGAGCCGGGACGCCGAGGCGGGCGCGCAGGGTGTCGGTGTCGATCGAGGCGCCGGTTCGGGCGCGGTGGTCGTCGGCGACCTTGCGGGCGTGGTCGACCAGCGCGGCAGGCACCTCAGGGACGGTCGGCGATTCGGGCAGAGCCGGGGCCGCATCAGGAGCGGAGACCGGTTCGGGGGCCGGGGCTGCGGGCGCCGGCGGAACCGGCACCCGGTCCCCGGCCGCGGTGTCGGCGGGCGACCGCACGGTTGCCGAGTGAGCGAGGAGCGTGCCGCCGAGGAACGCGAGAGCGGGCCATCCGGCGACCCCGAAACGCAGCCAAGCGGGCGGGTGAGCGAGATCGAGGAATCCTGCGGTGGCGACGTTGGCGCCGAGCGAGGCGACCAGCGCGACCAGGAACCAGCTCCACGCCAGGCGCGAGGGCCCGTCGGCCCGCAGCCGCCGCCATGCCGCAACCAACAGCAGGTCGACCGAGATCGGGTAGGCCCATGCCTTCCAGCCGTCTTGTCCGGCCGCGGCGGCAAGGTCGTGCAGGTGGGCGAAGGACAGCGCACCGGCGATCACGGCTTGTACGAGTACGGCATCCAGACGGATCGAGCGGAGCATGTCTTCACCTCCTTCAGGGAGTTGGGGCCAGGGCCGGGCGGGGCTCACGGAGTCCGGCCGCCCGGTCCCGGCAGGTGTTCAGTCGGTGGCTTCGCCGGAGCCGAAGCAGGCCAGGCACATGCCGGTCTGCTGGTGATCGGTGGTCCGCTGCTTGCGTCCGCCGACCCGGACCGCGGTCGAGATCTCTCCGGAGCCCTTGCAGGTCTTGCACTTCGGCGGGGTCGCGGCCTTGCGGGCGGGGCTCTTGCGTGTGGCCATGGGTGGTGCTCCTTCCGGTGATCAGGCATGGGCGGGGTAGGGACGTGGCGCGAGGCGGTCGCGCCGACCGGAGTACGAGGAGGGGTCAGGCAGCCGTCGCGGCGGACTTCTCGACAGCCGGAGCCGGGACCGGCTTCAGGTGCGGCAGCGCAGGCCGGAATGGCGCCAGCTCGGGCAGGTCCGGGGTGCGCTCGGCGTACCGGTTGCAGACGTTCACGGCCTTGCGCAGCGAGGTGTACGGCGCCCGGATGCGGGACCAACCGCCGGTCGAGTCGCCGGAGATCGCGACGCCGTGTGCATCGGCGGGGATGGAGATCGCGGCGAGTACGGCGTCCGGGGCGATGTCCCCGAAGGCCATGTTCGCGCTCGTCTCGTCATTGACGCGGTGTGCGGTCCGCCCGGTGAGCTGGGCGCGCAGCATCGTGATGCCCTTGCCCAGCTCCGAGCCGAAGCGTTGCCCGCAGATCTCCAGATAGACACCGGCCGCACGGCCGAGCTGGGCCAGGCGGACCAGGGACGTGATGATCCGATCGCGACGCTTCTCCTCTGCCCTGCTGGCGTACAGGGCGAGTTCGGCCACCTCGTCGACGAGGACGACGATCGGGACCGGGCGCAGGTCCTCGGGCAGGTCCCAGATGTCCGCGGCGATCTCCGCATCCGGGATCGCGGACGCGACACCTTGGTGTGCGCGGATGATCTGGTAGACGCCCTCCATGTGGTCAACGAGTGCGTCGAGGAGATCGGCCGCGGTATCGGGGTTGTCAGCCAGCGCCGAGAACCGGCGGGCAAGCGGGAACAGCTCGACTCCCTGTTTGCAGTCGATGCCGACCAGCGCCACATCACGCGAGGCGAGTTCGGTCACCAAGTTGCGCAGGTAGACGGACTTGCCGGACTCCGTGGCGCCGATCGTCAGGCCGTGCGGGATGGCCCGGAAGTCGCGGTAATGCACCGCGCCGTCTTCGCGCAGGGCGACCGGGATGCGCATCGGTGCCGGGTCTGTCAGGGCGGGCATCTGCACCCGCTTGAGCACGTCATAGCCGGTCATCCGCAGCTCGACGACGCCCGAGCGCAGTTCGCGCGAGGTGACGCCGTACATCGCGAACGAATGCCGCAGCCGGTCCGTGGACGCGGCCACATCGAAGGCGTCCTGTCCAGGTCGCAGCCCCAGCCGCAAGACAAGGCCGGTCCGTGTCGGACGGACACGCAGGATGCGCGGGGCCCGCGGACCGGGCATCTCCCGATGGGTCAGCCTGGCCAGACGCAGCCGCCAGCGAGCGGGCGGGACGGTCAGGCCACAGGCGTCCATGACCGAGCCGTACCGGACCAGGACGCGCAGCACGGCGAGGGTGACCCCGAAGGTCAGCCAGTACCAGGCGGGGCGCCGCCACCGCAGGAGACCCGCGGCAGCAACGACCAGCAACACGACGGCGAGCAGCCATGTCATGGCTCAGGCCGCCTTCGGCTTCGAGGCACCCGCGGCGAGCGAGGTGACGGCGACCGCGCGGAAGGAGATCCCGTGCCGCGTGCCGTTACCGAAGTCGTTCTCCCACGGACGAGCGATCAGCCCGGTCAGCGCGACCGGCGTCCCCATCACCAGCTCACCGGAGATGCCCGGCTCAGGAACGGTGACGGGAAGGATCTCCACCTCATCGTTGGAGGAGAACATGACCTCCACGGTCATCAGCGAAGCGCCGGACTCGATGTCCGTGGCGATCTCACCGGTACGGCGGTCCTTGACCTTGGGCTGCGGAGGCTTGGCCACCATCACGACGGCGGCGGAAGTGTCGACGGGAATCTGACGCATCGTCTCTTCTCCTGATCTTGCGGGGAATTGACCCGCTGTTCGGCGGTGAGACCAGGAGACTCCCGAAGGGGGTGGACGGAGCACCGACCCTATGGACCTTTGGGGACGTCTTCGGTATCGTCGAAAACGTCCCAGCGTCCCAACACGCCGCCAAACAGGGCGAGTTAGAGGGAGCGGCATCATGGCGAACGACCGACTGCGCTCAGCGATCTCCGCGAAGGGCGAGACCATCCAGACCCTTGCCGATCACGTCGGCATCGACCCCAAGAGTGTCGAGCGGTGGATCTCCAAGGACCGGACGCCGCACCGGACTCACCGCTGGAAGGCGGCGCAGTACCTCGGAGCGGATGAGGTCTACCTGTGGCCCGCGGTCGAGAAGCAGGCGGACACGGCCAGCGCATCAGAGCTGATCACGTACTACCCGCACCGGGGAGCAGTTCCGGCGAACCTGTGGGACTACCTCATCGAGAACGCCACGAGCCACGTCGAGATCCTCGTGTACGCGGGACTCTTCCTCTTCGACGGGCACCCGGACCTGGCCGACCAGTTGGCCGAGAAGGCTGGATCAGGAACCGAGGTTCGCATCCTTCTTGGCGACCCCGACGCACCAATGATCAAGCAGCGCGGGGAAGAGGAAGGGATCGGGGACGGCTTGGCGGCCCGGGCCCGGATCACGCGCCAGTACCTCGAACCGGCGATGAACGTCCCCGGCGTCGAGGTCAGGCTTCACGACACGATCCTGTACAACTCGATCTACCGGTTCGACGACGACGTGTTGGTGAACCCGCACGTTCTCGGAGCGCCAGCCGGACAGAACCCGGTCATGCACTTCCGGTACCTGCCCGGAGCCCGGACCTTCCGGCACTACATGAAGAGCTTTGACTACGCGTGGGAACGAGGGCGCCCAGCGTAGAGCGGTCAGCCAGCCCGGCATGCGACGCTGAGAGCATGGCCCGCATCGACTACGTGAATGATCCGAACGCCCCGAAGGCGAACAGCATCGTCCCCTCGGTGGTCGCTGTTGCCGTCAACGAGGCCGGAGAAGTCCTGCTGATCCACAAGACCGACAACGACCTGTGGGCACTCCCCGGCGGGGGCGTCGAAGTCGGCGAGTCGGTTGCCGACGCCGCCGTACGCGAGACCAAGGAAGAAACCGGGTTCGACGTCGAAGTGACGGGGCTGACCGGCCTCTACACCGACCCCGGTCACGTCATGGCGTACGACGACGGAGAGGTACGCCAACAGTTCTCGATCTGCTTCACCGCCCGCATCGTCGGCGGCGAGCCCCGAACGAGCAGTGAGAGCAAGGAAGTCGCGTTCGTCGCACCGGATCGGTTGGGTGAGCTCAGCATCCATCCGTCCATGCGGATGCGAATCGAACACGGCTTGTCCAACCGGCCCGCTCCCTACATCGGTTGATCAACCACGGAGCCGGGCACGCGTGCGCTCGACAGCCCCACTCAGGTACGGGCGAGCCTTGCTGATCGCGGTGTGCACGACGCTGCCCGCCTCGTACCGATCAAGGATCTCGTCCATACGACGATCAAAGTCGAAGGACTGCCCGGCGGGGCCAGTCGTCATGTCGGCGTAGATCAGCGCATCGAGGAGCGGCGAGTCCTCACGCTCATACACGGCCAACTCGGCGGACATGCCGCGCTGCTCTGCCTCGTACACAGCTCCGGAATGGTGAGCAACCAGCCGCACGAGCCGGTCGGGAGCGCCGAGGGAGGCCAGGTGCCGGGCCCCGTCAATGGGGTGAAACCCAGTCCCGCGCAACTCTGGGGCATACCCGATGTCATGCAGCCAGGCAGAGGCGACGAGGAGATCACGTTCCGCCTCAGGTACAGCCGCCGAAGCCTCGCGCGCCCGGGCTGCAACAGCCTGTGTGTGCAGCCAACGATTCCCGAGCGGGGGCAGCAGAGACTCAGCCAGTTCGGCCGCTCCCTGAGGCGTATCCAGTGCAAGAGGCATGATTCGCACCGTAGCCGAATCAGCAGGCCGCCCAACAGGGTGAAGCCGGTCGTTCCGGATCACCACGAGCGCGGTGGAACTTTCCCTACTTCATCAAGGCCCGCGCACGGCGCGGGCGCGCGCCGCCTTGCGGCGCGGACGGCCTCCTTGTCTTCGCCACCGGCCGGCCGCGCCCGGCGGCGCGCTCGCGTGCGATGCGGGCGAAGGGGAAACCCGGCTCTTCGTGACTAACCGTCGTCGCCGTCGTCGTACCCCGGAAAGAGCCGCGTGCCGATCCAACCGCCACCGATGAAGCCCAGAATCCCGGCCACGACGGCGCCGAAGCCGGAGCCCGCGCCGCCCAGCTTCCACACCACGACCGCAGCTCCGAGCGCGCACACCACAGCAAGGACAGCCACTGGCGGGCGCGTCCATCTGTCGTGGTGCTGGATAGGGCCGTTCATGTTCATGCCTCCACGGTGACACGAGCACTCGGCGATGCGGGAGAGACCAAGGTCACTGGTCACGGTCAAAGACGATGCCTCCGGCGGGGGCGCTCCGGCACCGGGGGCCGGGGGAACGCTGCCGGGTGCGGATCCGCGGGTGGTTGCGTGAAGGGTTCCCATCCCGTCCGCCGTCGACCCAGGCAAAGCCGAGCAGACGTGGCCCATGGCGTCCAGGTCGTTCGTACAGTGGCGCGCTCCACCTGGACGCCATGAACCACGCCCGCTCCACTGCGTGTGGGTCGACGGCGGACGGGATGGGAACCGGGAACCGCTGTGGTCAAGAAGGCGCCGACGGTCCGGGCGGTTTGTGGGGAAAGGCCCAAGGTCCCTACACGCTGTCGGTGACCATGCCGCACCCTGGACTAGATGAGCAGCGGCGGAGGGCCCCACAGGCCAGTTTCAGGCGAGGAGTTCATCGCAGTGTGCTTCGGCCTGTGCGCCTTCCTGCCCCCGCTACTGGTGGGAATCATCACAGGTGCGGCGGTGGACTCCGGCCTTGTGCCCATAGGCGGAGCCATAGGCGGACCCACAGGCGGAGCCATAGGCTCTGCGCTCGTGACCGGTTGCATCAGCTACAAACTCGCACTCCGGCTGGAACGGCGCATGGAGAAGTCGATGGAGCGGCAGATGCGCGAAGACGGAGACGAAGCCCCCTAGATCGTCCGTGTCCCTCACGTGCCCGATGGACCGGCACGCGCCGGGGAACCACGGGGACTACCGGCGAGCGCTACGAGAACGCACAGGTCAGCATCTTGCCTGGTCAGGCCGGGTGCGCGTACGCGATCTTCCAAACTAGCTACGCGGGTTCGATTCCCGTCGCCCGCTCTTGTGAAAAGCCTCCGGCCCGGATCCACTCCTCGTGGACCGGGCCGGAGGCTTTTTCGCGGGCCTCCGCCGGGTGTCCTGACAGGGGCCTTCAGAAATGGATCGCGCTGACACTGTCCGCGACCGAGTTGAGGAAGTTGTTGATCGCAGGCGCCATTCCGGTCGATGCGAGGAAGAAGCCGAAGAGCACCGCGACTATGGCGGGCCCCGCCTTGATCGAGCCGCCGCGCATGAGGACGACGAGGACGATCGCCAACAACAGCACCACTGACAGCGAAATGGCCACACTGATCACACCCTAGGTCGGTCCGCTCTCCCGGCCCGGGGGGTTCAGCCCCACCCCCCGCCAGAACCATCGTGCCACCAACCCGGCACCTGTATGCGGCCCGTGACGCATCGTCGGCCACGTACCGGCGGGTTTCGGCTTGATCGTTTCTATCGCCCCGCGTCCCCCACGCGCGCGCCGCCCTCGCGGCCTGCAGGCTTCTCTCAGTTTCCCCTTGGTTTGCACACAGGAAAATCAAGGAAATGCGATGTCCAATTACTGACCAAGCCGCACGGGACGAATCGGTCATTTCACCTAGGGCGGGCAAACCGATGGGGCACAACCGCACAAACTCCATGCCGACTTCCGCACAAACGGGGTACCTGGAAACGCCGAGGAGGAATCGAATCGATGGTTTTACGAAATCACAGCGGCCGCACTAAGGTGCCTCAGATGTTCCACGCTGCCATCGTCCCCACCGGCGCAGTGCGGCCCTCCACGTTCTCCCCGAGTTCCTGGTGGGAGGGCCCGTGACCAACTCGCTGCACCCGCAGGGCTCGCACCGCACCCCGCTGCCACCGGCCGCGCGGCCCGCGGCGGATGTCACTCCGCAGAAGACCCAGCAGACACCGGCCCCCGCTCCGGCCGAAGCCCCCGTCAAGCCCAAGCAGCGCGACGCGTTCTTCGACAACGCCAAATACCTGGCCATCGTCTTCGTCGCGATGGGCCACTCCTGGGAGCCCCTGACGGGCGGCAGCCGTACCGCCGAAGCGCTGTACGAGATCGTCTACACGTTCCACATGCCGGCGTTCATCATCATCTCCGGCTATTTCTCGCGCAGCTTCGACATGCGGCCCGACCGGCTGCGACGGCTCATCACCGGCGTCGCCGTGCCCTACGTGATCTTCGAGGTCGCGTACAGCCTCTTCAAGAGGTGGGCCGACGACGACCCCACACATCCGATCAGCCTGCTCGACCCATGGTTTCTGACCTGGTTCCTCGTCGCGCTGTTCATCTGGCGGCTCACCACGCCGCTGTGGAAGATCGTCCGCTGGCCGATCCCGCTCTCCATCGCGATCGCCGTGCTCGCCGCGGTCTCCCCCGACATCGGCGACGACCTGGACCTGCAGCGCGTGCTGCAGTTCCTGCCGTTCTTCGTGCTCGGCCTGTTCCTGAAGCCCGAGCACTTCCAGCTCGTGCGGCGGCGCGAGGTGCGGATCCTGTCCGTGCCGATCGCGGCCTGCGCCTTCCCGCTCGCCTACTGGGCGGCTCCGCGCATGACGTCGGTGTGGTTCTACCACCGCGACAGCGCGCAGGAGCTGGGCGTCCCGTGGTGGGTCGGCGTCGTCATGACGCTCGCCCTGTTCGGCTGCTCGATCGTGCTCACCGCGTGCTTCTTCTCGTGGGTGCCGGGGCGGAAGACGTGGTTCACGGTGCTCGGCGCCGGGACGCTGTACGGCTACCTGCTGCACGGGTTCCTGGCGAAGGGCTCGCGGTTCTGGGGCTGGTTCGACGCGGACTGGGTGCACACCCCGTACGGCGAGGTCGCCGTCACGCTCATCGCGGGCGCGGTCGTCACCGCCCTGTGCACGCCACCGGTGCAGCGGGCCTTCCGTTTCGCCATGGAGCCGAGGATGCCGTGGGCGTTCAAGAAGGACGCCACCGAGACGGCGCGGGCCAGGCAGCGGGCCTGACGTGGTTCGGGTAAGGGTGGGACCGGGGGCCCCGACCACTCTCACCCGAACCGCGAGGAGCCCGGCCTCATGCAGATCAACCTGACGGGACGCACCGCCCTGGTCACCGGATCCACCCAGGGCATCGGCGCCGCCATCGCGACGGGTCTGGCCCGGTCCGGGGCCCGCGTCGGCGTCAACGGCCGGACCCGGGAGCGCGTGGACGAGGCCGTGGCCCGGATCAGAGCCGACGTACCCGGCGCCGGCCTGGTGCCGGTCGCGGCCGACGTCACCACGGAGGACGGCCTGCGGGACGCCGCCGCGGCGCTCCCCCACATCGACATCCTGGTCAACAACCTGGGCATCTTCGGCTCCGCCGACCCCCTGAAGATCACCGACGCGGAGTGGCGCCGCTACTTCGAGGTCAACGTGCTGTCCGCGGTCCGGCTGATCCGGCACTATCTGCCCGGCATGACCGAGCGTGGCTGGGGCCGGATCCAGAACATCGCGAGCGACTCGGCCGTGGTGATCCCCGCCGAGATGATCCACTACGGGATGTCCAAGACGGCGCTGCTCTCGGTGACCCGCGGCTTCGCGAAGCAGGCCGCCGGCAGCGGTGTGACCGTCAACTCCGTCATCGCGGGTCCCACCCACACGGGCGGTGTCGAGGACTTCGTCTACGAGTTGGTCGACCGCGAGCTGCCCTGGGACGAGGCGCAGCGCGCCTTTATGCGCGAGCACCGCCCGCAGTCCCTGCTGCAACGGCTCATCGAGCCGGAGGAGATCGCGAACATGGTGGTCTACCTGGCCTCCGGCCAGTCGAGCGCCACGACCGGCGGTGCTCTGCGGGTGGACGGCGGTTACGTGGACTCGATCCTGCCGTAGGCCTGCGGCCAGGCAGCTCAGGCCTTCACGCAAGCCGGCGCCGCGCCGTCCCTCCGCCCACGGGGCTCCGCCCCGGACCCCGCGCCTCAATCGCCGGCGGGGCTTGATTTATCAAGCCCCGCCGGCGATTGAGGCGATCGTACGGGCGCCCTCTCACACGGCCCCGGATACCCCCCTCAGGTCCTTTGGTAAGCTAAGTATTGACGTTTTCTTGACGCTCTCTTGACCAAAGCCTCTGGTCGGTCCTGACGACCGGGCTTCAAGACCAAGGAGGAACGGGCCCATCGGACACGCGGACACCTTGATCGCCATGGGCGGTGCCTTTCTCGCGGCAGCCGTCCTCGCCCGCCTGGGAGGGCGGATAGGCCTCCCCACCATTCCCCTGTTCATCCTGGCCGGGATCCTGCTCGGCCCCCACACGCCGGGCGTCGTGCTGCTCTCCGACCCGCACGACCTGGAGATGCTCTCCGCGCTCGGCCTCGTACTGCTGCTCTTCTATCTCGGCCTCGAGTTCCACATGGACGATCTGAAGACCGGCGGCCGCAAGATGGCCGTCGCCGGAGGGACGTACCTCGCGCTGAACGTCGGCGCCGGCCTCGGTTTCGGATTCGCCCTCGGCTGGGGCACATCCGAAGCTCTGGTCCTCGCCGGGGTGCTCGGCATCTCGTCGTCCGCGATCGTCACCAAGGTGCTCGTGGACACCGGCCGGCTCGGGAACCCCGAGACCAAGCCGATCCTCGGGATCATCGTCGTCGAGGACATCTTCCTCGCCCTGTATCTGGCCGCCCTGCAACCGATCCTGTCCGGCGCGGACTCGCTCGGGGCCGCCGTGCTCGACGGCGGCAAGGCCTTCGGGTTCCTGCTGCTGCTCGCCCTCGCGGCGCGCTTCGGGACGCGGATCGTCGGCATGCTCTTCAACACCAAGGACGACGAGCTGCTCGTCATCTCCTTCCTCGGCACCGCCGTCTTCGTGGCCGGGGTCTCCGAGTGGTTCGGTGTCGCCGACGCCATCGGCGCGTTCATGGTCGGCCTGATGCTCGGCTCGACCGCTTCCGGCGAGCGGATCCGCACGCTGGTGCACCCGCTGCGGGACGCCTTCGGGGCGATCTTCTTCTTCGGGTTCGGGCTCTCCATCGACCCCGGTGACCTGCCGTCCGTGGTGTGGCCGGTGCTCGCCGCGGTCGCGCTGACGCTCGTCATGAACGTGCTCGCCGGAATCGGCGGCGCGAAGATCTACGGGTTCGGGTCCGGGCCCGCGGCGAACATCGCGACCACGTTGCTGGCGCGCGGCGAGTTCGCGCTGATCCTCGCCACGATGGCCGCGGGGGCGGGGCTCGACGAACGCCTCTCGCCGTTCATCGCGGGATACGTGCTGCTGCTCGCGGTGCTCGGCCCGATGGCCGCGGGCCGCTCCGAATGGCTGGCCCGGATCCTGCCGGTCAAGGAACGGGCGCCCCTGACCGAGGAACCACGGGTCGGCGCCGGGGTATAGCGGCCGGGAGTGCCGGGGCCCGTGGGACCCCTTGGGCCCCTTGGGCCCCTTAAGCGTCCCGGCAGATCAGCAGCAGCGCCCGGTCGTCGTTGACATCCTTGGCCACCGCCTCGATGAGGTGCCAGGCCGCACCGTGGAAGCCGCCGGTCACATACCGGTCGGCTTCCCCGGTGAGGCGGTCCATGCCCTCGCTGATGTCCCGCTCGGAGGTCTCGACGAGGCCGTCCGTGAACAGCATCAGCACGTCGCCGGGGCGCAAGGTGCCCTTCGTGGCGTCGAATTCGGCCCCGTCGTAGACGCCGAGGAGCGGGCCCTCGGCCGCCTTCTCCTCCCAGCGCCCGGTGCCCGCGCTGAGTTGCAGGCCCGGCGGGTGGCCCGCGGAGTACAGCTCGTAGTCCCCCGATTCGAGGTCCAGGACAAGGTGGATCGAGGTCGCGAAGCCCTCGTCCCAGTCCTGGCGGAGCAGATAGCCGTTCGCCGCGGGCAGGAAGGCGTGCGGCGGCAGCGAGCCGAGCAGACCGCTGAAGGCGCCGGCCAGTAGCAGTGCACGCGAGGCCGCGTCCATGCCCTTGCCCGACACGTCCGTGAGGACGACCTCAAGGGTGCGGCCGTTGTTCGTACGCGCCGCCACCACGAAGTCGCCGGAGAACGACTGGCCGCCCGCCGGGCGCAGCGCCATCTCACGGTGCCAGCCCTGCGGCAGCTTGGGCAGCCGGCTCTGCGTGCGGATCCGCTCGCGCAGGTCGAAGAGCATCGTTCCGCCACGCCGCCAGGGCACGCCCACCCGGCTGCGGAACTGGGCGATGAGCAGGCCGAAGAACCCGCAGGCCGCGACCGTGAGCACGGTGCCGGGCGTGACGCCTGCCGCGCGCTGTGTGTAGGGGCCGAGCTGGAACGATTCGACGATCAGCGCAGCGGCCGCCGCCGCGTACAGGCCGAGCAGGCTGGCGGGGCGCAGCAGCAGGCCACCCGCGACGATCGGCAGGACGAGGATGGCGGGCGCGCACCACACCGGGTTGAGGATGGTGGCGCAGGCGATCACCGGGATGGTGATGAGCAGTCCGACGAGCGCGATCCAGTCCGAGCCGTCCCCGCGGAAGTAGTCCACTCCGGATTTGCGCACGGCTGTGCGGACCCGGTGTACGCGCATTCTCAACCGGGCCGGGAACGTATCGGCCTCCGCGCGCTGTGCGCGCCCGCGCCGCTCTCGTCGTACCGCCATTGTTCGTGGACCCTATCCACCGGGTCGGGACCTGTGCACGGGAGGTCCCACTTGTCCCCCTTTCCGGGCACGCCTGTCAGCCCCGGTACAGGCCCCGCCGCGGGCGGTAAATTCCCTCGCCCGCCGCTGCCCGCCCTGGTAGGGATGGCATATGACGACCGATCTGCGCACCTTGCGGGACAGCGAGTGGAACGACTGGTACGGGAAGCTGGAGCGGGCCTTCGGCGGAGTGGCCGAGGCACCGGAGGAGCGCGAGCTCTACCGGGAGCTGACCGCCCTGGACCGCTCGCTCGGAGTCTGGGACGGGGCGGAGTGCGTGGGCACGGCGGGGTCCTTCCCCTTCCGCGTCGCGGTGCCGGGCGGGGCCTTCGTGACCGCGGCGGGCGTGACCATGGTCAGCGTCGCCGCGACGCACCGCAGGCGCGGCATCCTGACCGAAATGATGCGCCGTCAACTCGACGACGTACGCGGGTGGGGCGAGCCTCTCGCGGTCCTCACGGCGTCCGAACCCGTGATCTACGGACGGTTCGGCTACGGAACCGGGACCCGCAAGGCCACGGTGCGCGTCGAGTCGCAGCGGGTGCGCGTCGACGCGCCCGCCGAGGCCGACGACGTGCGGCTTCGGTACGTGGAGGTGGCGGAGGCCGCCGAGCGCTGCGAGGCCGTGTATCTGCGGACCGTGGGGACGCGGCCCGGGATGCTCGCCCGGTTGCCCGGCTGGGAGCGACTGCCGCTGCTCGACCCCGAGCGGGAGCGGGGCGGGGCGTCGCCGCTGCAGTGCGTAGTCGCTGAACTGGGCGGGGAGACGGTCGGGTTCGCGCGTTTCCACGTGAAGCCGGAGTCCGCGCACGGGCTGGATCAAAGCACTGTCATGGTGCGCGAGGTGACCGCGGTCGAGCCCGCGGCGTACGCGGCGCTGTGGCGGTTCCTGTGCTCCATCGACCTGACGGAGACCGTGGAGTGCGAGAACCTTCCGGTGGACGACCCGCTGTTCTCGCTGGTCTCCGACATCCGGCGGTGCGACGTACGGGTGCGTGACTCGATGCACGTACGTCTGGTGGATGTGGGCGGAGCCCTCGAAGCTCGTACGTATCTCAGGCCCGTGGACGTCGTGTTCGAGGTGCGGGACGCCTTCTGCCCCTGGAACGAGGGGCGTTGGCGGCTCACGGGTGACGCGAAGGGCGGCGCGTCCTGCAAGCGGACCGAGGAGCCGGCCGATCTCGCCCTGTCCGTACGGGAGTTGGGCGCGGCCTATCTCGGTGACGTGTCACTGCTGGAGCTGGCCGGGGCCGGGCGGGTGCGGGAGCTGCGGCCGGGGGCGCTCGCGGAGGCGTCGGTGGCGTTCGGCTCGGCTGTCGCGCCGTGGCTGCCGCACGGGTTTTAGCGATTCAGCGGGGCGGCTGGCACGTCGGGCACCAGAAGAGGTTGCGGGCCGCCAGTTCCGCGCTGCGGATCTCGGTGCCGCACAGGTGGCAGGGCTGCGGGGCGCGCCGATAGACGTAGACCTCGCCGCCGTGGTCGTCGACGCGCGGGGGCCGGTTCATCGCCTCGGGGGTGTGCTCGGGGCGGACGGTGTCGATGCGGTTGGCGCGGACGCCGTCGTGCATGAGCCCCACCAAGTCGTCCCAGATGGCGGCGAGTTGGGGGCCCGTGAGGTTCTTGCCGGGGGTGTACGGGTCGATGCCGTGCCGGAAGAGGACCTCGGCGCGGTAGACATTGCCGACGCCCGCGATGATCTTCTGGTCCATGAGGAGCGCGGCGATGGTGGTGCGGCTGCGGGAGATCCGCTCGTACGCCCGGGTGGGGTCCTCGCCCTCGCGCAGCGGGTCCGGGCCGAGGCGGTCGTGTATCGCCTGCTTCTCGGCGTCCGTGATGAGCGCGCAGGTGGTGGGGCCGCGGAGGTCCGCGTAGTGGGTGTCGTTCGCGAGGCGGAGGCGGACGGTGTCCGTGGGGGGCGGGGCGGGGGTTCTGCCGAAGGTGTACTTGCCGAAGAGGCCGAGGTGGATGTGGATCCAGGTGTCGTCGCCGGCGCCGAAGCCGAGGAAGAGGTGCTTGCCGTGGGCGTCGGTTCGGGTCAGTTCTTGGCCGGTGACGAGCGCTGCCGCGTCGGAGAACTTGCCCTGGGGGCTGGTTGTGGTGGCCTCGCGGCCGGCGAATTTCTCGGCGTGGTCCTGGGCGAGGCGGTGGATGGTGTGACCCTCGGGCACGCCACCGTTCCTTTCGGGTAACCGTGGTTGACGTCACGGGGCTCCGCCCCGGACCCCGCTGCTCAATCGCCGCAGGGGCTTAAAAGATTCGCCTCAATCGCCGGCGGGGCTTGATAGATAAGCCTGCGGCGGGGCTTGATAGATCAACCTGCGGCGGGGCTTGATGGATCAAGCCCCGCCGGCGATCGACAGATCAAGTCCCGCGGCGCTTGGCGTTTCAAGAGCCGCGGGAGTTGGCATTTCACGAGCCGCGGGAGTTGGTATTTAAAGCCCCTGCGGCGATTGAGCAGCGGGGTCCGGGGCGGAGCCCCGAGGCGTCTAGCGCGGGTGGGGTCAGTCCTGCTGGGGGTGGTGGGGCGGGATCGCGGGGAGGACGCCGGAGGACTCGTAGGCCGACAGCATGTCGATGCGGCGCTGGTGGCGCTCCTCGTGCGAGTAGGCCGTCGAGAGGAAGATCTCGACGAACTTCGTCGCCTCGGCCTCCGTGTGCATCCGCCCACCGATGGAAACCACATTCGCGTTGTTGTGCTCACGGCCGAGCGCAGCGGTCTGCTCGCTCCAGGCGAGGGCCGCACGGACACCCTTCACCTTGTTCGCGGCGATCTGCTCACCGTTGCCCGAGCCGCCGATCACGACGCCGAGGGCGTCGGGGTCCGCCGCCGTCCGCTCCGCGGCGCGGAGGCAGAACGGCGGGTAGTCGTCCTGGGCGTCATAGATGTGGGGCCCGCAGTCGACGGGCTCGTGGCCGTGGGCCTTGAGCCATTCGACCAGGTGGTTCTTGAGTTCGTAGCCGGCATGATCCGAGCCGAGGTACACGCGCATGGGTCCGAGTGTGGCACGACACGCGCCGGGTAGCCGCGTCCGGGTGCCCGCCGCGCCCCTGGTCGTGCCCTTGACAACGATCCGGACTCAAAGCTTCCACCCGAGCCCCCGGGTGCGTTGAATGCGGACGCACGTTTACCGCGCAAACGTAAGGACCCGTGCATGACCACGCAGTCGTCCCCCACCACCGGGGCCCCATCCTCCGGTACGCCGCCCACCGGCGGCGAAGGTGACGGGCTCAAGGCAGGGCTGAAGAACCGGCACCTGTCCATGATCGCCATCGGCGGTGTCATCGGCGCCGGCCTGTTCGTCGGCTCCGGCTCCGGCATCGCCGCCGCGGGACCCGCCATCCTCGTCTCGTACGCCCTCGTCGGCGCGATGGTGGTCTTCGTGATGCGGATGCTGGGCGAGATGGCCGCCGCGCGGCCCTCGTCCGGTTCCTTCTCCGCCTACGCCGACCAGGCGCTCGGCCGCTGGGCCGGTTTCTCCATCGGCTGGCTCTACTGGTTCTTCTGGGTCGTGGTGCTCGCCGTGGAGGCGACCGCCGGCGCGAAGATCCTCAACAACTGGATACCCGGCGTCCCGCAGTGGGGGTGGGCGCTGATCGTGATGGTCGTGCTCACCGTCGTGAACCTCGCGGCCGTCGGCTCGTACGGAGAGTTCGAGTTCTGGTTCGCCGGGATCAAGGTCGTCGCGATCGCGGCGTTCGTGATCGTCGGGCTGCTCGCCGTGTTCGGGGTGCTGCCGGGGTCGGACAACCCGGGCAGCGGTCTCGGGCATCTCACCGATTCCGGTGGCTTCTTCCCGAAGGGGCCCGGCGCGATCCTCACCGGTGTCCTGATGGTCGTCTTCTCCTTCATGGGCTCCGAGATCGTCACGCTCGCCGCCGGTGAGTCCGAGAACCCGCAGAAGGCGGTCACCAGGGCCACGAACTCCGTGATCTGGCGTATCGCCATCTTCTACCTGGGCTCGATCTTCGTCGTGCTCACGCTGCTGCCGTGGAACGATCCGTCGATCGTCAAGGAGGGGTCCTATGTGGCCGCTCTGAACTCCATCGGCATTCCGCACGCCGGGCAGGTCATGGACGTCATCGTGCTGACCGCGGTGCTGTCGTGTCTGAACTCGGGGCTGTACACCGCTTCCCGTATGGCCTTCTCGCTCGGGCAGCGCGGTGACGCGCCGAAGGCGTTCGCGAAGACCACGTCGCGGGGTGTGCCGCGGGTCGCGATCCTCGGGTCCGTCGTCTTCGGGTTCCTCGCGGTCTGGTTCAACTACCAGTGGCCGGACACCGTCTTCAACTTCCTGCTGAACTCCTCCGGAGCCGTCGCGTTGTTCGTGTGGCTCGTCATCTGTTTCACGCAGTTGAAGATGCGGGGGATGATTCTGCGGGATCAGCCGGAGAAGCTGGTCGTCAAGATGTGGCTGTTCCCGTATCTGACGTGGGCGACGATCGCGGCGATTTCGTTTGTGCTGGTGTACATGTTGACGGATGACGCGGGGCGGGAGCAGGTTCTGCTGTCGTTGCTCGTTGCGGCGTTTGTGGTTGTGGTTGCGCTTGTGCGCGAGAAGGTGCAGCGGCGGAACGCTTGAGTGGTGCGGTGGTCCGGGGTTGACGTCTCGGGGCGCTGCCCCGGACCCCGCTGCTCAATCGCCGCAGGGGCTTGATTGGCCCATCCGCCGCGGGGCTTGAAAGACCTGCTCAATCGCCGCAGGGGCTTGATTTGGTTGAGGGGCCTCTACTTGTCGGCGAGCTTCCAGGCCGTGGGGAGGGCGCCCATTGCCAGGGCGGCCTTCAGGGCGTCGCCGATGAGGAACGGGGTGAGGCCCGCGGCGATCGCGGCCGTGAGGCCCATGCCCGTGGACAGGGCCAGGTACGGGACGCCGACCGCGTAGACGATCGCCTCGCCGAGCAGGAACGTGCCCGCGGTGCGCAGCATCGAGCGGTCGGCGCCGCGCCGGGCGAGCGCGCCGACGGCGGCCGAGGCCAGCATCAGACCGATGACGTAGCCGAACGAGGCCATCGCCATGCCCGAGCCGCCCTCCGCGAACCACGGCACGCCGGCCATGCCCGCGAGCGCGTAGACGGCGAGCGCGAGGAAGCCGCGGCGGGCGCCGAGCGCGGTGCCGACGAGCAGCGCGGCGAAGGTCTGTCCGGTCACCGGCACCGGCGAGCCCGGGATCGGGATCGCGATCTGCGCGGCGATGCCGGTGAGGGCGGCGCCACCGACGACGAGTGCGATGTTTTTGGCGCGGGAGGCGGGGAGAAGGTCGGCCAGGACCTTGCCCGGGCGGGCGGTCGTGACAGCGGCGGTGCTCATGGGGACTCCGCGTTCAGTGAGAGGACCTTGCGGTCGGGCAGGACAGGACGGGACTTTGTGACGCTATCCCAGGGGAGTTGGGCCGATCACGGTCGCCGGTCGACAAAGGGGCCCACGCCGTGTTGGTGGACTCCGAACAAACAACGGCGCGTACACCCCGTACAAGGTGATGCTCGTCACTGGGAGAGTCCGTTTTGCGTGCGGAGGTGCTTGAACGGGAGACTGTAGGTTCCCGCCAAACCGCGCACGCCCGCGCGACCAGCACATCCGAGATCGGCTGAAGCTCCATGCCCCCCACGCACGACGAACCACTCTCCGCGGGGCTGAAGCAGCGCCACCTCACGATGCTCGGCCTCGGCGGGGTCATCGGCGCGGGCCTGTTCGTCGGCTCGGGCGCCGGTATCGCGGTCGCGGGGCCCGGCATCGTCGTCTCGTACCTGATCGCGGGCGCGCTCGCGATGCTGGTGATGCGGATGCTCGGCGAGATGTCCGCCGCGATGCCCGCGTCCGGTTCCTTCTCGGTGCACGCGGAGCGGGCGCTCGGCAGGTGGGCGGGGTTCAGCGCGGGCTGGCTCTACTGGTTCATGCTCGTCGTGGTGCTCGCCGTCGAGGCGACGGGCGCGGCGCAGATCGCGAACGGGTGGGTGCCGGGCGTCCCGCAGTGGGCGTGGGTGCTGCTCTTCATGGTCGTGTTCACCGTCGCCAACCTGACGGCGGTGAAGAACTTCGGCGAGTTCGAGTTCTGGTTCGCCGCGCTGAAGGTCTTCGCGATCGTCGCGTTCCTGATCCTCGGCACGCTGGCGATCTTCGGCATCCTGCCGGACACGGATCCCGTCGGCCTCTCCCATCTGAGCGGGGACGGCGGGTTCCTGCCGCACGGCTGGGAGGGCGTCGTCTCCGGAGTGCTCGCGGTCGTCTTCGCGTTCGGCGGCCTGGAGGTCGTCACGATCGCGGCCGCCGAGTCCGAGGATCCGGCCCGCTCGGTGGCGCGCGCGGTGCGCAGCGCGGTGTACCGGATCCTGTTCTTCTACGTCGGTTCGATGCTGGTCATCGTGACCGTGCTGCCGTGGACCGAGCAGAAGGCGGGGATCAGCCCGTACGTCACCGTGCTCGACTCGATCGGGGTCCCGTCGGCGGCGCAGATCATGAACATCGTGGTGTTCGTGGCGCTGCTCTCCGCGCTCAACGCCAACCTCTACGGCTCTTCGCGCATGATCTTCTCGCTGGCCGAGCGCGACGAGGCGCCGAAGTCGCTGCTGAAGGTGAGCGGTGGCGGGGTGCCGCGCCGCGCGGTCCTGGCCTCGGTGGCCTTCGGGTTCCTCTCGGTCCTGCTCAACCTGGAGTGGCCGGACACGATCTTCCTCTACATGCTCAACTCGGTCGGCGCGGTGCTGCTGTTCGTGTGGGCGCTGATCGCCGTGTCGCAGCTGCGCCTGCGGCGGCGCATCGAGCAGGAGGCCCCCGAGCGCCTCGTGTTGCGGATGTGGGCGTTCCCCTATCTGACCTGGGTGGCGATCGCCGCGATGGCGGCCGTCTTCGGCCTGATGCTGACCGACGCGACGGCGCGGCCGCAGCTGCTGTGGTCGACCGGGGCGACGCTGTTCGTCCTCGCGGTCGCGGGCGTACGGGAGTTGCGCGCGCGGCGTGCCTGAGCGGTATCCACACGTTCACCGAACGTCGACATGATCATTGCGGCGTGTGAGCGTCGTGTCCGTATACCGGAAACCTATTCCCTATGAGCGGGCCGGGCACGGACACTGTGGCGGTTTTACGCACCGTTTACATCAGGGCCGACAGGACCGTCACCGCTACTGAACAGGGCACACCCATGTCTCGGAACTCAGCGCAGTCCCCTGCGGAGGGTACGGACGCGCGACCGGACGAGCAGGCTCCGGCCGAGCCGTCGCTGTCGCACGGCCTCAAGCAGCGACATCTTTCCATGATCGCGCTGGGCGGCGTGATCGGCGCGGGCCTCTTCGTGGGCTCCGGCACGGCGATCGCCGCCGCGGGCCCGTCGATCATCCTCGCCTACGCGATTTCCGGCGCGCTCGTCATGCTCGTGATGCGCATGCTGGGCGAGATGGCGGCCGCGTACCCGGCCTCGGGTTCGTTCTCGGTGCACGCCGAGCGGGGCATCGGGCCGTGGGCCGGGTTCACCGCCGGCTGGTCGTTCTGGTTCCTGCTCTGTGTGGCCGTCGGCCTGGAGGGCATCGGTGCGGCCGGCATCGTGCACGGCTGGGTGCCCGGGGTTCCGGAGTGGGCCTGGGTGGCGCTGTTCATGCTGCTGTTCACGGTCACGAACCTGTCGGCCGTGAAGAACTTCGGCGAGTTCGAGTTCTGGTTCGCCGCGCTCAAGGTCGGCGCGATCGTGCTCTTCCTCGTCATCGGCATCCTGGCCATCCTCGGCGTGCTGCCCGACGCCGACGCCCCCGGCATGTCCAACCTCACCGGCCACGGCGGCTTCATGCCCAACGGCACGGAGGGGTTGATCGTCGGCCTGCTCGCATCGGTCTTCGCATACGGCGGCCTCGAGACCGTGACGATCGCCGCCGCCGAGTCGGAGCACCCGGTCCAGGGCGTCGCGAAGGCGGTCCGCACCGCGATGTGGCGCATCGCCCTGTTCTACGTCGGGTCGATGGCGGTCGTCGTGGTCCTGCTGCCCTGGACCGCGAAGGAGATCCCGACCAAGGGCCCCTACGTCGCCACGCTCGACTACCTGGGTGTCCCCGCGGCCGGCCAGATCATGAACGTGGTCATCCTCGTCGCGCTGCTCTCCGCCATGAACGCCAACATCTACGGCGCCTCGCGCATGGCCGGTTCGCTGGTCGCCCGCGGCATGGGCCCGAAGGTCATCGGCAAGGTCACGGGCGGTGTGCCGCGCGCCGCCGTCCTGATGTCGGCCGTCTTCGGCTTCGTGTGCGTGCTGCTCAGCTACTGGCGCCCCGACGACATCTTCGCCTGGCTGCTCAACACCATCGGCGCGATCATCCTCGTCGTCTGGTTCTTCATCGCCGTCTCGCAGCTGGTGCTGCGCCGCAAGCTGGATCGGGAGGCGCCGGAGAAGCTCGTCGTGAAGATGTGGGCGTACCCCTACCTCACGATCCTGGCGCTCGTCGGCATGGTGGCCGTCTTCGTGCTGATGGCCCGTGAGCACGACACCCGGGTCCAGCTGTACTTCTCGGGCGGCCTGGCGGTCGTCCTCGCGGCGGTCGGGTACGCGCGGCAGAAGTTGGCCGAGAAGAAGTAACCGCAACGAGCTCAGCACGAAAGGACCCCCGGACCACTTGGTCCGGGGGTCCTTTCGTTGCGGCCGACACTCCTGCTGTTAGCCTGCACTTGCAATAGAGTTGCAATAAGCAGTCGGAGGGCACGGAGAGACATGGCCACGTACACGCTTCCTGAGCTTCCGTACGACTACGCGGCGCTTGAGCCGGTCATCAACCCGCAGATCATCGAGCTGCACCACGACAAGCACCACGCGGCGTACGTGAAGGGTGCGAACGACACCCTCGAGCAGCTGGCCGAGGCGCGCGACAAGGAGTCCTGGGGCTCCATCAACGGCCTGGAGAAGAACCTCGCCTTCCACCTCTCCGGCCACATCCTGCACAGCATCTACTGGCACAACATGACCGGTGACGGTGGCGGCGAGCCGCTCGCCGCGGACGGTGTGGGCGAGTTGGCGGACGCGCTGACGGAGTCCTTCGGCTCCTTCGCCGGCTTCAAGGCGCAGCTGACGAAGGCCGCGGCCACCACGCAGGGCTCCGGCTGGGGCGTCCTCGCGTACGAGCCGGTGAGCGGGCGGCTCATCGTCGAGCAGATCTACGACCACCAGGGCAACGTCGGCCAGGGCTCGACCCCGATCCTCGTCTTCGACGCCTGGGAGCACGCGTTCTACCTGCAGTACAAGAACCAGAAGGTCGACTTCATCGAGGCGATGTGGCGGGTCGTCAACTGGCAGGACGTGGCCAAGCGGTACGCGGCCGCGAAGGAGCGGGCGTACAACCTGCTGCTGGTGCCGTAGCCGGCGCCGCGTGATGCGTCCCGCCTCGTGATCGTCTTCTCAACCTTCACGCCTGGCGGGCGGAAAAGGGACGGGCCCCCGTGAGGATGTGACTCACGGGGGCCTGTCGGTACGGGTGGTTCCGGGGGAACGTCATGGCATGGCGTTCACGCAGAACCTGAACTGCGAAGGGTGCGGCTCCTACGAGGAACACGTGCACCTCACGAAGACCCAGGAGGAGTGGCTCCGTACGAAGAAGCCGGAGCTGACGCGTGCGGAGAGCCACACCTACTGGAAGTGCACCAAGAAGGACTGCCGCACCTTGCGGCACCGCTGGAAGGCAGACGAGACGTACACGCTGCCGCCTCCCGAGGAGGACTAGTCGAAGATCGGGCCCACCGTGCGCGTGCGCTTGATTTCGTAGAAGCCCGGGACCGAGGCGACGAGGAGCGTGCCGTCCCAGAGCTTGGCCGCTTCCTCGCCCTTGGGCGCCGGGGTGACGACCGGGCCGAAGAAGGCGACCTGGTTGCCGTCGGCCCCCGGCACCGCGATGACCGGCGTGCCGACGTCCTGGCCGACCTTGTCGATGCCCTCCTTGTGCGAGGCCCGGAGCTCCTCCTCGTACTTCGTGCCGTCCCAGTGGTCGAGGAGCGAGGCCGGCAGGCCGACCTCGTCCAGGGCGCCGGCGACGGCCTCCTTCGTGGGGCCCTCGCCGCGGTTGTGGATACGCGTGCCGAGCGCCGTGTAGAGGTCGCCGATGACCTCCGGGCCGTGCTCCTGCTGCGCGGCGATGACGACGCGGACCGGGCCCCAGGCCTTGGTGCGCATCATCTCCTGGTACTCCTCGGGCAGCTCGTCGACGCGCGGCTCGTTGAGCACCGCGAGGCTCATCACGTGCCAGCGGACCTTGATGTCGCGGACCTTCTCGACCTCCAGGACCCAGCGCGAGGTCATCCAGGCCCAGGGGCACAGGGGGTCGAACCAGAAGTCGACGGGGGTCTTCTCATCCGTGGTGGACATGGCTCTCCTCAAGGTTCACCGGGTGGTCTCGGCTGCGGCAACGCGGTCCGCGCCCGGTCCATTCCCCGATGTCCGGTGTCTCAGGCGCGTGCGAGGATCGTAGGCGGCTGAACAGTTACGTCACGAAGGAGTGCCGCCGTGCCCGGTGAGAATCTGTCCCGCGACGAGGCCCGCGAGCGGGCGGGTCTGCTGTCCGTCGACGGGTACGAGGTGGCGCTCGACCTGCGCTCCGCGGTCGGCGACTTCGCCGGCGAGGGGCCGCGCACCTTCCGTTCCGTGACCACGATCCGGTTCCGGTCGAACGAGGCGGGGGCGGGTACGTTCGTCGATCTGATCGCGCCGTCCGTGACGGCCGTGTCGCTGAACGGCGAGGACCTCGACCCGGCGGCCGTGTTCGACGGCAACCGCATCCAGCTGGAGAGCCTGGCGGAGGACAACGAACTGGTCGTCGACGCCCAGTGCGCCTACTCCCGCACCGGCGAGGGCATGCACCGCTTCGTCGACCCCGAGGACGGCGAGGTCTACCTCTACACGCAGTACGAGCCCGCCGACGCGCGGCGCGTCTTCGCCAACTTCGAGCAGCCCGACCTGAAGGCGCCGTACCGGTTCAGCGTGCACGCCCCCGAGGGGTGGACCGCGTGGTCGAACGGTACGGGCGAACTGGTCGACGGTGTCTGGCGGTTCGCGGAGACCAAGCCGATCTCGACGTACATCACGGCGGTCGTCGCGGGCCCGTACCACTACGTGACGGACTCGTACGAGCGCGTGCTGGAGGACGGGTCGAAGCTCGTCGTCCCGCTCGGCGCGATGTGCCGCAAGGGGCTCGCCCCGTACTTCGACGCCGATGACGTCTTCACGGTGACCAAGCAGGGCCTCGACTTCTTCCACGACCACTTCGACTACCCGTACCCCTTCGGGAAGTACGACCAGGCCTTCGTGCCCGAGTACAACCTGGGCGCCATGGAGAACCCGGGGATGGTGACCTTCCGCGAGGAGTTCATCTTCCGCGGGAAGGTCACGCAGGCGTCCTACGAGCGGCGCGCGAACGTGATCCTGCACGAGATGGCCCACATGTGGTTCGGCGACCTCGTCACCATGCGCTGGTGGGACGACCTGTGGCTGAAGGAGTCCTTCGCGGACTTCATGGGCGCGTTCTCGATGGTGGAGGCGACGCGGTTCACGAACGGCTGGATCACCTTCGCCAACAACCGGAAGTCGTGGGCGTACCGGGCGGACCAGCTGCCGAGCACGCATCCGATCACGGCCGACATCCGGGACCTGGAGGACGCGAAGCTCAACTTCGACGGCATCACGTACGCCAAGGGCGCCTCCGTACTGAAGCAACTCGTCGCGTACGTCGGACGGGACGCGTTCCTGGAAGGCGCGCGGCGGTACTTCAAGCGGCACGCCTACGGGAACACCGAGCTGGGCGACCTGCTGTCGGCGCTGGAGGAGACGAGCGGTCGCGACCTGGGCGCCTGGTCGCGGTCCTGGCTGCAGACCGCGGGCGTCAACTCCCTCACGCCGCAGGTCACGTTGAACGCCGAGGGCCGGATCACCGAACTCGCGGTGGTGCAGGAGGCGGCGGCCTCGCATCCCGAACTGCGGCCGCACCGGGTGGCCGTGGGCCTGTACCGGCGTGCGGCCGGGGGCGCGGTCGAGCGGTACGCGCGCGCCGAGTTGGACGTGGACGGGCCGCGGACGGTCGTGGGCGAGCTGGCCGGGGCCGAGGCTCCGGACCTGGTGCTCGTCAACGACGACGACCTCACGTACTGCAAGATCCGCTTCGACGAGGGCTCGCTGGAGACGCTCCGGGAGCACCTCGGGGACGTGTCCGACCCCCTGGCACGGGCACTGTGCTGGACGGCGCTGTGGAACGCGACGCGCGACGCGTTGATGCCGGCGCGGGACTTCATCGACCTCGTGCTGCGGTTCGCGGGCCGCGAGTCCGACATCGGGGTGCTCCAGACGCTGCACGGGTGGGCGCGTTCGGCGCTCGTGCACTACGCGGCGCCCGAGTGGCGCGAGGCCGGTGGGCGGCTGCTCGCCGAGGGAGCGCTCACGGAGCTGCGGGTCGCGGAGCCGGGGAGCCAGCACCAGTTGACGTGGGCGCGGTTCTTCGGAGCGGTCGCCTCCAGCGAGGCCGATCTGCAGTTGCTGCGGGGGCTGTTGGACGTTTCCGGTGGCGCGAAGATCGACGGGCTCGACGTCGACCAGGAGCTGCGGTGGGCGTTCCTGGAGACGCTCGCGACGTACGGGGTCGCGGACGAGGGCGTGCTCGCGGCGGAGCTGGCGCGGGACGACACCGCCTCCGGCAAGCGGCACCAGGTGCGGTGCCTCGCGGCGCGGCCCTCGGAGGCCGTGAAGGCGCAGGCCTGGGCGCAGGTCGTGGAGTCGGACGCGTTGAGCAACGCGCTGGTGGAGGCGACGATTTCGGGGTTCCAGCAGCCGTCGCAGCGGGGGCTCACCGCGGGGTATGCGGAGAAGTACTTCGGTGTGATCGAGCGGGTGTGGGGGGAGCGGTCGATTCAGATCGGGATGGATGTGGTGCGGGGGCTTTTCCCCGGGTTGCAGGATTCTGCGGAGACGTTGGGCGCGACGGATGCGTGGTTGGCCTCGCATGAGCAGGCGGCGCCTGCGTTGCGGCGGCTTGTGCTTGAGGCGCGGGACGACCTGGCGAGGTCGCTGCGGGGGCAGGAGTGTGACGGGGGCGCGGCCCGGTAGTCGGAGGTGTCGCGCGGCGACGGGGCTTCGGGGCTCCGCCCCGGACCCCGCGCCTCAAACGCCGGCAGGGCTTGAAAGATCGTCTCAAACGCCGGCGGGGCTGGAAATGCCGATTGAGCAGCGGGGTCCGGGGCGGAGCCCCGGGGCCGGGGCAGAGCCCCGGGGCCGGGGCAGAGCCCCGGGGCCGGGGGGGGCGTGTTACCGAACTCTGGCAATCGGGGCCGTAACCCGGGGTTCGCCTGGGGTTTTCGGCAAGTGGAGAGGGAACCTTTAGGGCGACGATGTCCGGAGTTTCCTACGGGGGTGTAACAGCGGTTAGAGGGGGCGATCCGGGCGGGAATGGCCCGGTCATGAACCAGAACACCCCCGCCCCGCTGTCCCCCCGCCCCCTGCGCCACCTCACCCAGAACCAACGGCAGTTGATGAGTTCGGCGCAGCTGAAGGCACACGGCGTGGGCGCCGCCGCCGTATCGGAGCAGTGCCGGGCCGGCGGATCCTGGCAACAGTTGCTGCCGGGCGTGTATTTGCTGCACCCCGGCCCGCCCAGCGACGAGGAGCGGCTGCACGCCGTGCTGCTGTACTCGGGGCGGGCCCCCGAGCGGCGCGGCCGCCCGGACGGCGTGCCGGCGCAGCACACCCCCGACCGCGCGCCGTACTCCGACACCATGGTCACCGGGCTCGCCGCCCTCGCGCTGCACGGCTTCTCCGGCGCTCCCCCGCTGTCCTCGCTCGACCACATCGACGTGCTCGTCCCCCGCACCCGGCGGCTGCGCTCCACCGCCTTCGCGCGGCTGACCCGGACCGCGGGGCTGCCGACTCCCGTACAGGTGAAGGGCGTTCCGGTCACTCCCGTGCCGCGGGCGCTCGCCGACGCGGTGGCCCGGCTGTCGGACGCGTCCGCCGTACGCCGACTGCTCACCGCGGCCGTACGGGGCGCGCACTGCGAACCGGCCGCCGTCGTACGGGAGTTGTCGCAGGCCCGACTGCTGACCAGGCCGCACGTCGTCGACGCCGTCGACTCACTGCTCGCCGAGGGGCGGACCATCGCCGAGGACCGGCTGTACGCGATGGTGCGCGAGCACTCGCTGCCCGACCCCGTGTGGAACGTGGACCTGCGCCTCCCCGGCGGCCCGCACCTCGGCGGCGTCGACGCCTTCTGGCCCGACCACGCCGTTGCCCTGGAATTGGACACGCGGGCGACTCGGCAGGGCCCTCGACAGGAAGGCGACCTGCTCTGGAGCGAGTACGCCCGTAAGCGCGAGCACCTGGAGCGGCTCGGGATCACGGTCGTACACATCTCCCCGAAGAAGCTGCGCGAGTCGGCCGAGCAGCAGGCCGCCATCGTGCGGACGGCGTTGATGGCTTCCGGCGACCGGGACCCGGCGGCGTATGTCGTGGTGCTGCCCCGGTGAGATCGGGTTCAGGTCTTCCGCAGCACGAGTTCGGTGTTGCGGTCGCCCGGGGTGCCGGAGAGGGTGGCGCGTGAGCCGGGGGCGTTGAAGGAGAGTTCACGGTAGAGGGCGGCCAGGCCGGTCTGCGTGAGGTCGGTGAAGTCGGTGCGGTGCGGGGCCGAGGACTCGATGAGCGTCGTGAAGACGGACAGTGTGCCGTCGTGGTTGTCGGCGACCTCGATGATGCGGGCGAGCTGCGGGAAGTCGACGTGGGAGGCCGTGGAGATCTCCCAGAAGCCGCCGCCGTCCCCGGAGTGCGGGGTGATGTCGTTCTTGTGGCTGTGGCCGTTCACCCAGGCGAGTACCGGGCGGTGGGACACGAGGACGGACGTCAGCTCCTCGCCGCCGTGTCGGCTTTCGCCGGGGTGATGCGGGTCCTCGCGGAGGTTGCGCATCGTCTTGGAGGTGTGGTGGGAGAAGACGAGGACGTGATCGCCGCGCCGGTCCGCGGCCTTCAACTCGCGTTTCAGCCAGTTCAGTTGGGACGTGCCGATCGAGCCTTCGTAGTGGCCTGCCGGGTCCGTGGTGTCGAGGCTGATGCCGAGGACGTCGTCGGAGATCCGGAACGCGTAGTGCTGGGTCACGTCCGCCAGGTTGGCCTGGGTGTAGCCGTGGCCGATCGGCCCCGGGCCCATGTGGGCGGGGTCGAGGTGGGCCGCGAGGTACTCGGTCGGGGTGAACGGGGCGCGTGCCTCGTCGGGCGTCACGCGGCGCATCTTCCGCCGGTGCGAGACGAGGAGTGCCTTGAACGCCTTGCCCTTCGGGTCGCCGCCGCTCCGCACGTTGTCCCAGATCGCCTTGCCGGTGGCGGTGTCGAGGTCCATCAACTTGCGGCCGCCCACGGCGAATTCGGTGAAGTACGGGTCCGCGGGCGCGTAGCAGCCGCCGGGGAGTGAGTCGTGGTTGCCGACCGTGGAGTACCAGGGGAGGTTCAGCCCCGGGCTGCGCAGTTCGGAGATCGCGGCGGCCAGGAAGCCGGGGATGCGGGGGAAGCCGTGGTCCCGCTTGTCGCCGTCCCGGACGGCGGCATCCGGCTGCCAGTAGAGGGGCAGGCCGCTGTTCTGGACGCCCTCGTAGTGGCGGGGGTCGCCGGTGTTGGGGCTGATGCGGCCGCCGCTCATCGCCTTGAGGAACCAGTCGAGTTCGGAGCGGGCGTTGTTGTCGGTGTTGTCGCCCGTCGTCATGACGAAGTGGAGGGGCGAGGCGGTGACGGGGGCGCCGCGCAGTGCGTTGACGCGCTCCACGAGGGCTACGGCTCCGGCCACGCTCAGCGCCTCCTGCGGGCGCCAGGCGCTGGCGGTCTGCGACCGCAGGTACTCGTAGCGCAGGGGGTGTTGTACGTCGACCAGATGGAGGTCGGTGAACTGGACGAACGCGGCGAGTGGCTTGCGCTTGGCCTCGCGGGCGCCGCGGGCGGGGCCGAGTTCGGTGCGGACGACGCGTTCCCAGGCGGGTCCGTCGCCCAGGCGCCGGTAGCCGGGGCCCGCGGCGGAGGTGGCTGTGGCGACCGCGGCGAGGGTGGTGCCGCGGGAGTACGGGGCGAGGGGGGCGGCCGGGGCGCTGCGGGACATCGTCCGGGCGGGGGCGGCGGCGGGGCGGGCGGCGGCGCGGGTCTCGCCGAGGGCGTATCCGATCCCGGCCGAGAGGGTGACCGCGCCCGTCGCGGTCAGGAATGCGCGGCGGTCGATCTCTGCGGTGGCGGCGACGGCTTTGGTGACAGAGCGTGTGCGCGGCATGGCGCGGTCTCCCCGAGTGCGAACGCGTCGACAGTGACGGCCGGGCGGGTCCGGTCGGATCGCCCTTCCGTACTGGATCGTTGGCAGTGGGGATGACCTGTGCGTGAACGGCGACGCAACGGGTGGCGCCGATCACGTACGTGGATCTAGGGCGGGGGGTGGGGGCGCCGCATCGCCACGCGGTGGTGGGCGCCGAGCGCTCCGCCGGTCACTCCGTGTTCACCTTGCGGGGAACGGGGGCCGCACCGGCGTTACGGCCTCGGGGCTCCGCCCCGGACCCCGCGCCTCAAACGCCGGCGGGGCTGAAAAGACCGCCTCAATCGCCGGCGGGGCTTGTTTTGCCCTCCCGACCGCAGTGGGCGGGGAGCCGTGGTTGGCGGTGATTGCCCGCGAGGCGGCGTACGGCACCCCGTGCGACCGACGCCCCCGGAGGGGGCGGGCGGTGGGAGACGAGCGGGGCACGGCCATGGCCCACGGCCATGGCCCACGGCCCGGCGAGGAAGCGACGCTGCGGACATACCAAGCCCCAGCGACGGGTGGGCAAGTCAAGACCCTGCAGCGGGTGGCCAATTCAAGCCCCAGCGGCGGGTGGGCAAGTCAAGACCCTGCAGCGGGTGGGCAAGTCAAGACCCTGCAGCGGGTGGGCAAGTCAAGCTCCAGCAGCGGGTGGCAAGTCAAGCCCCAACGACGGGTGGGCAATTTAAGCCCCTGCGGCGATTGAGCAGCGGGGTACGGGGCGGAGCCCCGATCTTTCAGCCCCGCCGGCGTTTGAGGCGCGGGGTCCGGGGCGGAGCCCCGTGGCCGGGGGACGGGGGGCGTTACCCCAGGACGTGGCCAGTTGGTGGGCGGGTGTGCCACAAGTGGAGGCCGACGTCCACCAGTTCCACTCGGGGGAGGTCGTCCACCGCCGCGAGGTCGTGCCACGCGGCCATGTCGGTCGAGCCGTTCTCCTCGTGGCGCAGCGCGCCGCCCGTGATCGCCCCTTCGTACACGAGACGTAGCCCGTGGAAGTCCGCGATCTTGCCGAGCTTGCGCGGGTAGCGGCGCAGCACGGAGTGGACCCCGAGGAGGGCGACCGGATCGACGACGTAGCCGGTCTCCTCGTCGACCTCACGGATCACCGTGTCGTACGGATCCTCACCGTGGTCCATGCCCCCACCCGGCAGGGTCCACCGCTTGCTCCCGTCCCCCGCGACCCAGCGGGCCAGCAGCACCCGCCCCTCGCGGACGCACACCGCGTAGGCCGCCACCCTCAGCTCTTTGTTCATCCCCTGACGCTAGAGGCATCCCGGTCCCGGTGCAGGTGTTACACGCCTTGCCGGTCCCGTCACGGTTTGGGCGGGATGGCGCATGGCGGAAGTACGCCATGGCACGTACCCGGCTCGGGCAACTCTCCCCAAACTGTGGTCACTTGCGTAAAGCTGAGCGGTCATCCGGCACCGAAATCCGGACCCCTTTCGACACGTCCCGTCTTGTCCGACCTTTACGTACAGGGATGCAGATGACCACCGATCCCCAGCGCGCCCCCATATCCGGCGCGAGACGCGCGGCCCGGCTCGCGGCGGCCGCGGGACTCGTGGCCGCGCTCACCGCGACCGGGCCGATACCCATGGCCTTCGCCGCGGACGCGGACCCGACCCCGCCCCCGGCCCCCAAGTCCGCGAGCGACAAGCTCGGCGCGCACGACGCCGAACTGCTCGCCGACGCCAAGGCCGACGGCACGAAGAACGTGACCATGATGGTCGCGACCACCCCCGGGAAGACCGAGCAGGTCGCGAAGCAGCTCGACGCCGTCAAGGGCGGCTCCGTGGGCCGCACCTACGACAAGCTCGGCTACGTACGGGCGACCGTGCCGACCAAGAGCGCCACCTCCGCGATCGGTTCCGCCGAGAAGCTCGGCTCCGTGCGCGGCATCGACCTGCGCCAGGAGATCGCGCTCGACGACCCGTCGCCGTCCGCGGACACCACGAAGGGTGCCTCCAAGAAGGCCACCGGCTCGTACAGCGGGCCCGGCAAGGACACCCCCGCCAAGAACCCGTACAACCCGTCCTTCGAGACGGGCGCCGTCGACTTCGTGAAGCAGCACCCGAAGTCGGACGGCCGCGGCACCACCATCGGCATCCTCGACTCGGGTGTCGACCTCGGCCACCCGGCGCTCCAGAAGACCACGACGGGCGAGCGCAAGATCACCGACTGGGTCACCGCGACCGACCCGATCGTCGACGGGGACGCCACCTGGCGCCCGATGGTCACCACGGTGAGCGGGCCGACCTTCACCTACAACGGCCGTACGTACAAGGCCGCTTCGGGCTCGTACGGGATCAGCACCTTCGCGGAGTCGGTCACGGCCGGCGGCGACGCGAAGGGCGACGCGAACCGGGACGGCGACACCACCGACAAGTGGGGCGTGCTGTACGACGCGGCCAAGGGGACGGTGACCGTCGACCTCAACGACAACGGCGACTTCACCGACGACACCCCGATGAAGCCGTACAAGGACGGCTACCAGGTCGGCTACTTCGGCAAGGACGACCCGTCCACCGACGTCGTCGAGCGCCAGCCGTTCGTCGTCGAGGTCCGCAAGGACGTCCCGATGGACCCGTACGGCGGCGACTGGGTCGGCAAGAAGGCCGACTTCGTCAACATCGGCGTCATCGAGTCCGAGCACGGCACGCACGTCGCGGGCATCACCGCGGCCAACGGCCTGTTCGGCAACAAGAACATGAACGGTGCCGCGCCCGGCGCCAAGCTGGTGTCGTCCCGCGCCTGCACCTGGAGCGGCGGCTGCACCAACGTCGCGCTCACCGAGGGCATGATCGACCTCGTGACGAAGCGCGGCGTCGACATCGTCAACATGTCGATCGGCGGGCTGCCCGCGCTGAACGACGGGGCCAACGCGCGCGCCCTGCTCTACACGCGCCTCATCGACGAGTACGGCGTCCAGCTGGTCATCTCGGCGGGGAACTCGGGCCCCGGCGCGAACACCATCGGCGACCCCGGCCTCGCCGACAAGGTGCTGTCCGTCGGCGCCACCATCTCGAAGGACACCTGGGCCTCCAACTACGGCTCCCAGGTCGAGAAGTCGAACGCGATGATGCCGTTCTCCTCGCGCGGCCCGCGCGAGGACGGCGGCTTCGCGCCCCTCATCTCGGCGCCGGGCGCGTCCGTCAACTCCACGCAGACCTGGCTGCCCGGCAGCCCGACCCCGGAGGCCGGCTACGCGCTGCCCGCCGGGTACTCGATGCTCCAGGGCACCTCGATGGCCTCCCCGCAGGCGGCGGGCGCGAGCGCGCTGCTGATCTCGGCGGCCAAGCAGCAGAAGGTCTCGCTGAACCCGGCGAAGCTGCGCACCGCGCTCACCTCGACCGCGAAGCACATCTCGGGCGAGCAGGCGTACGCGGAGGGCTCGGGCCTCATCGACATCGTCGGTGCGTGGAAGTCGATCCAGCACAAGGCGAGCGCCCACACCTACACGGTGAAGGCGCCCGTCGACACCGCGCTCGACGACCAGCTCAAGACGCCGGGCTTCGGCACCGGCATCTACGACCGCGAGGGCGGCCTCAAGGCGGGCCAGAAGAAGACGTACGACGTCACTGTCACGCGGACGTCGGGCTCGTCGAAGCTGGTGCCGCACCGGCTGTCGCTGAAGAACAACTCCGGTGACACGTTCTCGATCGTCGGGCCGAGCATCGTCATGCTGCCGCTGAACAAGCCCGTCACCGTGAAGGTTCGGGCGAAGCCGTCCGCCGCCGGGCTGCGCAGCGCGATCCTGCGCGTCGACGACCCGAAGACGGAGGGCGTCGACCAGCAGATCATGGCGACGGTCGTCGTCTCGTCGCCGGTCAAGTACACGTACCAGGCGAAGAGTTCGGTGCAGCGCAACAGCACCAAGTCGTACTTCCTGACGGTGCCGGCGGGGGCGAAGTCCCTCGAGGTACGGATGGGCGGGCTCGCGGCGAAGAGCCAGACCCGGTTCATCTCCATCCACCCGTACGGCGTTCCCGTCGACTCGACGTCGACGCCGGACTGCTACCCGAACTACGGGGACGGCTCGGGCAACGGCTGCCGCCCCGACCTGCGCTCGTACGACGCGCCGCAGGCGGGCGTCTGGGAGATCGAGGTCGAGGCGCGGCGTACGTCGCCGCTGCTCGACAACCCGTACACGCTGGACGTCGCCGTGCTCGGCGCGGACTTCGACCCGGCGGTGCAGACGCTGCCCGAGGCGAAGGTGGGCACGCCCGCCGATGTCTCGTGGAAGGTGACGAACAAGTTCGCGGCCATCAGCGGCGGCAAGCTGCAGGGCGGGTCGCTCGGCTCGTCGAAGACGGCGCGACCGACCATCGCGGGCGGCGCCACGCAGACGTCGACGGTCGACGTTCCCGAGGGCACCGACAAGCTCGACGTCTCCATCGGCAACGTCTCCGACAAGGCCGCCGACCTCGACCTCACGGTGTACGACGCCGCGGGCAAGGTCGTCGGGTCCTCGGCGGACGGTGACTCCGAGGAGGCGGTGAGCGTGGCGAAGCCGGCCGCCGGTACGTACACGGTGGAGGTGGCGGGGTACTCGATCCCGTCCGGCTCGACGGAGTACGACTACGTCGATGTCTTCTTCGCGCCCTCGTTGGGGACGGTGAAGGTCGACGAGTCGAAGCCGGTGTCGTTGGCGACGGGGGCGTCGGCGTCTGTTGCGGCGCAGGTTGTTGCGGCGGCTGCGGCGCCTGAGGGGCGGGAGTTCTTTGGTGAGGTGCGGTTGTTGAATGAGCGGGGCGTTGCGGCGGGAGCCGGTAGCGTCAAGATCGAAAAGGTCACGCCGTAGCCTCCGGCCGGGTGTGACGGGGGGGGCGGTCACCTGCGGGTGGCCGCCCCTCCGCCACCAACGCCTTGGGGCTCCGCCCCGGCCCCCGCTGCTCAATCGCCGCAGGGGCTATAAATAGCCCCGCCGGCGTTTGAGGCGAGGGGGCCGGGGCGGAGCCCCGAGGCCGTAACGCCGACGCGGCCCGGCTACTCGCAGGTCAAGCCCCGGGCCCCCGGCCCCGCCCGCGCGATGTCCTCCCGGGCGGCAGCCACCTCATGGTGGCCTGTCGTCCACTCCTCCCGGTCGCCCGGCCGCGTCGGGACCCGGATCAGCGTGTACGTGCCGGGCTTCAGGTCACGGTGGGCGGAGGCGTCCAGCATCACCGCGATCGTGGGGTGCTCCCGCACCGAACGCTCCGGCCGGTAGTAGCGCGAGACGTCGAGGACGACGCGTACGTCGCCGTCCTCGTGCGGCGTGACACTGGTCACCCGGCCCTCCACCAGCACCCGCGAACACGCGATACGCATCGCGGGCGAGGACGCGGCCTTGCCGCCGCCCTGGGCCGCCGCCTTGTCGCTCCCCGAATCCGCGTCACCGCCCCCGCCCGGCGCGCTCACCCCCAGCCACACGAGCCCCCCGAACAGGGACGCCGCACACGCCACGGCGAGCCCGCCGAACGCGAGCCGCAGCGGACGGCGACGTGAACGTACGGGCACAGGCACAGGCACCGGCTCCCGGCGGGACGCCAGCGCGTCCCCGAGGCCCCGCACCTGCTCCCGCAGCAGCGCGACATCCGCCACGACCGCCGCCACGGCGGGGTCGTCCTCCGGCAGCGGCTCCCCGGTCACGGCCGCCATCAGCAGCCGGTCCTCCGACTCGGCGTCGTTCACGTCACACCACCTCCCCTTCGCGCAGCCGCACCCGCAGCATCCGCACCGCCGTGTGCAGGCGGCTCTTGACGGTGCCCTCGGGCACGCCCAGTTCCGCCGCGATGTCCCGCACGGGCAGATCCGCGTAGAAGCGGAGCACGACCACCTGCCGCTGCTCGTCCGGGAGTTGGTCGAGGCCCTGGGCCACGGCCATCGACAGGACACGCGTGTCGGCCGCGTCCCCCGCGTGCTCCTGGCGCAGCGCGGCGAGCCGTTCGCCGAGGCGTTCCTGGCGGCGCCGCGCCCGGTGCCAGTCCATGGCGAGGTTCGAGGCGACGACCGCCGCCCAGGCCGAGACGTCGCGCGGCGCCTCCTGGCCCTTCGCGGTCCGCTCCAGCAACCGGAGGCGCACCTGCTGCACACCGTCCGGCAGATCCGCGTACGGCATGCCGCCGAGCGACAGCACGGCGCGCACCCGGTCCTCGACGGCCGCGTCGATGGGGTCTCCCCTGCTCGAGCGGGTTCGAGAGCTTGGGGAAGGGGCGTCCGGCCGACCCCTCGGTTTTCTGCGCAGCACTGCGCCTCCCCTCCCCGCGTACGCCCTACGACGCCGTGGGTACCGGAAACGTTCACGCGGAGCGCTTGAAACTGTGGCCAGCGCCATACCGTCCCGGAACGCGGACAATGGATTGGACAAGCCGGGCGTGGACAGACGCATCATGGACACACCCGTGAGGCCGGACGGCCGGTAGCGCGGAAACACGAAAGCACGGAGGACCCTGTGAAGGTCGGAATCGTCGGAGCCACCGGCATGGTCGGCACGGTCATGCGCAAGATCCTTGTCGAGCGGGCCTTCCCGATCGACGAGCTGCGCCTGTTCGCGTCGGCTCGCAGCGCTGGCAAGGTGCTGGACGGCGTGACGATCGAGGACGCGTCGACGGCCGACTACAGCGGGCTCGACATCGTGCTGTTCTCCGCGGGCGGCGCCACGTCCAAGGCCCTCGCCGAGAAGGTCGCCGCGCAGGGCCCCGTCGTGATCGACAACTCCTCGGCCTGGCGCAAGGACCCCGAGGTCCCGCTCGTCGTCTCCGAGGTGAACCCGCACGCGGTCGCGGACCGCCCCAAGGGCATCATCGCGAACCCGAACTGCACGACGATGGCCGCGATGCCGGTGCTGAAGCCGCTGCACGCGGAGGCGGGCCTGGAGGCCCTGACCGTCGCCACGTACCAGGCGGTGTCCGGCTCAGGGCTCGCGGGCGTGGCCGAGCTGCACGGTCAGGCGCAGAAGGTGGTCGCGGAGGCCGACAAGCTGACGCACGACGGCGAGGCGGTCGACTTCCCCGAGCCGGACGTGTACGCCCGTCCCATCGCGTTCAACGTGCTGCCGATGGCCGGCTCGGTCGTCGACGACGGTCTGAACGAGACGGACGAGGAGCAGAAGCTCCGCAACGAGTCCCGCAAGATCCTGGAGATCCCGGAGCTGAAGGTCTCGGGCACCTGTGTCCGCGTCCCGGTCTTCTCCGGCCACTCCCTCCAGGTCAACGCCCGCTTCGCCCGCCCGCTCAGCCCGGCGCGCGCCGCGGAGCTGCTCGCGAAGGCGGAGGGCGTCGAGCTGTCCGACATCCCGACGCCGCTCCAGGCGGCCGGCAAGGACGCGTCGTACGTGGGCCGCATCCGCAACGACGAGACGCTGGAGAACGGCCTGGCCCTCTTCATCTCCAACGACAACCTCCGCAAGGGCGCCGCGCTGAACGCGGTGCAGATCGCGGAGCTGGTGGCCCAGGAGCTGTCGGCGAAGTAAGCAACCAGTCGTACGTCGCCGTAGGGGCGGTCACCGGATTCCGGTGGCCGCCCCTACGGTTCACTCGACGACGCCCATGAAGCGCTGGAGGGCCAGCAATTCGGCCTGGTCGGCCGGGTCGCCGGCCAAGCGCTCGGCCTCCGCCTTCGCCTGCTCGATCAGCTGTTCCTCCGTCACGCGCGCACGAAGCAGGGCGACGGCGGCGTGGAGCGCGGCAGCCCGCGACGCGAGTCCGGCGGATGCCGCATACGCGTCGAGGAACGCCACGTCGTCCGCGGGCAGGTCCAGGGTGACCTTCACGTCCATGGGAACGAGCATGCCGGGGACGGCTGGCCGGCGCGGCCGATCAGGGGCGATCCACCGCAAAGTGGTAACAGCCGTACTCCAGCGCCCGTACGTGTGCCTGCACCACCCGAGGGTCCGCGAACGCCTCGTCGAAGGCAGCCTCGAAGCCGGCTGTCGCGTCCTCCGGGATCTCCAGGAGCGCGCCCCCGACGATGTGGCCGCGGGCGTCGTAGCGCCGCACGGTGCGGCGGGCGCCGGGGCGGTCGAAGGGGTAACGGTCACCGGTCGCACAGCCACCGCAGCCCTCGGCGTGGAGGAAGACCGGGCCCTGTTCGTCGTACGCGCCGGGGGTCGCGCCCGTCTCGGCCGCCCAGCGGCGCAGGGGTGCGTACGAGACGAGGGCGATGCGCTCGCCCTCCCGGATCGGCCGGAGGCAGCAGCGCAGCGGGGAGCCCGCGTCCGCGGGGGTCGCGGTGTACGGGGCACAGGGGCGGCCCGCGTCGTCGACCTCGCGGAGTTCCTTGAGGGCGTTCGGGTCGATGGGACGTGCGATGTACCTGGTCATGCACTCCACGGTCGCGCCCGGCGGGCCTGTTCACCGGCGGGAAACGGACATCGCCTTCGCGTACCCCGCGTGGAAGGATGGCCGGAAACGTCACATATCCAAGAACGCAGACCGCTTAACTAGGAGATGACCGCGTGCCTGGCACCAATCTGACCCGTGAAGAGGCGCAGCAGCGGGCGAAGCTGCTCACCGTTGACTCGTACGAGATCGATCTCGACCTCTCGGGCGCGCAGGAGGGCGGCACGTTCCGGTCGGCGACCACCGTGCGCTTCGACAGCGCGGAGGCGGGCGCCGAGACGTTCATCGATCTCATCGCCGACGCCGTTCATGAAGTGGTGCTCAACGGCCGGTCGCTGGACGTCGCCGCCGTGTTCCGCGACTCGCGGATCGCGCTGAAGCGCCTCGAATCGGGGCCGAACGAGCTGAAGGTCGTCGCCGACTGCGCGTACACGAACACGGGCGAGGGGCTGCACCGGTTCATCGACCCGGTCGACCAACAGGCGTACCTCTACACGCAGTTCGAGGTGCCGGACGCCCGCCGCGTGTTCGCGTCGTTCGAGCAGCCGGACCTCAAGGGCACCTTCCGGTTCACGGTCCAGGCGCCGAGCGGGTGGACGGTCATCTCCAACTCCCCCACCCCGGAGCCGAAGGACGACGTCTGGGCCTTCGAGCCGACGCCGCGCATGTCGACGTACATCACGGCGCTGATCGTCGGCCCGTACCACTCGGTGCACTCCTCGTACGAGAACCCGGAGACGGGCCAGTCCGTCCCGCTCGGCATTTACTGCCGGCCGTCCCTCGCCGAGTTCCTCGACTCGGACGCGATCTTCGAGGTGACACGGCAGGGCTTCGACTGGTTCCAGGAGAAGTTCGACTACGCGTACCCCTTCGCCAAGTACGACCAGCTCTTCGTGCCCGAGTTCAACGCCGGTGCCATGGAGAACGCGGGCGCGGTGACCTTCCGCGACCAGTACGTGTTCCGGTCCAAGGTGACCGACGCCGCGTACGAGGCGCGGGCCGCGACGATCCTGCACGAGCTGGCCCACATGTGGTTCGGCGACCTCGTCACCATGGAGTGGTGGAACGACCTGTGGCTGAACGAGTCGTTCGCGACGTTCGCCGAGGCCGCCTGCCAGGCGTACGCGCCGGGCTCCAAGTGGCCGCACTCGTGGACGACGTTCGCCAACCAGATGAAGACGTGGGCGTACCGGCAGGACCAACTGCCGTCCACGCACCCGATCATGGCGGACATCAGCGACCTCGACGACGTGCTCGTCAACTTCGACGGCATCACGTACGCGAAGGGCGCGAGCGTCCTGAAGCAGCTCGTCGCGTACGTCGGCATGGACGAGTTCTTCCAGGGCGTGCAGGCGTACTTCAAGCGGCACGCGTTCGGGAACACGCGGCTGAGCGATTTGCTCGGCGCCCTCGAGGAGACCAGCGGGCGTGACCTGAAGTCCTGGTCGAAGGCGTGGCTGGAGACGGCCGGCATCAACGTCCTGCGCCCGGAGATCGAGACGGACGCGAACGGTGTCATCACCTCGTTCGCCGTCCGCCAGGAGGCGCCCGCGCTGCCCGAGGGCGCCAAGGGCGAGGCGACGCTGCGCCCGCACCGCATCGCGATCGGCTTCTACGACCTCGACGACGAAGTGGGGTCTCCCCTGCTCGAGCGAAGCCGAGAGCTTGGGGAAGGCAAGCTGCTGCGCGGCGAGCGCGTCGAACTCGACGTCACCGCAACGGAGTTGACGCAGGTACCGGACCTCGTCGGCAAGCGCCGCCCGGCCGTGGTCCTGCTCAACGACGACGACCTGTCGTACGCGAAGGTCCGCCTCGACGAGGAGTCCCTGGCCTTCGTCACGCGGCACCTCGGCGACTTCGAGGCCTCACTGCCGCGCGCGCTGTGCTGGGCCTCCGCCTGGGACATGACGCGCGACGCAGAGCTGTCGGCGAGCGCGTACCTGGACCTGGTGCTCAGCGGCGTGGGCAAGGAGTCCGACATCGGCGTCGTGCAGTCGCTGCACCGCCAGGTGAAGCTCGCCGTCGACCTGTACGCGGCGCCCGCCCACCGCGACGCACTGCTGACCCGCTGGACCGAGGCGGCGCTCACCCACCTGCGGACGTCGGAAGCGGGCAGCGACCACCAGCTGGCATGGGCCCGCGCGTTCGCCGCCAGCGCCCGCACGCCGCAGCAACTCGACCTCCTGGCAGGCCTGTTGGAGGGCACCGCGTCGATCGAGGGCCTTGCCGTCGACACCGAGCTGCGCTGGGCTTTCGTGCAGCGGCTCGCGGCGGTCGGACGCTACGACGAGGCGGAGATCGACGGCGAGTACGAGCGGGACAGGACGGCGGCCGGTGAGCGGCACGCGGCCAGTGCCCGTGCCGCCCGGCCGACCTCGGAGGCCAAGGCGGAGGCGTGGGCCTCGGTCGTCGACAGCGACAAGCTGCCGAACGCGGTGCAGGAGGCGGTGATCGGCGGCTTCGTCCAGACCGACCAGCGCGAGCTGCTCGCGCCGTACACGGAGAAGTACTTCGCGGCGCTGAAGTCCGTCTGGGACTCCCGCTCGCACGAGATGGCGCAGCAGATCGCGATCGGCCTGTACCCGGCGATCCAGGTCTCGCAGGAGACGCTGGCCGCCACCGACGCGTGGCTGGCCTCGGCCGAGCCGAGCGCGGCGCTGCGCAGGCTCGTGTCCGAGTCGCGGGCGGGCGTCGAGCGTGCGCTGAAGGCGCAGGCGGCGGACGCGTAGTTGCCGCTGCGGAACGGGGAGGGGTTCCGGTCACTGGTGACCGGAACCCCTCCCCGTTCATGTGCGCTGCGCGCGGTTCGTTGCGTGGAGAGATCGCGTCGCGGCTCTCAGTTGGGTGGGGGGTTTGCGCAGTTCCCCGCGACCCTAAAAGCGGTCGCGGAGGGTCGTGCGGCCCTGGTCCGTCAGTGAACCGTGCACGCGCATCCGGGCCACGCCGCCGTCGGGGAACGCGTCGAGGCGTACGTGGGTGGCCACGACCTCCTCCGGAAGCGGGAAACGGTGCAGGGTGTCGGGCTGGAGCTGGGTGCGGGGGATGATCTCGAACCACTCGCCGGTCTCGCCGTCCCGGCCGCTCAGCGCGATCCAGCCGGCCGAGTTGCCCTTCAGATACGCCGTGTCGATCTCCACGGCGCGGATCGTGCCCTGCGCCGCGAGGCGGAAGCGGACCCAGTCGTTGGTGCCGCGGACGCGGCGACGGCGGTTCTCCCAGCCGTCGTCCATCTTCTGCGACGTGCCCGGCAGGATGATCTGCGTCGGCGACGAGTAGAACTTGTCGGACGCGTCCTCGTAGGAACCGCCGTTGAGCACCGACGCCAGGTCGAACGTGCCGAGCAGGTCGAGCCACTCGGGGTCGGGGACGACCTCGCCGTGCACGCGCAGGCGGGCGATGCCGCCGTCGGGGTGCTGGCAGACGCGGACGTGCGTGTAGCGGCTCTCGCTCGTGATGGTGAAAGCGTTCGCCGCGTGGCCCTTGACCTGGCTCTTCGGGACGATCTCCTCCCACTTCACGTCGTCGGCGAGCAGCTCGGCGGGGCCGGGCGAGCCGGGCACGTTCGCGGCCTGGATGCTCACCTTCTGCGGGTAGTTGCCGCGGAAGTGGGCGGTGTCGACGATCACGCCGCGTATGACGCCGGGCGCGCCGAGCCGCACGAGCGCCCAGTCGTGCTCCTCGGGCGCCGGGAACGGGGAGTCCGCAGTCCCCCTGCGCCTGCGGGTCTCCCAGCCGTCCATGACCTTGCCCTTGTGCCCGAAGTGCTCCGGGTCGAACACCGCACGGTGGCGCAGCAGCAGGTTCTCGCGCATCGCGAAGAACTCGTCGTTCGCGGCGATGACACCGCCGCCGAGCCGCCGGTCGGCGAGGTCCACGAGATCGGTGAACGTGTCGGCGTCACCGAAGGTGCGGTAGTCCGCGTACGGGTCGCCGCCTCCGTAGGGGGCGGCGTCGTTGGCGTGCGGGTCCTGGTCCTGGGCGTCCTGGGCGGGTGTCGTCTGGGTCATGGACCCACTCTCGCGCGCGACAAGCCAAAGGTCCATCGAAAGTTTTCGAGGTGGCATTTCAGTTTTACTGAAAGGTCCACTTGTCGGGAGACCGGGGAGCGGCTCACTGAACGGTCAGCGCCTCCAGGACGCGCCGCACCGCCGTCCCCTCCTCCGAGCCCTTCCGTACGGCCGCCACCACATGCCGTACGGGACGGTCCGCGCCGAGCGGGCACATCACGACGCCGTCCCGGCGCGCCGCCGCCATCCGCGGTACAAGGGCGACCCCCATCCCGGCCTCCACCATGGCGAGGATCGCGGTCCACCCCGCCGCGCTGTGCGCCTGCTCCGGCACGAAACCGGCGGCCTCGCACGCGGCCGTCGTGATCTCCGACCAGGGCCCGGACCCGCCGAAGATCCACGGCTCACCGGCGAGGTCGGCGAGCCGCAGGCCCGGCTCGCCGGCCAGCGGATGCCCCACCGGAAGCGCGACGTCCAGCGGGTCGGCGAGCAGCGGCACCCGTGTGAACTTGGGGTCGCGGGGCGTCGGCGCGTGCGCGGCGAGCGACAGGGCGAGGTCCACGTCGCCGGTGGCGAGCAGTTCGTACGCCAGCCCGGCCTCCGCCTCCCGCACCCGGACGGTGATGCCGGGGTGCGCGGAGCGCAGCTGCCGCACGGCGGGCACCACGAGCGCGGGCACGGCGGTGGAGAACGCGGCGACCCGCACCGTCCCCGTCTCGCCGTGCGCCCACTGCGCCAACTCGGCGTCGGCGCGCTCCAGTTGGGCGAAGACGACCTCCGCGTGCCGCAGGACGAGCTGCGCGGCGTCGGTAAGGCGCACCCGCCGCCCCTGCGCCTCCAGGAGCGGCACGCCGAGCTGCTTGGCGAGGTTGGTGAGCTGCTGCGAGACGGCGGACGGCGTCATGAGCAGCGTCTGCGCGGTGGCGGTGACGGTGCCGCACTCCCGCAGGGTGCGCAGGATCACCAGCTTCTTCACGTCCCACCGGTCGGTCCCCGGCACTCGCTTCTCGCTGCTCATACGCCACAACGTATCCGCTCGCGCGGCGGTCCTACGCTGACCTCATGGCACCCACGGCACACCTCCGCCCGGCCCGCCCCGACGAGGCGGGCCGGCTGTCGGCCCTCGCGCTGCGCTCCAAGGCCCACTGGGGTTACGACGACGCGTTCATGGCGGCGTGTGTGGAGGAGCTGACGCTGCACCCTTCCGAGGTCGTGCGCCGCCGCACGACGGTCGCCGAGGCCACCGATGGCGGCTCCGGCCGGCTCCTCGGCCTGGTCACGCTCGAAGGGGCGCCGCCGGTGGGTGAGCTGGGCCTGATGTTCGTGGACCCCGACGCGATCGGGCTCGGGGTGGGCCGGCTGCTCTTCGACCACATGCAGGACACGGCGCGCGAGGCCGGGTTCAGAGCGGTGAGCTGGGCGGCGGACCCGAACGCGGTGCCGTTCTACGAGGCGATGGGCGGGCGGCACACGGGCGTGATCCCGTCGGGCTCGATCCCGGGGCGCACGCTTCCTTTGATGGAGTTGCGGCTGTGACGGCGCTCAGGCGAGCAGCCGCGGGACCGCCCTCACGTAGACCACCATGCCGACGACCTCGACCAGCGTCTGCGTGACGACGACCACCGCGGCGACGGCCAGCGGGTCCGGCAGGGACAGGGCGAGGGGCAGGACGACGAGGGAGTTGCGGGTGGCGCCGGTGAACACGACCGCCCGGCCGGAGGGCACGTCGAGCCGGAACAGGCGGGCCACGGCGCGCCCCGCGAACGCCATCACCAGCAGGAACAGCACGTAGAACGGCACGACGCGCAGCACGTCCCCGACGTTGTCGTCCAGCTTGGGGATCTGGGAGGCGACGACGGTCAGCAGGGTGGCGGCCATGAGCGGCACCATCGCCGTGCCGATGGCGTCGGAGGCGCGCTGCCCGGCGGGGCGGCGGGCGGCCCAGGCCTGCGTGAGCCAGGCGAGGGCGAGCGGCACGACGATCAGCGTGAGGAAGGCCCGGACGAAGGGCCCGGCCTCCACGACGTCGCTCAGGCCCGACCCCATGAACAGGTAGAGGTAGCCGGGCAGCAGCACCATCTGCGCGAGCAGCAACAGGGGTGTGGCCGCGAGCAGCCGTTGGCTCGCGGCGCCCGCGAGTCCGCTGAAGACGATCACGTAGTCGACGCACGGGCAGAGCAGCACGAGCAGCACACCGAGGCGCACCGCGTGGTCGTCGGGCAGGAACGTGAACATGGCGGCGACGACGAGTGGGACGACGAGGAAGTTGACGCTGAGTGCGGCGCCCAGGAAGCGGCCGGAGCGCAGTGACCGGAGCAGTTCCCTGGCGGGGACCTGGAGGAAGGTGACGTAGAGGAGGGCGGCGAGGACGGGGTTGATGACGTGTTCGAGACCGGGGCCTGCACCCGGGGCGGCGAGGCCGACCACGGCGCCGGCCGCCAAGGCGCCGAGATAGACGCCTACTTGCCGCCGCTCCATGGCCTCGCCCACCTGGGCCCCACGCATCGCACTCACGCCCCGACGGTACCCCTCCGACCTGCACGAACCCCCACCCCGCCCCTTCCCGAAAGTCCTGCCGGACGGGCCTGCTCAATCGCCGCAGGGGCTCCAATGGAGCCCCGTACTTGTGACGAGAGCCCGCGGGGTCCGGGGCGGAGCCCCGAGGCGTCAACCCCGGGGCAGCGCGCGCAGCCACTCCACCAACAGCTCGTTGACCTCCGCGGGACGCTCCTGCTGGAGCCAGTGCCCCGCCCCGTCCAGAACATGGGAACCCACAAGCCCCGGCAACGTCTCCGGATACGCCGCAATCGCCTCCGCGAGCCAGACCGTGGACGCATCCGCCCCACCCCCGATGAACAACGACGGCTGCCCGATCGCCGCCCCGTCGTACGCCGCCAGATCCTCCCAGTCCCGATCCATGTTCCGGTACCGATTCAGCGCCCCCCGCACCCCCGTACGCTCGAACTCCCCCGCATACACGTCGAGTTCGGCCTCACCCAGCCACCCCGGCCGCTCCCCCGGGAACCGGTCCCGCATACGCCCACCGCCCCGCGCGATGAAGTGCGGGTCGGCCGCGCCCGCCCCCGGCATCGTGTCGCCGGAGAGCGCCGCGTAGATCCCGCCCAGCCACCCCCGCACATCCGGTTCGATCTCCGCCTCCGCCCGCCCCGGCTCCTGGAAGTACGAAACGTAGAACTCCTCCGCCCCGCCGCCCATCCCGGCGAACACCTCACTGGGCCGCGGCCCGCCCCGCGGCGCGTACGGCACGCTCAGCAGGCCGACCGCCCGGAAGACCTCCGGATGGACCAGCGCCGACGTGGCCGCGATGTTCGCGCCCCAGTCGTGCCCGATCACGACCGCCGATTCCTCGCCGAGGGCCCGCACCACCGCGACGTTGTCCTCGACGAGCTCCAGCATCCGGTACGCGGCGATGTCGTCGGGCCGCGAGGACCGCCCGTACCCGCGTACGTCGATGGCGACCGTCCGGTATCCGGCGGCGGCGATCGCCGGGAGCTGGCGGCGCCACGAGTACCAGGACTCGGGGAACCCGTGCAGGAGCAGGACGAGCGGGCCCGTCCCCTGCTCCACGAGGTGGATGCGGCCGGCCGGCGACGGCACGAGGCGGTGGATCGGTTCGGGCAGGTCGGGCAGAACGGGCAGGTGGGGCATCGCTTCCTCCGGCTCCTGGGAATTCCGTGTCACCCTTCGATCCTGCCGCTACACCCGCCGGGACCTCCGCTTTGTTGCCGCTTCGGCAAACCGCGGCGCCCCGACCGACGCCAGCACCACCCCGCCCAGGATCAGCGCCATGCACCCCACCTGCGCCCACCCCATCGACTCCCCGAGGACGACGTACGACAGCACCGCCACGCACACCGGCTGCAGGTAGTACACGACGCCCGCCCGCGCCGCGCCCACCAGCGCGATCGCCTTGTTCCACGCGAAGAAGGCGACCGCCGATGACACCACGCCCACGTACAGCAGCGGCAGCGCCGTTCCCGCCCGCACCTCGAAGCCGCCCTGCACCGCCACGCTCGCCGCGTACACGGGCAGCAGCATCAGCGCGCCGAGCACGAACGTCGCGAACAGGAAGGCCACACCGCCGAGTTCGCGCGGCTTGCGGCGCAGCAGCGCGCTGTACGAGCCGAAGCACACGGCCGCCACGACCACCCACAGGTCGCCGGGCGCGAAGTCGGGCGTCAGGGAGCCCTTGCTCACCAAAAGCACAACTCCCGCACAGGCGACCAGAGTTCCGGCCACCCGACGCGGCCCGAGCCGCGCCCCGCCGAGCCGCTCGTACACCGCCATGAGCACCGGCGACGCGGCCATGATCATGCCCATGTTGCCGGCGGAGGTCGTCAGCCCCGCCTGGTTGACGAGCGTGTTGTAGACCGCGATGCCGAGCAGCGAAGCCAGCGCCACGAACCCCAAGTGCCGCCGCAGCAAGGCCCGTTCACGCCACGCGGCCCGCGCCCCGAACGGCGCCACCGCCACGATCGCCACCACCCAGCGCCAGAACGCGTGCTGGATCGGCGGCACGCTGTCGTGCAGCCCGCGCGCGGTGACGAAGCTGCCGGACCAGACGACCGTGGCGAGCACGGCGAGCGCGAGCCCGACACCGAGCCCGCCGGCCGCGCGGCCCGCCGCCGCGCTCGGCTCCACCGGTCTACGGGTACGGTCCAGGACTGCCATCAGGGTCGGACCTCTCGCGATCGGGGTCTGTTACCCCGTTACCGTCGCAGCGCCCCACCCATCACGTCCATCGAAACTTTGCGTCGATTACTTTAAGCACAAGTGAACATACTGACCATGTGCTATCCCTCCAGATACGCGAGCACCGCCAGCACCCGCCGGTTGTCGCTCTCCCCCGGATACAGGCCGAGCTTCGTGAAGATGTTGCCGATGTGCTTGGTGACGGCCTTCTCCGTGACGACCAGTGCCTCGGCCACCCCCGCGTTCGACCTGCCCTGCGCGAGCAGCGCGAGCACCTCGCGCTCGCGGCCGGTCAGGGAGCCGATCCGCTGGTCGCGGACCTTGCGGGCCAGCAGCTTCGACACCACCTCGGGGTCCATCACCGTGCCGCCGCCCGCCACCTGGTGGATGGTGCGCAGGAACTCGGCACCGTTCGTGACCCGGTCCTTCAGTACATAGCCAACCGCTCCCGCGCCGTCCGCCAGCAACTCCCGCGCGTACAGCGGCTCCACGTACTGGGAGAGCAGCAACACCGGTAGTCCCGGGATCTGTTCGCGGGCGGCCAGTGCCGCGCGCAGGCCCTCGTCGCTGAAGTCCGGCGGCAGCCGCACGTCGACGATCGCGACGTCCGGCCGCTCGGCGACGAGCGCCTTGCGCAGCTCGAGGCCGTTGTCCACGGCGGCGACGACCTCGTGGCCGTACGCCGCCAGGAGCCGCACGAGACCGTCCCTCAGCAGGAAGTGGTCTTCGGCGACGACAACGCGCACGGCACCTCCATGGAGATCTGGGTCGGCCCACCGGCCGGGCTGTTGACGGCGAGGACGCCGTCGAAGGTGGCGAGTCGCCGCTCGATTCCGGCGAGGCCGCTGCCCAGGGCCGGGTCCGCACCGCCGCGGCCGTCGTCGATGACGCCGACGCGCAGGGCCCCGGTCCCCGCGTCGTAGGCGATGTCGATCCACAGCCGCTCGGCCTCCGCGTGCTTGGCCGCGTTGGTGACCGTCTCGGCGATCGCGAAGTAGACCGCCGATTCGACCGGCGCTTCCAGGCGGGCCGGGAGCTCGACCGTGACCTCCGCCGCCAGCGGGCTGAGCAGCGCCAACGACCTTACGGCGTCCGCGAGTCCGCGGTCGGCGAGGACCGGCGGGTGGATGCCGCGGACCAGGTCGCGCAGCTCCTGGAGCGCCGCGGACGAGGAGGCGCGGGCCTCGACGAGGAGCGCCCTGACGGCCTCCGGGTCGTCGCCCAGGCGGTGCTCCGCGGCGTCCAGGGTCATGCCCATCGCGACGAGCCGGGCCTGCGCTCCGTCGTGCAGGTCCCGCTCGATGCGGCGCAGTTCGGCGGCCGAGGTGTCCACGGCGTCGGTGCGGGTCGCGGACAGATGGGCTATGCGGGCGGCCATCAGCTCCTGCTCGGTCGGGGAGAGCGTGGCGCGGACGAAGCGGGCGTGGCGGTCGACCGTGCAGGGGGCGAGCCACAGTCCGGTCTTGCCGACGACGAGGCCGAGCAGGCCCGCCATCAGGCCCGTCGGGACGTCCTCGACGTGGAGGAACAGGTACCAGAGGCCCTACCAGCCCGCTTCCTGGGACAGGTACGAGCCGAAGACGGCGAGGAAGAGGCCCCACAGGCCGTAGAGAATGAGCGCCCCGGGAACGCAGGCGATGAGGCCGCCCACGAAGGAGTACATCGTCGTCCAGCGCCACTCGCGGAACCGCTGGGCGTCCCCGAACACCCAGCGGTAGCGGGCGAACGGACCGATGCGCTCCCTTTCCTTCCCGAGCACCGGCGCGGGCGCCGACTCGACGGCTATGCCCGACCACGCGGCCGCGAGGGCCCGCTCGCGGTCCACGACGCGGCGCATGCCCGCGGCGGCCCAGGGCAGCAGGCCCGGGACCGGTGTCCATATCGCGATGTGCAGCATCGTCGACCAGTGCATCGCCACCATGGACAGCCACCACAGCCGGTGGCACCGCCTGACCGCCTCGACCCGCTTCATGTCCCCAGCTCCCCCAACTCGACCGCGCCTTCGGCTGCTTGCCGTTACCGCAATGAGTATCCGGCGAACACCTCGGGGACGTCGGTGGACTTAACTCCCCCTTCCGCCCCCTCGTCCCGGGCCCACGCCGCGTATCCGTCGGGCCGCACCAGGAGCGCGGTGCGCCGCTCGCTCGCCCAATGGGCGACCCGGAGGCCGTCCAGCTTGTCCGGCGAGCCCTGGGGCAGGATCAGCACGAACTCGCCCGCGCGCAGGGCCTCGTAGAGCCTGGTCCCGCCCTGCAGCGCGACGTCGGGGACACGCCTGCCGACGAGCGGGTGGGCGCCCCTGGGAGCCGGGTAGCGGAAGCCGATGCCGGTGAGCTGCCCGACCACGCGGGCGCGGGCCGGGCGGGCCCTGGTCACGGCCTGGGTGAGGACCGAGCGGGCCGCGAGTGTCCAGGGGCGCTTGGCCATCGCCAGGCGGACCAGGCCGCCGCTGCTGCGCAGCACCGCCTTGCCGACGGGGTGGCGTTCCGCCTCGTAGGTGTCGAGGAGCTCCGCGGAGGCCCGGCCGCTCACCACGGCCGCCAGTTTCCAGCCGAGGTTCGCCGCGTCCTGGATCCCCGTGTTCATGCCCTGGCCGCCCGCAGGCGTGTGCACGTGGGCGGCGTCACCGGCCAGCAGCACCCGGCCGACGCGGTACTTCGGCGCCTGGCGTTCGTCGCTGTGGAAGCGGGACATCCAGCGGGCGTCGTGCATGCCGTAGTCGTCGCCGAGGGCGAGCCGGGCGGTCTCCTTGATCTCTTCGAGGTCGAGGGGAGCGTCGTCGGACACGTTGTGCGCGCGGTTCCAGGCGATCACCCGGTAGTAGCCGTCACCGAACGGGGCGATGAAGGCGAAGGCGTCGCCGACCGTGTTCACGGTGAGGACGTTGTCGGGCTGCTCGCCGAGCCGTACGTCGGCGAGGACGACCGAGCGGATGACGGACTTCCCGGGGAACGGCAGACCCACCGCCGTCCGCACGGAGCTGCGCATTCCGTCGGTGCCGACGACGTACGCCGCACGCAGGTCCTCCGGCTCCCCCTGCGCGCGTACGTGGAGCGTGACACCGTCCGCGTCCTGCGCCAGGCCCGTCACCTCGGTCTCGTACGCGAAGGTGACCCCGGCGTCGACGGCCCGCCGCTCCAGGAGCTTCTCGACCTCGTACTGCGGGACGACGAGGAGGTGGTTGAAGCGCGTGGGCAGCTCGGCCAGTTCGAGGAAGAGGCTGCCGAACAGGCGCAGCCGTTGCAGCTGTTGGCCCTTGGCCTCCAGCTCGTCGGCGAGGCCACGCGCGTCGAGTTGTTCCAGCGTGCGGGCGTGCACGGCGAAGGCGCGGGAGAGGTTGCTGGTCCGGTGGGGGCGCCGCTCGACGAGGGTGACGGGAACGCCCGCGGCGGCGAGGTCACCCGCGAGCAGCAGTCCGGTCGGGCCCGCGCCGACCACGATCACTGAGCGGGTGTCGTGCGATGAGCCAGTGCTGTCCATGAGGCCTCCAGAAGCGGTCACGCCCGGATCGACCCGCTCATCCTGCCCGCACAGACGCGTCGAGGGCACCCGCCGCGACCGAACGCGACGGGTGCCCTCGACGGGAAGTCGTTGGGAGGCGGAGCCTCAGCTCTGCTTCTGCTGCTTGCGGGACTTGTCGCCGAGCGTGACCAGTCCGGCGATCACCAGGAACAGGACGATCGGCGCGGCCACGTAGAGGCCGAGCGTCTCGATCACGCTCAGGCCCTTACCCGGGTCGTCGCCGTCGTCGCGCGTGAGCGCGAGCGCGGGGGACGTCATGAGCAGCATCATCAGCGTCGTACCGGAGGCCAGGGCGCCGGCGCGCAGAGCGTTCTTTTTGTCCACGAGCCAAACGTAGCGAACGCCTAAACGGGGCGCGCGTCCGGGGGGCCTGTAAGGGGCGGTTCGGCTCCCGCGCGTGCCGTTGCGAACACGCCGAGCAGGGCGTGCGCGCGGGGTGACGCGGCGAGTTCCTCCAGGGTGACGGGCCGGCCCGTGGCGTCGGCGACGGGCAGCCGCCAGTTCGGGTACTCGGCCCAGGTACCGGGCAGGTTCTGCGGGCGCCGGTCGCCCACCAGGTCGGGCAGCCACACCCCGATCATCCGGGCCGGTGTACTCAGCAGGAACCGGTGGACCGCCCGCACCGCCTCCTCCTCGCCGTGCGTCCCGGAGGCGAGCAGCCCCGTCCGGGCGAACAGGGCGAGCCACTCCGCCACCTCGGCCGCCGTCTCCGCCCCGCTCGCCGTCGACAGGCCGAGCCGCTCGCGCAGCCGTACGTCGTCGCCGCTGAGGCGTGCGGCGGTGGACGGCAGGTCGTGGGTGGTGGCGGTGGCGACGCAGTCCGCGCGCCACGCCTCGGCGGGGACGGGCCGCCCGTCGCCCTCCCAGTCGCGTTCGAACCACAGCACGGACGTGCCGAGCACCCCGCGCGCGTGCAGCGTCCCGCGCACGCCCGGCTCGACGGTGCCGAGGTCCTCCCCAATGACGTACGTGCCCGAACGCGACGCCTCCAGGAGCAGCACGGCGAGCATGGCCTCGGCGTCGTAGTGGACGTAGGTGCCCTCGGTCGGGGGTTCGCCCTGCGGGATCCACCAGAGCCGGAACAGACCCATCACGTGGTCGATGCGGATGGCGCCGGCGTGCCGCATCAGATTGCGGAGCAGATCGCGGAAGGCGGCGTAGCCGGTCTCCGCGAGGCGGTCGGGGCGCCACGGTGGCAGGCCCCAGTCCTGGCCGCGCGCGTTGAACGCGTCCGGGGGCGCGCCCACGCTGATGCCCTGCGCGAAGACGTCGCGCTGCGCCCACGCGTCGGCGCCGCCGGGGTGCACGCCAACGGCGAGGTCGTGCACGAGCCCGATCTCCATGCCCGCCTCGCGCGCCGCGCGCTGGGCGGCGGCGAGCTGCCCTTCGGTGAGCCAGGCGAGGCGGGAGTGGAAGTCGACGCGGTCCATCAGCTCCCGGCGGGCGCGCTCGGTGGCCGCCGAGCGCGGGTCCTGGAGGGCGGCCGGCCAGGTGTGCCGGTCGGGGCCGTGCACCTCGGCGAGCGCGCAGTACGTGGCGTGGTCCTCCAGGGCCGTGCCCTGTTCGGCGAGGAAGTCGCAGTAGGAGGCGCGGCGGCCGGGGGTGAGCGGCACCTGGTGGACCGCTTCGAGCGCCGTCCGCTTCAGCGCCCACACCGCGTCCCGGTCGATCAACTCGCCCTTGGCGAGCACCGCCTCACGCAGCCGGGCGGCCTCCCTGGCGTGCTGAGGGACGTAGGCGTACTCGGGGATGTCCTCGATCCGCAGGTGGACGGGGTCGGGGAAGCGCCGGGAGGAGGGGCGGTACGGAGACGGGTCCGTGCCGCCCTCCGGACCTGCGGGCACCGCCGCGTGCAACGGGTTGACCTGGAGGAATCCGGTGCCGTGGGTGCGGGCCGACCAGGACGCCAGGTCGGCGAGGTCCGCGAGGTCGCCCATGCCCCAGGAGCGGGTGGACAGCAGCGAGTACAGCTGGACCAGCAGGCCGTGGGTGCGCCGCGGCGGGGTGGGGGCCTGCGCGGGGGCGGCGATCAGGTGGGCCTCGGCCGCGCGCCCGTCGGGCGCGGCGACGCGCAGCCGGTGCGTTCCGAGCGGTGTGGCGGTGCCTGGGTCCCAGGGGTCGAAGCGGTCCCCGCCCTCGGGCCGCAGCCGCAGCTCGGCCCCTGCGGGCAGGCCCGCGATCCAGCGCGGCACGCTTCCGTCGTCCCACACGACGACCGTCGGCGGCAGCAGCCGCTCGGGCGGCTCGGCCGGGTCCGCGGTGACATCCACGCCGAGCGCCGCGAGGGCCGCCGTCACCGCCACGTCCGAGGCGTGGACGGTGCGGCCCGGCGCCGGGGAGTAGGAGGTGGCCACTCCGTGCAGCGCGGCGAGCCGGGCCTTCGTCATGTACTCAGCCGGCGGCGAGGCCGCTCGGGCAGCCCGCGGCGAGGCCGTTCGGGGTGGGCTCGGAGGTGAGCGGCGCCTCGTCGTTCATGGGCGGCTCGGAAGTCAGTGGGGTGTAGTCCGCGAAGGCGGGCTCGCTGGTGAGCGGCGATTCGAAGGAGCAGGTGCTGGTGACGTCGGCGTCGTCGAGCATGCTGAGGTCCGCCTGTTTGGAGAGGGCCGAGAGCAGGAGCTGAGCTGATGCGGCCACGGGGGCCTCCTTCGTCGTAAGGCGTCGGGAATCGGAAGCCCTACCCAGGATGCACGGGCGCAGACCTTTTCCACGAAAGAACGTGTTGCTGGTCACATTGTGTACGACGAAAGGAACTTGGGTCCAAGGCCGGGACAACCGAAAAAACTCCCGTCCCACCAGGCAACTCGTCGGTAGGGGCGATTCCGCCCGTCGACGGCTGCCTCCCTTCTATTCTTGTCCCTCTTGAGTCGGGTTCGAACCATGAGGAGTACGCCGTGCAGCAGCTGCGGCGCAGGAAGAGGGCGGCCGCCGTCGCGGTCGCCGTCATCGCCGGGACGCTGGGCGGGGCCACAGGGGCCGTGGCCACCCCGCCCAAGCCAGGGACGTCCACGGGCGACATGAAGCCGGACGTGAAGCTGCCCGCGGTGTGGCCGCGACCGCAGTCCCTCAAGGCGTCGGACCACACGGACGGGGTCACGGTCCCGGACGAGGTGACGCTCCTGGCGCCGCCGGGCTCCGACCCGTACGCCGTGGACGCGGTGCGCAAGACGCTCGCGGACGCGGGGGCGCGGGACGTCCGGCAGGTCCACACCGAGGCCGACGTGCCCGGCGGCGCGCGGCTCGTGGTGCGGCTCGGCACCGGGGCCCCGGGGGCCAGGACCGCCGCCCGCCACCACTCCCCCGAGGCGGGTCCGCTCGACGCGACCCTGCGCGGACTCGGCGCGAGCGCCCGCGGCGATCTGCCGTCCGGCGGCTACCGGCTCGCCGTGGGCCGCGTGGCGGGGACGCCGACCGTCGCCGTCGAGGGCGTCGGCGAGGACGGCCTGTTCCACGCGGCGCAGACATTCCGGCAACTGATCGACGGGCGGACCGTCGCGGGGGTCGTCGTACGGGACTGGCCGGGCACGGCGGTCCGCGGACTGACCGAGGGTTTCTACGGCACGCCGTGGACGACGGAGCAGCGCCTGGCGCAGCTCGACTTCATGGGCCGCACCAAGCAGAACCGCTACCTGTACGCGCCCGGCGACGACCTGTACCGCCAGGCCCGCTGGCGCGAGACGTACCCGGCCGCCCAGCGTGCCGGTTTCCGCGCGCTCGCCGAGCGGGCCCGCGCCAATCACGTGACGCTCGGCTGGGCGGTGGCTCCGGGCCAGGCGATGTGCATGTCGTCGCCGGACGACATCAGGACACTCACCCGCAAGCTCGACGCGATGTGGGCGCTCGGGGTGCGGGAGTTCCAGCTCCAGTTCCAGAACGTGTCGTACAGCGAGTGGCACTGCGAGTCGGACGCGCGGGAGTTCGGCTCCGGGCCGGGTTCCGCGGCGAAGGCGCAGGCGAAGGTCGCGAACACGGTGGCGAAGCACCTGGCGGCCCGTCACCCGGGCGCCGGGCCGCTGTCCCTGATGCCGACCGAGTACTACCAGGACGGCACGACGGAGTACCGGACGGCGCTCGCCCGCGACCTGGACGACGCGGTGGAGGTCGCGTGGACGGGCGTCGGCGTGGTGCCGCGCACGATCACCGGCCGTGAACTGGCGGGCGTACAGGGCGCGTTCGGCGGCGGGCACAAGCTGCTCACGATGGACAACTACCCGGTCAACGACTACGCGCAGGACCGGATCTTCCTCGGCCCGTACCGGGGCCGGGAGCCCGCAGTGGCCTCCGGTTCGGCGGCGGTGCTCGCCACGGCGATGGAGCAGCCCGCGGCCTCCCGCATCCCGCTGTTCACGACCGCGGACTACGCCTGGAACCCGCGCGACTACCGGGCACAGGAGTCCTGGCGGGCGGCGATCGACGACCTGGCGGACGGCTCCCGGGAGACACGGCAGGCGCTGAACGCCCTCGCGGGCAACGACGCGTCGTCGGTGCTCGGCGCGGACGAGTCGGCGTACCTGAAACCGCTGATCTCGGCGTTCGGGAAGGCGCGTACGACGACGGACGCGGCCGGCACCAAGAAGACGGCGGCGGCCCTGCGCGACGCGTTCACCCAGATGCGCCGCACGCCTTCGACTCTCGATGGCACGGACCTGGGCTCCGAAGTCCGTCCCTGGGCCGACAAGTTGGGCCGCTACGGACAGGCGGGCGAGGCCGCGGTCGACATGCTGGAGGCGGCGAGCCGCGACGACAAGACGGCGGCGTGGAAGGCGGCACGCCGACTGTCCGCCCTCCGCAAGGACTTGGACACGTCGCACGTCACGGTCGGCAAGGGAGTCCTCGCCCCGTTCCTGACGCACGCCGAAAAGGAGTTCGCCTCCTGGTCGGGCACGGGCCACTCCGATGCGTCGAAGGGCGCGAAGGCCGAACTCCCGCGCCCCCGCGCCCTGTCCACGGTCACGGTCCTCACAGAGCCCGGCACCTCGGGCACGGTCGAGGCGTACGTCCCCGGCACGGGCTGGAAGCGGATCGGCGCGCTCGCGGCCGGCGGCTTCACGGAACTGAAGGCGCACGGCACCCGCGCGGACGCGGTACGTGTCACGGGCGCCTCCGCCGACGCGGTGTCCCACGTGGTCCCCTGGTACGCGGACTCCCCCGCGGCCTCCGTGACCCTGGCCCGCACCGAGGCGGACGCCGAGATCGGCGGCGCGCCGCAGCGGTTGACGGCCCACCTGACGGCGCAGCGCCCGGGCGCCGTACGCGGCCGCCTGACGGCGAAGGCCCCGCACGGCATCAAGGTCGACCTCCCGCACCAGTCCGAACTCCCGCGCGGCACGAGCGTCGACGTACCGGTGAAGGTGACGGTCCCGTCGACCACCCCGGCGGGCACGTACGAAATCGCTTTGCACTTCGGCGCCGAAACCCGCACCCGCACCCTCTCGGTCCGCGCCTACCCCCGCACGTCGGGCCCCGACCTGGCCCGCTCCGGCAAGGCCTCCTCATCGGCGGACGAGACCCCGGACTTCCCGGCGGCCGACGCCAACGACGGCAAGCCGTCGACCCGTTGGTCGTCCCCCGCGAAGGACGGCGAATGGTGGCAGGTGGAGTTCCCCGACCGGGTTCGCCTCGGCCTGGTCACCCTCCACTGGCAGGACGCCTACGCCAAGCACTACCGCGTCCAGACCTCCCCCGACGGCCACACCTGGCGCACGGCGGCGACCGTCCGGGACGGGCAGGGCGGGCGCGAGTCGGTGCGGATGGACGCGAAGGGGGTGCGGTTCGTGCGGGTGGTGGGGGACGAGAGGGCGACGCGGTACGGGGTTTCGTTGTGGTCGGTGGGGGCGTATGGGGTGGCGGACTGAGGTCGGCGATGTTCCGCGTCGGCCCCGCGTGAACCGTATGAGGGCCGGTCGCCGATAGACGGTTCGTGAGACTGTTCCGCCCCATGGGGGCCGATCGAGACACGGGAGACGCGACGCTTCTGCGCGCCGTCGCCCAGGGGGACACCGACGCGCTCGCCGCGCTGTACGACCGGCACGCCGGGTGGCTGCACGCGCGGCTGAGCCGGCGGTGCGGGGATCCGGAGGCGGTGGGCGAGGTGCTGCAGGACACGTTCCTGGCGGTGTGGCGCTCGGCCGCCGCGCACCGGGGCGGGGAGGTCGGCGGCTGGCTGTGGACGATCGCGGCACGCCGCCTGGTCGACGCGGGGCGGGCGCAGGCACGGGCCGCGCGGGTCGAACCGCCGGTTGTCGGGGTGGCGCCATCCGCCGAGGACGACGTGCTCGCCGGGCTCCAGTACGGGGACGTGGGCACGGCCCTCGACCGCATCTCGCCCGAACTGCGGGCGGTGCTGCGTGCCACCGTCGTCGACGGACTGACCACGCGGGAGGCGGCGCGGGTGCTCGGCATACCAGAAGGCACGGTCAAGACGCGGGCACTACGGGCCCGCCGTGAACTGCGGGCCGCGTTGGCCGCGTTGGAGCCGCTGGGGGGTACGTCATGACCGCATGGCATGTGAGCGAGCAGGCGGCCCAGCGGTACGCCGCGGGCTCCCTGCTCGAGCCGGACTGCTGGTCCGTGGAACGCCACGTGGAGGCGTGCGAAGTGTGCGCCGCACGGGTGTCCGGGGCGGTGACGGTCGGCGCCGGGGGCGTGGCGGTCGCGGCGGTGCGGGAACTGGTGCTGGGCGCGGTGCGCTTCCAAGCCCCTGCGGCGTTTGAGCAGGCCTTTCAAACCCCGCCGGCGATTGAGGCGCGGGGCCCGGGGCGGAGCCCCGTGACGTGGGGACGGGGGGCCTGGTGGGCGGTCGGGCGCGCCGTACGCGGAGCGTGGCTCGTCGCGCTCTTCGCCGTCGCGGCAGGCGCCCTCGCGCTCGCGCACGGGGCGCACTTCACGGGAGCGCTGCCACTGCTTCTCACCTGCGCACCCATCGTCCCGGTGGCAGGCGTCGCCGCCTCGTACGGCCGGCACACCGACCCGCTCCACGAGATCGCCGCGTCGACACCCCGCGGCGGGCTGCCACTGCTGCTCGCACGGACCGGCACCGTACTGGCCGTGGCCTTTCCCGTGCTGGCGGTGACGGGTCTGCTGCTGCCGAGCCCAACAGGCGTAGGCCCCGGCCCCGCCGCCTGGCTGCTGCCGGGCCTCGCGCTGACCCTGGCCACGCTCGCCCTCGGCGGATACGTCGGCGTACGTGCCGCCACCGCGGTGATCGGCGGCGGCTGGCTGGTGGCGGTGGCCGTACCCGCGGCCGGAGCAGGACCCCAGCAGCTTTCGTCACAGCTGTCCGAATCCCTCGCGCTCTACTTCAACGGCCCCGCCGCCCAGTCGGGTTGGGCCGCCGCACTCGTCCTGTGCGCCGCCCTCATCACCGTACGCAGAGCCTCGTACGACCTCATGGAGACGCCGTGACCGAGACGACTGGCGCGGCGCGGGTGACAGGGCTGACCGTCCGGCACCGCAGGACCACCGCTCTCGACTCCGTCGACCTGGATTTCGGCACCGGCGTGCACGGCCTGCTCGGACCCAACGGCGCAGGCAAGACCTCCCTGATCCGCGTCCTGGCGACGGTGGCCCGGCCGAGCGCCGGCCGGGTGGAACTGCTCGGGTCGGACCTGAGAGCGTCCCACGCCCGACGGGTTGCCCGCCGTCAACTCGGCTATCTTCCACAGGACTTCGGCTACTACCCGAACTTCACCGTGCGCGAGTTCGTGGCCTACGTGGCGTGGCTGAAGGAGATGCCCAGGGACACCGTCCCGGCGGCGGTCGAACGCGCCGTGCGCCGCGTGGGCCTCGCGGACCGCGTCGACGCGAAGGTCAAGACGCTGTCCGGGGGCATGGTGCGCCGCGTCGGTATCGCACAGGCCATCGTCAACGCGCCCCGGTTGCTCCTCCTCGACGAGCCGACGGCCGGTCTCGACCCCGAACAGCGCGTCGAATTCCGTTCGCTGCTAAGAGAGTTGGGTGAGGAGTCCACCGTCGTGGTGTCGACACACCTGGTGGAGGACGTCGCCGCCGCCTGCACGGACGTGACGCTCATCGAGCGCGGACGGGTCGCCTACCGTGGCACACCGCAGTCGCTCGCCGCACTCGGTCGCGACGGCGACGGGAACGCCATCGAACGCGGCTACACCACGGCGCTGCGCGCGCACCGCGCCGCCGCGACGCGCGGAGGCCGGGCATGACCATGCTCCTCGACCGTCCGGCCGCTGACACCCCGATGCGCCCTCACCGCACACCACATCCGTTCCGTGCGGAGTCGCTGCGCGGCGTCGTCCCCTGGTCCGGCCTCGCACTGGTCCTCGCACTCGCCTGGGCGCTGGCCGCCAAGGCGGCGGAGTGGCAGGGGAGTTGGGCGGAGACCACGCGTGCGCTGAGCCTGGTCGGCGTCCTGCTCGGCGGTCCGCTCTCCCTCGCCGCGGGCTGCTGGCAGGGCGGGCGGGAACGGCGGCGGCGCACCGACGAACTGCGAGCCTGCGCGGCCCGGCCCGCCCTCGCCCAGTTCCTGACCTCGGCTCTGCCCACGGCCCTGTGGATCGTGGCCGCCTATGCCGTCACGGTCGCGGCGGCCCTGCTGGCCTGCGCGCCCTACGCCTCGCCGGGCGGCCTCGTGCCGACCGCGTTCCTCGGCACCGCCGCCGTACTGATGTCCTGCACACTGATCGGCCACGTGGCAGGTGCCCGTGTGCCGTGGCGGCTCACGGCCCCCGTGCTCGCGCTGGCGGGTTACGGCACGTTCGGCGCGTTCATCACCGCGGCGGGGCCGGTCCGTCTTCTGGGCCCGGCCCCGGGCTACTCCCCCGACCACGAAGTGCTCGCCTGGTGGCACCCGTTGCTCACGGCCGGCTGGTTCCTCGGCCTCGCGCTGGCCGTCACGGCGGCCCACGCGGCGCGCCGCCGCTGGACGACGCTGGTCCCACTCGCCGTTGCCCTGTCCACCGCGCTCGTACTGTCCGGGACGAGCGACACCATGGCGCAGCGCGACCCGCGCGCCGGGCACCAGGTCTGCACGAGGACGACCACGCCGCAGATCTGCGTCAACGCCACCCGTTCCGCGCTACTGCCGGAGGTGACCCGGGCGCTGTCTAACCTCACCGGCCGCCTGAAGGACGTACGGAACCTCCCCGTGCGCTTCGAGGACCTGCACCGCAGACCACACGCCGACGAGACAGCGCTGCCCATGCTCACTCCGTTCGGCTGGACCGTGGTGCGCGGGAGGATCGCCGACCCGGATCACTACGCGTGGGAGGCGGCGGTCACGTTGGTGGAGGGGTCCGACTGCGCGAACGCGACGACGGGGCGCGTCAGGACCGTGGACGACGCCGTGGTGCGGTGGCTCGCTCCTACGGACGGCCAGGAGTCGATGCGCAAGAAATCACTGAAAGACGCACGCGCGGAGCGCGACCGTGCCGAACTGCGACGCCTCAAGGCCGAACAGCGGACCTACGACCACCTGCGGTCGATGACCACAGCCGAGCGCCACGCCTGGCTGACCAGCTACTTCGAGCCCGCCGACCGCTGTGCGCGTACAGCGAGCGAGGTACCGGCCCTGTGACCGCACTGGCCCTCTACGCCCGTTCGCGGGGGCTGCCAACCGCCCTCACGGCCTTCGCCGCGGCCACCCTCTTCACCCTATGGGCAGCGACCCGCCCCGATACCTACGTCGACCCGCAGAGGCGCATCCCGCTCCTCGCGCTGGCGCCCTTGCTCGCCTCGGCCTCGATCGGCGTGAGCCTGCACCAGTACGCACAGGAGCTGGACCGCACCGCTGCCCGCCCCTGGTGGCCGACGCGCCTCGCCCACCTGCTCGCCCTCACCGCCGTCGCCGCGACGACCCTCGCCCTGGCCGTGCCCGGCCACGTACAGGAGTTCGGCGCGGCGGCGATGGTCCGCAACGTCCTGGGTGCCACGGGTATCACGGCGATCGCCGCGGTGCTGTTGGGCGCCCGGCTCAGCTGGCTGCCGCCCATGCTCTACTTCGGCTCGGTCTACCTGTCGTACTCGGCACCCGGCATGCGAACCGCCACGGCGTGGACCTGGTCGATGCAACCGGGCCCGCAGCGGGGCGCGTGGGCGGTGGCGCTGGCCGCGTTCACGGTGGGCACGATGCTGTACGTGGCTGTGGGCGCACGCAGGGAGCGATGAAGGTCACCTCAGCGCATCGATGAAGCGGGCCCAACTGGTCGGGGCGATAAGGACTATGGAGCCGTCGGCGTCCTTCGAGTCGCGGACCGCCACGGTCCGGGGGACGTTGCGGGCGACCTCGACGCAATCGGCCTGGGCATTGCTGTAAGTGGACTTGCGGAACCGGAATTCGGTCACAGGTCACGCCTCCTTGCGTAGCGAGTTGATGAGCTCGAGGGATTCGCGCGCGGACAGGCTCATCCGGGCGGTGCGGTCGAAGTGGTCGCCGTACCTGGCGCCGGTCTCGATGTCCTCGACCCACCCCATACCAGTGACGGTGTCCGACTGGACCACGTCCAACGACCCCGCCTCAGCGAAGGAAAGAACGCTGAACGCCCCTGTGACGCAGGGGTGGGCGCCGGCCCGGAACGGCAGCACCTGAATGGTGACGTTGGGCAGCTCCCCGACATCCAGGAGGTGGTCCAACTGGGCCCGCATGGTCGAGGGTCCGCCCACCTGCTGGCGAAGGGCGGCCTCCCAGACCACGCCGAACCAGGTCAGCGGACGCTCGCCGTACAGGCGCTTCTGCCGCTGCCGCTTCACATCGACCGCGTGCTCGACGAAGTCGGGAGTTTCCCAGGGGCCCGTATTCACAGCCAAGGACCTGGTGTACGCGGGGATTTGAAGCAGCCCGGGGACAAGGGAGAGCTGCCAGTTCCGTACCCGCGTCGCCGCGTCCTCCATGGCGATGTACTCGGCGAATTCGCCCGCTGCCACGTGGCGCCACCAGCCCTGCGCCTTGCGGCGTTCCCGGTCCAGTCCGGCCAACTCGGACAGCTTGGCGACCGTCTTGCGATCGGCCGCGCCGTAGAACTCGCACAACATGTGGATGTCCGGGTCACGCATTGGGACCCAGCCCCGCTCCATCTTCACGATCTTCGATTGGGTCGCGTTGATCGTCACGGCTGCCTGCTGCTGCGTCTTGCCCGAGGCGTCACGAAGGCGCAGGAGTTCCCCACCGAGTCGCCGCCCCAAGACAGTTGAGGCTCGATTACCGAGTTGAGCTGGTCGCTTCACGGAGTCCATGGTGCCCTTCGGGCCACCTCCCGTCGACGACCGTCACTCGCTGGGGATTAAATTCCCCAAGCTTCTTGCGTGCCGAGAATAAGGGCCGCTACTGTCCGTATCCATCAAGCCACCCGGCGCAGCCAGTTGGCGGAAGTGCACCGCCCTGCCCACCCGCAGTCGCGGCACAGCCACCGTCAACTCCCCGACCGCACAAGGAGGTGCGCGTCATGGCCGAACCCGAGTCCGAACCCAAAGGCGCCGTCCGCCACACCGACACCCTCGACTACACGCCCGTGGCCCGCAGCGTCCCGCTCGCCCGCCGCCGCACCGCCCGCCTCGTGGCCGAGTGGGGGCACCGGAGCCTGGCCGGGGACACGGCCCTCGTCGTGTCGGAGCTGCTCACGAACGCCCTCCTCCACGGCAGCCTCCGCGCCCGCCTGATCCGCGTACACCTCCACACCACCGACACCGTGCTCCGCGTAGAAGTGAGCGACCCACGCGGCGAACGACTGCCATGCCCGCGACCGGCCGATTGCGAGGACCAGTTCGGGCGCGGGCTGCTTCTGGTGTCGGCGCTGGCGAACCGCTGGGGCTGGGAACCCAGGAGCGTTGGGAAGACCGTCTACGCGGAATGGGACACCTGCGCCACAGGCGCCTCGTCCGAAGCGTCTTCGCTCGTCGACGAGAGGGCGTGACGGGAGCGCTAGCGTGGGCCCGTGTCACAGAGATGCTCGGCGAGCGGAAGGGGCGGCCGATGACCACGCCGTACGCGCACGAGGAGAGACCCCTCATTCCCGCTCCCGAGCTGACGCTGCCGGCATTGCGGCAGGCCGTGGCCACCGTTGTGCCGTCCCGACTGCCCGAGTTCTTCCAGGACCTGCAGAAGGCGTTCGTACGGGCAGGCGACGAGGACAGCGTCGTACCGATCCGGATGTTCTATCGGCGGTGGGGCGTGATCGTCGAGATCGAGCGGTATCCGGAGACCGCGCGCAGTCTGCACGCCGCGGAGCGGGCGGTGGACAGCCCGGCCCCCGAGGCGCGGGAGCAGGCCGTCCAAGAGGCCGGCGACATCGTGCGAGCCGCGCATCGACAGGTGGCCGGTGGCTGACACCTCGAGGCACGCGGCCGATTGACGGTCGACCGCCTCACCGACATCCGCGGCGAACGCAACGGGGGTGCAGGAGACCCGGCCCCCGCCCCCGCCCACACAGGCCCCCGCCTACTTCGCCAGGTTCGTCGGCTGGATCGGCGACGCCGCCAGCGACTGCGGAGACGTGGCGGAGGCGTAGGCCGATGGGGCCGATACCGCTGCCGACGGGTCGGCCGGGGAGTCGTCGGGCTGGGGCGGGGCGCCGCCGACGATGCGGATGCCCGCCTCGTCGAAGGCCCGCTTGATGCGCCAGCGCAGCTCGCGCGAAATGGTGAGGGACTTGCCGGGCATGGTCTTGGCGGAGACGCCGACCACCATGGAGTCGAGCAGCACGCTGTCCAGGCCGAGCACCTCGACCGGGCCCCACAGCATCTCGTTCCACGGCTCGGCCTTGCCCATGGTCTCGGCGACCTCGGTCAGCGTCGCCCTGACCTTGTCGAGGTCCTCGTCGGCGCGCACGGTGACGTCGACGGCCGCGGTCGACCAGCCCTGCGAGAGGTTGCCGATCCGCTTGACCTCGCCGTTGCGCACGTACCAGATCTCGCCCTCGGCGCCCCGCAGCTTCGTCACGCGCAGGCCGACCTCGATGACCTCGCCGGAGGCGACACCCGCGTCGATCGTGTCCCCGACGCCGTACTGGTCCTCAAGGATCATGAAGACACCGGAGAGGAAGTCGGTGACCAGGTTGCGCGCGCCGAAACCGATCGCCACACCGGCCACACCCGCGGAAGCGAGCAGCGGCGCGAGGTTGATCTTGAAGGCGCCGAGCACCATGAGGGCGGCGGTGCCCAGGATCAGGAACGAGGCGACCGAGCGCAGCACGCTGCCGATCGCCTCTGAACGCTGGCGGCGCCGCTCGGTGTTCACAAGAAGTCCACCGAGTGCGGACGTGGCACCGGCCTCGCTCCTGCGGTTCATCCGCTCGACGAACTTGGTGATGCTGCGGCGTATCACGGCGCGCAGCACGAAGGCGATGACGATGATCAGCAGGACCCGCAGGCCCACGCTCAGCCACGTGGACCAGTTCTGCTCGACCCAGCCGGCGGCCTGTCCGGCCTGCTCCTGGGCGTCCTTGAGGGTGGGTTTCGCGGGGTCGGACGAGGCATCGCTCGCCCCCGTGGCCGACAGGACGGACAAGATCACGGCAGGTACCTCCAGGCGTAGCCATCTGCCCGCCTCGCGGCGATGCTCGGGGACAGGAGCGGGCAGACCCACCACACTAACGGGGCATTGTGTGTGGATCGTCGTCATGTTCGAGGGAGAGACAGTGCTCACGTCCGCCCGCTGGGGGAATGAGGGACGTGTGGTCGAAAACACTCCCAGCCCGTTACGTGGACATGGTGGCGCCATGACCAGCGGTGAGGGGAGACTGGCTGGGAGATCGTCCCGGCGCGAGCCACGCGCCGCCGGCGTACAAGGAGGCATCCGTGCCGCATGTCCTGGTCCTCAACGCGTCGTACGAGCCGCTCGGCGTCGTACCGCTCCGCCGCGCGCTCGTACTCGTCCTCGAGAACAAGGCCACATGCCTCGAGGAGTCCGGCGCCTTTATGCACAGCGCAACACGCACCGTCGCCGCCCCCAGCGTGGTCCGGCTCAAGCGTTTCATCCGGGTTCCCTACCGGGGGCCCGTTCCTCTGACCCGACGCGCACTGTTCGCCCGTGACGGCGGCCGGTGCATGTACTGCGGTGGCGTCGCAACCAGCGTCGACCACGTGATCCCGCGCAGCCGCGGGGGTCAGCACGCCTGGGAGAACGTGGTGGCGTCGTGCCGCCGCTGCAATCACACCAAGGCCGACCGCCACCTGGTGGAGATCGGCTGGCGCCTGCGCCACGCGCCGGCTCCGCCGTCCGGTCTGGCCTGGCGCATCATCGGGACCGGGCATAGGGATCCGCGCTGGTTGCCCTACCTGCAACCATTCGGCGCGGACGAGGCCCTGGCCCGGATCGAAGGCGTTTCAGCCTGATCGTCGATCCGGGTTTCTTGCGTTTCAGAGGCGTTCCGGAAGCACTTCAGGGGCGGTTCAGAGGTGCTTCACAAGTACTTCAGGGCGCTTCATGGGCGGAGGTCGCACAACGCGGCCTCCGCCTCACCTATTGACCGCACCCGCACCAGCCCCTTACGTTCCTCGCACCCAGATAGGAAAGTTTCCTAACAGTACTCAGTACGAGGAGGTGGGCCCCCGCGATGGCCGCAACCCCTGGCGCCCCCGGCACCCCCAGCGTCCTGCGCGCCATGAACGACCGCGCAGCGCTCGACCTCCTCGTCGCCCACGGCCCGCTCACCCGCACCCGGATCGGCGAGCTGACCGGCCTCTCCAAGCCGACGACCTCCCAACTGCTCGGCCGCCTCGAAACCGCCGGACTCGTGCGGACCACCGGCAGCCAGACCGGCCGCCCGGGACCGAACGCCGTCCTGTACGAGATCGAGCCGGGCGCGGGCCACGTCGCCGCCCTCTCCGCCGACCCGACCGGCATCACCGCCGTCGTCGCCGACATCACCGGCGCCGAACGCGGCCGCCGCCGCATCGAGGCCGACGCCGTCAGCGAGGACGTGCGGCACCGCACCGCCCAACTCGTCGCCGAGGCCACCGACGGGGCGCTCGCCCAGGCAGGGCTCGGGCACGGCGACCTGACCGCCACCGTCATCGGCACCCCCGGCGCCATCGACCCGCACACCGGACAGCTCCGCTACGCCCCGCACCTGCCGGGCTGGCACTCCCGCACCCTGCGCGACGACCTCGCCAAGGTGCTCGGCACCCCCGTCTCCATCGAGAACGACGTCAACCTCGCCGCGGTCGCCGAGCAGTACGAAGGCGCCGCGCAGGACCACGACGACTTCGTGCTCGCCTACGTCGACGAGGGCGTGGGCGCCGCGATCGTGCTCGGCGGGACGCTGTTGCGCGGGGCGACCGGCGGCGCGGGCGAGATCGGCTACATGCCGCTGCCGGGGGCTCCCCTGGCGCGCGGCGGGTCCGACGCCGTGGCCCGCGCGGACGGGGGCGGCGGGCTGCAGAGCCTCGTCGCCGCCGCCGCGATCCGCGAACTCGCCGGTGGCGTCAAGGACTTGGGTGAAGCACTCGGCACGCAGGGCGTCCTCGACGAGGTCGCCCGGCGGATCGCCACGGGCATCGCCGCCGTCGTCGCCGTCGTCGACCCCGAGCTCGTCGTACTGTCCGGTCAGGTCGCCCGGGCCGGCGGCGACGCCCTGCGCGAGCGGGTCGAGGAACAGCTCACCGGACTCGCCCTGCCCCGCCCCCAGTTGCGCACCAGCGACCTGGCAGGCGACCCCATCCTCACCGGCGCCCTGCGCACCGCCCTCACCCAGGCCCGCGACACCGTCTTCGACACCAGCACCTCCGCGTAACACCCTCTCCCAGCCCAACTCCCGTACACGTAAAGGACGTTCGCCATGCCGCGATGGCGCATACCCCTGCGCGCGCCCGTAGGGCTCGCCGCGGCCGGACTGCTGCTCGCCGGCTGCGCCAATCCGAGTACCGGCAGCGCCGCCGACGACCCGACCAAGCCCGTCACGCTGAAGTTCTGGCACGGCTGGTCGGCGCCCGGCGAGGTGAAGGCGATCAACGACTCGATCGCCCGCTTCGAGAAGCTGCACCCGAACATCAAGGTGCAGGCCACCGGCAACGTCTCGGATGCCACCACCAATCAGGCCCTGCGGGCCGGTGGCGACGAGGCCCCCGATGTCGTCTCCTCCTTCACCACGAACAACGTCGGCCAGTACTGCGACTCCGGTATGTGGGTCGACCTCGATCCGTTCATGAAGAAGACCGGCCTGAAGAAGGAGAAGGTCTTCCCCAAGTCCCTTCTCGATTACACCGGTTACCGCGGGAACCAGTGCGCCCTGCCGCTGCTCGCGGACGCCTTCGGCATGTACTACAACAAGGACGCCTTCAAGAAGGCGGGCATCGAGCGGCCGCCGCGGACCATGTCCGAGTTCGTCGCCGACTCCAAGAAGCTCACCGTCAAGGACGGCTCCTCGTACAAGCGCGTCGGCTTCATGCCGAACTTCCGGCTCTACCAGAACAGCCCGGACCGGCTGTTCGCCCAGTGGGGCCCCAAGTACTTCGATGGAGACGGGAATTCGCGGCTCGCCGAGGATCCCGCCACGTACGACTTCTTCAAGACGGCGCGGAAACTCGTCGACGCGCAGGGCGGTTACAAGGCGCTGGAGAGGTTCCGGACCTCGTTCGGCGACGAGATGTCCAACCAGAATGCCTTTCTGAGCGGAAAGCTCGCCATGCATCTCGACGGTGAGTGGCGCGGGCTGATGCTGAACGACGCGAAGGCCAAGTTCGACTGGGGCGTCGCTCCGATGCCCGTCCCCGACGACCAGGCCGAGACGTACGGGCGCGGCTATCTGACCGGCACCGTCGCCGGCATCGCGCACAGCAGCAAGCATCAGAACGCGGCCTGGGAGCTGGTGAAATTCCTGACCGCCGACACCGATCAGGTCGTGAAGTTCGCCAACGCGATCCACAACGTGCCGTCGACGAACGCCGCCCTCAAGTCGCCGAAGCTGGACGCCGATCCGACGTTCCGCGCCTTCGTCGACATCGCGCAGAACAAGGACAGCCAGGTCATGCCGCCCTCCACGAACGGCGGCATGTACATCGTGCAGCTTCAGGACTTCAGTTACGGCGAGGAGGCCGGCGAGGTCCACGACCTGAAGGGCGGCCTGCGGCGCCTCGACAAACTCATCGACGCCGACACCCTGCAGTCGCAGAACTGAGGAACGGGACATTCTCGTATGGCACTCACCCTTTCCAGGCCTGCCCGCCGCAGACTGCGCACCCTGGGATTTCTCTCCCCCTGGCTGATCGGATTCAGCGCCTTCTTCGCCTATCCGCTGCTCGCCACCGTCTATTTCTCGTTCATGCACTACAACCAGATCAAGGCGCCCACTTTCGTGGGGCTGCGGAACTGGGTGTACGTGTTCCGGGACATGCCCCTGTTCGGGCCCGCCCTGTGGAACACGGTGTGGCTCGTCGTGGTGATGGTGGCGCTGCGCGTGGTGTTCGGGCTCTCGCTCGGGCTGCTCGTCACGAAGATAAAGAGCGGGGTCGGGTTCTTCAGGACCGCCTTCTATCTGCCGTATCTCGCGCCGCCCGTCGCCGCGACCGTCGCCTTCGTCTTTCTGCTCAACCCCGGCTCAGGGCCGGTCAACGAGATCCTCGCCAAGGTCGGCATAGACGGGCCCAACTGGTTCAACGACCCCACCTGGGCCAAGCCCTCGCTCGTCCTGCTCTCACTGTGGGGCATCGGCGACCTCATGGTCATCTTCATGGCCGCGCTGCTCGACGTACCGAAGGAGCAGTACGAGGCCGCCGAGTTGGACGGCGCGGGGCCGCTGACCAAGTTCCGCTACGTGACGTGGCCCTCGATCACCCCGATCGTCATGTTCGCCGTGGTGACGGGCGTCGTGCAGACCATGCAGTACTACACGCAGGCCCTCGTCGCCGGAAAGATCGCCTCGGGCGTCTCCATCGGCCCCGGCAGCGTCATCCAGCCGGGATACCCGGACCACTCGACGCTCACCGTCCCGCAGCTCGTCTACTCGATGGGCTTCCAGAACTTCAACACCGGCGCGGCGTGCGTGCTCTCGCTCGTCCTGTTCGCCATTGCCATGGCCGTGACCTCGCTGCTCATGCGCAAGCGCTCGGGTCTGCTCGCGGCGGAGGACTGATCGACATGACGACTACGACACTGAGCCCCGGCGCCACGCACACGGACGCCGAGCCCGTGCACGCCGACGGGCCCGCGGGCCGGCGCGCCCGCCGGCAGCGGGTCCTGCACTGGATCGCCGTGCACAGCATCGCGATCGCGGTCGCGCTGCTCTTCGTCCTCCCCTTCGTGTTCGTCTTCCTGACGTCCGTAATGAGCGACGGGCAGGCGATGAGCGGCGACCTGTGGCCGGACTCCTGGCACTGGGAGAACTACAAGGCGGTCCTCCAGACGGACGGCTTCCTCGACTGGTGGAAGAACTCGCTGGTGTACGCGGGCCTCGGCACGCTGTTCACCGTGTGCTCGGCGATACCCGTCGCGTACGCGCTCGCCAAGTTCCGCTTCCGCGGGCGGCGCACGGCGATGCTCCTCGTCATCTCGACGATGATGCTGCCGCCGCAGGTCATCGTGATCCCCATGTACCTGGTGTGGGCGCAGCAGTTCCACCTGTCCGGGACGCTGTGGCCGCTGATCATCCCGATGGCGTTCGGCGACGCGTACTCGATCTTCCTCCTCCGTCAGTTCCTGCTGACGATCCCGAAGGAGTACATCGAGTCGGCGAAGGTCGACGGCTGCGGCGAACTGCGCACGCTGCTGAAGGTCGTGGTGCCGATGGCCAAGCCGGGCATCGCCGCGGTCGCCCTCTTCCAGTTCTTCTACTGCTGGAACGACTACTTCGGGCCGCAGATCTACGCGGCCCAGAACCCGGCTTCCTGGACGCTGAGTTACGGCCTTGAGTCCTTCAAGTCCGCGCACAGCGTCAACTGGAACCTGACGATGGCGGCCACGCTCCTGGTGATGGCGCCGGTCTGCCTCGTCTTCTTCTTCGCACAGAAGGCCTTCGTCGAAGGCGTCACTCTCACCGGAGTAAAGGGCTAAGGGATTTCTATGAAGCTCGCCGTGGTCGGCGGAGGATCGACCTACACACCCGAACTCATCGACGGGTTCGCGCGTCTGCGGGACACGCTGCCGATCGAGGAGCTCGTGCTCGTCGACCCGGCCGCGGACCGCCTCGAACTGGTCGGCGGCCTCGCCCGCCGCATCTTCGTCAAGCAGGGGCACCCGGGCGTTATACGTACAACGTCCGACGTGGACGCCGGTGTCGCGGACGCCGACGCCGTGCTGCTCCAGCTCCGCGTCGGCGGGCAGGCGGCGCGCCTCCAGGACGAGACGTGGCCGCTCGACTGCGGCTGCGTCGGGCAGGAGACGACCGGCGCGGGCGGCCTCGCGAAGGCGCTGCGCACGGTCCCGGTCGTCCTCGACATCGCCGAACGGGTCCGCCGCGCCAACCCGGACGCCTGGATCATCGACTTCACCAACCCGGTGGGCATCGTGACGCGCGCGCTGCTCCAGGCGGGCCACAAGGCCGTCGGCCTGTGCAACGTCGCGATCGGCTTCCAGCGGAAGTTCGCGCGCCTCCTCGAGGTCGAGCCGTCCCAGGTGCACCTGGACCACGTCGGCCTCAACCACCTGACGTGGGAACTGGGCGTGCGCCTCGGTGGCCCCGACGGCGAGAACCTGCTGCCGCGCCTGATCGCCGAGCAGGGCGACGCCATCGCCGAGGACCTGCACATGCCGCGCACGGTCGTCGACCGCCTCGGCGTCGTCCCGTCCTACTACCTGCGCTACTACTACCAGCACGACGCCGTCGTACGAGAGCTGCGCACGAAGCCGTCCCGTGCCGCGCAAGTGGCGGAGATGGAGCGCGAGTTGCTGAAGATGTACGGCGACCCGACGCTCGACGAGAAGCCGGAGCTGCTCGCCAAGCGCGGCGGCGCCTTCTACAGCGAGGCGGCGGTCGACCTGGCCGCCTCCTTGTTGGGCGGCGGAGGCTCCCCGCACCAGGTGGTGAACACGTACAACAACGGCACGCTCCCCTTCCTCCCCGACGACGCCGTCATCGAGGTGCAGGCGTCGGTCGACGCCAAGGGCGCGAAGCCGCTGCCCGTACCGGCACTCAACCCCCTGTACGCAGGCCTGATCGCGAACGTCACGGCGTACGAGGACCTCGCCCTGGAGGCGGCCCTGAAGGGCGGCCGCGACCGCGTCTTCAACGCACTGCTCGCGCACCCGCTGATCGGCCAGATCGAGTACGCCGAGCAGCTCACGGACGAACTGATCGCACACAACCGGGAGCACCTCGCGTGGGCATGACCGTCCTTGCCATCGACGCGGGGAACAGCAAGACCGACGTCGCGGTGGTCGCGGCCGACGGCACTGTCGTCGGCGCGGCCCGCGGCGGCGGGTTCCAGCCCCACCGGACGAACGCGGAACCCGCCGTGGACGTCCTGGCGGAAGCGGTCGGCCGGGCGTTCGCGCAGGCGGGCGTGGGCGCGGTCGACCATGTGTCGGCGTGCCTGGCCAACGCGGACCTGCCCGTGGAGGAACGGGAGTTGGCGCGCGCCCTGACCGCGCGCCGCTGGGGATCGCGGGTCGACGTCCGCAACGACACCTTCGCCGTGCTGCGCGCCGGGCTCCTGGAGGACGCCGAGCCGCGCGGCGTCGCCGTCGTGTGCGGGGCGGGCGTCAACTGCGCGGGGATGCTGCCCGACGGCCGCACGGCCCGGTTCCCCGCGATCGGCCGGCTCTCCGGTGACTGGGGCGGCGGGGGCGGCCTCGCGGAGGAGGCCATCTGGTTCGCCGCACGCGCGGAGGACGGCCGCGGCGACCCCACGGCGCTGATGCACGCCCTGCCCGCCCACTTCTCCCTCCCCTCCATGTACGCCCTGATCGAGGCGCTGCACCTGGGCCACATCCCCGCGGTCCGCCGCCACGAGCTCACCCCGGTCCTCTTCGCCACGGCGGCGGACGGCGACCCGGTGGCCCGAGCCCTGGTCGAGCGGATGGCCGACGAGGTGGTGGCGATGGCAACGGTCGCCCTGCGCCGCCTCGACCTCCTCGAAGAGGAGGTCCCGGTACTCCTCGGCGGCAGCGTCCTGGCCGCCCGCCACCCCCAACTCAACGACCGTGTCAGCACCTTGCTCTCCGAGCGGGCCCCACGGGCAACCTCCCGGGTGGTGGCAGAACCTCCGGTCCTGGGGGCAGCCCTGTTGGGCCTGGACGCGGTGGGCGCACCCCCGGAGTCCCACGCGCGTACGCGCGCCGAGTACGCAAACCCAGCCCCCCACTCAAGCCCCGCCGGCGATTGAGGCGCGGGGTCCGGGGCAGCGCCCCGCGACCGCAACAACGCCGCCGCGAACACAAACGGGGAACCGAACCCCCCTCCCCCACGTGTTCCAGAACGGAGCGCTTCCGCACAAGATCCAGGGAATGGCTGTGCGGATGTCAGTCGCCCAAGCGATACTTGCGACCGACGTACGACCATGGGGGAGGGTCGAAGTGACATACCCGTCGAACGGAAGCGTGGCGCCGCCGGAGCGCCCCGCCACACCGCCGACGCCGGGCGTGCCACCGCAGGCGCAACGCGGCGGCGGCCCGCCCGGCGCACCCGCGCCCACGCCCCGGCGGCGCACCGCCTGGGCGGAGGGCGTGGACCGGCTGAAGGCGGGGGCCACGACCGAGCCGGGCCGGCTCCGCATCATCGGCGCCGTACTCGCGCTGCTCGTCGTGGCGTTCGGCGCGACGACGGCCTGGCAGATGACGGACCGCTCGGCCGCCGCCGACGACGTGCTGCACTCCAGCCAGCCGCTGAGCGCCGACGCCGCCGACATCTACCGCTCGCTCGCCGACGCCAACACGGCGGCGTCCAGCGGGTTCCTCGCGGGGGGCGAGGAACCCGCGGATACGCGCGACCGGTACGAGCGCGACATCAGGAACGCCGCGGACAAGCTGGTGACGGCGGCGACCAGCACCGACCCCGGCACCCGCTCGGCGGGGACGATCGCGGAGCTGAACAAGCTGCTGCCGCAGTACAAGGGCCTCATCGAGCGGGCCCGGGCCAACAACCGGCAGGGCTTCCCGCTGGGCGGCGCCTATCTGCGGTACGCGAACGAGAAGATGCAGACCGAGATGCTCCCGGCCGCCGAGGATCTCTACAAGACGGAGAACCAGCGGCTGCGGGACGACTACGACTCGGCGACGCCCTACCCGTGGATCGCGATCGCCCTCGGCGTGCTCGCCCTCGCCGGCCTCGCGTGGGCGCAGCGCCGCAACTACCGCCGTACGAACCGGGTGTTCAACCAGGGGCTGCTCGCCGCCACCGCGGCGTCCACCGTGGTGCTGCTGTGGCTCGTCGTCGGTCACACCGTCGCCCGCAGCGGGCTGAGTTCGTCGTACGACCATGGCGTACGGTCCTTGAACGTGTTGCACGACGCGAGCATCGCCTCTCTGAAGGCGCGGGGCAGCGAGAACCTGACGCTGGTCAGCCGCGGCGCCGAGACGGTGTCGGTGAAGGGCAAGACCAAGGACAAGTACGACGTCGACTTCCAGCAGGAGATGACCGCGCTCGCCGGCAAGCTGAACGCCGCGTACGCGCTCGCCGACGGCGAGGGCGACACCGCGGGCCGGGCGCCCGTGACCAAGGCGAACGCCAGCATGAAGGAGTGGCGAAAGCGCCACCAGGACGCGCGCGAGCAGGACGACTCCGGCAACTACCAGGGCGCGCTCGACAAGATCATCGGTTCGAAGAAGGACAAGCCGACAGGTGAATGCTTCGATCTGGTGGACAAGAATCTGGACACGGCCCTCGTTCACGAGCAGCGTCAGTTCAGCGCCGACGCGGGCAACGGTCTCGACGCGATGACCGGACTGCCCGCCGGGGCTGCGCTGTTGGCGGTGCTCGCCGCGGGTGGCGCGGTGTTCGGCATCGGGCGCAGGCTTTCGGAGTACAGGTGAGAGGGGGTGCGGCGATGAACGAGCTAGGGACGGCGCGAAGGGTGACTCTGCGCGGCTGGGGCGGCGTGGCCGCCATGGCGGTGGCCTGCGCCCTGACGGCGGTGTTCGCGCTGCTGCTCCCGCTGACCCAGCAACAGCGCCCCTCGCACGACGGCACGACGAGCTATGCCTCCGGTGGCGTCGCCGACGGCAGGCAGGCCAAGGCGGACGACTGCGACGCCTCGGTGAAGGGCAAGGAGCCGGAGCGCAGCCTCTCCCCCTCGGGCAGCGAGAGCGGCAGCGCCGTGCAGGCCGTCAAGGACCGCGGCTACCTCTCGGTCGGCGTCGACCAGAACAGCTACCGCTGGGGCTACCGCGACCCCAACAGCACCGCGAAGACAAGCGAGTTGGAGGGCTTCGACATCGATCTCGCGCACGAGATCGCGGGCGACATCCTCGGCGACCGGGACGCGATCCGCTTCCGCGCCATCCCCACGAACGAGCGCATCCCGGCGATCCAGCACGGCGACGTCGACATGGTGGTGCGCACGATGACCATCAGCTGCGACCGCCTCAAGGACGTCGCGTTCTCCACCGCGTACTTCCAGACCGGCCAGCAGGTGCTCGCCCCGAAGACCTCGGACATCAAGGGGTACGGGGCCTCGCTCGCCGGCAAGCGGATCTGCACGGCGACCGGTTCGACGGCCGCGTCGTCGCTGGAGGACGGCAAGAAGAAGCCGGTGGACGAGGGCGGTCTGCCGCAGAGCACGGACATCTCCACGACCGTGCCGAACCAGCTGGACTGCCTGGTGCGGCTGCAACTCGGCGAGGTCGACGCGGTGGTCACCGACGGCGCGCTCGCCGCGAGCCAGGCCGCGCAGGACCCGACGGTGCAGGTCAAGGGCGAGCCCTACACCAAGGAGTTCTACGGCGTCGCCATGAAGAAGGGCGCGGACGACCTGGTGCGCCGGGTCAACCAGGTGCTGGTGGACTACCGCAAGTCGGACGGCTGGCAGAAGTCGTACGACCACTGGCTGAAGCCGGCGCTCGGCTCCTCCTCGGGGCCGCCCGCACCGAAGTACAAGTAGGCAGGACACGTAACACACGCAGTACGGCAGGGACTTGACGAGAACTCGGGAAAGCGAGAGGTGATCGATGGGCGTCGCGGGACCCGCCGGCCCAGTGATGGACCGGGACGAGGTGGACCGTGCCCTGGCCCGGCTCGGCGCGGAGCACGAAGCGATCGAGTCGTCCCTGCTCGCCCTCCAGGACCACGCGGGGCGCAGACTCCTGGAGGGCGCCCGGCTGACCGGGACGACGCAGGAGCGCTGGGCCTCGGCCGACCTGGAGATCACGCTGCTGTGGGCGTACTTCGACGCGTACGCGGGCGCGCTGCGCACGGCGCGGGAGATCCGCTCGCGGCGCCGGCTGCCCAACCGCGGCGACCTGACGGAGCTGACGGAGCTGCTGCGCGGCGAGTCCGTCACCATCGCGGCGGGCCCGGGTGCGGGCGGCGCCTCGCCCTCGATCACCGGGCCCGCGAAGCTGTCCGAGCAGTTCACCCTCGCGGCGCTCGTCGACCGGATGAACGCGCTGTACGCGTCGTCCCTCGACATGGTGGTGGCCGCCGACGCCGTGTGGTCTGCGCTGCCCGCCCGTATCGACATGCTCGCCGCCGAGCTGGCCCGCACCCGGCAGCTCGCGCACTCCGTAGGAGTGCGTCCCGGTGAGCATCCGGCGGGCGACGACCTGGAGCGGATCACCGGCTCGCTGACCCGGATGCGCGAGGAAGTGGTCTCCGACCCGCTCACGTACTGGCAGCAGGCGGCGGGGAGTTCGGCGCCCGGCGGCGGCCGCCCCGACACCACGGCGTACGACCGGGAGGCCCGCGCCCTGGAGGACGTGCGCCGGGAGATCGAGGCCGTGCTCGGCGTCCGGCAGGACGCGGAGGTGCGGCTCGGCCGGCTGCGGGACGTGCTGTCGCGCGCGGACCGCACGCTCGCCGAGGCGCGGTCGGCGCGCATCGAGGTGCTCGCGAAGATAGCCGGGTCCGACGTGCCCGCGGTGTCGGGTCCGCCGACGGTGCTGCAGGAGCAGTTGGCGACGGCGGCCGAGTACCGCAGGCGCGCCCAGTGGAACCGGCTCTCGCCGCTCCTGGAGTCGCTGGAGTCGAAGGCGGAGGACGAACTGCTGCGCGCGCGTGAGTCGTTGACGGCGGTGACGGCCCCGCTGGCGGTCCGCGCGGAGCTGCGCGGGCGGCTCGACGCGTACAAGGCGAAGGTGGCGAGGCTCGGTTTCGCCGAGGATCCGTTCCTGGTGGAGCGGTACGACGCGGCGCGGCGCATGCTGTGGAGCGCGCCCTGCAATCTGCGCGCCGCGGAGGCGGCGGTGCTGCGATATCAACGGGCGGCGGCGGACGCGCTGTCCGCGCCCGCCGACAGATCGGCCAGGGGGGAGTCGTGAGCGTGGCGCCACAGAAGTGCGGCAGAGCGGGTTGCACGGGCACGTACGAGGACATGGGCGGGGAGCTGTACTGCAACACGTGCGGCCTGAAACCGCAGCCGGCCGGTGCGTCCGGTGGCACCTACGGGGGCAGCGCCCCCACCCACCGGCCCGCCGCCCGGCCGCAGGTCGCCCCCGTGGGTGCTCCGGCCGCGGCGTCCTCCTGTCAGCGGCCCGGCTGTACCGGTTCCTACGAGGACATGGGCGGCGGCGAGCTGTACTGCGGCACGTGCGGGCTGGCCCCGGTCGTGTCGCCGAGCGGAATGGTGGCGTCGCCGCCGACCGGGATCGCCGGTGGCGGGCAGCGCGGCTCGCAGAACTCCTCCAGTTCGCGGGCATCGGCCAGGACGTCGGCGCGCTCCTCGCAGTCCCGCCGGTCCGTGTCGGGCCGGCTCTCCCGCTCCCTGTCCGGAAGTTCGACCTCGCGCTCGGTGTCGGTGCGCAGCTCCGGTGCGTCGGCGGGTACGTCGGCCCGTTCCCGGCTCGGCGTCGGCCTGGTCAACGTGCCGGACGTGCCGCGGCCCGACCCGCGCGCGATGGTGCAGGAGCACCCCGAGGTCCCCGAGCGGAAGCGGTTCTGCTCGCGCTCCGACTGCGGCGCCCCGGTGGGCCGTTCACGGGGCGAGCGCCCTGGCCGCACGGAAGGCTTCTGCACCAAGTGCGGCCACCCGTACTCCTTCGTGCCGAAGCTGGCCACGGGCGACGTCGTGCACGGTCAGTACGAGGTCGTGGGCTGTCTGGCGCACGGCGGGCTCGGCTGGGTCTACCTCGCCGTCGACCGCGCCGTCTCCGACCGCTGGGTCGTCCTCAAGGGCCTGCTAGACACGGGCGACCAGGACGCGATGGCCGCCGCGATCTCGGAGCGCCGCTTCCTCGCGGAGATCGAGCACTCCAACATCGTCCGCATCTACAACTTCGTCGAGCACCTCGACCAGCGCACCGGCTCCCTGGACGGCTACATCGTCATGGAGTACGTGGGCGGCAAGTCCCTCAAGGAGATCGCCAACGAGCGGCGCACCCCCGAGGGCAGGCGGGACCCGCTGCCGGTCGAGCAGGCGTGCGCGTACGGCATCGAGGCCCTTGAGGCGCTCGGTCATCTGCACAGCCGCAACCTCCTCTACTGCGACTTCAAGGTCGACAACGCGATCCAGACCGAGGACCAGCTCAAGCTCATCGACATGGGCGCGGTCCGCAGGATGGACGACGACGAGAGCGCGATCTACGGGACCGTCGGCTTCCAGGCGCCCGAAGTCGCCGAGTTGGGGCCCTCCATCGCCTCGGACCTCTACACCGTGGCCCGTACGCTCGCCCTCCTCACCTTCGACTTCCAGGGCTACACGAACGTGTTCGTGGACTCGCTGCCCGACCCCGACAACATCGAGGTGTTCCGCACCTACGAGTCGTTCTACCGGCTCCTCGTGCGCGCCACGGACCCGGACCCGGCCCGCCGCTTCGCCTCCGCGCAGGAGATGGCGGAGCAGCTGACGGGCGTCCTGCGCGAGGTCGTCGCGCTCCAGACGAACCGGCCGCGGCCCGCCCTCTCCACGCTGTTCGGGCCCGAAGTGAAGGTCACGGACACCGAGTTGTTCGGCCTGCTCGCGGGCGAGGTGTCAGCGCTAGGGGCGCGCGAGACGCCCGTACGCGTACGGAACGGCCGGGGTCCGCGGAAAGCCGCGGCCGCGCTGCCACCGCCGCCCGTCGCGCCCGCCCTGCCGCCGTCGTCCGCCGAGATCGTCAAGCCGCTTCAGGCGCAGGGCACCGCGCTCGCGCTCCCGGTGCCGCGCGTCGACCCGGGCGATCCGAACGCCGGTTTCCTCGCGGGCCTCATCGCCTCGGCCCCCGCCGAGCTGATCGCGGCCCTGCACGCGGCGCCCGCCGACTCCCTCGAACTGCGCCTGCGCGAGCTGCGGGCCCGCCTCGAAATGGGCGGCGTCTCCTCCCGGGGGACAACCCCCGGGCCCCCGGCCGGACAAGCCGGTCGACCGGGCGAAGCGGCAGGTGAGGACGGAGCGGGTCGACGAGAACTGGACGCCGCGCTCAGCGGTCTGGCCGCCCTTGAGGCCGACCACCCCGACGACTGGCGGGTGGTCTGGTACCGGGGCGTCGCGGCGCTCGCGATCGGCGACCACACGAACGCGGCGCTGTCCTTCGACGCCATATACGACGCGTTCCCGGGCGAGCCCGCGCCGAAGCTGGCGCTCGGCGTGTGCGCGGAGGTGCTCGGCCAGCTCGACAACGCGGCGGAGTACTACCGCCTGGTGTGGTCGACGGATCCGAGTTACGTGAGCGCGGCGTTCGGCCTCGCGCGCGTGCAGCTCGCCGCGGGCGACCGGGTCGGCGCCGTGCGCACCCTGGAGTCGGTGCCCGAGTCGTCGATCCACTACACGGCGGCGCGGGTCGCCGCGGTGCGCTCGCGGCTGCGGGGCAGGACGGCGCAGGGGGCGAACGGCGACCCGTTGCTGCACGACCTGACAGCCGCGGCGGGACAGGTCGAGGCGCTCGACGGGTTCGGTCTCGACGCGGTGCGCCGCGAGCAGTTGTCCACCGAAGTGCTCGGCACGGCCCTGGACTGGGTACTCTCCGGTAGGCAGGGTTCCGGTCCGCCACAGGACCCCGTGCGCACGGTGGTGCTCGGCAGCGATCTGGACGAGCGCGGCCTCCGCCTCGGTCTTGAACGCTCGTACCGGACTCTGGCCAGGCTCGCTCAGCGCGGCGAGGAGAGGATCGAACTGGTGGAGCGGGCCAACCGCTACCGCCCCCGGACGTGGGTGTGAGGATGTCGCAGACGCACAAGGCGGCCGCTATGTCAGTGTGTCCCAGCTGCGAGGAGCCTCTCGAAGAGGCCGATCGCTTCTGCGGGGCATGCGGATACGACCTGTCGGCGCAGCCGCGCGCCGAGGAGCAGCCGCGCGCCGAGGAGCCGGGCGCTTCCGACGCCTCCGTGGAGTGGCCCGCCGCCCCCGACCTGGACAGTTCGGACCCGCCCGCCCCGGTCCACCTGCCGACCGACCTGGAGGGCACGGACTCCGGCGGCTCCGAACTGCCCACCGACGTACGCTTCGACGGTCCACCGTCCGATGAGGAGTTCAGGATCGCCGCGCCCGACCCCCGCACCGCGACGCCCGAGCAACTGGGGTCCGCCACTTCCCCAAGCTCTCGAACAAACTCGAGCAGGGGATACCCCATTCCCGCCGGCACCAAGCTGTGCGTGGCCTGCCGCGCCGGGCACGTCGACCCGGACGGCTACTGCGAGAACTGCGGCCACGCCCAACCCCGCGAACGCGACCACATGGAGCAGGAGTTGGACGCGGTCGCCGCGGTCAGCGACCGGGGCCTGCGGCACCACAGGAACGAGGACTTCTTCACGATCTCCTCCGCCGCGCTGCCCGACGGCTCCGCGGCCGTCGTCGCCGTGGTCTGCGACGGCGTGTCGTCGGCGACCCGGCCCGACGACGCCTCGCTCGCCGCGTCCCGCGCCGCCACCGAGGCGCTGCACGAGGCGCTGCCGCGCGGCACCCACCCGCAGCAGGCCATGCACGAGTCGATCGTCGCTGCCGCCGAGGCGGTCAACGCCCTCGCGGACGAGCCCGAGACGGCCCGCGAGCACAAGCCGCACCAGAACGCTCCGGCGTGCACCTTCGTCGCCTCCGTCGTCACCAAGGAGCTGCTCATCGTCGGCTGGATCGGCGATTCCCGCGCCTACTGGGTGCCCGACGACCGCGAGGCGCCCGCCGCCCGGCTCACCGAGGACGACTCGTGGGCCGCGCAGATGGTCGCGGCGGGCCTGATGAGCGAGGCGGAGGCGTACGCGGACGAGCGGGCGCACGCGATCACGGGCTGGCTCGGCGCGGACGCGTACGAACTGGAGCCGCACACCGCGTCGTTCAAGCCGGACCGCCCCGGAGTGGTCGTGGTCTGCTCCGACGGACTGTGGAACTACGCGGAGTCCGCCGACGAGATGGCCCGCCTGCTGCCCGCGGACGCGGCGGACAACCCGCTGCGCAGCGCCCAGGTCCTGGTCGGCCACGCCCTCGACGGCGGGGGCCACGACAACGTAACAGTGGCGGTGCTGCCGTTCCCTGTGCCGCAGTCGGGGGCAGGATCGGCGTAGGGCCTGTCGTTTGGGTCAGGCCGGATCAGGGAGCGGGGCCTGGTGCGTGCGATCGCAAGGCGGAGGAGGGAGGCGACGCGAATGGGGCCTCCCCTGCTCGAGCGAAGCCGAGAGCTTGGGGAAGTCGTCGACCGACGACAACGCCGCGAGCGTGCGTGCCAGGCCCCGCGAGCCCGGCCTGACCCAAACGACAGGCCCTAGGCCGGGAAGCGCACAAATGGTCTTGTTCAGGGGGGACATGTCACCATGGCAAATTTCTCGAAATCGCACGTTCCGCAATTCGCCGTCGAGGTCTACCAGAACGAATATCTGCCGGAGGGCGGCCGTGACGTCAACGCGATCGTCACGGTGACCTCGACCGGGGGCGGCACCGTGGGCGGCGCGGTCAGCGCGCCGCACCTGTTCAGCGTCGCGGGCGAGGGCACGGACGCCGCGGTGGTGCTGATGGTGGACTGCTCCGGCTCGATGGACTACCCGCCCACCAAGATGCGCGGCGCGCGCGAGGCCTCGGCCGCCGCGATCGACGCGCTGCGCGACGGTGTGCACTTCGCGGTGATCGCCGGCACCCATGTGGCCAAGGAGATCTACCCGGGCGAGGGCCGGCTCGCCGTCGCGGACCGGACCACGCGCGGGCAGGCCAAGCAGGCGCTGCGCAAGCTGTCCGCGAGCGGCGGCACCGCGATCGGCACCTGGCTGCGGCTGGCCGACCGGCTCCTGGCCTCGGCGGACGTGTCGATCCGGCACGGCATCCTGCTCACCGACGGCCGCAACGAGCACGAGTCGCCGGAGGATCTGCGCGCCACGCTGGAGGCGGGCGCGGGCCGCTTCACCTGCGACGCCCGCGGCGTCGGCACGGACTGGGAGGTGAAGGAGGTCACAGGCATCGCCTCCGCCCTCCTCGGCACCGCCGACATCGTCGCCGACCCGGCCCATCTCGCCGAGGACTTCACGCAGATGATGGAGACGGCGATGGGCAAGGAGATCGCGGACGTCGCTCTACGCCTGTGGACACCGCTCGGCTCGGAGATCACGTTCGTGAAGCAAGTCGCCCCGCGCGTCGAGGAGTTGACGGAGCGTCGCACCGAGGCGGGCCCGCGGGCCGGCGACTACCCCACCGGCTCCTGGGGCGACGAGTCCCGCGACTACCACGTGTGCGTGCGGGTCCCGGACGCCGATCTCGGCCAGGAGATGCTCGCCGCCCGCGTCTCCCTGGTGATCCCGCAGCCGGACGGCTCGGCACAGGCCGTTCCGCTGGGCGCACAGGGTCTCGTACGGGCGGTGTGGACGGACGACATGGCAGCCTCTACGTCGATCAACCCGCAGGTCGCCCACTACACGGGTCAGGAAGAACTCGCACAAGCCATCCAGCAGGGACTTGACGCACGAAAGTCGGGCGATTCGGACGGGGCGACCGCGAAGTTGGGCCGCGCGGTGCAGCTCGCGGCCCTCTCCGGGAACGCGGATACGGCCAAGCTGCTTTCGAAGGTGGTGGACGTTGTGGACGCCACGGAAGGTACTGTTCGATTGAAGGCGAAGGTCGCGGAGGCCGACGAGATGACTCTCGAAACCCGGTCGACCAAGACAGTTCGCGTCAAGAAGTAACCTCCCACGTACAAAATATCCACCCACGCACTACGGCAAGCCCTGCTTGCACATGAAGGAGAGGGGGAAGCGCCGACATGCCGACCTGCCCGAACGGACACCAGTCGGGTTCCGAAGACTGGTGCGAGGTCTGCGGTCACCGCATGGCCGGTGCCGTGCCCCCGCCCCCTCCGCCGCCTCCGGCCGCCGGTTACGGCTACCCGCAGCCGGCCGCGCCGCAGGCGCCGCAAGGTGGGGCGGGTACGCCCGAACTGTGCCCGCAGTGCCGTACGCCGCGTGAGGGCGGCGCGCCGTTCTGCGAGGAGTGCCGCTGGAACTTCCTCACGAACACGGCGACGTCGTACACGCCCGCGGCCCCGAACCCGCCGATGCCCACGTCGGGCGGCCAGGGCGGCCCCGCCGCACCCGGCTTCCCGCAGCCCCACGAGCCGCAGGGCCCGAACCCGGCGCTGCAGTTCCAGCAGCAGCCTCCGCCGCCCGGCCCGGACTCGTACGAGTACCAGGGCTCGCGGCCCTCGCAGATCAACCGGCCCGCGGAGCCGATCCCGCCGTCCCCGTTCGGCAACGAGCCGTCGTTCGGGAACGAGCCGTCGGGTCAGGCCCCGCCGCCTCCCCCGCCGTCCTTCGACGGCCCGAGCCCGTACGAGACCGGTGGCGGTGCCCCGCAGGGCTTCCAGCAGCAGGCTCCGGCGCCCGCGCCGGCTCCGCCCACGCACCCGGGCCCGTACGGCCAGCCGGGTCCGCACGGCCAACCCGGCCCGCCGCAGCCCGTGCAGCCGGGGCCCATGCAGCCCCCGCCGCCCAACCCTTCCTTCGGCGGTCCTGGTGGTCCTGGTGGCCCCGGTGGCGCGAACGGGGACGACTGGATGCTGCCGCCTCCGTCGTCGGACCCGTCGGCGCCCGCGGGTCCCTCCACGACCCCGCCGCCGTTCCAGCAGCAGCAGCCGCCGCAGCAGCAGCAGTACGCCCCGATGTCGTGGTCGGCGACGATCGGTCCGGACCGCGACTACTTCATGGCGATGATGCAGCGCAGCGGCCCCGAGGCCTCGGGGCTCAACCTGCCCGCGTACTCGCCTGAGCAGCAGCGCCCGCTCACCGGGAACCAGCTGTCGATCGGCCGACGCCGGCACTCCACCGGGGAGTCCCCCGACATCGACCTGTCGGTGCCGCCGGAGGACCCGGGCGTCTCGCACCAGCACGCGGTGCTCGTGCAGCAGCCGGACGGTACGTGGGCGGTCGTCGACCAGAACTCGACGAACGGCACGACCGTCAACAACGGCGACGAGCCGATCCAGCCGTTCGTCCCCGTACCGCTGCAGGACGGCGACCGGGTGCACGTCGGAGCGTGGACGACGATCACGATCCGGCGCGGCTGAGCACACGCAGTCGTAGGACGTTGCCGGGCACCTGCACCTAGAGGGTGGTGCCCGGCAACTCCCATGTGTGGGGCCCCTCCGGATCGTCCAGCCAGGCCCGCTGGCGCCCGCCGCGCACGGTCACCCCGAACCGCTCGCGCTCGGGCCTGCCCTCCCGCTCCCACAGCGCGAGCGCGTCGTACGGGTCCAGGCGGCCCGACGTCAACGTCAGCAGGAACCGGAACAACTCCTCGCGCAGCACGGGGTGCGGCAAGCCACCGGCCCGGGGCTCGGGCGCCCGCTCCGGGCCGCCGCGCAGCGCCATGAAGTACGCGGAAGTATGCAGAAACCGCCCCTCCGCATACCGCCCTTCCACCTCCCCCTCCCTCACATCGAGGGCCACGAGCCCGGTCGACAGGGGCGCGAGGATCCGCGCACCGGCCGCACACTGCCCGAGCCAGCCCGTCGGCACCGAACGCAACGCGCACGTCGCCACGATCCGGTCGTACGGCGCCCGCTCCGGGCAGCCGCGCGTCCCGTCACCGGTGACGACGCCCGTCCGGTACCCGGCGGCGGCGAGATGAGACCTGGCGGACTCGGCGATCTCCGGATCGAGGTCGACGGACGTGACGTTCCCCGCACCGACCCGGTGCGCGAGCAGCGCCGCGTTGTACCCGGTCCCCGCACCGATCTCCAGAACCCGGTCCCCGTCCCGTACCCGCAGCTCCGCGAGCATCCGCGCCATCAGGGACGGCTGGCTGCTGGAGGAGACCAGCACGCCGTCGCGCAGCCGGGTGGCCAGCGGCTCGTCGGCGTAGGCGCCGCGCAGCCAGCGCTCGCGCCGCTCCGGGTCGGGGTGTTCGCCCCACAGCCGCTCGTAGCCTCCCGGGGCACCCACGAAGTAGTACGGCACGAACAGATGCCGCGGCACCTCCGCGAACGCCTCCCGCCAGGCGGGGTCGGCGTCCCAGGCACCACTGTGATCGATCTCGCGCACGAGCCGGGCCCGCGCCCGTACGGCGAGCTGCTCGAGGTCCCGGGTGTGCTCTGCGCCCATATGTCCACTGTCCTGCCCGAACCGGAAAACGGCGACCCCCGTTCCGCGGTCGGAGGGGACCTAGGTCCCCGGTCCCCGGCCGGTGTGTCTGAGACCATGGACGGGTGACTGAGATCCCGCGCGACACGCTTCAGGAGCAGACGTTCTACGAGCAGGTGGGTGGCGAGGAGACGTTCCGCCGCCTCGTGCACCGCTTCTACGAGGGCGTCGCACAGGACCCGCTGCTGCGTCCCATGTACCCGGAGGAGGACCTGGGCCCCGCCGAGGAGCGCCTCGCGCTGTTCCTCATGCAGTACTGGGGCGGCCCCCGCACCTACAGCGACAACCGCGGCCACCCGCGCCTGCGCATGCGCCACGCCCCGTTCCAGGTCGACCGCGCGGCCCACGACGCGTGGCTGAAGCACATGCAGGCGGCAGTAGAGGACCTCAACCTCTCCGAGGAACACGAACGCACCCTGTGGAACTACCTGACATACGCGGCAGCTTCAATGGTCAACACAGCGGGCTGACACGCTCCAGCCATTCAATCCCCTGCGGACGGGTGAGCAGCATCTTTCAAGCCCCTGCGGACGGGTGAGCTTTTCAAGCCCCTGCGGACGAGTGAGCCACTTCAAGCCCCTGCGGCGATTGAGCAGGCTTTTCAAGCCCCGCCGGCGATTGAGGCGCGGGGTCCGGGGCAGAGCCCCGCGACCGCAACCCCGTCTGGGCTCCCGCTCACACGGGGCTGACGGAGAGCCCACCCAGCACGGCGGACGCCCTCCGCACAGCCACCGACCCGTACGCGGTACGCAACCGCACCCACGCCCCGGCAACCACCAGGTCAACCTCCGCCCCCCGCAAAAACCCAAGAGACGCCGCCGCATGCACCATCCGCACCGGCGCCCCACTCCCCCCGATCTCCCGCGCCCAGACCTCACCACCGATCCGGTCAAGCTCCCCGCGGGTCCGCTCCTCCGGCGCCAACTCCTCAACCCGCGCCCGGAATTCAGCCACCGCCGCCTTCACAAGCCCACGCAACGCATCCGCATCCGGGAACCCGTCCACCCGCTCCCACCCACCGAGCGGCGGCAACACCCCGGCCCACGGCGGCCCGGTGACCGCGGCGGGAACCGTGGCCGTAGCCGTCCCCTCGTCGAGCGAGTCGAGCAACTCCCCCGCGGACACGGTCACATCGAGCGTGTCCTCGATCCCGTTCTCGTACGGCTTGAGCAGCCGCGCCGTCCGCACGGCCAGCACCTCGAACGAAGGCGGCCGCCCGAACACCGCGAGCGCCTGCCCACCGGCCTGCGCCCGCAGCCGCACGGCGGCCGCCTTGTCGTAGTGCAACAGCCGGCCGAGGAAGGCGGCGAGATCCGCCACCTCCCCCGCGTCGGCGAAATGCAGCACGGACGCGCTCATGCGACGAGCGCCTCCGCACGATCCGTACGCCCCGCGTCGTCGTCCCGGTACTCCTCGAGGAACTCCCGCTCCTCGCCGGTGATCCGACGCGGCCGCTGCGCCTCGAAGTCGAACGGCACGACGACCGTGGAGGCACGCACGTACACGACGTCCTCGTCCTTCACTTCATAAGAGAGCGTGAACGAAGCCGCCTTTATCTCACTCACCCACAGCTCGATGTCCACGGGCCGGTGCCGGTGCACCAACTGCCGCTTGTAGTCGATCTCATGGCGCGCCACGACGGACCCCTGCTGGAAGTCCTTGTCGGGCCGGAACAGGAAATCAATCCGCGCTTCCTCCAGATACCGAAGGAAAACCACGTTATTGACATGCCCGTAGGCATCCATGTCGGCCCAACGCAGGGGGCAGGCGTATACGTGGCGAGCCATCAGCCGCGGGTCAGCTTCTTGTAGGTGGCGCGGTGCGGACGGGCCGCGTCGGCACCGAGCCGCTCGATCTTGTTCTTCTCGTAGGACTCGAAGTTGCCCTCGAACCAGAACCACTTGGACTCACCCTCGTACGCGAGGATGTGCGTGGCGACCCGGTCGAGGAACCACCGGTCGTGAGAGACGACCACAGCGCACCCCGGGAACTCGAGCAGCGCATTCTCAAGGCTGCTGAGGGTCTCCACATCAAGGTCGTTCGTCGGCTCGTCAAGGAGCAGCAGGTTGCCGCCCTGCTTGAGGGTGAGCGCGAGGTTCAGACGGTTGCGCTCACCGCCGGAGAGCACGCCGGCGGGCTTCTGCTGGTCAGGCCCCTTGAACCCGAAGGCGCTGACGTACGCCCGCGAGGGCATCTCAACCTGCCCGACATTGATGTAGTCGAGCTCATCGCTCACCACGGCCCAAAGGGTCTTCTTCGGGTCGATGTTGGCGCGGTTCTGGTCGACGTACGAGATCTTGACGGTGTCGCCGACCTTGATGGAACCGGAGTCCGGCGTCTCGAAGCCCTGCAACATCTTGAACAGGGTGGTCTTACCGGCACCGTTCGGGCCGATGACACCGACGATGCCGTTACGCGGCAACGTGAAGCTCAGGTCATCGATCAGAACCTTGTCCCCGAACGCCTTACCCAGGTGCTCGACCTCGACGACCATGCTGCCCAGGCGCGGGCCCGGCGGAATCTGGATCTCCTCGAAGTCCAGCTTCCGCATCTTGTCGGCCTCGGCCGCCATCTCCTCGTAGCGGGCGAGACGCGACTTCGACTTGGTCTGCCGCCCCTTGGCGTTGGACCGCACCCACTCCAGCTCTTCCTTGAGCCGCTTCTGCCGCTTCTCGTCCTTCTTGCCCTCGACCTTGAGGCGCTCGGACTTCTTCTGCAGGTACGTGGAGTAGTTGCCCTCGTAAGGGATCGCGCGGCCGCGGTCGAGCTCAAGAATCCACTCGGCGACGTTGTCCAGGAAGTACCGGTCGTGAGTAATGGCCACGACAGTGCCCTTGTACTGGGCGAGGTGCTGCTCCAGCCAGTTCACGGACTCGGCGTCGAGGTGGTTGGTGGGCTCGTCGAGGAGCAGCAGGTCGGGCGCCTCGATGAGCAGCTTGCAGAGCGCGACGCGGCGCTTCTCACCACCGGACAGGTTGTTGACGGGCCAGTCCCCGGGCGGGCACCCGAGAGCGTCCATGGCCTGCTCCAGCTGACCGTCGAGGTCCCACGCGTCGGCGTGGTCGAGGTCCTCCTGGAGCTTGCCCATCTCGTCCATGAGCTCGTCGCTGTAGTCCGTCGCCATGAGCTCGGCGACCTCGTTGAAGCGCTTGAGCTTGCCCATGACCTCGGCGGCGCCGTCCTGCACGTTCTCCAGAACGGTCTTGGACTCGTCGAGCTTCGGCTCCTGCATCAGGATGTTGACGCTGTAACCGGGCATGAGCACGGCGTCACCGTTCGACGCCTGCTCGATCCCCGCCATGATCTTCAGGACGGTCGACTTACCGGCACCGTTCGGACCGACAACGCCGATCTTCGCTCCGGGCAGGAAGTCCAGGGTGACATCGTCGAGGATCACCTTGTCGCCGTGCGCCTTGCGCGCCTTGCGCATGGAGTAGATGAACTCAGCCAAGAGAAACCGTCCGGCAGTCGAAGTGTGTGTAGCAGTAAAGGCCCCGCATACTGCGGCTCCACCGCGTGAGGGCAGATACACCCCATCTTGCCTGATGGCCACCGGCCGGGGGAAACCCGTATCGCCCTGTGGCCCTGAACTGGGCGTTCTACGGGGCCGGTCGTAGCGGAGCTGTCACTGTCGGTCGCCGATTGTCGCCGTCGACCAACCTCGCACGGCCCAGGGACGACCCAGAACCCGTCACCGGCTGATCACTTGGCGGCATGCCACCCTTGCGCCACGGCACCAGCGGACGCACGGGACGACCTCCGAGACCTCCTCAACGAATGGGACCCGATCGGGGTGGCCGAGCTCGTCCAGGACGAGTACGACTACATGCCGACGCCACTCCTGACTCGACTGCGGCGCGGGGCTGGCCGGGCAGAACTGAGGGACTTCCTGCACGACGAGCTGACGGGTCACTCCGGCCTACCCGAACCCCACGGTGCGGATGATGCGGATGACGTGGCCGCCCGCCTCACCGCCTGGTGGACCTCGACGCATCCGCAGGTCTGACGTGCCCAGCCGTTCGACGCCCTGGCAGCGCTATCGGCCGATGGGAATCTCGTAGACGATCTCGCAGAGGGCGGCGGGCACGACGATGTCGGCAGTCTCCACGGGCCGACTGGTCGCTGTAGTACGTGCGCCGGATGTGCGTCACGAGCGCGCTCTTCTGGATACCCAACATCGACGCCTCATCGGCGGTGACCTGGACGAGACGGGAAACGAGACGGTGACGAGCGACTGGCCTTGAAGACCGTTGCGAGACACTCGCGTTCGGGAGTGAGCTGCGTCACACTGACTGTCAGGTTAAGCAAGGGGGGACCATGAGCGACTCGTACGTCAACGCACCCATCCGAGCTCGCATGTACGCGAACATATGGCACAAGGTGATCTGGGTCGTCGTGGTTGTACTGTCGGCCGGCCTCTTAGCGCCGCCGTTGTTCTTCATCGCGGCCAAGAAGCGCGTCGTCAGCATGATCGTTCCGATCGTCTATGCAGCGCTCATTTACGGCTCGGCCGTCCTGGCGTCAGTGTTCGGCAACCCAAAGAACTGGGTGGGTGGCGTCTTGGCCATCACGATGATTGTCGCCGCTGTACACGCAGCCATCCTCGACACCGATTGGAAGTCCGGCCGGTGACGCCCACGGTGTTGCCGTCCCGGCAGAAGTAGAGCGCCGGGTCGACGCGGAAGGAAGGCGTCTGCCGTACGACCCGATCACTTTCCTCCCGTCGTTACCCTTGTGATCCGTAGCTCTATGCGGATCGGCCAGTACAGGCCATATCGGTTGTGTAGACGACCCACACGGCGGCTACGGAATGCCATCGGTGCTGCGGTTGCCGTACCTCGCTGCTGTACCGCAACTCCCGCACAGGGTCGCAAGAGCAGCAACATCGGCATAGGCGCCGATCACCTTCGCCGTAGGCTCCCAGGCAATTACCACGAGAACGATCACGATCGTCACCCACGGCCCAAATCGCAGGTTTGACAGGTACCCCCCGGTCGAGAGGCAGACTCACAGAGATGTCCTTTCCGGATGTCTTGAAGCCCGTCCGTGGCGCCATACCTCCAAACGACAGCGTCTCGGACGGGCTCTCCTTTGTTGTGGCACAAGTTTCGGCCACCCTAGAAGCAGGAAATGCGGCCCGAACGGGGGTGGGGAGAACAGGGGCTAGGTATTATGGAACACGCCACCACCTGGCCATTTACGGATGGGCGGAGGTCGCCCGAAGATGGCTCATTCTTTTCGAAGTTGCGTTTCCTGCATGAACTCGACCGCCCCCTTTGCCCATAATCGCGATCACCCACGCAACTCCAGCTTCCATCCCGCCCGCCATCGACCCACACGTATGTGGAGCGGGCGTGACCCCTGGTGTCCAGGTGGAGCACCCGTAGCGCGGTCCGAAGGCATGAGCGCGAGGGGCGGCGAAGCCGGTAACCCGCCGGGCTTGTAAGGCTATTGACACCGTTCGGTCACCTCCCTGCCGGGTCCGGGGGCACCAGGTGCCCCCGGGAGGGAATGACCAGACCGGCCTCGGGCAGGAGGTGCATGCGCGGCAGACCGCCGGGCAGGGCGTGCGTGGCACGTCGTCGATGAGCGCATCGCGCCGAAGGAGAAACGGCCTATGACACAGGGCGAAACAGCCACCAGGAACCCGGACAAGGGCTACGTAGCGCTACTTGGCTGGAGTCTCAACGCGGTGGAAGCCCTGGACCGATTCGATCGGAGATACGTCGTCGTGGCCCCGGAGTGGGCCGAGGAGTACTGCGTCGAGCACGACATCCCCTACGTACCGTGGAATTTCGAGCGGCTCAACGACCGCTCCATGGAGATCGCCGAGACCCTTCAGAACGAGGGCGTCGACGTCGCGATCCCGCTGTATGAGGAGACCGTCGAATGGGCGGGGGCGATCAATTCCGTCCTCCTGGGCAATCCGAGGCTGTACGGACAGGCCATGCTGCTGCGCGACAAGGCGCTGATGAAGCGCCGCGCGCAACTCGGCGGCATCCGCGTCGGGATCTTCGAGGAGGCCCACGACCGGGACGACGTGATCCGCTTCCTCAAGCGCGTCAACCAGACGCTGCTCAAGCTGGACGGGGACCCGAACGACCCGATCCACCTCAAGGCGTTCGACAAGGCCGGCTGCCTCGGGCACCGCGTCATCCGCACCCCGGACGAGGTCGACACGATTCCGGACGAGGAGTTCCCCGTCCTCATGGAATCCCACCTCGACGGCTGGGAGTTCGCGGTCGAGGCGTGGGTGCACAACGGGAAAATCAAGTTCCTCAACATCTCCGAGTACGTCACGCTCGGCTATTCGGTGTTCGTGCCCGCGACCCCGGAACTGGAGAAGTACCGCCCGCAGATCACGGCGCAGATCGAGAAGCTCATCAAGACGTTCGACATCGAGTTCGGCTTCGTGCACCCGGAGTACTTCGTCACCAGCGACGGCGAGATGCACTTCGGCGAAGTCGCCTACCGGCCGCCGGGCTTCAAGGTGTTCGAGTTGCTGGAACGGGCATACGGGTTCAACGCCTACCATGCGCTGGTGCTGGCGTTCGACCCGAAGACGACCGAGGAGGAGATCGACGCCTTCTTCCCGCGCGAGGTCGTCGACGCGTCCGGCGTCGCCGGCTGCTTCGGTGTCTACCCGCGCCGCCGCGTCGTCAGCGAGCTGGAGATCCCGGAGGAGACCGAGGACGACGACTACTACGAGTCGCACGACCTCTCGACACCGCTCGAGGAGACCGTCACCAAGAGGACCGCGTTCGGCACCCATTGGGGCCTGGTGTACTTCTTCGGTGACGACCCGTACCGAATGCGCGAATTGTTGAAAAAGCAGGAAGAGCTCGACTTCTACGTCTGAGAACTCACGTCTGAGAACTCATGGACGCAGGAGGCCAACCCGAGGGAATCCCTTTGAAACCGACCGTCGACGTCAACGGTGAGGCCACGACGCTGGACAAGCGCGTGACCGCACTCGACGACGCCATCCAGGCCATGGCCGAAACCCGTGACTTCGGCAAGCACACGAAGCTGCGGCGGCTCCTGGAAGCCCTGCGGCGGGTGCTCACGCAGCCGGGTGGCGCCGCGGCCGTCCAGGCCAGGGCGCAGGCCCTCGAGGAGGCCGGGCTCTTCCAGGGGACGGACTGGGCGTCACCGGAGATCCTCATCCCGTCGCTGGTCAGCGCAGGTCTGCTCAGCGGGGACACGGACACCGTGGTGATCGAGGCGACCAGCGAGCTGCGGATGCTCGCCGTCGCCCGCGGTGACTTCGCGCACCCGACGCTGCCCGCCGATGACGCCCGGCAGTTCCTCTCCCAGGTCCTGGCGGCCAACCTGGAGCTGCTGTTCAGCGCGCCCAGCGAGGCGGAACGCGCCCAACAGGGCCGGACCGCACAGCTCATCCGGGACCTGTTCCGGCACCTCGCCGACGAGATCGGTTACGACAGCGTCCTGGACAACCTGGTCGACGAGATCTGGCGGATCCTGCGCCAGCGTCCGATCCAGGTCGAGGCGGTGCAGGCGCTGATCACCCGGATCGCGGTCTACCGCAATGACCCGGACGTCGCTCTCGGCGTGTCCTCGGGGCAGGGCATCGACCGGCTCATCACGAGCCTGTTCGGGACCACCGAGGCGTGCCGGGACGACCCGGGCATGGAGGTCTTCCGCTCCCGCCTCGAGGCGATGGACGCCGGCGGCCTGCAGTACGAGGCGGCGGGGTTCGCGCGGGCGATGCACGACACCGGCCTGGTGTCGCAGTACCACGCGGAGCTGCTCCGGTTCCTGCTTCAGGAGAGCGACTACCTCGTCGGTGAGGCGCTCGGCCTCTCCGACACCGGCCGCAACTGCCTGTTGCGCTACAGCCAGTTGGTGCACCGGCTGGTCGAGGTGGCCGTGCACCCGCAGACCGCGCAGTGCATCTACGGTCTCGCGCTGCTGCTCGACCGCGGCATCCTCTACGAGCCGCCGATCGTGCCCGCACTGTGGCGCCAGCTGTCACTCGAACTCGCCCCGGCCGCGCGGGAGCGGCTGACCGCGGTCTTCGGCGAGGGCGACGAGGAAGTGGGGCCGCGGGAGCGACTCGTCGCGGGGGTGCTCTCGATGCTGGGCCAGCCGCTCGGCGTCGGCCAGGGCGACAACCCCACCTGCCAGTCGGCCCGCGCGCTGTCGATGTGGTCGTACAACGACCCGGACTACCTGCTGCAAATGGTGGTCTGGGCCGCCCGCGACGACGAGGTGCTCATGCACTTCGAAGGACAGCCGATCTCGTCGAAGGACAGCGGGGCCGGAGTGGCGACCACGCTGCCGATGGACCTGGACCCCGTATCGCTGGTCGTGGTGCCCCACTTGGACCGGATCTACGCCGAGATGGGGAGGCGCTGCGTCGACCGGCCCGGGGATCCGCACCGGTGGGTCAACCCCGAGTTCCACGGCTGGTGGACGCCTCGCGGGTTCCACATCAACGTAGATGTCGCGACCGGGAACCTGGTCGACCTCGACGAGTTCCTGCGGGCGTTTCACGCCGGCTACCACCCGTTCTACAACGGGGAGCAGCCGCTGATCCATCCGCAGCCGGCCGGTGTCGCCGTCACCGACAGCGCTGCCCGCTACGTCGGCTGGCACGCGATCACGATCCTGCGGGTCGCGCCGGACCCGCAGGACGTCATGCGGGTGTACTTCTTCAACCCGAACAACGACAGCGGCCAGGACTGGGGCGACGGCGTCGTCGTCTCCACCGCGGGCAACGGCGAGCGGTTCGGCGAGGCCTCACTGCCGTTCGACCAGTTCGCCTCACGGCTCTACATCTTCCACGCCGACCCGCTCGAACACGGCGAACCGGAGCGGGTGCCCGCCGAGGACGTCGCGGGGATCATCGGCTACATCGAGCGCAGTTGGGGCGACGACCGGCTGCCGGCGGGGATGTTGCAGGCCCAGGAGGGGCCGCCCAGCTTGTGAGCCCGGTACCCGTTGCGTAGATCGTCGTGTGTCTCCGTCGTACGCGGCGGGGGCAGGTCTTGTGGGGGTCGGTGCGAGGCGGGTGAAGGGTGGGGAGGGCGTGGGTACGCTCGCCGCGTGCCGATTCCGAGCGAGTTGCCCACGGCCCCGGACCCGACCCAGCAACTTCGCTTCTCTTTGCTCGGCCCCCTCCAGGCCTGGCGGGGCGACAACGGTCTCGAGCTCGGGCCGGTACGTGAACAGGCCCTGCTCGTCGCCCTGCTGCTCCGGCCGGGCAGGACCGTCAGCCGGCAGCAGCTGCTCGACGGCGTGTGGGGGACGGAGCCGCCCGGCACGGGCAACAGGGTGATCCCGGTGTACGTGCATCGGTTACGGCGCCGCTTGGACGCCGCTGGTTCTGCTGGTTCGGTGATCGAGACCGTACGTGGCGGGTACCGCTTCGTCCCGGGCAGTACGTCCGTGGACGTGGCGCGGTGGGAGGAGACCGCCGCCGAAGGGCGTGCGGCGCAAGCCTCCGGAGACCTGGGCGCCGCCGTGGACGCGTGGTCGCGCGCGTTGGAGCTGTTCCACGGGGAGCCGCTGTCCGGGATACCGGGGCCCTTCGCCGAAGGGGAGCGGCTGCGGCTGGCGGAGCAGCGGCTCTTGGCCGTGCAGGAGAAGGCCGACTGCCAGCTCCGTTCCGGGCGGCACACCGACGCCCTGGCCGAACTGTTCTCCCTGACGACGGCCCACCCCTACAACGAGGCGCTGGCCACCCTGCTCATGCGCGCCCTGCACGCCGCCAACCGGCAGGCCGACGCGCTGGACGTGTACGCGACCGTGCGCCGCCGCCTGGTCGACGAGCAGGGCGTGGAGCCGGGCGCCGAACTTCGACAGGTGCACGCGGCGGTGCTCCGTGGCGAGGAGGCCGGAGTCGCGGTGGCGGCAGCGGTACGGGGACGGTCGACCGTGTCTCCGCGGCGTCCCGACGACTCCCCCCGCAAGCACCGCGCGCGCTATGAACTGCCCGTCGACACCAGCAACTTCACCGGCCGTGAGCGCCAGCATCAGCTGCTCGTCGCGCCCGCCGACGACCGGGAGATCACCGTCCGGGCGGTCGACGGCATGGCAGGCGTCGGGAAGACCTCCCTGGTCGTACGCGCGGCACGGGCCCTGCGCCACCGGTACCCCGACGGCTGCCTCTTCGTAGAGCTGCACGGACACCGCGAGGACCGCGCGACGGTGGGGCGGCAACGCGTTCTGCGCCGATTATTACGAGCCGTGGGGGCCGGCGAGGGGCAGGACTCCGAGGACCTGGACGAGCTGGCCGCGTCATGGCGGGCGGCCACGGCCTCCCTCCAGCTGCTCCTCGTACTCGACGACGCCGCCCGCGCCGAACAGGTGCGCCCGCTGCTTCCCGCGGGGACCGGCTCCCTGGTGCTGGTGACGAGCCGTCGGCGGCTCACCGGCCTCGACGTGGACCGCAGGGTCTCGCTGTCCCCTCTCGGCATCGACGAGGCGACCGACCTGCTGACCCGCATCGTGGGCCGCGAGGACGGGACGGAGAAGGAGGCGGGGGATGGCACCAGCGTCGGCCGCGAGCGCGTCGCTGTACGGGAGTTGGCCACCTTGTGCGGGCGGCTTCCGCTCGCGTTGCGGATCGTCGGGGCGCGGATCCAGGACCGTCCGCCCTGGGCGGTGGAGGCGCTGGCGGCCCGGTTGACCGACGACGAGCGGCGCCTCGACGAACTCGCGGTCGAGGACCGCAGCGTAGAAGCCGCGTTCGGAGTCTCCTACGCGCAGCTTCCGGACTCCGAGCAGCGCGCCTTCCGCGTCCTTGGCCTCTCGCCCACCGTGCGTCTCGACCGGCTGACGCTGGCCGCCCTTCTCGACCGGCCGCCGCCCGACGCCGAGCGCGCCCTGGAGAACCTGGCCGACGCGAGCCTGGCGCAGCGGGTGACCGTCGACCGCTATCGCCTGCACGACCTGGTGGCCGTCTACGCCCGCCGCGTCGCCGCCGGATCGCCCGCCGAGGCCTCGGCGGCGCGGGAGCGGGTGTTCCGGCTGTACGTCGCCGCCGCCCGCTGCGCCAGCGACTGGGGAACCTCGTCCACCCCGACGGGCCCCCAGGGCACCGGCCCCTTCACGGGCTGGGAAGAGGCCACGGCCTGGCTGGACGAGGCGGGCGGCGAACTGGTCGACGTCGTCGCTCAGGCGGTGGCCGCCGGTCGGGTGGACGAGGCCTGCTGGATCGCCGAGGGCCTGGTCGACTACCTCACCAGGCAGGGCCGGTTCCACGAGTGCCGCACCGCGCTGGAGATGCTGCTCCCGCTGCTCGAACAGGCCACCGACCGGCGGATGGACAGCGCGCTGCGCATCGGCTTCGGCATTACGTACGGTGTCCAGGGCCGATACGGCGAGGCCCGTGCCTGGTTCACCGAAGCGCTGGACATCAGCCGCCGCGCCGACGACCACCATGAACAGGCCCGCGCCTACGCCGGCCTCGGGACCTTCGCCAATCTGGAGGGCCGGATCGCCGAGTCCATGGAACACTTCGCCGAAGTCCTGCGCCTGGCGGGCGAGTTGACGCACGACGACTGGCTGACCGGCTCGATCATGACGCGGGCCGGCGACATGCACCACCAACTCGGCGAGCACGACAAGGCGTACGACCGCTATCTGAAGGCGATCGCCCTGGCCGAGAAGGCGGGCAGCCCCCGACTCCTCGGCAAGACCCTGCTCCGCCTCGGCGGTCTCCAACTCGACCTCGGGCGGCCCGCCGAGGCCGTCGGCTCCCTCGGGAAGGCGGAGAGCCTGGCCCGGCGTCTCGGCGATGTTCCCCTGTACGCCGCCGCCCTCGACAGGCTGTCCACGGCCGAGGCGGACCTGGGCAACCCGGCGGCGGCCGCCGATCTCCGGCGCCGGGCACGCACCGTCCTGGACGAGGCGACCGACACCGCCCCGGAGATCGCGTTACGCCACCGGCTGCTCTGGCACGAGGCCGTGGCGGACGGCCTGTCCGGGTCCCGCGACTTCTTCGAACGCGGCACCGCCCTCCCCGACACCGAGTCCAACCGGGCGCGGATCTCCCGCGTCCTGGACGACCTCGGCGACCGCGGCGACCTCGCCGACCGAAGACCGGGAACGGGACGGGTAGGCGGAGAAGGACAGGGACGGGGCGGGAATGGTCCGGCCGGGCGGTAACCGGCCGGACCACCTCCCCCGTCCTGCTCCCCCGTAGCGGCCCGGCAGTCCTACACCGGGTCGCCGTTCTGGTTGAGCCACTGGACGCCGTCCTGGCCCGTCTGGTTGAGGCTCTTGGGGATGGCGACCGCCGGGTACTTGTCGTGCAAGGTGAAGTACCCGGGCGCGTTGGTGACGGACCTCAAGTCGCACACCGGGTCCCCGACGATGCAGAACCGCTTGACCGGGACCCCGTCGAAGTTCACCGGCCCCGCACCGGGCGCGGTGGCGATGCCGGGGATGCCGAGCCCCTTGGGCACCTTGGCCCCGAAACCGGTGTCGGGCTGCATCGGGTCGGCGTAGAGCATGCCGTCGACCTGCGACTTCGGAATACCCGTGTCGCCCTTCGCGATCTGCTGGAGCACCACGTCCGCCGCCTGGGCGCCCTGCGAGTAGCCGGTGATCGTGAGCTGGGCGTCGGGGTGCGCGTTGTGGGTGTCCTGCGCGGCCTTCAGCCCTCTCTCGATGCCCAGTTGCACGCTGGCGTCGTAGGTGGGCGAGGTGAGTGCCTCGGGGTTGACCTTCCCGGAAGGCTCGATGAGCGAGCCGGAGGGGCCGATGATCGGGCCGGCGGAGGCCGGGTAGCACACCTTGATCGCGGAGGCGCCGAGGCCGAACGCGTTGTTCGCGGCGTCGTACGAGGAGTTGGTGTTGGGGCAGCCGTCCTTGTTCTCCGTGGGGCCGGTGCCGCCGATCTCGATGTAGTAGTGCTCCGCTCCGTCCGCGTGCGCGGCCGGCGCGAACGCGACGGCGCTACCCGCGGTCAGCACCGCCGCCACGGCAACGGCGCGAACCGCCCCCGCCGCCCTGCTCTTCCTCGACATGCGCTTTGTCGACATGTGCGATCCCCCTTACGTCGTGAACGTGCCGGTCAACCAACACACTTGACGCTAGGCACCGGTGATCACATCCCGTTGACATGTGGATGACAGCGCAGGTGGCACGGGGGCAGGGCGCCTATTCGGAGGCGTGATCGGAGCCGTGGTCGGAGCCTTGGTCGGAGTCGCTGCCGGAGCTGTCGCCGGGCGACTTCTTCTTGCGGCCCAGGACGATCGACGCCCCGCCGACCAGGACCAGCAGCACCGCGATGCCCGCGATGATCGGCGTCGCGTTCGAACTGCCCGTCTCGGCCAGGTCCGTGTCGCTGCCGGAGCCCGTACCACCGACGGAGGCGGGGCTCGGCTGTGTCGTCGCCTGCGTCCGCAGACCACCGCCCGCCGTGGAACCCACAGCCGAGGTCGTCGCGCAGTCGAGCACGCCCCGTATTCGCTTCTCGAAGCCGTGCGGCCCCTTGATCGTGAAGTCGTACGCCTGGTCCTCCTGCAGCGGTATCGTCACCGTCCGCGTCTTCCCGGCCGGGATCGTGTACCGGGTGCCCATGAGCGTGAACGTGTACGGCGCGTCCCCGCTGTTGGCGGCCGTGATGTCGACGCCGCCCTTCTCACAGTTCTCCCGCGCGGACAACGCGGGCACGGCGCCCGCGCTCGCCCAGGTCGCCGTCGCGGTCGCGGAGACCGTGGACTCGCTGGAGCCCGCGAGGATCTGCGTCTGGCTTCTGGTGTCGGAGGCGAAGGCCCGGCCGACCGGAACCGTCGTCGACGCCTGAACGGTCAGCTCCGCCGACCCCGCCTTTGCCCCCTTGGGTACGTCGAAGTAGAGCCGGCTGCCGTCCTTCGCGGTGGTGACGGGCTTGCCCTTCTCGTCGACGAGCCGCACCCCGCTCGCGGCGGCCTCGGCGGGCGGCAGCACGGTGACGCTGTCGGCGTTCGTGTGCACGGTGACCGGGCCGACCCTGTCCCCGCCTTCCGCATCCGCGTCCGGGTCCCCCTGGCCATCCGCATCCGCACCCGTATCCGTATCCACACGATCGGCGGATGACTCGTCGCTCTGCCGCACGGAGACGGCCTGCGGGGTCAGGGTCAGCGAGGCCCGCGGCTCCGCGAGGTCACGCGCGCTGCGCTGCAGATAGTCGGCGAGCTTCTCCGCGGCGGGGCTGACCGCGTCCACATCGGCCTTGTCGGAGTAGCGCCAGATCGCGACCTGGGTTCCGGCCGCGGCCTCCTGCTCGGTGAGGCTCCCCGCGTGCGCCTTGCGGGCGAGCGCGGCGAGATCGTTGACCTGCGGGTACGAGTTCTGCAGGATCCAGCGGATGCGTCCCGCGTTCGCGTTGTCGTGCAGCGACGTGCCGGCCCATGCGGTCTCTTGGTACTTGGCGTCCGGCTGCGTCGGGTTGTGGACGTCGACGCAGTACGTCTGGAGCGACCCGCCGTCATCGACGGCCATCCGGAACAGGCCCGCCGACACCTTCTCGTCCTTCCCGGCCTCGTGGATCACGGCCGCGTCGTACGTCTCCAGGCCGGTCAGAGTGGCGCTCGCACCTCTCTGCTCCGTGGCGCCGTCGTCGGCTTGCGCGACGCCCGCGCCGGATATCGCCCCTGTCGCCATGAGTCCCGACATCAGGGCCGCCGCGGCGAGACGGGCTGCGCCTCGTCCACGCCGAACGGTCCGTGAGCACACAGAAAACACGAAATTCCCCTTCAGGCGGGACGGATGGTCACATGGGGGGTGGTGTCCCGCCGGCAGAATCAACGCCAACCACAGTGATTCGGCTGGCCCTTGCTCCCCTGACCCGTCGCTGCACCTGATGCGCAGAGGTCCCGACGAGCCCAGGAGTCACGCTCGGCATCCTAGGGAAATGATCTTCGGGGATCCCCGAAGCCGCCTTCCGGCAACCGATCCGAATCGCAATCGTTATCGCCAACACCGTTTCCGAGCTGGGCATATCGACAAATCGCCCCGCGTGCGGGAGCCGACGGCCAGCGACTCGACCACGGTTACGCCACCGGTTACGCCACCGGTCACCCAACCGGCTGCGGCTCGGCCACTTCGGGCACGGCCGAGGCGAGCTCGGCCGGTTCCCGCTCCGGCTCCGGCTCCGGCCCCGGCCCCGCCAAGTCGGGCTCAGCCTCGGCCGGCTGCCGTCCCGCCGCCTTGCCGGGGTCGACGTCAGGCCACGCGCCCACCCCGCCCGGCCTGACGCCATCCGCCCTCGCGCCATCCGGCTTCGCCGCGCCCGGCTTGGCCGCGCCCGGCTTCGTAACGTCCCATGGAGAATCGCCCTGCGGAGAAGCGCCCCACGGAGAATCGGCCCGCGAGGAATCACCCCGCGCCGCGCCCTCCGCACGGAGCTGTTGCACCCGCCGGAACGCGGAGGTCCCGCGCGACAGGTCGTGCCCGATCGCGACCGCCTCGATGTCCGCCGACGTCCAGTGCTGCCCGCCCCGCTCCTCGTCCCGCACCTTCAACTTGCCCTGCACCATGACCGGTTCACCGAGCGCCAGGGAGCTCTGCACATTCGTCCCCAGCGCGCGCCAGGCCCAGACCGTGAAGAAATTGGTGTGCCCGTCCACCCACACGTTCTGCACCCGGTCGAAGCGGCGCGTGTGCGCCGCGAGCCGGAACCGGGCGACCGGCCCCGTCGGCAACTCCCGGAACACCGGTGTCGTCGCCACGTTCCCCACCACGGTCACCATCGTCTCGCTGCTCATCCGGAACCCCTCCCGTGCCCCCCGCCCGGCCCCATCGGCCAGGACGTCCGTGCGCGGCCCGAGCCCTTCCCGAGCCGCGATCACAGATTGCCCCCGCGCCGCGATCCCCGCCGACGCCTGTGTCCTACCCGCGGGTTGTGGAAATCCCGGTCACTCCCCCGGCCACCCGTACGTACTGCTCCCGCACCTCCCGGTACCGCAGCAGCTCCGCCGCGACGGGATCCAGCACCCGCGCCCTGCCACAGGCCGCCGCCGCGTCCCTGAGCCGTCGCTCGGCCTCCTGCCCGTACCGGCGCGCCGGCCCCTTCGCCGCCATACGGCAGGACCACTCCACGCACGGCCCGCCCACGAGCCCCGCCAGCACCAGCAACAGGGGCACGCCCAGATTCGTGGAGAAGACCCCGACGACCTGCCCCAACAGCCACAGCACACCCAGAACTTGCAGCAGCGTCATGGCTACCTGCGCGAACACCGCGACCGGCCACCAGCCGGGCCGCGGCGGCCGCCCGGCCCCAAGCTCCGGCTTCGCATACCCGGACGCAGCACCGCACACGACACCTGACACGGCACCAGACACAACACCAGGCACGCCATCGGACACACCCTCGGACGCCAGCTCGTCGAGCGCCTCGGGCAGCCCCTCGCCGCCCCGCGTCGCGGCCTCCCGCACGGCCTGTCCCCATGCGGCGGGCAGCCCGTTCGCAGCGGCGTCGCCGACCACCCGCACCGCGTGCTCGACGCGCTGCCTGGCCGTGACCTCGTCGTCGGCGGGGACCACGGGGACCGTGCCGGTCGAGCCGACCGCGCGCCGGTCCTCGTACCAGCGCCAGAGCCTGAGCCACGGGGTTCCGCAGGCCCGGTTGGCGCCCCGGCTCCACTCCCGCCCGGCCGCCTGACCCGCGGCGGCGGCGCCGACGGCCTCGGCGAGCCGGTCCGCGAACTCCTCTCGGGCCTCCTCACTCAGCCCGCTGTGCCGCCCTGTCGCGTACATCTGCTTCAGATGGTCGGCGGCGGCATCGACGTCGGCACCGATCCGGCGCGTGGCGGCCCGGCGTTCGGTGGTGACCTGATCGAGGCAGTCGCGCAGGTCGTCCACGCCCTCACCGGTGAGGGCGGAGATCGGGAGCACCGTGGCACCTGGCTCACCGTGCTCGCCGAGCGCGATGCCGTCCTCGTCGAGCAGCCGGCGCAGATCGTCCAGGACCTGCTCGACGGCGTCACCGGGCAGCCGGTCCACCTGGTTGAGCACAACGAACATCACCTCCGCGTGCCCCGCCATGGGCCGCAGATAGCGCTCGTGGAGCATCGCGTCGGCGTACTTCTCGGGGTCGACGACCCACACCACGGCATCCACGAGGCCGAGCACCCGGTCGACCTGGTCGCGGTGTTCGAGCGCGGCGGAGTCGTGATCGGGCAGGTCGATGAGGACCAGCCCGTCCAGCGCCGCCTCTCCCTGCGAGCCGTTCTGCCCCTGCTGCCCTTGCTGCCCTTGCTGCCCTTGCTGCGCGGGACGCCGCCGCGCCCGCCCGGGGATCCCGAGCCGGTCGAGCAGCCCGGCGGCCCCGTCCGTCCAACTGCACGCGATCGGCGCCGAAGTGGTGGGCCTACGTAGACCGGTCTCCGAAAGCGGCACGCCCGCGAGGGCGTTGAACAGCGTCGACTTGCCGCTCCCTGTGGCCCCCGCGATGGCGACGACGGTGTGCCGGGACGACAGCCTCCGCCGGGCCGCGGCCTCGTCGAGCACCTGCCCGGCCTCGGCGAGGGCCGCCCCGTTGAGCCGGGTGCGCGAGAGCCCGACGAGCTCCCGCAGCGCGTCGAGCCGCTGCTTCAACTGCCCGTCGTACGTCCCCGATCCGGCCGGCACCGCCACCTCGCCGCCCTGCTTGGCGACGCGCCGCGCGATGAGACCGTCATCCCAGGGGCTGGACTCCGTACGCCCTTCGGGAACCCCCGTACCCCCGGCAGCTACGGCATCGCCCTCTGCCCCTGCCCCTGACGTGTCCCCAAGGTTGTCCGCGAGATCCGTCAGATCGGAGTCGTCGACGGAACAGTCGTGATCGACAGAGCTGACGGAATCGACGGGATCGCCAGGACCCCTGAAGTCGGGATCGGAATCGGAACCGGGGTCGGAATCGGAATCGGGATCGGAATCGGTCTGATCCGTGACGGCGGTCAGCGCCCTCACCTCTCCTTCTGCAGCAGCGAAAGGGCCGCGATCAACTCGGCCTGGGATTCGGGGGTGATGTCGAGCGCGTCGAGCGGCGCGAGCCGACGCTCGCGTTCCGCGCCGAGCACGGTGTCCAGGTACTCGCTCAGGAGCTGCCCGCCGCGATCACGCAGCCGCAGGGCGCCCTGGGCACCGATCCGCTCGGCGAGGTTCTCGCCCGCGGCCTTGCCCCGACGGCCGCCGAGCAGCCCGGTGGCGACGAGCGCCGCGACGGCCTCGGCGTCGGGCGGCGAGCCGTCCATGGTCTGGGCGGCGGCCCGTACCTCGTCCTCGGCGTACTCCTCGAGCACTCGCCGCCAACGTCGTACGACAAGGCCGATCCGCTGTTCGGCGGTCTCGGACTCGGAATCCCGCCTACGTAGTTCGGGGGCGCGCGCGCCGGGTTCACGGCGCCAGGCCTCGTCGACCCGCTCGTCGGCCGCGGTCACCGCACACGCCAACAGGGAGCCGAGATTCTCCACCAGAGCACCGAGCAGCTCACCGGCCGCGCAGTCCGCCGGGTAACTGCGCCAGTGCTTCCGGGCGTTCCCCGAAAGCACACCGCCCTCCTGCAAACGCTCGAGTACGCGTGCGTGCTCGTTCTCGTACGCGTCCTCGACGGCGGAGGTGAGCCGGATCATGGCGGAGTGCTGGGCGGCGACGGCCGCGGCCAGTTCGGGCATCCGGGCGCGCAGCGAGTCGAGCGTGCCGCGGGCGGTCCGGGCCACGGCGCGGGCCCGCGCCTCCGGGTCCTGGGCCCGGTGGGTCAGCCAGGCACGGAGCGGGGCGACGGCGGTCGCGGGCAGCAGCCCGCCGTTCCCCGTCGACTCGGGCAGCTCCGGCACGGTGAACCGGGGCACCTCGCCGAGCCCGGCCTTGGCGAGCAGCGCGCCGTACTGCCGGGAGACCTCGGAGACGACCTGGTGGGGCACCCGGTCGAGCACGGTGACGAGCGACGCGTCGTACTCCTTGGCGGTACGCAGCAGCCGCCACGGCACGGCGTCGGCGTACCGGGAGGCGGTGGTGACCATGACCCATACGTCGGCGGCGCTGATCAGCCGTGCGGCGAGTACCCGGTTCTCGGCGACGAGCGAGTCGATGTCGGGGGCATCGAGCAACGCCAGCCCGCGCGGCAGCACCCCCGAGGTCTCCACGCGCAGCACCCGCTCCTCCACGTCGGGAACAGGCTCGAGGTCATCCTCTTCCTCGCCCTCCCCCTCCAGCCCGCCATCGGCCTGTTTGGGCATCCACACGCGCGTGAGGTCGGGCAGCACCCGCACCCCGGAGAACCAGTGGTGGTCATCCGGATGGCACACAAGCACGGGAGTACGTGTGGTCGGCCGCAGTACCCCGGCCTCGCTCACGACACGCCCCACGAGCGAGTTCACGAGTGTCGACTTCCCGGCGCCCGTGGAGCCGCCCACGACGGCGAGCAGTGGCGCTTCGGGAGCCCGCAGGCGGGGCACCACATAGTCGTCGAGTTGTGCGAGCAGCTCGCCGCGGTTGGCACGCGCGCGTGGCGCCCCCGCGAGCGGGAGCGGAAAGCGCGCGGCGGCGACACGGTCGCGCAGCGCGGTAAGTGCGTCGAGCAGCTGAGGCCGAACGTCCAAGGTCACCACACGTGAAGAATGCCCAATTTTGGCCGCTTTATGAAGCATATGACCACGCCTGCGCGCCGATAAGTTACGCGATAGGGCACAGGAAGCACACAGCGGGACGGAAGGGGCGACTGGGGACGCAGGCATAACGAGTGCACAACACCCGAGGCGTATGAAGCCAAAAGCGCTGCAGGATTCGTACCCACCTGCGATTATCGGGACCGCTTCACTGAACCTCCACATCGTGCCGCGGAGGCGAAGCAGCAAGGACAGGGACCCGGGAGCCCTATCCTTGTCCCGGCAAGGTCACGGATCACCCCACATCCCCGACCAAGCCACCGGCCACACACCGGCCCCCGTAGCTCAGTGGATAGAGCAGGCGCCTTCTAAGCGCTTGGCCGCAGGTTCGAGTCCTGCCGGGGGCGCTCAAGACCTCGCCGGTCGATGGGTTCGTCGCCGGGTGACGGCATGACCATGTGGCGGGCCCACCCACCCTGATCGGCAGCGAGCGCGGCCGGAATCGTGACACCGGCTCGGCGCCCGCGCCCGGACGGGGCTCGCGCCGCGTCATCCGGTCCCGCCCCGGGGTAACCGCGCCGGGCCCAAGAGGGCGATTCATGCGTCCATGTCGCCGCCGACGACGCCACCTGCCCCGGGCCCCGGGTCCTGGGTCGAAATCGCCTTCGGCTACGGCGACTTGGTGTACCTGCGTGAGACCTCCGCGCCTGGCACCGTCGTCACCACCACGCAGGAGAAGTGGAACGCCTTCACGCTCGGCGTGCGGGCCGGAGAGTTCGACCACTTCGTCGAAGGTGCATAGCGGCCGATGTCGGGGCTGTGCGACTCCCCCTGGACCCAGGCACTCGTTGAGCGCCTCTGCCGTCGGGCCGTGAGCCGCAAGCCGCAAGCCGCGAGCCGGTTATTCCGTGGTTTCGCAGAGTGTGCGTCCGTAGTGTCGGTCGGGCCAACTACGAGCGGGGGTGGAGTGGATGAAGCTGGCTGAGGCGCTGGCAGAGCGTGCGGATGCGACGCGGCGGGTCGAGCAGTTGCGGTCGCGTGTCGTCGACAGTGCGCGTTATCAGGAAGGCGAGACGCCCGCGGAGGACGCGCCGCGGCTGCTGGCCGAGGTCGGCGAGGTGCTGGACCGTCTGGAGCTGCTGATCCGGCGGATCAACCGCACCAATGCCGCAGTGCGGGTCGGTGAGGACGGCACCCTCACCGACGCGCTCGCACGCCGGGACGTGCTCCGGCTGCGTCATTCAGTGATCACTGCGGCGGCGGACGCAGCCGCCGGTTCGGGTACGCGGGGTTACGGTCGGCAGCTGCGTTCCGAGCTGGTGATGCTGTCCGCGCTGTCGGTCGGCGAACTGCGTGCGCAGGCCGATGTTCTCGCGCGCGAGATCCGTGAGATCGACGTGCGTATTCAGCGCGCGAACTGGGAGGTTGATCTGCTGGAGCTGGGATAGGCCAGTCCATGGAGGTCATGTCGATGTGGAGCAGGTAGCCGTGTCGGAGGCGTGCACACACCGAGGGGCGGCGGATTCCCGGCCCACTCCTGGCGCGTGAAGAGCAACGCGGGGGTTCGATTCCCCACGAAACAGTGCAGCTCAGCACCGCGTACAGGTGACAGTGCACCGCGCACAGCACATCACCACGTGCAGATCCGAGACGGTGAGGGTGGGCTCGGGGCTCTCCACATCACAACGCATCACCGCAGGCTCGTGAGAGCGCGCGTCGGCCGCGCCTCCACACGTCGGCCGTTGGACTGTGACCCAGGACTGTGACTCAGGACTACGACGTATTCGTAGTTCCGCGTCACAGTTCCCAGTGGGCGCCGCCGCCTCGGAGCCGGGCCCTTTCGTCACTGTTCCGCAACAGCCATGAACCGCCTGGCTGGGTGCCCCGTAGACCCCGGTGTGCGCGGATCTAGGACCGCGGGCGAATCGAGACGAGAGAAGGAACCGAGATGGCCGGCGGCAACATCAAGATCAGCCCCGACGAGATGCGCGAAGCGTCCACCTGGCTGCAGAACCAGAAGGAACTCATGCAGCAGAGCCTGCACGAGGCCAACACCAAGATGGACGAGATGGTCGAGGCGGCCTACGCGACGCCCGGCTCGGAGAGCAAGTTCCGCCCGTACTGGGAGGAGTACAAGAACGGCACCGAGAAGGCCATCGAGGGTCTGCAGGGTGTCAGCGAGTTCATCCAGCAGGTCGCCGACGCGTTCGTCGACACCGACGACCAGACCGCCGGCTCCATCGGCTGAAGCACCCCGCATCGCCCGGCCCCGCCCTCCCTGTGAGGGCGGGGCCGGGCGGCTGGCACAGGAAGAGGAGAGGACAGGAGACGCCGATGGGGCGCATCAGTGTTCCCGTGCAGGATCTGAAGGACACCGTCAAGGAGCTCCAGAACATCGGGGACCTGATCGGGAACTCCGCGACGCTCTACCACGCCGCCGGTGGCTCGGGGGACTTCAAGAGCGTGGCCGGCGACAGCAAGCTCGCGGACGCCCTCGACGAGTTCGACAAGGCGTGGGTGGCGGGTCACGAGCGCGTTCACGACAACGTGAAGAAGTTCTCCGACAACACGGACACCATCGCCGAGAACTTCACGCAGACGGACGACGAGACGGTCAAGTCGCTCGACGAAGACAAGCAGGACGCGTGACGAAACGTGACGACACACGTCGCGCGGAAGGGAACAGCGCCATGACGGAACCGACCACGGAGCGGCCGGAGGCGGCCCCGCCCGCGGAGTACAGCCTGAGGTTCCCCGACTCGTGGTGGCAGCTCGACCTCGACCCGAGCACCCGGGACGCGTCGATCCGCCGCCGTATCGAGGCGCAGGTGGAGAAGGCCCCGCAGCTGACCCGCGAGCGGGTGGACGGGCTGATCCGCGATACGCGGCGCATCGCCCGCGAGGCGCATGCGAAGGGCGCGCTGCGGGCGTCGGGGATGATCAGGATCCTGCGCGCGGGCAGCGGGCCGCTGGTGCTCAGCGCCACCACGGTGGTGCTGCGGATCTCCGTTCCGGAGGAGCAGTCGGAGGATCTGGCGGACCTCGTCATGGCGGCCGGCGTGCAGCTCGGCACCGATGCGGAGGGCAGTGGACTGCCGGTCGGCGAGGTGGAGTTGGTGGAACTCCCGCATGCCGGGGCGGCCGGGCGGATCTCCCGTATCGAGGACATCGAGTACCACGGGAAGCGGGTGCCCACCGCGGTACGGCACACCCTCGTCCAGGTGCCCAACACCCACGACTACCTGGTGATCGCCAGCTCCACGCCCAACGTGGATCTGACGGAACAGTTCTACGAGGTCTTCGACGCGATCGCGGAGTCGCTCCGTTTCGGCGACCCGGCCGACACGGCAGACCCGGCCGACACGAGCGCAGCCGACACGACCGACGCAGCACAGGGAAAGTGAGGTCGCGGCCATGGCGCGTCCAGCGGTGTCCGATTGGGAAGACGTTTTCGGGTTTTCGGACGACCCGACCCCCGGCGATGCGGACATGCTCGGAGACCTGGCCCGCCAGTACCGCTCCGTAGCGGACAACGCGGGCGACGCCCTGCCCCTCGTCTCCGGTCTGGAGAACAACCAGACCGGCGAGGGCAAGACGATGGACAAACTCCGGGAGAAGCTGGGCGACCTGGCCAGCCAGGTGCAGAAACTGCACAGTTCCTACGACCAGGCCGCCGGCGCTCTGGATGTTTATGTGCATTCGCTGCGTGATCAGCAGCGCAATGCCGACCAGGCCCTGGAAAAGGGGCGCGAGGCAAAGGAGCGGCTTGAGTCCGCCACCAATGTCGTCAAGGCCGCCGTCGCCGACATCAGCACCCT
>NZ_JBSFVM010000020.1:0-123660 GCF_053592315.1 Streptomyces sp. NPDC002754
GGCGGGGCTTGATCTATCAAGCCCCGCCGGCGATTGAGGCGATCTTTCAAGCCCCTGCGGCGATTGAGCAGCGGGGTCCGGGGCAGAGCCCCGTGTCCGGGGGACGGCGCCGCATCACCAGTCGACATCCTCCGGGACGGGCTCGTACTGGTCGTCATGCGGCGGCTCATCAGGCCACGGCCCGTCATCCCGCACCGCCCCGGCGGACCCCCGCAACCCCGCCAAAACCCCCAGCACACCCTCGCCCCACGTCGCCAACTTCTTCTCCCCGACCCCACCGATCGTCCCCAACTGGGCCAGCGACGTGGGCTGTTGCAGCGCGATCTCACTGAGCGTCGCATTCTGGAAGATGACGTACGCCGGCACCCCGTGCTCCTTCGCCTGCGCCCCCCGCCAGGCCCGCAACGCCTCGAAGACCGGCGCCACCTCCGCCGGCAGCTCGACCGCGGGCGCCTTGGCCTTGCGCTCACGGGCCGCCGCCGCACGCGGCGCCGGCTTCGGCTCCTTGCGCAGCCGCACCTCCCGCTGCCGCCCCAGCACGGTGCCGCTCTCCTCGGTGAGCACCAGCGTCCCGTATTCGCCCTCGACCGCGATGAGCCCCTGCGCCAGCAACTGCCGTACGACGCCCCGCCATTCGGCCTCCGCCAGCTCCTCGCCGATCCCGAAGACGGACAGCTGATCGTGGTCGAACTGGATGACCTTGGCGCTGCGCTTGCCGAGCAGGATGTCGATGATCTGGCCCGCGCCGAACTTCTGCCGCCGCTCTCTCTCGAGGCGCACCACAGTCGAAAGGATCTTCTGCGCGGCGACCGTGCCGTCCCACGTCTCGGGCGGCGACAGGCAGGTGTCGCAGTTGCCGCAGGCCTCGGCGCCCTCCTGCCCGAAGTACGTGAGCAGCTGGGACCGGCGGCACTGTGCCGTCTCACACAGCGCCAGCATCGAGTCGAGGTGGGCGGAGGCGCGGCGCCGGAACGCCTCGTCCCCCTCGCCCATGTTGATCAGCTTCCGCTGCTGGACCACGTCCTGCAGCCCGTACGCCATCCACGCCGTCGACGGCAGTCCGTCACGCCCGGCGCGGCCGGTCTCCTGGTAATAGCCCTCGACGGACTTCGGCAGGTCGAGGTGCGCGACGAACCGGACGTCCGGCTTGTCGATGCCCATGCCGAACGCGATGGTCGCGCAGACGATGAGGCCCTCCTCGCGCAGAAACCGCGACTGGTGCCTCGCACGCGTGCCCGCGTCCAGGCCCGCGTGGTACGGCACCGCCTCGATCCCGTTGCGACTGAGGAACTCGGCCGTCGCCTCCACGGACTTGCGGGACAGGCAGTACACGATGCCCGCGTCGCCCTCGTGCTCCTGCTGGAGGAAGCCGAGCAGCTGCTTCTTCGGGTCCGCCTTGCCGATGATCCGGTACTGGATGTTGGGCCGGTCGAAGCTCGCCACGAAGTGCTTGGCGTCCGGCATGCCCAGACGCTGGGTGATCTCCTCGTGCGTGGCATGCGTCGCCGTCGCGGTCAGGGCGAGGCGCGGCACGTCCGGCCAGTTCCGGCCGAGCACCGACAGGGACAGATAGTCGGGACGGAAGTCGTGGCCCCACTGGGCGACACAGTGCGCCTCGTCGATCGCGAAGAGGGAGATCTTGCCGCGCGACAGCAGCCTGAGCGTGGAGTCGAGACGCAACCGCTCCGGCGCCAGATAGAGCAGGTCGAGCTCGCCCGCGAGGAACTCCGCCTCCACCAGGCGGCGCTCCTCGAAGTCCTGCGTCGAGTTCATGAACCCGGCGCGCACCCCGAGCGCCCGCAGCGCGTCCACCTGGTCCTGCATCAGCGCGATCAGGGGCGAGACGACGATTCCCGTGCCGGCCCTCACCAGCGCCGGGATCTGGTAGCACAGCGACTTGCCGCCACCAGTCGGCATGAGCACGACGGCGTCCCCACCGCCCACCACGTGATCGATGATCGCTTCCTGCTCACCGCGGAAGGCGTCGTACCCGAAGACCCGGTGGAGCGTGGCTAGCGCCTCGCTCCCGGTCACCTCGCTCATACCCTGTGTCCCGTCCATCGCCCTGTCCCCGTGCGTCCAGCTCGTCTCGACTTCTCCAGTAACGATAGGGGTCCGGACCGACACCCCGGAAAGTTATCCACAGGCTGGGGGCATTCCCGGGACATATGGAGGCCCGGCCCCCTCCCAGGGACCGGGCCTCGACCACGCGCGACGGCGGCGGTACCGCTACCGCACGAACACCCCGGCCTGGCCCGCCAGGTCCAGGAAGTACTGCGGCGCGAGCCCCAGCACGATGGTGACCGCGACGCCCACCCCGATCGTCGTCATGGTCAGCGGCGACGGCACGGCCACGGTCGGCCCGTCCGCCTTCGGCTCGCTGAAGAACATGAGGACGATCACGCGGATGTAGAAGAACGCGGCGATCGCCGAGGACACGACACCGACCACGACGAGCGCACCCGCGCCACCCTCGGCCGCCGCCTTGAACACGGCGAACTTGCCCGCGAACCCGGAGGTGAGCGGGATACCGGCGAAGGCCAGCAGGAACACCGCGAAGACCGCAGCCACCAGCGGCGATCTGCGCCCGAGCCCCGCCCACTTCGACAGGTGCGTCGCCTCGCCCCCCGCGTCGCGCACCAGTGTCACCACGGCGAAGGCACCGATGGTCACGAAGGAGTACGCGCCCAGGTAGAAGAGGACGGACGAGACACCTTCGGGCGTCGTCGCGATGACACCGGCCAGGATGAAGCCGGCGTGCGCGATCGAGGAGTACGCGAGGAGTCGCTTGATGTCGGTCTGCGTGATCGCGACGATCGCGCCGCCCAGCATCGTGACGATGGCGATGGCCCACATGACAGGACGCCAGTCCCAGCGCATCCCCGGCAGGACGACGTAGAGCAGACGCAGCAGCGCGCCGAAGGCCGCGACCTTCGTGGCCGCCGCCATGAACCCGGTCACCGGCGTCGGCGCGCCCTGGTACACGTCCGGCGTCCACATGTGGAACGGCACGGCGCCGACCTTGAACAGCAGGCCCATGCCGACCAGCGCCATGCCGATGAGCAGCAGCGCGTCGTTGCCCATGGTGTCGGCGAGGGCCGGGTCCACGTTCTGGATCGAGCCGTCGACGACGCTCGCGATCGTGGCGTACGAGACGGAGCCCGCGTAGCCGTACAGGAGCGCGATGCCGAACAGGGTGAAGGCGGACGCGAAGGCGCCGAGCAGGAAGTACTTGACCGCGGCCTCCTGCGACATGAGCCGCTTGCGGCGGGCCACGGCGCACAGCAGGTACAGCGGGAGCGAGAAGACTTCCAGGGCGATGAACAGCGTCAGCAGGTCGTTCGCCGCGGGGAAGACCAGCATGCCGCCGATCGCGAAGAGCGCCAGAGGGAACACCTCGGTGGTGGTGAACCCGGCCTTTATGGCCGCCTTTTCGCTGTCACTGCCGGGCACGGAGGCGGCCTGCGCGGCGAACGAGTCGACGCGGTTGCCGTGTGCCTCCGGGTCGAGCCGCCGCTCGGCGAACGTGAAGATCGCGACGATCCCGGACAGCAGGATGACCCCTTGGAGGAACAGCGCCGGGCCGTCCACGGCGATCGCGCCCATGGCCGCGATGTGTGCCTTCGTCGTCCCGTATCCGCCGGCCGCGAGCCCCACGACCGCCGCGAAGGCGGCCGCGAGCGCGACGACGGCGAGGAACACCTGCACGTAATAGCGGGAGCGGCGCGGCACGAAGGCCTCGACCAGGATCCCCAGGACGGCGGCACCGATGACGATCAAGGTCGGCGACAATTGCGCGTACTCGATCTTCGGGGCGTCGATCTTGGAGATCCCCTCTTGAACGGGCCCCGCGGCCACCGTTGTCCACAGGCTGTGGACAGAAGAAGCACTCACCAGTGCACTCATTTGTGAGCCGCCTCCACTTCCGGCTTCGGGTCCTTCTTGTGGACGTCGGACAGGGTGTGCTTGACCGCCGGGTTCACCAGCTCGGTGAGCGGCTTCGGGTAGACGCCGAGGAAGATCAGTACGCCGATCAGCGGGACCACGACCGCGAGCTCACGCACCCGCAGGTCCGCGATGCCCTGGGTCGACGGCTTCACCGGGCCCGTCATGGTGCGCTGGTAGAGGACCAGCGTGTAGAGCGCGGCGAGCACGATGCCGAAGGTGGCGATGATGCCGATCACCGGGTAGCGCGTGAACGTGCCGACCAGGACCAGGAATTCGCTCACGAAGGGCGCGAGACCCGGTAGCGAGAGGGTGGCGAGGGAACCGATCAGGAACGTACCGGCGAGCACCGGGGCGACCTTCTGCACGCCTCCGTAGTCCGTGATGAGCCGCGAGCCGCGCCGCGAGATCAGGAAGCCGGCGACCAGCATCAGCGCCGCCGTCGAGATCCCGTGGTTGACCATGTAGAGCGTCGCGCCGGACTGGCCCTGGCTGGTCATCGCGAAGATGCCCATGATGATGAAGCCGAAGTGCGAGATCGACGCGTAGGCGATCAGGCGCTTGATGTCGCGCTGGCCGACCGCGACCAGCGCGCCGTAGACGATGCTGATCAAGGCGAGCACCAGGATCGCGGGCGTCGCCCACTTGCTCGCCTCCGGGAACAGCTGGAGGCAGAAGCGGAGCATCGCGAACGTGCCGACCTTGTCGACAACTGCCGTGATCAGTACGGCGACCGGGGTGGTGGCCTCCCCCATCGCGTTCGGCAGCCAGGTGTGCAGCGGCCACAGCGGGGCCTTCACCGCGAAGGCGAAGAAGAAGCCCAGGAAGAGCAGGCGCTCGGTGTTGGTCGCCATGTCGAGCGAGCCGCTCGCGCGGGCTTCCGCGATCTCCGAGAGCGAGAAGGTCCCGGCCACTACGTAGAGGCCGATGACGGCCGCCAGCATGATGAGGCCGCCGACCAGGTTGTAGAGGAGGAACTTGACGGCCGCGTACGAGCGTTGGGTCGCGGCCTCCTTCTCGCCGTGCGGGCCCGCCCGGTCCCCGAAGCCGCCGATGAGGAAGTACATCGGGATGAGCATGGCTTCGAAGAAGATGTAGAACACGAAGACGTCGGTGGCCGCGAAGGAGATGATCACCATCGCCTCGACGAGGAGGATCAGGGCGAAGAAGCCCTGCGTCGGCCGCCACCGTGTGTTCCCGGTCTCCTGCGGGTCGGCGTCGTGCCAGCCCGCGAGGATCACGAACGGGATCAACAGCGCGGTCAGCGCGATGAGCGCCACCCCGATGCCGTCCACACCCAGCTCGTAGCGGACCCCGAAGTCGGCGATCCACGCGTGGGATTCGGTGAGTTGGAAGCGTCCGCCGCCCGGGTCGAAGCGGACGGCGACCACCGCCGCGAGGACCAGAGTGGCAGCTGAGAACAACAGCGCGAGCCACTTGGCCGCGGTGCGCTGCTTCGCCGGAACCGCGGCCGTGGCGATCGCGCCCACGGCCGGCAGTACCGCCGTCGCTGTCAGAAGAGGAAAGGACATCGGGTATCAGACCGCCCTCATCAGCAGGGTCACCGCGGCGATGAGCGCCGCGCCGCCGAACATCGAGACGGCGTACGAGCGCACGTAGCCGTTCTGGAGTTTGCGCAGCCGACCGGAGAGGCCGCCGACCGAGGCCGCCGTCCCGTTGACCACCCCGTCGACCAGGGTGTGGTCGACGTATACGAGGGAGCGCGTCAGGTGCTCGCCACCGCGCACCAGGACGACATGGTTGAAGTCGTCCTGGAGCAGGTCACGCCGTGCGGCGCGGGTGAGCAGCGAGCCGCGCGGGGCGACGACGGGAACCTCGCGGCGCCCGTACTGGACCCAGGCGAGACCCACGCCGATCACCAGGCACACCATGGTGGCTCCGGTGACCACGCCCGCGCTGATGGGCGCGTGCCCGTGGTCGTGCCCGGTGACGGGCTCCAGCCAGTGCAGGAAACGGTCCCCGATGGAGAAGAAGCCACCGGCGAAGACCGAGCCGACCGCGAGCACGATCATCGGGATCGTCATGGAGGACGGGGACTCGTGCGGGTGCGGCTCATGGCCGTCAGCGTCCGGCTGCCAGCGCTTCTCGCCGAAGAACGTCATGATCATCACGCGCGTCATGTAGAAGGCGGTGATGGCCGCGCCCAGGAGGGCGACGCCCCCGAGGATCCAGCCTTCCGTACCGCCCTTGGCGAACGCCGCCTCGATGATCTTGTCCTTGGAGAAGAAGCCGGACAGACCCGGGAAACCGATGATCGCCAGATACCCGAGCCCGAACGTCACGAAGGTGACCGGCATGTACTTCCGCAGGCCGCCGAACTTCCTCATGTCGACCTCGTCGTTCATGCCGTGCATGACCGAACCGGCGCCGAGGAACAGCCCCGCCTTGAAGAAGCCGTGCGTCACCAGGTGCATGATCGCGAACACATAGCCGATGGGGCCGAGGCCCGCGGCGAGGATCATGTAGCCGATCTGCGACATCGTCGAGCCGGCCAGCGCCTTCTTGATGTCGTCCTTGGCGCAACCGACGATCGCACCGAACAGCAGCGTGACCGCGCCGACGATGGTGACCACCAACTGCGCGTCGGGCGCCGCGTTGAAGATCGCGCCGGAGCGGACGATCAGGTAGACCCCCGCGGTCACCATGGTCGCGGCGTGGATGAGGGCCGAGACCGGGGTTGGGCCCTCCATCGCGTCCCCGAGCCAGGACTGCAGCGGGACCTGCGCCGACTTGCCGCACGCGGCGAGCAACAGCATCAGGCCGATCGCCGTCAGCTTGCCTTCACCGGTGTCACCGACGCTGTCGAGGACGGGCTTGAAGGCGAACGTCCCGAACGTCGTGAACATCAGCATGATCGCGATCGACAGACCCATGTCGCCGACGCGGTTGACCAGGAACGCCTTCTTCGCGGCCGTGGCCGCGCTCGGCTTGTGCTGCCAGAAGCCGATGAGCAGGTACGAGGCGAGGCCCACACCCTCCCAGCCGACGTACAGGAGCAGGTAGTTGTCGGCGACGACCAGGAGGAGCATCGCCGCGACGAACAGGTTCAGGTAGCCGAAGAAGCGGCGGCGCCGCTCGTCGTGCTCCATGTAGCCGATCGAGTACAGGTGGATCAGCGTGCCCACACCGGAGATCAGCAGGACGAACGTCATCGACAGCTGGTCCAGCTGGAAGGCGACGTCCGCCTGGAAACCCTCGACGGGGATCCAGCTGAACAGGTGCTGGCTGAGCGTGCGGTCCTCGGGGCCCCTGCCGAGCATGTCGGTGAAGAGCACGACGGCGACCACGAAGGAGACGGCCGCGAGCAGCGTGCCGAGCAGATGACCCACCCGGTCCAACGCCCGCCCACCGCACAGCAGTACGGCCGCTCCGAGCAGTGGCGCTGCGACGAGCAGCGCGATCAGGTTCTCTGAGTTCATCGGTTCAGCGACCCCTTACAGCTTCATCAGGCTGGCGTCGTCGACCGAGGCCGAGTGGCGGGAACGGAACAGCGACACGATGATCGCGAGCCCGACCACGACCTCCGCGGCGGCGACGACCATCGTGAAGAACGCGATGATCTGCCCGTCGAGATTGCCGTGCATCCGGGAGAACGCGACGAACGCGAGGTTGCACGCGTTCAGCATCAGCTCGATGCACATGAACACGACGATCGCGTTCCGCCTGATGAGCACGCCGGTGGCGCCGATCGTGAACAACAGGGCGGCGAGATACAGGTAGTTGACCGGATTCACTTCGACGCCTCCTCGGCCCGGTCGCGGTCCGAGCGCTCCAGGCGGTCGGACGACCGCTGCTCCAGAGCCTTCAGATCACTCATCGCCTCACCGGAGACATCCCGGATCTGACCGCGCTCGCGCAGCGTCTGCATGACCGTGAGCTCCGAGGGGGTGCCGTCGGGCAGCAGTCCCGCGACGTCCACCGCGTTGTGCCGGGCGTAGACGCCCGGGGCGGGCAGCGGCGGGAGGTGCTTGCCCTCGCGCACCCGCTCCTCGGCCATCTCGCGCTGTGTCTTGGCCCGTTCGGTGCGCTCGCGGTGCGTGAGCACCATCGCGCCGACCGTGGCCGTGATCAGCAGGGCGCCGGTGATCTCGAAGGCGAAGACGTACTTGGTGAAGATGAGGGACGCCAGGCCCTCCACGTTCCCCCCGGCGTTCGCCTTGCCCAGTCCGTTGAACCGCGTCAGCGAGGCCTGTCCGATCCCCGCGATGAGCAGCACACCGAAGCCGAGCCCGCACAGGGCGGCGAGCCAGCGCTGCCCCTTGATGGTCTCCGTCAGGGAGTCCGCCGCGGTGACGCCGACGAGCATCACCACGAAGAGGAACAGCATCATGATCGCGCCCGTGTAGACGACGATCTGCACGATGCCCAGGAAGTACGCCCCGTTGGCCAGGTAGAAGATCGCCAGGATGATCATGGTGCCGGCCAGGCACAGGGCGCTGTGCACGGCCTTCTTCATCAGGATCGTGCACAGGGCGCCGATGACGGCGACCGTGCCGAGAATCCAGAACTGGAAGGCCTCACCGGTGGAGGTGCCCGCGGCGAGCGTGGCCGCCTCGGCGAGCCGCGCGCTCATACGTCCACCTCCTCGGCGTCCTCGGAGGGCTTCTCGCCCTTGGAGACGGCCACTTGGCGCTCCGTGCCGGGCGCCGCCTCGGTGACGAGACCCCGGTAGTAGTCCTGCTCGTCCGTGCCGGGGAAGATCGAGTGCGGGCTTTCGACCATGCCCTCGTCGAGCCCGGCGAGCAGCTGCTCCTTGGTGTAGATGAGGTTGGCGCGGCTGCTGTCGGCCAGCTCGAACTCGTTCGTCATCGTCAGCGCGCGCGTGGGGCACGCCTCGATGCACAGTCCGCACAGAATGCAGCGCGCGTAGTTGATCTGGTAGACGCGGCCGTAGCGCTCACCCGGCGAGTAACGCTCCTCCTCCGTGTTGTCCGCGCCCTCCACGTAGATCGCGTCCGCCGGGCAGGCCCAGGCGCACAACTCGCAGCCGATGCACTTCTCCAGGCCGTCCGGATGGCGGTTGAGCTGGTGCCTGCCGTGGAAGCGGGGAGCAGTGGTCTTCGGTTGCTCCGGGTACTGCTCGGTCAGCCGCTTCTTGAACATGGCCTTGAAGGTCACACCGAAGCCGGCGACGGGGTTCTGGAACCCCGGCTCTGTGTCCTTCTGGTGGCCGGAGTCGGTCTCTTCAGCCATCGGACGCCTCCTTTCCTTCGCGAGATCCGCCGAGCGACTCGTCACTCTGAGTATCGGGGCCACCACTGACAATCAGCTCCCGCTCCCGGCGGGAACGCCTGCGCGGCACGGGTGGCGGCGTCTGTCCTGGCAACGGCGGCACGGGGAATCCGCCCGCCATCGGGTCGAAGGCGGCGGGCTCTTCGGCGGCCTCCCGCTGCTTGGCCCCGCGATCGCGGAAGATGTCCACGACGAACGACAGGAGCAGGATCACAAGGATCGCGGCGCCGACGTACAGGGCGATGGAGGCGAAGTCGTAGTTCTCGTTGCGCAGCGTCCGCACGGTCGCCACCAGCATCAGCCACACCACGGAGACCGGGATGAGGACCTTCCAGCCGAGCTTCATCAGCTGGTCGTAGCGGACACGAGGCAGCGTGCCGCGCAGCCAGATGAAGAAGAACAGCAGCAGCTGGACCTTGATGACGAACCAGAGCATCGGCCACCAGCCGTGGTTCGCGCCCTCCCAGAACGTGGAGACCGGCCACGGTGCGCGCCAGCCGCCCAGGAAGAGCGTCACGGACACCGCCGAGACCGTCACCATGTTCACGTACTCGGCGAGCATGAACATCGCGAACTTGATGGACGAGTACTCGGTGTTGAAGCCGCCGACGAGGTCGCCCTCGGACTCCGGCATGTCGAACGGGGCGCGGTTCGTCTCGCCGACCATCGTCACGATGTAGATCAGGAACGAGACCGGCAGCAGCACGATGTACCAGCGGTCGTGCTGCTGGGCGACGATCTCCGAGGTCGACATCGAGCCCGAGTAGAGGAACACCGAGGCGAAGGCCGCGCCCATCGCGATCTCGTACGAGATCATCTGCGCGCAGGACCGCAAGCCGCCGAGCAGCGGATACGTCGACCCGGACGACCAGCCCGCGAGGACGATGCCGTAGATGCCGACGGAGGCGACCGCGAGGATGTAGAGCATCGCGATCGGCAGGTCGGTGAGCTGCATCGTCGTGCGGTGGCCGAAGATCGAGACCTCGTTGCCCGCGGGGCCGAACGGGATCACGGCGATCGCCATGAAGGCGGGGATCGCAGCGATGACCGGCGCAAGGACGTAGACCACCTTGTCGGCCCGCTTGACGATCACGTCTTCTTTGAGCATCAGCTTGATGCCGTCGGCGAGCGACTGGAGCATGCCCCAGGGGCCGTGCCGGTTCGGACCGATGCGCAGCTGCATCCAGGCGACGACCTTGCGCTCCCACACGATGGAGAACAGGACCGTCACCATCAGGAAGGCGAAGCAGAAGACCGCCTTGACGACGACGAGCCACCAGGGGTCGCGGCCGAACATCGACAGGTCTTCCAACGCGAGTGGGTTCATGACTGCACCTCCGGGACTCCGGCGGCGACGGCCGGGCCGATCTTCACCAGGTCACCGGGGACGGCCCCGGTGTCCGAAGCGACGCCGCCGCCCTCGGAGTTGAGCGGCAGCCACACGACGCGGTCGGGCATCTCGGTGACCTGGAGCGGGAACGCGACGCTGCCGAGCGCCCCGGTGACCGTCAGTACGTCGCCGTCCTTCACGCCCGCCTCGGCGGCGGTCGTGGCGGACACGCGCGCGTGGGCGGCGTGCCGGGTCCCGGCGAGCGCGTCGTCGCCCTCCTGGAGGCGGCCCTGGTCCAGCAGTAGCCGGTGTCCTGCGAGGACGGCCTCTCCGGAGGAGGGGCTCGGCAGCTGACCTGTCGTCTCCAGGGGCTCGGTCGCGTGCGGGCCTTCCCAGTTGCCGAGGCGGTCCAACTCGCCGCGCAGCGAGCGCAGATCGGGGAGCCCCAAGTGGACGTCCATGGCGTCCGCCACCATCTGCAGCACGCGCGCGTCCGTGGGCGCGACGCGCCGCGTCATCTGGTCGGGCTTCAGCGCCGCCTCGAACATCCGGGCGCGGCCCTCCCAGTTGAGGAACGTGCCCGCCTTCTCGGCGACCGCGGCCACCGGAAGGACGACGTCGGCGTGGTCGGCGACCTCGCTGGGCCGCTGCTCAAGGGAGATCAGGAACCCCACCTCGTGAAGGGCTTCACGCGCGCGTGCCGGGGACGGCAGGTCGGCGACCTCGACCCCGGCCACCACAAGCGCCCCCAGTTCGCCGGTGGCCGCGGCCTCCACGATCTGCCCGGTGTCCCGCCCGAAGCGGTGCGGCAGTTCGGCCACGCCCCAGGCTGCGGCGACCTGGTCCCGCGCGCGCGAGTCGGTCGCGGGCCTGCCGCCCGGCAGCAGCGAGGGCAGCGCGCCCGCCTCGACGGCGCCGCGCTCACCGGCCCGCCGCGGGATCCACACCAGCTCGGCCCCGGTCGCGGAAGCGGCCCGTACGGCGGCGGTGAGCCCGCCCGTCACGGACGCGACCCGCTCACCGACGACGATCACGGCGCCTTCGCCGCGCAGCGCCTGCGCGGCGTCCGCTCCCCCGTCCTCGAGGCCGACCCCGGAGGCCAGCGCGTCCAGCCACTCGGGCTCGGTGCCGGGAGCGGCCGGCAGCAGCGTGCCACCCGCCTTCTCCAGGCCGCGCGTCGCATACGTAGAGAGCGAGTAGACCTTCTGCCCGTGTCCCCGCCACGCCTTGCGGAGCTTGAGGAAGACGCCGGGCGCCTCCTCCTCCGACTCGAACCCGACGAGGAGTACGGCCGGAGCCTTCTCCAGCTTCGTGTACGTGACCCCGCTGCCGTCCAGGTCGCGACCGCGACCGGCGACGCGTGCCGCCAGGAAGTCGGCCTCCTCGCTGCTGTGCACGCGCGCGCGGAAGTCGATGTCGTTCGTGTCGAGGGCGATGCGCGTGAACTTGCTGTACGCGTACGCGTCCTCGACCGTGAGCCGGCCACCGGTGAGCACGCCGGTGCGGCCGCGGGCGGCGGCGAGCCCGCGCGCGGCAGTCTCCAGCGCCTCAGGCCAGGAAGCGGGCCGCAGTTCACCGCTCTCCGCGTCCCGTACGAGGGGGTGGGTGAGCCGGTCGGGCTTCTGCGCGTAGCGGAAGCCGAAGCGGCCCTTGTCGCAGACCCACTCCTCGTTGACCTCGGGGTCGTTGGCCGCGAGGCGGCGCATGACCTTGCCGCGCCGGTGGTCGGTACGGGTCGCGCAGCCGCCCGCGCAGTGCTCGCACACACTCGGCGACGACACGAGGTCGAAGGGCCGGGAGCGGAATCGGTACGCCGCCGAGGTCAGCGCGCCGACCGGGCAGATCTGGATCGTGTTCCCGGAGAAGTACGACTCGAAGGGGTCGCCCTCACCCGTGCCGACCTGCTGGAGCGCGCCGCGCTCGATCAGCTCGATCATCGGGTCGCCCGCGATCTGGTTGGAGAACCGGGTGCAGCGGGCGCACAGCACGCACCGCTCGCGGTCGAGCAGCACCTGCTTCGAGATCGGCACCGGCTTCTCGTAGGTGCGCTTCTTGCCCTCGAAACGCGAGTCGGCCTGGCCGTGCGACATGGCCTGGTTCTGCAACGGGCACTCGCCGCCCTTGTCACAGACCGGACAGTCGAGGGGGTGGTTGATGAGCAGCAGCTCCATGACCCCCTTCTGCGCCTTCTCGGCGACCGGGGAGGAGAGCTGACTCTTGACCACCATGCCGTCGGTGCAGGTGATGGTGCAGGACGCCATCGGCTTGCGCTGGCCCTCCACCTCCACGATGCACTGCCGGCAGGCGCCCGCCGGGTCCAGCAGCGGGTGGTCGCAGAAGCGCGGGATCTCGATGCCGAGCATCTCGGCGGCCCGGATGACCAGGGTCCCCTTGGGGACGCTGATCTCGATGCCGTCGATGGTGAGGGAGACGAGGTCCTCGGGCGGAACAGCCGCCTCGCCGCCCCCGGAGGGAGCGTTGGTCGTGACGGTCACGCGTTCACCTCCGTGCGGTGCTTGTCGCCCCGGCCTGCCCAGAGCGTGGACTTGGCCGGGTCGAAGGGGCAGGCCTTGCCCGTGATGTGCTGCTCGTACTCCTCGCGGAAGTACTTGAGCGAGGAGAAGATCGGCGAGGCGGCGCCGTCGCCGAGGGCGCAGAACGACTTGCCGTTGATGTTGTCGGCGATGTCGTTCAGCTTGTCGAGGTCGGACATGGTGCCCTTGCCGGCCTCGATGTCTCGGAGCAACTGCACGAGCCAGTACGTGCCTTCACGGCACGGCGTGCACTTGCCGCAGGACTCGTGGGCGTAGAACTCGGTCCACCTTGTGACCGCGCGCACAACGCAGGTCGTCTCGTCGAAGCACTGCAGCGCCTTGGTGCCGAGCATCGATCCGGCGGCGCCGACACCCTCGTAGTCCAGGGGCACATCGAGGTGCTCCTCGGTGAACATCGGGGTCGAACTGCCGCCCGGGGTCCAGAACTTGAGGCGGTGGCCCGGCCGCATGCCGCCGCTCATGTCGAGCAGCTGACGCAGTGTGACGCCGAGCGGGGCCTCGTACTGGCCGGGGCTCACGACGTGGCCGCTGAGCGAGTAGAGCGTGAAGCCGGGTGACTTCTCGCTCCCCATCGATTTGAACCAGTCCTTCCCCCGATTGATGATTGCGGGAACCGACGCGATGGACTCGACGTTGTTCACCACAGTGGGGCACGCGTAGAGGCCCGCGACGGCAGGGAAGGGGGGACGGAGTCGCGGCTGACCACGGCGGCCCTCGAGCGAGTCCAGGAGTGCGGTCTCCTCACCACAGATGTACGCGCCCGCGCCGGCGTGCACGGTGAGTTCAAGGTTGAGACCGGACCCGAGGATGTTCTGCCCGAGATACCCCGCGGCGTAGGCCTCGCGCACGGCCTCGTGCAAGCGCCGCAGTACGGGGACCACTTCACCCCGAAGGTAGATGAACGCGTGCTCCGAACGGATCGCGTAACAGGCGATCACGATGCCCTCAATGAGGCTGTGCGGATTGGCGTAGAGGAGCGGGATGTCCTTGCAGGTCCCCGGCTCCGATTCGTCGGCGTTGACAACTAGATAGTGCGGCTTGCCGTCTCCCTGCGGGATGAACTGCCACTTCATCCCCGTCGGGAATCCGGCGCCACCACGCCCGCGGAGCCCCGCGTCCTTCACATACGCGATCAGGTCGTCCGGTGCCATGGCGAGGGCCTTGCGCAGCCCCTCGTATCCCTCGTGCCGGCGGTACACATCCAAAGACCAGGACTTGTCCTGGTCCCAGAAGGCCGACAGGACCGGAGAGAGCAGCTTCTCCGGGCTGGTGTCGTTGTTCTCGATCTCGGCTGCCAAGGTCATCACTCCCCCTCCTCGGCGGTCGGTCCCGCTGGGTGCTGCGGGTCGGAGGCCGACGTGTCCTGCGGCGCGTCGTGCGAGCTCAAGTGCTCGGTGGGCGAAGGGTCGTGGGCCGGATCGCCCTCGACGTTCTCGGCGCGCGGGTGGACCACGCGCGCGGGCTCCGTCTCGCCCTTGGCCAGGCGGAGCCCGATCAGCGAGGCGGGCCCCGCGCTGCCACCCGCCTCGACGGCACCGGCACGCTCGTCGGGGAAGCCGGCCAGGATGCGCGCGGTCTCCTTGAAGGTGCACAAGGGAGCCCCGCGCGTGGGTGACACCTCCGACCCCGCGCGCAGATCGTCGACGAGCTGCTTGGCGGTGTCGGGCGTCTGGTTGTCGAAGAACTCCCAGTTGACCATCACCACGGGAGCAAAATCACAAGCGGCATTGCACTCGATGTGCTCCAGCGTGATTTTACCGTCGTCCGTCGTCCCGTTGTTGCCGACGCCGAGGTGCTCCTGGAGCGACTCGAAGATGGCGTCGCCACCCATGACGGCGCACAACGTGTTGGTGCAGACGCCCACCTGGTAGTCGCCGCTCGGCTTCCTGCGGTACATCGTGTAGAAGGTCGCGACGGCCGTGACCTCGGCGGTGGTCAGGCCGAGCATGTCCGCGCAGAACTGCATTCCGGTCCGCGTGACGTGCCCCTCCTCCGACTGCACGAGGTGCAGCAGCGGAAGCAGCGCCGAGCGGGAGCCGGGGTAGCGGGAGATGACCTCCTTCGCGTCGGCCTCCAGGCGGGTTCGGACGTCGTCCGGGTACGCGGGCGCGGGCAGTTGTGGCATGCCCAGACTCACGCCCTGCTCCGAAGAACTGGTGGTCACCGGTCGACGCCTCCCATCACGGGGTCGATGGACGCGACGGCGACGATGACGTCGGCGACCTGGCCGCCCTCGCACATCGCCGCCATGGCCTGAAGGTTGGTGAAGGACGGGTCGCGGAAGTGGACCCTGAACGGGCGGGTGCCGCCGTCGGACACGGCGTGCACACCCAGTTCGCCCTTGGGCGACTCCACGGCCGTGTACGTCTGTCCCGGTGGGACGCGGAAGCCCTCGGTCACCAGCTTGAAGTGGTGGATGAGGGCCTCCATGGAGGTGCCCATGATGTTCTTGATGTGGTCGAGCGAGTTGCCGAGACCGTCCGGTCCGAGGGCCAGTTGGGCGGGCCAGGCGATCTTCTTGTCGCCGACCATGACCGGACCCGGCTCCAGCCGGTCCAGGCACTGTTCGACGATGCGCAGCGACTGGCGCATCTCCTCCAGGCGGATCAGGAAGCGCCCGTAGGAGTCGCAGGTGTCGGCGGTCGGGATGTCGAATTCGTAGTTCTCGTAGCCGCAGTACGGCTGCGCCTTGCGCAGGTCGTGCGGCAGGCCGGCGGATCGCAGCACAGGACCTGTGGCGCCGAGGGCCATGCAGCCCGCGAGGTCGAGGTAGCCGACGTCCTGCATACGGGCCTTGAAGATGGGGTTCCCGGTGGCGAGCTTGTCGTACTCGGGAAGGTTCTTCTTCATCTTCTTCACGAACTCGCGGAGCTGGTCCACCGCGCCGGGTGGCAGGTCCTGGGCGAGTCCGCCGGGCCGGACGAACGCGTGGTTCATCCGCAGGCCGGTGATCAACTCGAAGACGTCGAGAACGAGTTCACGATCGCGGAATCCGTAGATCATGATCGTGGTCGCGCCGAGCTCCATGCCGCCGGTGGCGATGGCCACCAGGTGCGAGGACATCCGGTTCAGCTCCATGAGGAGCACGCGGATGATGCTGGCGCGGTCCGGGATCTCGCCCTCGATACCGAGGAGCTTCTCGACGCCGAGGCAGTACGCCGTCTCGTTGTAGAACGGCGTCAGGTAGTCCATGCGCGTCACGAACGTGGTGCCCTGGGTCCACGTGCGGTACTCGAGGTTCTTCTCGATGCCGGTGTGGAGGTAGCCGATGCCGCAGCGGGCCTCGGTGACGGTCTCGCCGTCGATCTCCAGGATCAGGCGCAGCACCCCGTGCGTGGAGGGGTGTTGGGGCCCCATGTTGACGATGATGCGCTCGTCGTCGGACTTGGCCGCCGCCTGGGCGACCTCGTCCCAGTCACCTCCGGTGACCGTGTAGACGGTGCCTTCGGTGGTCTCGCGTGGGGAGGCGGAGGCAGAGGGAGCAGAAGGAGTGGAAGACATCAGCTGTACGACCTCCGCTGGTCCGGAGCCGGGATCTGGGCGCCCTTGTACTCGACGGGGATGCCGCCGAGGGGATAGTCCTTGCGCTGCGGGAAGCCCTGCCAGTCGTCCGGCATCATGATCCGCGTCAGCGCGGGGTGGCCGTCGAAGACGAGACCGAAGAAGTCGTACGCCTCGCGCTCGTGCCAGTCGTTCGTCGGATACACCGGGACCAGCGACGGCACGTGCGGGTCCGCGTCGGGCGCGGAGACCTCGAGGCGGATCAGCCGGTTGTGGGTGATCGAGCGCAGGTGGTAGACGGCGTGCAGTTCGCGGCCCTTGTCCTCCGGGTAGTGCACCACCGAGACCCCCGTGCACAGTTCGAAGCGCAGGGCCGGGTCGTCGCGCAGGGTGCGGGCGACGCGGACCAGGTGCTCGCGCTCGATGTGGAAGGTGAGCTCGTCGCGGTCGACGACCGTCTTGTCGATGGCGTTCTCGGGGACGAGGCCCTGCTCCTCCAGGGCGCCCTCCAGCTCGTCCGCCACCTCGTCGAACCAACCGCCGTAGGGGCGGGAGGATTCACCGGGCAGCCGGACCGGGCGGACGAGGCCGCCGTAGCCGGAGGTGTCACCGCCGTTGTTGGCGCCGAACATGCCGCGCTGGACGCGGATCTCCTCGCCCTGGTCGCCGCGCTGCCCTGGAAGGTTGGAAGCGCTGAGGTCCTTTTCGGGGTTGACCCCGTTCGATCCCTTGTCGCTGTGCGCGTCGCTCACCGCAGCAGCCCCTTCATCTCGATCGTCGGGAGCGCCTTGAGCGCCGCTTCCTCCGCCTCGCGGGCCGCCTCCTCGGCGTTCACGCCGAGCTTGGAGGTCTGGATCTTCTGATGGAGCTTGAGGATCGCGTCCATCAGCATCTCGGGCCGGGGCGGGCAGCCGGGCAGATAGATGTCGACCGGGACGACATGGTCGACGCCCTGCACGATCGCGTAGTTGTTGAACATCCCGCCGGACGATGCGCAGACGCCCATGGAGATGACCCACTTGGGGTTCGGCATCTGGTCATAGACCTGGCGCAGGACGGGCGCCATCTTCTGGCTCACCCGCCCGGCCACGATCATCAGGTCCGCCTGGCGGGGCGATCCCCGGAAGACTTCCATCCCGAACCGCGCCAGGTCGTAGCGGCCCGCGCCCGTCGTCATCATTTCGATGGCGCAACAGGCGAGCCCGAACGTGGCAGGGAATACGGACGACTTGCGCACCCAGCCCGCGGCCTGCTCGACGGTGGTCAGCAGGAATCCGCTCGGCAGCTTTTCTTCGAGTCCCATTGGTCTGTGGCTCCTGGTCTCCCCTATACGGGGCTCAGTCCCATTCCAGGCCGCCGCGCCGCCATACGTACGCGTACGCGACGAAGACGGTGAGCACGAAGAGCAGCATCTCTACGAGCCCGAACACCCCTAGGGCGTCGAAGGTGACGGCCCAGGGGTAGAGAAAGACGATCTCGATGTCGAAGACGATGAAGAGCATCGCCGTCAGGTAGTACTTGATGGGGAAGCGCCCGCCACCGGCCGGCGTGGGGGTCGGCTCGATCCCGCACTCATAGGCTTCAAGCTTGGCCCGGTTGTACCGCTTTGGACCGATAAGCGTGGCCATGACCACGGAGAAGATCGCAAAGCCTGCCCCGAGGGCTCCCAGTACGAGGATCGGCGCATACGCGTTCACGCTCCTCGCTCCTCTCAGTCGGCACTGACTGGCGGTTGCATGAGCTCGCGCCCCCGCCCCCCACGTCCCGCGAACAGTCGAAGATCGCCTACATGTGAAGCGGGTCACAAGCCCAACTTGCCCCGCATCCTATGCCTGCAACTCTGTGATCTGCGACACGGGGTGCGCCAACTACTTTGTGATCTCCACCACCTGACGAAGGATCATGAAGTCGGATGAGCAGTGATCTTCACACGCGAAGCACCTGAGTGATCACCAGTGGTGACATCTTGACGCGTTACCCCTGGTCGGAGAGGCGTGCCCACTATCAAGACGTGGAGATCGCAAGCAAATTGGTGCTGGACGCGGTTGGCTGATAGTGGACGCCGTTCACACGTGAGGGGGAGGGGTGTGAATGGAAGTGGACGCGAGTTGTGTCCATCGCGTGTGCATCGCATCCCCTAGGGGTCCACTTGTGACCTGCGTCACGCGGCTACCGCACCGTCAGAAACCGGGCTTGGCCAACTGCCTCAACGGGTGGTAAGCGTCGGGCAATTCGGGCGTATTGCAGAAAACCAATGCTCAGGGCCACCCAAGGGGCTGTCCGCTTTGACCGTTACGGCGTCAATAAAGCCTGTCGGGCCCGGGTTTCGACCCCCCTGCTCCACAACTGTGGCGCACCACACGTTTCTTGAAGGGATCGGGGAGGCCCTGATACCGGTTGGTCTCATGTCCCACACCGCTCACATACCCAGCCACCGGAAGCCCCGCAACAGCGCCTCGAAGAAGGCCCTGCGCGCCGGAGTTACCGGTGGCGTCCTCAGCACCCTGGCGATCGCTGGTGCGGCTGGTTCGGCCAGCGCGGCCGAGCCCGTCACTCAGACCATCGAGATGCCCACGCTCACGACCGACCTCTCCTCCCAGGTCGCCCAGTCCGCGGACGCCACCCAGCAGGCCGCGGCCAACTACCAGGTCCAGGCCGAGCGCGACGCCGCCTTCGACAAGGCCGCGGACCAGGCGAAGAAGGACCAGGTCGCCGCCGAGAAGAAGGCCGAGGCCAAGAAGAAGGCCGAAGCGAAGGCGAAGGCCGAGGCCGCCGCCAAGCGCGAGGCCGCCGAGAAGGCCGCCGCCTCCCGCTCCAGCGAGCGCACCACGCTGCAGGCGACCACCTCGTCCGCCTCCTCGGAGGCCCCCGCCCCGGCCAGCGGCTCCGCCGCCGCTGTCGTGTCGTTCGTCAAGGCGCACATCGGTGACGCCTACGTGTCCGGTGGCACGGGCTCCAGCTCCTGGGACTGCTCGGGTCTCGTGCAGGCCGCGTACAAGCAGGCCGGAATCGACCTGCCGCGCGTCTCGCAGGACCAGTCGACGCAGGGCACCCAGGTCGGCCTGGGCAACCTGCAGGCCGGCGACATCCTCTACTGGGGCGGCGCCGGCAGCGCCTACCACGTCGCGATCTACGTGGGCGGCGGCAACTTCGTCGGCGCGCAGAACTCCTCCACCGGTGTGGTCGAGAAGCCGCTCTCCTACGACCAGCCGACCGGCGCGGTGCGCGTTCTCTGAGCCTCTCCGAGGCTCCGTGACCTTCCGGGTCCCCCGGGAGCCCTGCGGTACTCAAAGGCGGCACACAGCCGCCTGAGGCCCCTTGAGGGCTTCACCACGTGCACGGCCGAAGGCCGCCGCTCCCCCTACGGGGTGCGGCGGCCTTCGGTGTTTGTCCGGAAAAACCGGGACAGTGCTGCGGAGGAATCGCAGCTCAGGCCTGCGGGGAGAGCTCGCCCATCTCGCCCCAACCCTCGTTCGGGATCTCGGCGTTGATGATCTCCGGGGTGGCGGCGATGAGCGGAGCCATGGTCTCCATGCCGGCCTTGAAGTGGTCGGAGTTGACGTGCACGGCGCCCGCGGCGGCGTCGCGGAAGCCCTCCAGGATGACGAACTGGTTCGGGTCGTCGACGCTGCGCGACCAGTCGTAGAAGAGGTTGCCCTCCTCGGCTCGGGTGGCCTCGGTGAACGCGGCGGTCTTCTCCAGCCACGTGTCGGCGTGCTCGGGGCGGACGGTGAACTTCACGGCGATGAAAATCATGGGTCCACCCTGGCATCGCTCAGGACTTCGGCGCGACCTTGGTCAGCCCGTTGATGACCCGGTCCATCGCGTCGCCGCCCGTCGGGTCCGTCAGGTTCGCCAGCATCTTCAGCGTGAACTTCATCAGCATCGGGTGGGTCAGACCGCGCTGCGTCGCGATCTTCATGACCTTCGGGTTGCCGATGAGCTTCACGAAGGCGCGGCCCATCGTGTAGTAGCCGCCGTAGGTGTCCTTGAGGACCTTCGGGTAGCGCTGGAGGGCCAGTTCACGCTGGGAGTCGGTGGCACGCGCGTGGGCCTGCACGATGACGTCGGCCGCGATCTGGCCGGACTCCATGGCGTACGCGATGCCCTCGCCGTTGAACGGGTTGACCAGGCCGCCCGCGTCACCGACCAGGAGCAGGCCCTTGGTGTAGTGCGGCTGGCGGTTGAAGGCCATGGGGAGGGCGGCGCCACGGATCGGCATCGTCATGTTGTCCGGGGTGTACCCCCAGTCCTCGGGCATCGACGCGCACCAGGCCTTCAGGACCTCGCGCCAGTCCAACTCGCGGAAGGCCTTCGAGGAGTTCAGGATGCCGAGGCCCACGTTGGACGTGCCGTCGCCCATGCCGAAGATCCAGCCGTAGCCGGGCAGCAGCCGGTCCTCGGCGCCGCGCCGGTCCCACAGCTCCAGCCAGGACTCCAGGTAGTCGTCGTCGTGGCGCGGCGACGTGAAGTACGTACGGACGGCGACGCCCATGGGGCGGTCCTCGCGGCGGTGCAGGCCCATCGCGAGCGACAGGCGCGTGGAGTTGCCGTCGGCCGCGACCACCAGCGGGGCGTGGAACGTGACGGGGGTCTTCTCCTCGCCCATCTTCGCGTGCACGCCCGTGATGCGGCCCGTGCGCTCGTCGATGATCGGGGCGCCGACATTGCACCGCTCGTACAGGCGGGCGCCGCCCTTCTGGGCCTGCCGCGCGAGCTGCTCGTCGAAGTCGTCGCGCTTGCGGACCAGGCCGTAGTCCGGGTACGAGGCGAGGTCGGGCCAGTCGAGCTGGAGGCGGACGCCGCCGCCGATGATGCGCAGGCCCTTGTTGCGCAGCCAGCCGGCCTCCTCGGAGATGTCGATCCCCATGGAGACGAGCTGCTTGGTGGCGCGCGGCGTGAGGCCGTCGCCGCAGACCTTCTCGCGCGGGAAGGCGGTCTTCTCCAGCAACAGGACGTCGAGGCCGGCCTTGGCCAGGTAGTAGGCGGTCGTCGAACCGGCAGGTCCGGCCCCGACGACGATCACGTCCGCGCTGTGCTCGGACAAGGGCTTCGGCTGCTCGGTCACGGCGGGTTCTCCCCAGGCTCGAAAACAGTGTGCCGTCCGGCACGGACATGGGCAGTCTATTCAGCGACCGTGACCACTCAGCCGAAGGGCCAGCCCATGAGTCGAGTTCTGCCCGCCGTGGATCTGCGCGTCCCCACCCATGAGGACGCGCTCGCCTGGCACAGGGTGTTCGACCACCCCGAGGTCATGGAGTTCCACGGAGGCGCGTCGGCGGAGCTCTCGGTGTACGAGGAGCTGACCGCGCGGCAGCGCAGACACGAGGCGGAGCACGGTTTCTGCCTGTGGACGATGACCGACGGCGCGGGAGACGTCATCGGGTTCACGGGCGCGCAGCCCTGGCCGGGCACCTGGGGTCCGGTGGGCGAGATCGAGATCGGCTGGCGGCTCGGGCGCGCGTACTGGGGGCAGGGGTACGCGACGGCGGCGGCGGGCCTGACGCTGGATCAGGTGCGGGCGGCGGGTCTGCCCAGCGTCGTCGCGATGGTGGACGCCCGCAACGAGCGCTCGATCGCGGTGACCCGGCGGCTCGGCATGGAACTGGCCGAGACGTTCGTGACGCCGACCGGTAAGCAAGGGCACTGCTTCCGTCTGGAGCTCTGACCCCGCTCGCGGGACGCTGCCTCGGCCTGGAATTCCGACCCGTCCCTCCAGAGCACTGCCTCCGTCTGAGCCCCTGATCCGGTCCGCCGGGGCGCTGACCGGACCTTCCGGACCCCACACCCCGAGGGCTACCCTTCCGGTACCTCCTGGGGGTGACATCTGTGGTGAAGACACCCAAGACGCCCAAGATGCCGGATGCCGGGCCGCCGGACGTGCCGGTGCCGAAGCTCGTCGGCCTGATGGCGGTCGACGCGCGGCAGACGGCGCGCGAGCACGGCGTGCTGATCGTGGCGGCGGACCGGTACGACGTCGACCGGGTGGTGGTGGAGTACGTGGTGCGCCAGTACCCGCTGCCCGGCGTCGAGGTGCCGCGGGACGCCGTCGTCACGGTGTGGTTCGACCTCGGTGAGGGCGAGGGCGGTGGCGGCGCGGGCGTGCGCGTGCCGCGGGCGCCGGGGCCGCGGGGTGGCGGCATGCGCAGGGAGCTCGGCGAACCGGACGAGCCGCCCACACGCACCGGGTCGTTCAGCCGGTGCCCGTGAGGCGGTCCGTGCCCGTGCAGCCGGCGTGCCCGTGAGCCCGGGTCAGGCCTTCTTGTAGCCCCGGTGCAGCGTGACGATGCCGCCGGTGAGGTCCCGCCAGGCCACCTGCTGCCAGCCGACGTTCTGCATCAGCGCGGCGAGTTCGGGCTGCGTGGGCCAGGCGCGGATGGACTCGGCGAGGTAGACGTACGCGTCCGGGTTCGAGGACACCGCGCGCGCGACCGGAGGCAGGGCGCGCATCAGGTACTCGGTGTAGACGGTGCGGAAGGGGGCCCACGTCGGGTGGCTGAACTCGCAGATGACGACGCGGCCGCCCGGCTTGGTGACGCGGTGCAGCTCGCTCAGCGCGACCTCGGTCTCCTGGATGTTGCGCAACCCGAAGGAGATGGTCACGGCGTCGAACGTGTCGTCCTTGAACGGCAGTTTCGTGCCGTCGCCCGCCGTGAACGGCATCCACGGGTGGCGCTGCTTGCCCACGCGCAGCATGCCGAGGGAGAAGTCGCAGGGCACGACGTACGCGCCGGCCTGCACGAAGGGCTGCGAGGAGGTGGCGGTGCCGGCCGCGAGGTCGAGGACCTTCTGCGCGGGGCGTGCGGCGACGGCCTTGGCGACCTCCTTGCGCCACAGCCGGGTCTGTCCCAGGGACAGCACGTCGTTGGTGAGGTCGTACTTCTCCGCCACGTCGTCGAACATCGAGGCGACTTCGTGGGGCTGCTTGTCCAGGGATGCACGGGTCACCCGGCCATTGTGGCAGCCCATGGCCGGTGGGCCGGGTGCCGCCTCCCGAAAGTCCTGCCGGACGGGCCTGCTCAATCGCCGCAGGGGCTCCAATGATCAGCGAGCCCGGTACACCAACCGCCCGCCGACCACCGTCGCCACACACGTGGCCGCCCCCTTGGCCACCAGTTCGGCGCGGTCCGCCACGTCGAAGACCGCGAAGCGGGCCGGGCCGCCCACCACCAGACCCGGCAACAGCACCATCGGCTTCGGGGACAGGGACACGGGCCCCCGCAGCCCCTCCGGCCGCCCACCGAACACGAGCCCCGACCGCTGCGCCACCTCAAGGACCGGCTTGGCGCGCAGTTCGCCCGCCAGGGCCACCGTCCCGTGCGCGAACAGCCGCTGCACGCCCCGCCGGGCGCTCGCGCCGAGGCGGGACGGGTCCGCGCGGAAGATCTCCCGCGCCCGCTCCCCGCCGATCGGCACCGTCCCGTAGGTGTCCGCCTCGCGCGGATCCGGGTGGTACGTGTGCTCGAGGATCTCGGGACCGTACGGGTTGAGGAGTCCCGGCGTGAGGATGCCGGGCCAGCGCCGCACCCGCGCCGACGGGTGGGCTTCGGTCAGCTCCTCGTACGAGCCGAGTGCTCTGATGGTCTCGCCCTCGACGAGAGCGGCCGCCCCGTCGGCCTCGGTGACGTGAAGTGTCGCCAAGACGCGCTCAGTTGGTGGAGACGAGCTTCAGCTCGGGGTGAGCCGTCCCGCCGTCGATCGCCGTCGACGAGATGTGCGAGCTGACGCGGTCGTCGACCGGGTCGTTCGCCGGGTCGTCGTGCACGACGAGGTGCTCGTACGTCGTGGCGCGCTGCGCCGGGACGCGGCCCGCCTTGCGGATCAGCTCGATGATCTCCATGCGGTTGGAGCGGTGCTTGGCACCGGCCGACGAGACCACGTTCTCCTCCAGCATGATCGAGCCGAGGTCGTCGGCGCCGTAGTGCAGGGACAGCTGGCCGACCTCCTTGCCCGTCGTCAGCCAGGAGCCCTGGATGTGCTGGACGTTGTCCAGGAAGATCCGGGCGATCGCGATCATCCGCAGGTACTCGAAGAGCGTCGCCTGCGTGCGGCCCTTCAGGTGGTTGTTCTCCGGCTGGTACGTGTACGGGATAAAGGCACGGAAGCCGCCCGTGCGGTCCTGTACGTCGCGGATCATGCTCAGGTGCTCGATGCGCTCGGCGTTGGTCTCGCCGGTGCCCATCAGCATCGTCGACGTCGACTCGACGCCCAGGTTGTGGGCGATCTCCATGATCTCCAGCCAGCGCTCGCCGGACTCCTTGAGAGGAGCGATCGCCTTGCGGGGGCGCGCGGGGAGCAGCTCGGCGCCGGCGCCGGCGAAGGAGTCGAGACCGGCGGTGTGGATGCGCTGGATGGCTTCCTCGGCCGACACCTTGGAGATCCGCGCCATGTGCTCGATCTCCGAGGCCCCCAGGCTGTGGATGACCAGCTGCGGGTACGCCTTCTTGATGGCGGAGAAGTGCTCCTCGTAGTACTCGACGCCGTAGTCCGGGTGGTGCCCGCCCTGGAACATGATCTGCGTGCCGCCGAGCTCGACGGTCTCCTGGCAGCGCCGCAGGATGTCGTCGAGGTCGCGCGACCAGCCCTTCTTGGTGTCCTTGGGGGCCGCGTAGAAGGCGCAGAACTTGCACGCCGTGACGCACACGTTCGTGTAGTTGATGTTCCGCTCGATGATGTACGTCGCGATGTGCTCGATGCCCGCGTACTTGCGGCGGCGGATCGCGTCCGCGGCGGCGCCGAGCGCGTGCAGCGGGGCGTCACGGTAGAGGGTGACGGCCTCCTCGGGGGTGATCCGCCCACCGTCGGCGGCGCGGTCGAGGATGGCCATCATGGACGGCAGCGCGGCCTTCTCGGTCACCGGACGAGCCCCTTTCGGAGGAATCTGCCGAGTTCGAGCTGGAATCTCGACGAGTCTGAGCTGAAATCTCAGCGTACGTCAGGCGCCCAGACCGCCCAGCAGAACCCCCGCGAGGGCGCCCAGAATCATGAAGGGGCCGAACGGGATCTCGGTCCCGCGCCCGGCCCGCCGCGCGACCACCAGGACCAGCGCGTACAGACCGTTGAACAGCACGCCCGCGAAGGCGCCCAGGAACAGCACACCCCACCCGTACCAGCCGAGCGCCGCGCCGAGCCCGACCGCCAGCTTCACGTCCCCGAAGCCCATCCCCTTCGGGTAGGCGAGCAGAAGCAGCAGGTAGCCGCCGCCGAGACCGAGCGCGCCCCACAGTGCGCCGCTCCACGCCCCGCCGGCCTCCGGCAGCAGCGCGGCCCCGCCGAGCGCGAGCACGGTGAGCCCGGCGAGCGGCAGCGTGAGCACGTCCGGCAGCCGGTGCACCGCGAAGTCGACGGTGGCCAGGAGCACGCCGAGCGGCGCGAGCAGCAGCCAGGCGCCGAGCTCCGGCCGGGTGTCGGTGGTGGCGGCGAGCAGCGCGCAGGCCGCGCCGGTGATCAGGGCCAGCCGGACGGAACCGGGCCCGGCCCCCACCCAGCCGCGCCCCGGCCGCCACGGCTCCCCCGGCTCGACGGACAGCCGGTACGCGGGCCGCGGCAGCAGCAGCCCGCAGGCCGCGCCCCACAGGGCGGCGAGCGCGACCAGCACGACCGGCGCACCGGCCTCGACGGCGATCAGCGCGCCGCCCCGCACCATGTCCCCCCGCACCGGACCTCAGCCGCCCTTGACCCGGTCGAGGTCCGCCGTCGGGTTGCCGGCGGCCGGATACTGCGAGGTGTACTTGAGGGACGTGCCGTCCCGGGTGAGGCGCACGGTGTGCGTGCCGCTCGCGCAGGTGCCCGGGTTGCCGGGCGCGGCCTTCCCCGCGGCCACGAGCGCCTTGCCGTCGGCGGACTTCAAGGTCAGTACGTCGACGCACTGGATGCCCAGCGGATCCGTCGACGTCACCTTGCCGACCCGCTGGCCGGCCCTGGCCTGCTTCAGGTCGACGCGGAACGTCCCGAAAGAGACCCCCGCCTGCTTCGCGGGCCCGTCCCACGCCCCTACGTAGAACTGCGGTACGCCCGGCGCCCTGGACGCGGCGGACGGAGTGGGCCGGGCGTCGCTCGCGCCGCTCTGGTCGCCGCCGCCTTCGCTCGGCAGCATGGTGAACAGGACCACGCCGCCCACCGTCACCGCCGCGAACGCGCCCGCCACGGCGAGCGCCACCGAACAACTCACCCTGCGGCCCCGCCCGTTCGACTCGCCGGGGGTCGAGCTCGCCGTCACGGACATCGACAGGCGCCCCGGTACGGCGTCCTGCTTCGACTCGGTGGGTGACCCCTCCGTACGAGGCGTGGGCACGCGCGCGTACGCGGGGTCCGGTGGCCCGAAGACGCCGGCCGGCTCCGAACTCCCGGTCACGGCAGGGGCATTGAAGCCGACAGGCCCCGAGTGCGGGACGTCGGCGGGGGCGCCCTCCAGGTCCAGGAGCCGCACCGCGCCGCGCGAGACCTCCTCCACCATCGGCCCCGGCAGCCACCCCGCCTGCACGAGACGCGCGGCGCCGTCCGGGGCGAGGCGCCGGGCGACCTCCTCGGGAGTGGGGCGCGCGGCCGGATCCTTCGCGAGGCAGGCCGCGGCGACCTCGCGCAATTCGCCGGTCAGCGAGCCCAGTTCGGGCTGCTCGTGGACGACCTTGTAGAGCAGCGCGGCCGACGAGTCACCGGGAAAGGGGGACGACCCCATGGCCGCGTACACGAGGACGGCACCGAGCGAGAAGACGTCCGCGGCGCCCGTGACGCCCTTGCCGAGGATCTGCTCGGGCGACATGTAGCCGGGCGAGCCGATGGAGACGCCGGTGGAGGTGAGCGAGGCCGTGCCGTCGGTGGCGCGGGCGATGCCGAAGTCGATGAGCCGCGGCCCGTCCAGGGTCAGCAGCACGTTCGACGGCTTCACGTCGCGGTGCACGAGCCCCAGGCCGTGCACGGCCGCGAGCGCCTCGGCGAGGCCGGCGCCCAGAACCCGTACCGAATGGTCGGGCAGGCCCGCGCCCCGGCCCGCGGCCTCGGTGAGCGAGGGGCCCGCGACGTATCCCGTCGCCACCCACGGCACCTCGGCGTCCGGGTCGGCGTCGAGCACCGGCGCCGTCCAGGCACCGCCCACCCGGCGGGCCGCCTGCACCTCACGCTTGAAGCGGGCCCGGAACTCGTCGTCGAGCGCGAAGTGCGGGTGCACGATCTTCACGGCGACGGTGCGCCCTCCGGCGCTGCGGCCCAGATACACCCGGCCCATGCCGCCCGAACCGATCCTGCCGAGCAAGCGGTAGGGCCCCACCGCCGTGGGTTCGCCGGTCTGAAGCGGCTGCATGATGCGGACCTCCCCCAATGTGCACGCACGCACCAGCAGCGTAGCCCCGCGCCTCGTCCGCGCACACGCCTCTCGAAAGCCCCGGAACACATCCGGGACGCATCGGGAACACATCGGGAAGACCGGGTGGATCACCGTGAATTCATACCGAATTCACCCACCGGCGCAGAATTCCCGTACAACGTTCCAGGAATCCCGCGCCGGAGAACGCCGGCCCACAAGCGCACTCAGGAAGAATTCACGACATCAGCAGATCGACCCGGACATCCGCGGGAAACCCCGTCGTCGGTCCGACCCGTCGCGCGAACTCCGTGACGCCTTCCAGTTGTGCGGGACCGAAGCGGAAGTCGAGCGTCGTGAAGTACTCCTCGAGGATCTTCTCGTCGAAGACCTCCCAGCGCGCCGCCTGCTCGGCGACCTTGGTGACCTCCTCCAGGGAGACGTCGCGGGAGGCCAGGAACGCCTCGTGCACCTTCTGGGTGATCTCCGGTTCGCGCTCCACGTACTCCTTGCGTGCCGCCCACACCGCGAAGACGAACGGCAGCCCCGTCCACTCCTTCCACAGCGCACCCAGGTCGTGCACCTGGAGGCCGAGCCGCGGGGCGTCGTGCAGATTGGCCCGCAGCGCCGCGTCCCCGATGAGCACGGCCGCCTCCGCGTCCTGCATCATCAGCCCCAGGTCAGGCGGGCACGTGTAGTAGTCGGGCTGTACGCCGAAGCGCTCGGCCAGCAGCAGCTGCGCGAGCCTGACCGACGTACGAGAGGTGGACCCGAGGGCCACGCGCCGGCCGTCGAGCTGGTCGAGGGGGACCTGCGAGACGATCACGCAGGACATCACGGGGCCGTCGCAACCCACGGCGAGATTGGGGAACGCGACGAGGTCGTCGGCCGCCTTGAGGAACTCGACGAGGGTGATGGGACCGATGTCGAGGTCACCGTTCACCAGCTGCTCGCTCAGCTTCTCCGGCGTGTCCTTCGTCAGCTCGAAGTCCAGGAGCGAGCCCGTCCTGGCAAGCCCCCAGTACAGAGGCATGCAGTTCAGGAACTGGATGTGGCCCACTCGCGGACGAGTGCGCCGCGCGGCCTTCAGGGTCTCGGGAGAATTGTCCACATCGCGAGACTAAACCCCATGCGGTACGGTGCGGGGTCCGGGTCGGGTACGGCATCGCGGTCAACCCCCACGGAGACCCCGTCAAACCTGCGAGTGAAGTGATCTTGGCCTCTATTGCTTTCGGCTGCCTGCGTGCTAGGCTCCATCGCAAGTTGCAGTTTGGTTTCCCTTGCAGTACAGAGCCTGCGGAGCATGTGACCGCGGGCTCTCGTCATTTTCAGACTTTTGCATTGTTCGCAAGTGCATTTGCAGGTTCTGGAACAGGGCAACCCTTTGGCCCATAGGAGGGCTTATGGCTACCGGAACCGTGAAGTGGTTCAACGCTGAAAAGGGCTTTGGCTTCATCGCCCAGGAAGGCGGCGGCCCGGACGTCTTCGTCCACTACTCCGCGATCAATGCGAGCGGCTTCCGCTCCCTTGAGGAGAACCAGGCCGTGAACTTCGACGTCACGCAGGGCCCGAAGGGTCCGCAGGCGGAGAACGTCACCCCCGTCTGATCCTTCGCGATCGCACGGTAGTTGCCGTGATCTGATCCGGAACCTAGCGCAGTACCCAAGGAGCCCCGCGCCTCACGGCAGCGGGGCTCCTGCCTTTTTCGGACGGGCGGCTACGTGAGTGCGGCCCGGGCCGCGACCGCGTCCGCCGGGTCCCAGCCCCGGCCCGGCACCGAGGCGAGCAGCAGCCGGGTATACGGGTCGGTGGGCTCGCTCAATACGCGGTGCGTGGGCCCCCGTTCGACCACTCTGCCCCGCCGCATCACCAGCACCTCGTCCGTGACGTGCTGGACGACCGCCAGGTCGTGGCTGACGAAGACCAGGGCCACTCCGGTGTCCCGGCGGATCTCGTCGAGGAGCCGCAGGATCTGCGCCTGGATGGAGACGTCGAGCGCGGCGACCGCCTCGTCGAGGACCAGCACTTGGGGGTCGACGGCGAGTGCGCGGGCGATGGCCAGGCGTTGGCGCTGGCCGCCGGAGAGGTGGCGGGGGCGGGCGGTGGCCTCGCGCGCGCCGAGGCCCACCTGGTCGAGGAGGGCGGATGCGGTGGATTCGTCGCGGCCGTGCAGGCGCAGGGCGGAGCGCAGGCACTCGTCCGCCGTGAGGCGGGGGTCGAGCGATACGTAGGGGTCCTGGAACACCATTTGGATCTGGCGGGCTCTGGCCAGGCGGGGGGTCTTGCCGCGAGGGGGTTTGGCGGGCCTTGGGGTGCCGTCGACCTTGATCGTGCCGTGGTCCGGGGGGACGAGGCCGACGAGCATGCGGGCGACGGTGGTCTTGCCGGAGCCGGATTCCCCGACGATCCCCAGGGCGCCGCCGGGGGTGAGGGTGAAGCTGATCGCTTCGGCGGCGGTGTGGGTGCCGTAGGTCTTACGGAGGTCCGTGACGTCCAGGAGTGGTGGTTGCGTGGTCACTTGGGGCCTTCCCCGTTCGTCTCGTCGCGCGGCGCCGTGGGCTGTCTCCCCCACCCCGCCCCTTCCCGAAAGTCCTGCCGGACGGGCCTGCTCAATCGCCGCAGGGGCTCCATTTGGAGCCCCGCCGGCGATTGAGGCGAATCAAGCCCCGCCGGCGTTTGAGGCGCGTCTTTAAGCCCCTGCGGCGATTGAGCAGCGGGGTCCGGGGCGGAGCCCCGGGGCGTGGGGGCGGTGCGGCGGCATGTGACGGTTCCGCCGTCCGGCAAAGGGCTTGGTTCCGGGTGCCAGTTGGCGCACTCGGCATCCGCGTCCGGACAGCGGTCCACGAACGGACACCCCCCGAACGTGTCCGAGAGGGACGGCGGCTTGCCCGGGATCGGGGCAAGGGGGCGGGACTCGCCCAGCGTTGGGGAGCAGGCCAGGAGGCCGCGGGTGTACGGGTGGGCCGGAGCCGTGAACAGCGCGTCCGCCGTACGGTGTTCGACCACGCGGCCCGCGTACATGACGTGGACCCGGTCGCAGTAGGCCGCCGCCAGGTGCAGGTCGTGTGTGATGAAGAGGAGGCCGGCGCCCCGGGACTCCCGGGCCTCGCGGAGCTGCGTGAGGATCTCCGCCTGGGTCGTGACGTCGAGCGCACTGGTCGCCTCGTCCGCGAGGAGGAGCCGCGGGCGGGCCGCCAACGCCCCCGCGATGACGACACGTTGGAGCATTCCGCCGGAGAGTTCGTGCGGGCGCTGGCGCACGTGCCGGGCGGGGTCGGGCAGGCCGACCGCGGCGAGCAGGTCGAGCGCCTCCGCCTTCGTCGCCCCTCGTTCCGTCAGGAAGTCGCCGATGCGGCGGACGGGGTTGAGGGCGGCGCGCGGGTCCTGGTGGATCATCGCGGCCGTCTCCGACCTGTGCTTCCGCAACTCCTCGCCGCGCAGGGCCAGGACGTCCGAGCCTTCGACCCGGACCGTTCCCGTGGTCGTGGCGCCGTCCGGCAGCAGGCCGAGCGCCGCCTTCGCCGTCGTCGACTTGCCGGAGCCCGACTCCCCTACCAGGCCGACGACTTCGCCCTCGGCGACGTTCAGGGAGACGGAATCGAGGAGGGGGCGGGCGGCGCCGGGGACCGTGACGGTGAGGTCCTCGATCGAGAGAAGCGTCTTCATGGTCGTAGTCATCAGGACTGCTTTCCGAGGCGGTCGGCCGCCCATACCCCGACGACGTTGAAGGAGACGACGACCAGGGCGATGGCCGTGCCGGGCACGAGGGCGGGCAGGAGTGCGCCCTGGACGATCGCGGCCTGGCCCTCCTGGACCATCAAGCCCCAGTCGGAGGACGGCGGTTGGGCTCCGAAGCCCAGGTAGGAGAGGGTCGCGAGGGACATCAGGGCCTCGCCGAAGAGGACGACCAGGTAGCCGAGGATCGACCGGCCCAGGTTCGGGACGAGGTGCAGCGCGCAGATCCGGGCGCCGCCCATGCCCTGGACCCGGTACGCGTCGACGTACGGCTTGCGGGCCTCCGAAAGGGCCAGAGAGCGCGTGTACTTGGCGATGGTCGGAGTGAAGGCGAGGCCGAGCGCGAGGACCGACGTCGTCATGCCCGCGCCGAACACCGCGATGATCAGGACCGTGAAGAGCAGGCCGGGGAAGGCGTACATCACGTCCGTGAGCCGGGAGACCAGCGTGTCCACCCAGCCGCCGCGCCAGGCGGCGAGCACTCCGAGCGTGACGCCGAGCGCCGCGGCCACCGCGAGCAGCGCGACCGGTGCGACGAGGCTGGACCGGGCGCCGTACAGGACGCGGGACAGCAGGTCCTGACCGGAGGAGTCGGTGCCGAGGAGGTGCTCGGAACCGGTGCCGACGAGGGAGGCGGAGAGGTCGATGGCGTCGGGTGCGTAGGGCGCGAGCAGGGGCGCGGCGAGCGCCGCGAGCACCACGAGCGCGAGCACCGCCCCGGCGAGGGTGACGCCGAGCGGGCGCCGGGTGGTCCCGACCGGGGTCAGGCTGAGGGCCGCCGTCATGCGTGGGCCTCCTTCACTCTCGGGTCCAGGAGGGGGTGCACGAGGTCGACGAGCGTCGTCACGACCACGTATCCGGTGACCATGAGGAGCAGGACGGCCTGCGCCACCGGGAAGTCGTGGGTGTTGATCGCGTTGACGAGCAGGGAGCCGATGCCGCTGATGCCGAACGCCGTCTCGACGACGACCGTGCCGGCGAGCATGCCCGCCATGACGAGTCCACACATGGTGACGATGGGGCCCAGCGCGTTGCGCAGGACGTGCCGGCGGACGATCTCGCGTTCCGGGACGCCGGAGGCGCGGGCCGCCTCGACGTGGTCGGACGCGGCGGCGTCCGCCATGGCCTGCCGGGTGACGCGGCTGATGATGGCGAGCGCGCCGAGGGCCAGCGAGACGGCGGGCAGCGTCAGGTGGTGCAGGGTGCCCGCGAGGCCCGAGCCCGAGCCGGTCACCGGGAACCAGCCGAGCTGCACGCCGAACAGCGAGACCAGCGCGATCGCGGCGACGAACGAGGGGACGGAGGCGGCGAGCGTCGTGCCGCCGACCACCGCCGAGTCGACCCACGTCGAGCGCCGCACCGACGCGAGGATCCCGGCGCCGACCCCGAGGATCACGTACAACACCGTTGCGTAGGCGACGAGTTCGAGCGTGGTGGCGAGCCGGGAGGAGATGAGGTCCGCGACCTGGTCGCCGTACTTGAAGGAGCGGCCGAGGTCGAGGTGGACGGTGTCCCACAGCCAGCGGCCGTACTGCACGACGAGCGGTTCGTCGAGGTGGTACTGCGCGCGGACCTGCGCGAGCCGTTCGGGTGTCAGCTTGTCGCGGCCGCCCGCGAGGAAGACCGCGGGGTCGCCGGGCGCCGCGTACACGGCGGCGAAGATGACGAACGAGGCGGCGACGAGGGTCGCGACCAGACCGGCGAGGCGACGCGAGAGGAGCGCCACCGCGCGCAGCGGAAGTACTTTGATGGCTGCCACTACTTCCCCTTCCTCGCGCCGAGTTCGGCGGCCCACGGGTAGTAGAGGTAGGCCTGCGAGGCCGTCGGCCCGGTCAGCTTCTTGTCCAGGACGAGGATCGTGGGCACCTGGGCCACCGGGATCCACACCGCGGACTCGACGAAGGTGCGCTGGACGGTGATGGCGAGCTTCGCGCGGGCGGCGTCGTCGAGGGTGGAGAGTGCCTGCTTCACCTGCCGGTCGTACGCGGCGTCCTTGAATCCGACCCAGTTGTTCGAGGAGCCGGAGAGCCCGTTGTCGTAGAAGCCCATGGGGTCGGCCTTGGAGATGTACCAGTCGCCCACGAGTACGTCGATGTCGGCGCGGGCCGTCGGGTCGCTGTAGAACTCCTCGAACTGGGCGGTCGGCACGGTCTTGATCTCCGCGCGGATGCCGACGCGCTGGAGGGCGGCGCGGGTCGCGTTCGCGATGACGGTGCGGCCCTGGCTCGCGTCGGTGCCGATGACGACGGGGGCGGTGGGGGCGCCCGCCTCCTTGACGAGCTTCTTGGCGCGGGCGAGGTCGGACGCGGTGGGCGAGGCGGGGGCGAGGTGTTTCAACTTCTTCTGCGCGGCGGCGAATTCGTCCTTCTCGTAGCCCCAGGCGCCCGAGCCGACCGGTGACGCCCATGGCTGCACGAGGCCGCCGTAGCCGGAGTCGGCGATGCCCGTGCGGTCGAGGGAGAGCGAGAGGGCGCGGCGGATCTTCGGGTCGGTGAGGCCGCCGCGGTCGGTGGGGATGAGGGCGAGCGAGGCGGTGGAGGGGCCGTAGTACTGCTTGAGGTCCTTGTCCGCGCGCAGCGCCGCCGCCGTGTTCGGGGACTCCGCGTACGCGCCGTCGGCCGCGCCCGTCTTGAGCGCGTTGACCAGCGCGCTGTCGGAGGCCCAGCGGAAGACGACCTCGTGGGTGAGCGGCTTCTTGCCCCAGTAGTCGTCGTAGGCGCGCAGGGTGATCGAGTCGCCGGACTTCCAGCGGGCGAGTTCGTACGGTCCCGAGCAGGCGTCCGGATGTCCGGGCGTGCCGAACTCCTTGCCCGCCTTGTCGACTTGGGCCCTGTTCCAGACGATGCCCGCGTCGCCCGCCATGGCCTTGAGGAACATGGCGTCGGGCGCCTTGAAGGTGACGGTGACGCGGTCGGCGGCCGTCTTCTTCATCGAGGTGACGTTCTCGAACTCGTCGGACTGTTCCATGTCCTTGGAGGCGTGCCGCTTCAGCGACCACAGCACGTCGTCGGCGGTCAGCTTCTTGCCGTCGTGGAACGTGACGCCGTCGCGGACGGTGAAGGTCAACTTCCGTCCACCGTCGGACGTTTCGGCCTTCTCGGCGAGCTGCGGCTTCGTCGTCATGTCCGGCTGGAGCTGGTAGAGGCGCTCGCATACGTTGGTGAGGACTACGCGGCCCGCGCTGCCGCCCTGCGCATCCAGGTCGAGGGAGTCCGGCTCGTCCTCAAGGAGCCAATTCGCCTTCTTCACTGGGCCGTTGGCGGCGGGAGTGGTGGCGTCCAGCTTCAGGTCGGCGGCCGGGGTGCCGCCGCCCTCCCCCTCGGGGCGGTCGGCGCCCGCGCAGGCGGTGGTGACGAGGAGGGTGACCGTGGCGAGCAGGGCCGCGGCCGGCACTCTTCGGGGCTTCGTCGCCATCAGGCGTCTCATCGGGCGTCTCCGTACGGGCCGTCGTAGAGGTTCCAGGGCAGGTGCTGGTAGTCGCGGTCGCAGGGGGTGCCGGCGGTGACGTGGTAGTCGCCGCTGGTCAGGTCGACGCAGGACGAGACGAGCGTCATCCAGTGCTTGACCTCCGGCTTGCGGACGTCGGGGTGGGTGCACAGGGACTCGGGCAGGCCCAGGTGGTCCGACATCGCCTGCTTGATGAGCTTGCGGGACTCGTCGGGGCCGCCGGACTCCCGCAGCGCGGCGAGGCCCTGCTCGGCGCGCGGGACGCGGACCAGGGAGTCGGAGGACATCGGGCGGTAGTCGGCGGCGAGGGCCGCGGGGACGCCGGCCTGGTAGTGGTTGCCGTGCACGAGCAGGCCGTTCGTCGGGTTCAGCCAGCCGATGCCCGCGGGCGTCGTCTCCAGGTCGACGGCGAAGCCCTCCCGGCAGGTCAGCAGGGCGTTGCTGGCGATGTGGGCGCGGGTGCGGCACAGGACGTCGAGGGCGTCGGTGACGGTGTGGGTGTCGAGGACGCTGCGGCGGATGACGGTCTGCGGGAGGCCGATCGCCTCGCTGAACCGGCCGCCGAGGCCGTTGGCGTTGAGGGCGATTCCGGCGGAGTTGGCGCCCTGGCGGCCGATCTGGCCCGCCTCCACCTGCATGATCACGGTGGGCTTGGGCGGCTGGACGATCCGGATCATGACGACGGTGTCGGCGACGCCGGCCCGCCAGTCCCAGTTCTGGCCCGCCCATACGTGGCCGTCTCCGCTGGCCTCGCCGAAGGCGGCGAAGGAGGTGCAGCCATCGGGAGCCTCTTCGGCGGGGTCCTCCTCCTTCTCGGCGGCCATGTCCTTGAAGGAGCGGTCGTAGATGACCTCGCCGCGGGCGTTGAGCGCGAGGACGTCCAGGACGTCGACGCCCGCCCCGTCGGCGATCCCCCGCATCTCTTCGAGGAGTTCGGGGGCGTAGGCGCGCACCGGCTCCAGCCAGCGGGCCGCGCGTGCGGTGACCCGGTCCCAGGTCAGGCCCGCGGACTGGCCGAAGGCCTGCTCGTAGTAGCCGATGGCGGCGTGCAGTTGGGGACGCACGGCCTCGCCGTACTGCCGGCCGCGGGCCAGGGGGGTGCCGCTGATGTCGATGACCGGGAGGGTCCGGGATGCCATGGTTCTCCTTGCCACGGAGAGGGCCCGTGAGGGTCCGTTCCCGAAACCGCGGTGTAACGTCGATTACGAGATGCTCTCCACTTGGAATGCGTTGTCCAGGAGAGTAACGGCCGTCACACGAGAGTCAATAGCTGTAATGAAAATTACCGATGGGGCCGCTCGGCTGCGCGGCGCCGTGCGCGAGCACTGGGACGAGCTGTCCGCGTCCGAGCGGGCGGTGGCCCAGTACCTGGTGAGCGCGCCGGCCGAGTCCCTGCTGTTCGCGTCCGCGCAGGAACTGGGGGCGGCGAGCGGCACCAGCAACGCGAGCGTGGTGCGCACGCTGCAACGCCTCGGGTACGCGGGGCTGCCCGCGCTCAAGCGGGAGCTGGCCTCGGACCTCACGTCCGCGGTGGCGCCCGAGGTGCGGCTCAAGCAGCGCATCGACCATGTCGGCCGCGATCTGGACGCCATCTGGGGCGAGGTGTTCGACGAGGCCGCCGAGCGCATCGAGCACGCCCGGCGGCTGACGCCGGGCGAGGCGCTGCGGGACGCCGTGGCGGCTCTGGCCGAGGCCGGCGAGATCCACTGCTACGGGGTCGCGGCGTCCGAACTCGCCGCGCGACACCTGGCGTTGGCACTCGGCAGGGTCGGGCGCAGGGCGCAGTACGTCGGGGCGACGGGGTTCGCCCTCGCGGACCATCTGCTGCGGCTGCGCAAGGGCGACGCGGTCGTCATCTTCCAACCGGGCCGCGATCTCCCCGAGTTGACGGTGCTGATCGACCGGGCGCGGGCGGTGGGCGCGCGGGTCGTCCTCGTCACGGACGAGCTGGCCGAGCTGTACGGGGACCGGGTCGACGCGGTCCTCACCGCCCCGCACACGCCCACCGGAATCACCACGGAGGCGCTCACGGCCCTGATGGTGGCGGACGCGCTGCTGCTGGCGATGACGACGCTGGAGGAGGGCCTCGCCGTGGAGACGTCGCACCAGCTCACGGTCCTGCGCGAGCAGCTTCTGAACCACCGCAAGAAGTAGCCGCAGGACCGCGGATCCGGCTCACGGGTGCATGCGGGTCACGGGTGCATGCGGGTCACGGGTGCTGCGAGTCACGGGTGCTGCGAGTCACGGGTGCATGCGGGCGCCCTTCAGAACCTTGTCGACCGCGTTACGCGGGCCATAGACCGCGAGGCCCACCAGGTCGAGCTCGGCGGCGGACACCGCGCGTACGGCCGCCCTGTTGTCGGCGTCGTGGCCGGTGGCGAACAGGTCGGACGTGAAGACGGCGCGGGGCAGGGCGCGGCGCAGGGCGCGTTCGTGGGCGGTCTTCAGGAGGTCCTTGCCGCCTTCGAAGACCAGCACCGGCTGGCGGAACATCGGCAGGTACGGGGTGCCGTCCGCGTCCTCGTAGGGTTCGCCGATCACCTCGGGCAGCTGCGGGCCGAGGCCGCTGACCAGGAAGGCCGTGACGTTCAGGCGCTGCCAGGTCTCCAGGTCGTCGCGGAGCAGCACCGCGATCTTGGTGTCGAAGCGGACGGAGGCGGGGGCGGTCGTGGCGGTAGCGGTGGTCTCGGTGCTCATGGGTTGAGACTGCCGGGTGGCTTACCTGCTGGTCTTGTACGTTTTTTGCATGGCGGTCAGCGGTCCCGGTTCTGGTTCCGGAGAGGAGATCAGTGCGTGGCGGCCCGGTGTGCCGGGTGTCACGGAGGTCTTCCACGCCCACTTCACACGGCACGTCTATCCGATGCACGTGCACGACACCTGGACGCTGCTCATCGTCGACGAGGGCGCGGTCCGCTACGACCTGGAGCGGCACGAGCACGGGACGCCGCTCGGCACGGTCTCGCTGCTGCCGCCGCACGTTCCGCACAATGGGCAGGCCGCGACGCCGGAGGGGTTCCGGAAGCGGGTGCTGTACCTGGACGCGGCGGGCGACGGGCCGCTCGACTCTTCGTTCATCGGGGCCGCCGTGGACCGGCCCGACCTGGTGGATCCGATGCTGCGGCGGCGGATCGGGCAGCTGCACGGTGCGCTCGCGCACCGCGGGGACGAGCTGGAGGCCGCGGGGCGGCTCGCGCTCGTCGGGGAGCGGCTCCGGGAGCGGTTGCGGCCGGCGCTGGCCGATGTGCGTAAGCCGGTGCCGGATCGGCGGGTGGCGGCTGCGTTGCGGGAGTTGCTCGATGCGCGGGTGGTGGAGGGGGTCGACCTGAGGGAGGCGGCGGGGCTTGTGCATGCGCATCCGGCGCATCTGGTGCGGTCGTTCGGGGCGGCGTACGGGATTGCTCCGCATCAGTACTTGATGGCGCGGCGGGTGGATCGGGCGCGGGGGTTGTTGCTGGGTGGGCAAGCACCTGCCGGTGTGGCGGAGGCGTGTGGGTTCTATGACCAGTCACATTTGACGCGGTGCTTCAAGCGGGTGGTGGGGGTGCCGCCGGGGCGGTACGCCCGTGGTTCTGTTGCGGTCGACCGTGGTTGACGCCACGGGGCGCTGCCCCGGACCCCGCGCCTCAATCGCCGGCGGGGCTTGATGTGCGCAGCAGCGCCGCGCTCAGCGTTGCCGTCGCGGCCAGGAGGGTGCCCGCAACCACCAGGCTCACCCGCATCCCGGCCAGGGAGAACGTGCCCTCCCCCGACCCCGCGAGCAACGTGCCGAAGAGGGCCACCGCCAGCGCCCCGCCGGTCTGGCGCAGCGCGTTGAGGAGGCCGGAGGCCGTGCCCACGCGCGGGCCCGGAACCGCGTCCATCAGCATCGCCGTCACCGCGGGGATCGCGAACGCCCCGCCGAGCCCGGTCGGGACGAGGAGCAGCAGGAGCAGCCACATCGGCGTGTGCGCGGTCAGCGGCAGGAGGGCGAACATGGCGAGCGCCAGCACGAGTTGGCCGATGACGACGACCGGGCGGCGGCCGAAGCGTTCGGCCACGCGCGGCGAGATCAGGTTCGTCCCGGTGATCAGTACGGCCAGCGGCACGAAGACCAGGCCCGCCGCCGTCGCGGACATGCCCCGGAGCTGCTGGAGGTAGAGGCCGAGCAGGAACACCACCCCGTAGAAGCCGACGTTGACGGCGAAGCCGACCGCCAGCGACACCGACACCGTGCGGTCGCGCAGCATGGTCAGCGGGACCATCGGGGCGCGGTGCCGCTTCTCCGTCACGTAGAAGGTGAGCGCGCAGACGACAGCGACCACCAGTGCCACGAGTCCCAGGCCACCGCCCTCGATCACCGCGAAGGTCAGGCCCGCCAGCGTGAGGACGGCCGTGATCTGGCCGGGGACGTCGATCGGTGCCGGGCGGCGGGGCGAGGGGGCGACCTTCACGAGCAGGGCCAGGATCGCCGCGCCCACGGGCAGGTTGAGGAAGAACACCGCACGCCAGCCGACGTGTTCGGTCAGTACGCCGCCGAGCACCGGGCCCGCCGCCATCGACACCGAACCGCCGACCGTCCACAGCGCGATCGCCCGCGCCCGCTGCCGCGCGTCGTCGTACGCCTCCCGGATCAGCGCGAGCGAGGCCGGCATGAGGACCGCCGCCGCCCCGCCCTGGACGACCCGGGCCACGATCAGCGCGCCGAGACCGGGCGCGACGGCGCAGGCCAGCGAGGCGACGGTGAAGAGGGCGGTGCCGAGGACGTAGGCGCGGCGGGCGCCCGTGCGGTCGGACAGCGCACCCGCCGAGAGCATCAGCCCGGCGAACATCAACGTGTACGCGTCCGCCACCCACTGCAACCCGGCCATCCCGCCGTGCAGGTCGTCGCGGATGCCGGGCAGCGCGATGTTCACCGCCGACACGTCGATGGTGATCACGGCGAAGCCGAGCAGCGCGGCGAGGAGGGCGGGGGTCCGGCCGGTGCGGCCGGGTGCGGTTGCCTCGGCGTCGAGTACGGGTCGCGTACGAGTACGGGCTCTGGCGGCGACGGTGGTCACACGGTCCTCCTGGGGCGCGGTGTTCGAAGTGCGGGTGGGCGGCCGGCACGGGCCGCGGCCCTGTGACATGCACTCCCTGGGCCCCGGGCCCTTCCGAGAAGGGCCCTCGCCTGCCGGCCACCCGCAGCGAGAACCACTCTGCGGCCGCGCGGCGAAAGGTGGCAGGCCGCGCTCCACCGGGGTGCCGCGTTCCTGGCCCTGAGACGGCCCCCCACCGCTCTCGACGACGATGCAGAATGCACGTATGGCTGAGACCACGGAACTGGGCCGCTACCTGCGGGCCCGCAGGGGGCAGGTCACCCCGGCCGACGCGGGCCTGCCCGCCGGTACGGGCCTGCGCCGCACACCCGGGCTGCGCCGCGAGGAGCTGGCCACGCTCGCGGGCGTCAGCGTCGACTACTACACGCGCCTGGAGCGGGGCCGCGAGACCAACCCGTCCGCCGCCGTGCTCGACGCCATCGCCCGCGCCCTGCGGCTGCGCGGCGACTCCTACGAGCGCCTCCACGAACTGGCGGAACTGGCCTCGGGACGCCCCAGCGAACCGCGTCCCACCGCCGACGACACGGTCCGTCCCTCGGTGCTGCGGGTGCTGGAGGCGCTGCGACCGCTGCCCGCGTACGTCGTCAGCCGGCACAACTACGTACTCGCCGCGAATCCGCCGGGCCGTCGGCTGCTGCCGGGGCTGTGGGACTGGCCGGACGAGCAGCGCAACATCACGCGCTACCTCTTCCTGCACCCGACGGGGCGTGAGCTGTACGTGCCGTGGGAGGAGACGGTGACCGCGTCGGTGGCGCACCTGCGGGCCATCGCGGGTACCGATCCCGACGATCCGCGGCTGACCGCACTCGTGGGCGAACTCACCCTCAAGTCAACGGACTTCACCCGCATCTGGGACCGGTACGACGTCCAGGAACGCAGTGGCGGCACCAAGTCCTTCGCGCATCCGAAGGTCGGTGCGATGACGCTCACGTTCGAGGTGATGCGGCTCGCCCGCACGGGGGGCCAACGCCTGGTCGTCTACCAGGCCCCTCCGGGTTCGCCGGACGAGGAAGCGGCCCTGAACCTGGACCCCGCCTCCTCACCCTGAAGGCGCCGACGCCACGGGGCTCCGCCCCGGACCCCGCTGCTCAATCGCCGCAGGGGCTTGATCGCCTCAATCGCCGGCGGGGCTTGATAGATCAAGCCCGCCGACGATTGACCTTTCGAGCCCTGCCGATGGTTGGTCTTCCAAGCCCCGCCGGCGGTTGGTTTTTTGAGCCCCGCCGGCGATTGAGGCGCGGGGTCCGGGGCGGAGCCCCGTGGCGTCAAGCACGTTCCAGCACAGCGGTGACGCCCTGGCCGCCCGCCGCGCAGATCGAGATCAGGCCCCGCCCCGAACCACCCCGCTCCGCCAACAACTTGGCCAACGTGGCGACGATCCTCGCCCCCGTCGCCGCGAACGGATGCCCGGTCGCGAGCGACGACCCCGCCACGTTCAACCGCCCCCGGTCCACCGGCGAAAGCCCCGCCTTCTCCCACGCGGCGAGCGTCGCCAACACCTGCGAGGCGAACGCCTCATGCACCTCGACCAGGTCGAAGTCCTCGACCCCGAGCCCCACCCGCTCCAGCATCCGCGGCACGGCATACGCGGGCGCCATGAGCAGCCCGTCGCCGTCGCCGCCCGCGACGTCCCCGCCTACGAAGTCGACCGCCGCCGTCTCGTACGCCGTGAGATACGCGAGCGGCTCAAGCCCGCGCGACGCCACCCACTCCTCGCTCGCGAGCAGCACCACCGCCGCGCCGTCCGTCAACGGCGTCGAATTCCCGGCCGTCATGGTCGGGTTCGGGTCGTCACCCTTGACCCCGAACACCGGCTTCAGCTTGGCGAGTTGCTCGACGGTCGACCCCGGCCGCAGGTTCTGGTCCCGCTCGAGCCCCCGGTACGGCACGACGAGATCGTCCAGGAGCCCCCGCTCGTACGCCGCCGCGAGACGCTGATGACTGGTGGCGGCCAGCTCGTCCTGGGCCTCGCGGGCGATGCCCCACGCGCGCGCGGTGACGGCGGCGTGCTCGCCCATGGACAGCCGGGTGCGCGGCTCCGCGTTGCGCGGGATGTCGGGGACCAGGTGCCCCGGCCTGACCTTGGCGAGCGCCTTCAACCGGCCGCCCGCCGACTTCGCCCGCCGCGCCTCAAGGAGGATCTTGCGCAGCTCGTCGTTGACGCCGAGCGGGGCGTCACTCGCGGTGTCGGAGCCGCCCGCGACGGCGCTCTCGGTCTGACCGAGCGCGATCTTGTTGGCGGCGGCGATCACGGCCTGCAGCCCGGTGCCGCAGGCCTGCTGGATGTCGTACGCGGGCGTGCGCGCGTCCATCATCGAACCGAGCACGGTCTCGCGTGCGAGGTTGAAGTCGCGGCTGTGCTTCAGCACGGCGCCCGCCACGAACTCACCGACGGCGCCGGGCTCGTGGAGCTTCATCCGCCCCACGAGGCCGTCGAGCGCGGCGGTCAGCATGTCCTGGTTGGACGCGGTCGCGTACGGGCCGTCGGAGCGCGCGAACGGGATGCGGTTGCCGGCGACGACGGCGACACGACGTGGTGCGTTTCCCAGGACGGGGGCGGCAGGGCCCTTCGGGGTTCGCGTCATGTTCGGCAGCTCCTGAGCTCTCGCGGTGCCTCTCGACAAGTACTGACCTATGAGTAACCTTACTCCGTAGTAAATTTACGCCGAGCTGGGAGCTGGACCGTGGCCGACCGCTATCTGAACTTCACCGGCACGACCCCGGGCCGCTTCCTGACCCGCCGCCTCGGCCTGCCGCAGCCCGCACCACTGCACCGTTTCAGCCCCGAACGCCCGTGCCTGGATGGTCAGTTGCTGCACCTCACGGCGGGCGAATCCACGCATCGCAAGGTCCTCGCGGAGCTGCTGGGCCGCACCGGACTCGCGGTCACGTCCGACGCCGAGCGGCCCACGGCCGTCGTCGTCGACGCCACCGCCGCCCACGGCCTGGACGCCCTCGCCGAGGTGCACGCCGCGCTGCATCCGGTCGTGCGCTCCATGGCGACGGGCGGCCGCGTGGTCGTCCTCGGCGCACCCCCGTCCCCCGAAGACCACCACCAGGCGGCCGTGCAACAGGGCCTCGAAGGCTTCGTGCGCTCACTCGGCAAGGAGATCGGGCGCGGCCGCACCGTGAACCTGGTGCGCGTCGCGGGCCCGGTGGCCGGCGCCGAGTCGACCCTGCGCTTTCTGCTGTCGCCGAAGTCGGCGTACGTCAGCGGGCAGGTGGTCCAAGTAGGCGCTACGGGCGGCGAGTTGAAGCTCCCCGGAGACTGGGAACAACCCCTCGCCGGCCGCACCGCCCTCGTTACCGGCGCCGCGCGCGGCATCGGCGAGGCCGTCGCCGAGACCCTCGTACGGGACGGCGCCGAGGTCGTCCTGCTCGACGTCCCGTCGGCCGGGGCCGATCTCGCGAAGGTGGCGGAGCGGCTCGGCGGGCGCGCGCTGCCACTGGACATCACGGCGGACGACGCGGGTGAGCGGATCGCCGAGTTCGTGCCCGACGGCCTGGACGTCCTCGTGCACAACGCGGGCATCACCCGCGACCGGCGCCTCGCCAACATGGCGGCCGAGCGCTGGAGTTCGGTCCTCGAGGTGAACCTCGCGAGCGTGTTGCGGACGACGGACGCGCTGCTCAAGGCGGGGGCCGTGCGGCGCGGCGGAGCGATCGTCGCGACCGCGTCCATCGCCGGGATCGCGGGGAACGCGGGGCAGACCAACTATGCGGCGAGCAAGGCGGGCGTCGTCGGGCTCGTACGGTCGCTGGCGCCGCGGGCCGCCGCGGAGCACGGTGTGACGGTGAACGCGGTGGCTCCCGGTTTCATCGAGACGAAGATGACGGCGGCCGTTCCGTTGTTCATCCGGGAGGCCGGGCGGCGCATGAACTCCCTTGGGCAGGGTGGGCTTCCGGTGGATGTGGCGGAGGCGACGTCCTGGTTCGCGTCCCCTGCGTCCGGGGCCGTGAATGGGCAGGTCGTCCGGGTCTGCGGCCAGTCCCTGCTCGGGGCGTAACCCCTCCGGGGCGGGCGGGTTCGGGTGCGCCTCGGCACCGGACGCGCCCGGCCCGCCATCCTCCGCTCACGGGGCTCCGCGCCGGACCCCGCGCCTCAATCGCCGGCGGGGCTTGATATGCCCACCCGCCCCTCCCTTAGGACCCCTCATGACCCGCACCGTCGCCCTCGACGCCGTTCCCGCCCTGCTCCCCCTCATGTTGCGCGGCGCCGTACTTTCCCCGTTCAAGCGGCCCCGCCCGGACGCCCCGTTCGCCGATACCCGGCTCACCGTTCCAGGGCTCCGCATCGCGCAGGACCACCTCACCGCCTACGAGCGGACCTGCGGATTCGCGACCGGGAGGCCCGAGTTGGCGCTCACGTACCCGCACGTCCTGGGCTTCCCGCTGGCCATGCGGCTGATGTCGGCGCGCGCGTTCCCGCTGCCGCTGCTCGGCCTCGTCCACACGTCGATCGCGATCACGCAGCAACGCGACCTGTCCCCGACCGAAACGTTCGAACTGGCCGTACGGGTAAGGGAGTTGCGGCCGCACCGCCGCGGCACCGAGGCCGTCGTCGTCACCGAGCTGCACGCCGCCGCGGGCGAACCGGAACCGGTGTGGCAGTCGACCAGTACGTATCTGGCCCGGCACAAGACGTCCGCGCCGGCCCCGCCCGAGGCACCGCGGGAGCCCGCCGAACCGCTGCCCGAGCTCACCCGCTGGCAGCTCTCCGACGACCTCGGCCGCCGCTACGCCGCCGCGTCCGGCGACCGCAACCCCATCCACCTGCACCCGCTCACGGCCCGCCTCTTCGGCTTCCCGCGAGCCATCGCGCACGGCATGTGGACGGTGGCCCGCTGCCTCGCGGAGCACAAGGCGCACGGGCCCGTCCACGTACAGGCCCACTTCAAGGCGCCGGTGCTGCTGCCGGGCGAAGTGGTGTACGCGGCCCAGGGGCCGGCCCTCGAGCTGCGTTCGGCGGACGGGAAGCGCACCCACCTCACCGTCGAGGCGCACCCGCTAACGGGCTGACCAGCGCCGCCCGTCCATCAGGTTGCCGAGCCCCGACCAGGCAAAGTTCATCATCGTCGTGGCGACCTCCTTCGCGGACACCGAAGCGTCCGCGTTCGCCCAGCCGGCGAGCGCCTCCGCCGCGCCGACCAGGGCCTGGGCGAGGCCCGTGACCTCGCGCTCGACCAGCTCGGGCTTGTCGTGCGCCTCGCGCGCGGTCGCCGCGATGAGCCCGGTCACGAACGCGACGATCTCCTCGCGCATGGCGACGACCTCCGCCACGAACGGGTCTCCGCCGGAGCGCGCCTGGCTGTGCAGCACCGCCCATCCGTCGGGCCGCTCGGCGGTGTGCGCGAAGAAGGCGGTGAGGCCCTCCCACAGCTGCCGGTCGGCGGCCACGTCCGTGCGTACGCCTGCCCGGACCGCGTCGACCAGCGCCTTGGCCTCCCGCCGGATGCATGCGCTGAACAGGTCTTCCTTCGAGTTCAGGTACAGATACACCAACGGCTTGGACACGCCCGCCAGTTCGGCGATCTCGTCCATCGACGCGGCCCGGTACCCCCGCTCCCCGAACACCCGGACCGCGGCGTCCAGCATCTGCCGCTCCCGCTCGGCCCGCGGCATCCTCTTCTGCCGCACCACCCCGACCTGCCCCTCGCCACCCACCCCAGCCGCCTCTCTCCGCACGATCCGCACGGACCACCCTACGCAGCGCGGCCGGGGCTTGATTGATCAAGCCCCGCCGGCGATTGAGGCGCCCCCGGTGCGGCGCAACGAGAACGACCGCGAACGCACGTAGTCCCGCCCCCAGGGAGCAGGGGGCGGGACTACGTAGATGGTGGAGCGAACCGGGGGATGTCAGGCGGCGGCCGGGACGGCCACCTCCTGCGGCTCGTCCACCGGGGAGGACGTCGCGTTGTCGTAGGCGTCGCGGTCGAGGATCTTCTCGCGGGCGGAGACGATCACCGGGACGAGCGCCTGACCCGCGACGTTCGTCGCCGTCCGCATCATGTCCAGGATCGGGTCGATCGCGAGGAGCAGGCCGACGCCCTCCATCGGCAGGCCGAGCGTCGACAGGGTCAGCGTCAGCATGACCGTGGCGCCCGTCAGACCGGCGGTGGCGGCGGAACCGATCACCGACACGAACGCGATGAGCAGGTAGTCACCGATGTTCAGGTCGATGTTGAAGATCTGCGCGACGAAGATCGCGGCGATCGCCGGGTAGATCGAGGCGCAACCGTCCATCTTGGTCGTCGAACCGAAGGGGACGGAGAAGGAGGCGTACTCCTTCGGGACGCCGAGGCGCTCGGTGACCCGCTGCGTGAGCGGCATCGTGCCGACGGAGGAGCGGGAGACGAAGGCCAGCTGGATCGCAGGCCAGGCGCCCTTGAAGAACTGCAGCGGGCTGAGCTTCGCGACCGTCCACAGCAGCAGCGGGTAGACGCCGAAGAGGACCAGGGCGCAGCCGACGTAGATGTCGACGGTGAACGTCGCGTACTTGCTGATCAGGTTCCAGCCGTACGTGGCGATGGCGTTGCCGATGAGGCCGATGGTGCCGATCGGGGCGAGCTTGATGACCCACCACAGGGCCTTCTGGAGGAGCTCGAGGACCGACTCGGAGAGCGTGAGGATCGGCTGGGCCTTCTCGCCGACCTTCAGGATGGCGATGCCGGCGACGGCCGCCATGAAGACGATCTGCAGCACGTTCAGCTCGGTGAACGGCGTGATGACGTCCGTCGGGATGATGCCGGTGAGGAAGTCGAGCCAGGAACCGGCGTGTTCCGGCTTGGCGCCGTCCTTCGCGGTCAGGCCCGTGCCGGCGCCCGGGTTTGTGAGCAGGCCGATCGCGAGGCCGATGACGACCGCGATCAGCGACGTGACCATGAACCAGAGCAACGTGCGCGACGCGAGCCGGGCGGCGTTGTTGACCTTACGAAGGTTGGTGATCGACACCAGGATCGCGAAGAAGACCAGCGGGGCAACGGCCAGCTTCAGCAGCTGGATGAAGGTGTCGCCGACCTTCTGCAGGGTGGTGACGAGCCAGGAGATGTCCTGGTTGCGGGCCAGCCAGCCGAGCAGCACACCCAGGACGAGACCGCCCAGGATCTGCGCCCAGAACGGGATCTTGGGTATTCGGAAGCCGGACTTCTGTTCGGCTGCGGGGGTGTTCGCGGACACGGAGGCACTCCAGTGAGGACACGCGGGACAAGACGGGGACGTACAGGAGCGGCGACCGCGAAACGTGGTCAACGGAGCCGCTGCGTCGCTTCGGCCGGAGAAGTCGAAACTGAGCGATCAGGCGCGACAGGCCGCGGACATGCAGCGGCAGAGATCGACATGCAGGCGCTCCACGAGCGCGACGCTCATGGCGGTTTCAGGCGCAACTGATGTCTTCATGACAGGAACGTTAACACCGCAACTTTGAGAACATCAAAGGGCTTCTTTGGGGCAGATGAGGTGCCCGTACGGGCTCAAAGTGGCATTTGCCTTGAAAATGCAGGCGACCCCGGCACCTGATGCGGTGCCGGGGTCGTCCCGAGTGTGAGGAAGCTTACGCGTCCTGTGTGTGGGCGCGGGTGCGGGCGGCGTCGTCCGCGTCGTCCTCCATGGAGCGGTTGGCCGCCATGTTCGACTTGGCGCGGTCCACGCGTTCGATGACCTTCTTGGAGGCGCGGTCGCGCTCACCGCGCAGCACGACGTAGCTGATGGGCGCGGAGATGACCAGGCCGATCAGTGCGATCCACAGCCAGTAGGAGCCACCGATGCCGGCGGGCACGATACCGGTGGCGACGAGACCCCAGACGACGAGGAAACAGCCCACGAAGATTCCGAGCCGCATCAGCGTGTAGCGGAGCATGTCAATCCACTCTTCCGTTCCGAAATGATGCCCTTACAGGACGAGCGCCCCTCCAGTGAAGCACGGGGAGGGGCACTCGATTCCAGCGGGGGCTCGCGGCGTCGGATCGGCGCGTCAGATCAGCCACCGGTTGTTGCGGACGACGGGCAGCTGGGCCCACACCCCGCCGAGACCGTAGTAGCGGCCCGCGCCGGTGGCCGCGGTGATCAGCAGGACGAGGGCGATCATCCAGTGGTCGTCCATGAACGGGTTGCTGTCGGGCCACAGCGAGACGAGCCACATGAAGGCCATCATCAGCGTGCCCGCGGCGGCCGCGATCCGCATGCCGATGCCGAGGACCATGGCGAGGCCGACGCCGAGCAGGCCGAGCATGAAGACCAGGTCGAGCCACCAGGCGCCGGCCACGGAGTCAAACATGTGGGCGAAGGGGCCGGACGTGCCGTGCAGAAGGAAGCCCTCGGTGGGGCTGCCGCCGTTCAGCCAGCTTCCGCCGGAGGGAGTCGCCTTCCCGAAGCCGAAGGTCTTGTCCAGGAAGGCCCACAGGAAGTAGAAGCCGACGAGTACGCGGGACACGGCGAGGATCCCGCGGGCGGCGGGCGCGCGGACGACGACGTCGTCCTGGCTGCCGGCGCCCCGGCGCGGGGCGCCCGTGGCGCTGTGTCGGGCGGGACTGTCCGATGCGTGGAGAGCCATGGCCGTTGCCTTCTTTCGCTCGTGAATACATTCACAAGCTACGCCCGGTGCTTAGCCGCTCCCTACGGCCGAAGGTCCCGATCCGGACGTCCGAACGTCACGACCTCGCCTCTGGTTACGCTCGGACCCATGCGCACCACGACTCCCCTCACCTTCGAACTCGACCCGGCCGTCGACCCCGATCTGCGCGACGGGCTCCTCACCCTGTGGTCGGACGTCACGAACGCCGGCGGCGCGGTCGGCTTCGTCCCGCCGGTCACCACCGAGGACATACGCCCCGAGCTGGTGAAGCGCCTCGCCGACCTCGCCGGGGGCCGGACCCGGCTCCTCGTGGGCCGCGACGAGCAGGGCCGGGTCGCGGCGTCGGCCTTCCTCGCGTTCAACCAACACCGCCTGATGAAGCACCACTTGTGGCTCTACACGGTGATGGTGCACCCCGCGCACCAGGGCAAGGGGTACGGGCGCGCGCTGATGTCTGCCGCCGCGGATGTCGCCCGCTCGTTCGAGGGCATCGAGGCTCTGCGGCTCACCTGCCGTGGGGGTACGGGGGCGGATGCGTTCTACGCGGCGTGCGACTACAGGGAGGTCGGCCGCGTCCCCGGAGCGATCCGGGTGGCCCCCGGAGACGACCGCGACGACATCCACATGATGCTCCCGCTCTAAAACCCCGGGGCTCCGCCCCGGACCCCGCTGCTCAACCGCCGCAGGGGCTTGATAAATCAAGCATTTCCAGCCCCGCCGGCGTTTGAGGCGCGGGGTCCGGGGCGGAGCCCCCTGGCCGGTGGACGGGTGCCCGCCACCATCACACTCGCATGGGCTGCGGCTCATCCCGCCGCCCGGGATCGGCCCCCTCGTACTCACGGATGATCTCGTACCGCGTATTGCGCTCCACCGGCCGGAACCCCGCATCGCGAATCAGATCGAGCAGATCCTCACGCGTCATCTTGTTCGGCGTACCGTAATTGTCCGCGTCATGCGTGATCTTGTACTCGACGACCGAGCCGTCCATGTCGTCCGCCCCGTGCTGCATCGCGAGCTGCGTGGTGTGCAGTCCGTGCATGACCCAGAAGCACTTCACGTGCGGCACGTTGTCGAACAGCAGCCGCGACACGGCGAAGGTCTTCAAAGCCTCCGCACCCGTGGCCATCGTCGTCCCCGCCTGAAGGCGGTTACGGACCTTGCCGTCCTTCATGTCCACGAAGTCGTGCTGGTAGCGCAGCGGGATGAAGACCTGGAAACCGCCGGTCTCGTCCTGCAGTTCACGCAGCCGCAGCACGTGGTCGACGCGGTGCCGGGGCTCCTCGATGTGCCCGTACAGCATCGTCGCGGGGGTCTTGAGCCCCTTCTCGTGCGCCAGGCGGTGGATGCGCGACCAGTCCTCCCAGTGGGTGTCGTGGTCGACGATGTGCTGCCGGATCTCCCAGTCGAAGATCTCGGCGCCACCACCGGTCAGCGATTCCAGCCCCGCCTCGATCAGCTCGTCGAGGATCTCGCTCGCGCCCATCCCGGAGATCTTCTCGAAGTGATGGATCTCGGTCGCCGTGAAGGCCTTGAGCCCGACGTTCGGCAGGGCCTCCTTGAGCGCCTTCAGGGAGCGCGGGTAGTAGCGCCACGGAAGGTTCGGGTGCAGCCCGTTGACGATGTGCAGTTCGGTGAGGTTGTCGCCCTCCATCTCCTTGGCGAGCTTGACCGCCTCCTCGATGCGCATCGTGTAGGCGTCCTTCTCGCCGGGCTTGCGCTGGAAGGAGCAGTAGGCGCACGAAGCGGTGCACACGTTCGTCATGTTCAGGTGACGGTTGACGTTGAAGTGCACGACGTCGCCGTTCTTACGCGTGCGCACCTCGTGGGCGAGGCCACCGAGCCAGGCCAGGTCGTCCGACTCGTAGAGCGCGATGCCGTCCTCGCGGGACAGCCGCTCACCGTCCCTGACCTTCTGCTCCAGCTCGCGCTTGAGCCCTGCGTCCATGTGCCCGTACCTCTCCTCGCTCAACGACCGTCCCACCGTACGCCGTCGCACCGACAGGCCCCGGCAGGGCCCGTCCCCTCACACCTCTTCGGGTCACACCTCTTCGGGGAGCTCCCCCACCCGGTTCTCCCACTTCGTGGAGAGAATGATCGTGGTGCGCGTCCGGGACACGCCCTTCGTACCGCTGAGGCGACGGATCGTCCGCTCCAGGCTGTCCACGTCACCCGCGCGGACCTTCAGCATGTACGAGTCGTCGCCCGCGATGAACCAGCAGTCCTCGATCTCGTGCAGATCGCGCAGGCGGTGCGCCACGTCCTCGTGGTCGGCCGCGTCGGAGAGCGAGATGCCGATGAGGGCGGTGACACCGAGGCCGAGCGAGGCGGAGTCGACGGTGGCGCGGTAGCCGGTGATCACCCCGGCCGCCTCGAGGCGGTTGATGCGGTCCGTGACACTGGGTCCGGACAGGCCGACAAGCCGGCCCAACTCCGCATACGAGGCGCGGCCGTTCTCACGCAGGGCCTGGATGAGCTGCCTGTCCACGGCGTCCATAAGGTCCATTGCCTTTCATTGTTCAGCGTTGACGTGATCTTACGCGTACAATCGAAGGCGCGCTAGGGTTTATCATCGCAAAATCTAAAGTCCACGCATCACGTCCGCGTCACTCGGCTGCACGGGAGCCTCCCCCGAGCTCGCCCTCCCACCGGCGGTACAGCGTGTGCGGCACTCCCGCCGCGTCGAGCGTCCGCCCCGCGACGAAGTCCACGAGATCCTGGATGTGCGTCGCCCCCGCGTAGAACGCCGGTGACGCGGGCAGCACCACGGCGCCCGCCTCGTCGAGCGACACCAGGTGCTTGAGCGTCTGCCCGTTCAGCGGCGTTTCCCGTACGGCGACGATCAGCGGCCGCCGTTCCTTGAGCGTCACACTGGCCGCGCGTTGCAGCAGATCCTTCGAGAGCCCGAGCGCGACACCGGCCACGCACGCCGTCGAAGCGGGCACGATGATCATGCCCTTGACCGGGTACGAGCCGGAGGACGGGCCGGCCGCGAGATCACCGGCGGGCCAGTACCGCACGTCGTCGAGTCCGATGTCACCGAACGTGTCGGGCTTGCCGTCGGCGCCGCGCGCCAGCCACTGCGCCAGGTCCTCGCGCCAGTGCGCGTCCCGGAGCGGGATCCCCGTCTCGTCGAGCAGCGTGAGCCGCGAGGCCCGTGAGACGACGAGGTCCACGGATTCGCCGGCCGCGAGCAGGGCGCGCAGCACGGAAGCGGCGTACGGGGTACCTGACGCTCCGGACACCCCGACGACCCAGGGCGTGCGGCTGCTTGCTTTCACGTGCTCCACACCACGAGCCTATCCGTCGGCCCCGGAGGGGAACTTGCGCAGGGGCGACGAGCGTTCTTTCCATGACGGGCGGGGGCTGGGATGACGTACGAGGACGGATCGGGCGCGGCGGCGGTGCCGCGGCGGCCGACGCGCGGGCGGGCGCTGGCGGCGGGCAAGGTGATGCTCGCCTGGGTGGCGCTGCTCTGGCTCATCGAGGTGGTCGACGCGGCATCGGGGCAGGCGTTGGACACCTTCGGCATTCAGCCGCGCGAGGCCTCCGAGCTGATCGACGTCGTACCGGCGTCCTTCATCCACTTCGGCTTCGCGCATGTCGCGGCGAACTCGATACCCCTGCTGGTCCTCGGCTTCGTCGCGGCGCTCGGCGGCCTGCGCCGCTTCTTCCTGGCCTGCGCCCTGATCATCGTGGCGGACGGGCTCGGGGTGTGGCTGGTGGCCCCGGCGCACACGAACACGGCGGGTGCGTCGGGCCTCATCTTCGGCCTGTTCGCCTTCGTCGTCCTGTCCGGTTTCGTGGAGCGCCGGCCGCTCGGCATCGTCGTCGGCGTCCTCATAGCCGCGTACTGGGGCACGTCGTTCCTGGCGGGCCTCTCCCCCACGAACGACGGCGTGAGCTGGCAGGGCCACCTGATCGGCCTCGCCGCGGGGGTGGCGGCGGCGTTCCTCTTCCGCCGCCGCCCGTCGGCCCAGGGCTCGTTCTAGGGCCTGTCGGTCCTAGACCGTCAGTCCCCGCACGAGCAGATCCAGCAGCGCGCACGCGAAGAGTGCGATGCCGATGAAGCCGTTGACCTGGAAGAACGCCCGGTTGAGGCGGGACAGGTCGCGGGGCTTCACGATCGTGTGCTCGTAGAGGAAGGCGCCCGCGACGATCACGAGGCCGACCCAGAAGAAGGTGCCCGCGTCCGTGGCCAGGGCGTACCAGACGAACAGGGCGGTCGTGAGGGTGTGGCAGACCCGCGCGCCCCAGATCGCTCCCGGGATGCCGAAGCGGGCCGGGACCGACTTCACGCCGACCTCGCGGTCCGTCTCCACGTCCTGACATGCGTAGATCAGGTCGAAGCCGCCGATCCAGATGCCGACGGCGAGGCCGAGGATGACAGCGGTCCAGGACCACTCCCCCGTGATCGCGATCCACGCGCCGATCGGGCCCATCGCCTGGGCGAGGCCGAGGATCGCCTGCGGGAAGTTCGTGAACCGCTTGCCGTACGGGTAGACCACCATCGGGATCACCGCGATGGGCGCCAGCGCCAGGCAGAGCGGGTTGAGGAGCGCCGCCGCGCCGAGGAAGACGACGACGGCGACCAGCGCGCCGGTCCACGCGGTCTTCACCGACATCGCGCCGGTGACCAACTCGCGGTGCGCGGTGCGCGGATTGCGGGCGTCGATCTCCCGGTCGATGATCCGGTTCGCCGCCATCGCGAACGTCCGCAGGCCGACCATCGCGATGGTGACCAGGAGCAGGCGCCCCCAGTGGATGTTCTCGTCCAGCTGGAACATCGCCGTCAGGGCGGCGATGTACGCGAAGGGCAGCGCGAAGACCGAGTGCTCGATCATGACCAGGCGCAGAAACGCCTTGGTCCGTCCCGGCTGCTGCGGGATTGCTGCTGAAGCGCTGGTCACTAGAGTCCGTACTCCTTCCAACGGCGGTCCACCAGGGCCGCCGTACGGGGGTCGGAGACGACCATCTCGGGCCAGCCTCCGTCCCTCGTGTAGCCCTCCTCGGGCCACTTCTTCGTCGCGTCGATGCCCGCCTTACCGCCCCAGAACTGCTGGTACGAGGCGTGGTCGAGGTGGTCGACCGGGCCTTCGGCCACGGTCAGGTCCCGGGCGTAGTCGGTGTTGCCGAGGGCTCGCCACGAGACTTCATGAAGGTCGTGGACGTCGCAATCGGAGTCGACGACGACGATGAGCTTCGTCAGCGACATCATGTGCGCGCCCCAGATCGCGCTCATCACCTTCTGGGCGTGCTTCGGGTACTTCTTGTCGATCGAGACGATCGCGCAGTTGTGGAAGCCACCGGACTCCGGCAGGTGGTAGTCGACGATGTCCGGGACGATCACCTTGAGCAGGGGGAGGAAGAAGCGCTCCGTGGCGCGGCCCAGCGGACCGTCCTCCGTCGGCGGGCGCCCCACCACGATCGACTGGATCAGCGGGCGCTTCCGCATCGTCACGCAGTCGATCTTCAGCGCCGGGAACGGCTCCTGCGGCGTGTAGAAACCGGTGTGGTCGCCGAAGGGGCCCTCAGGGAGCATCTCGCCCGGCTCCAGCCAGCCCTCGATGACGACCTCGGCGTTGGCCGGGACCTGGAGCGGCACCGTCTTGCAGTCGACCATCTCGACGCGCTTGCCCTGGATGAACCCGGCCAGCATGTACTCGTCCATGTCGCCGGGCAGCGGCGCCGACGACGCGTACGTGACCGCCGGCGGGCAGCCGAAGGCGATCGCGACCGGGAGCTTCTCGCCCTTGCGGGCGGCCACCTGGTAGTGGTTCCGGCTGTCCTTGTGGATCTGCCAGTGCATGCCGATGGTGCGCTTGTCGTGGCGCTGAAGGCGGTAGAGCCCGAGGTTGCGGACGCCCGTCTCCGGGTCCTTGGTGTGGGTGAGCCCCAGGTTGAAGAAGGAGCCGCCGTCCTCGGGCCAGGTGAACAGCGCGGGCAGCTTGTCGAGGTCGACGTCCTCGCCGTGCAGCACCACCTCCTGCACGGGGGCGGCGTCCGACTTCACCTTCTTCGGCGGTACGTGCGTCATCGCGCCGAGCTTGCCGAACGCCTCGCGGATGCCGACGAAGCCCTGCGGCAGCTCCGGCTTCAGCAGGCCGCCGATCTTGTCGCTGATGTCGTTGTACGACGTGAGGCCGAGCGCCTTGAGGAGCCGGCGGTCGGTGCCGTACACGTTCATCGCGAGGGGCATCGACGCGCCCTTCACGTTCTCGAAGAGGAGGGCGGGGCCGCCGGCCTTGTTCACCCGGTCGACGATCTCACCGACCTCCAGGTGCGGGTCGACCTCGGCCTTGATGCGCTTCAGGTCGCCTTCGCGCTCCAGAGCCCTGAGCAGGGAGCGAAGATCGTCGTAAGCCATGCGTTCCAGTATCGGGCACCGGTTACGCTGGCCCGGTCACCGGGGGCCCGATGTGCCCCGTTCCGCTCCTTGGGGGATCGCGACACCATGCTGCGCTACTTGCCGTTCCTGCTGGTCCTGGCGCTCTGGATCTACGCGTTCATCGACTGCCTGAACACCCCGGAGAAAGAGGTGCGGGGCCTGCCCAAGCTGGCCTGGGTCTTCATCATCCTGCTCTTCGGCCAGGTGCTCCTCGGCCCGATCGCCTGGTTCCTGGCGGGCAGGCCGCGCCGCGCTCCGGCGGGCGGCGGCAGCGCGCGGTTCGTCGCGCCCGACGACAACCCCGAGTTCCTGCGGTCCCTGAGGGACGACGACAAAAAGGACGAATGAGCACCATGGATCTCGACCTCGCCCGCACCTGGCTCGCCACCGCCGTGGAGGAGGCGAGGGACAGCCTCGCCGAAGGGGGCATCCCGATCGGCGCCGCCCTGTACTCCGCCGAAGGCAAGGTGCTCGGCCGCGGCCACAACCGGCGCGTGCAGGACGCCGACCCGTCCGCACACGGGGAGACCGACGCCTTCCGCAGGGCGGGCCGGCAGCGCACGTACAAGGGCACCACGATGGTGACCACGCTCAGCCCCTGCTGGTACTGCTCGGGCCTGGTACGGCAGTTCGGCATCTCGCGCGTGATCCTCGGCGAGGCGCACACCTTCCACGGCGGACACGAGTGGCTCGCCGAGCAGGGCGTGGAGATCGTGGTCCTGGACGACCCCGAGTGCGTGACGATGATGTCGGAGTTCATCGCGGCGAAGCCGGAGCTGTGGCACGAAGACATCGGGGAGTGAGCCATGGCTGGGGGACGTCGAGCGGTCCCCTGTGCCGCTCGACGCCCCCGCACCTGAGGTGCCCCCCTCGGGCCGTTCGCGGAGATCAGTGTGGCTCAGCACCATACTGAACTGGAGTGAATTTCTAGAAATTCACTATAGAAACACAGCCCCGACGGTGCCTTAGGCTGGTCGTCGACATGAGCCCCAAGCAACTGCGCGGCACGGAAACCGTCGACCGCCTCCTCGATGCCGCACTGCGCGTCTACGCGGACGCGGGCGAGCAGGGCATCACCGTCAGCTCCCTGACGCGCACGGGCGGGGCCAGTCCCGGCAGCCTGTACCACCACTTCGGCAGCGTCGACGGGCTGATGCAGGCGCTGTTGCTGCGCTGGCTCGGCCGGCTCCTCGAGGAACTCACCGCGGCCCTCGAACGCTCCCGCACGCCGCGCACGGGAATCCGCGCGATCGTCGAGACGTATCTGCGCTTCATCCGCGAACACCCCGACGCCTCCCGCCTGTTGCACTCCTCGTACGCCGACCGGCTCGGGATGGCGCAGGCCCGCCAGTTGCGCGACGCGCAGGAGGCCCGGCTCTCCCCGCTCACCGTGTGGATGCGGCAGCACGTCGACTCCGGTGCGGTCGCACCGCTGCCCGAGCCGCTCATCGAGGCGCTGGTGCTCGGCCCCGTCGTCGGCCTCGCGCGCGGCTGGCTCGCCGGGACGCACGAGACCGACCTCGACCAGGCCGCGCGCGTCCTGTCGGAGCGGATCTGGCGCTCGCTGGGCCCTTGACCGGCCGCTACCCGCGTACGCGAAAGGCCGGCCCCGCAGGACCGGCCCTTCACCACTGCGCCGAGGCGGATTACACCCCGGCGTACGAGTGCTTGCCCGTGACGAAGATGTTGACGCCGTAGTAGTTGAAGATCCAGCAGCCGAAGGCGATCAGCGCCAGGTAGGCGGCCTTGCGGCCCTTCCAGCCGGCGGTCGCGCGGGCGTGCAGGTACGCCGCGTAGGCGACCCAGGTGATGAACGACCAGGTCTCCTTGGGGTCCCAGCCCCAGTAGCGGCCCCACGCGTCGCCCGCCCAGATGGCGCCCGCGATGATCGTGAACGTCCACAGCGGGAAGACGGCCGCGTTCACGCGGTAGGAGAACTTGTCCAAGGACTGCGAGGCGGGCAGCCGCTCCATGATGGACGTCGCGAACCGGCCCGGCTGGCCGCCGGACGCCAGCTTGTTCTCGTACGAGTCCTTGAAGAGGTACAGGATCGTGCCGACCGCGCCGACGTAGAAGACCGCGCCGCAGAAGATCGCCGTCGAGACGTGGATGTACAGCCAGTACGAGTGCAGCGCCGGCACCAGCTGGTCGCTGGACGTGTACAGCACGGTGGTCGCGAGGCCGAGGTCGAGCAGGACCGTGATGACCAGGGGCAGGCCGAGCCAGCGCACGTTCTTCTTCAGCGCGAGCAGCACCAGATAGATCGCCACCGCGACGGTGGAGAAGGTGATGCTGAACTCGTACATGTTGCCCCACGGGGCCCGCTCCACCGAGAGCGCGCGCGTGAGCACACCGCCGAGCTCGATGAGGAAGCCGAGCGCCGTGAGGGAGATGGCGATGCGCCCGTACAGGTCGCCCTGTACGTCACCGGCCGCGGCGCCGGGGCCGTCCGGCACGTCCCGCGCGCCGGCCGCGGCCCGCGTCACGACCTTCGGCCGCTCCAGGACGGCGGTGCCGCCCTTCTTCTTGACCGTGACCGCGGGCGCGGCGGCCTTCTCCTCGGCGTTGCCGGTCAGCGCGGCGGCCGTTCGGCCGACCTTGCTGCGGCTACCGAAGATCCACTCGGCCATGTTCGCGAAGAACGCGAGCAGGTACACGGCCATCGACGAGTAGATGAGGACGTTACTGGTGTGAGCCAGGTTCTCGTTGACTGCGGCGGCGAGAGTCACTTCTCAGCCCCTTCGGCGGCAGGAACAGCGGTGGTTGATGCGGAGGTTACTGTGGGTTCACTGGGGGCGGGCGCGCTCGGCGCCTCGCTGTGCAGCTGCTCGACCAAGGAGCCGAGCTCCTCCGGCAGCTTCGCGGACTCGCTGCGGCCGAGGCCCGCCAGTTCGACGACGGTCACACCGTCGGGGCCCTCGACGGCACGCACCCAGACGCGGCGGCGCTGAATGAACAGGGAGCCGGCCAGGCCGAAGATCGCGGCGACGGCGCCGCCGAGTGCCCAGGTGTCACCGGGCTGGTGGGAGATCTGGAAGGTGACCCATTCCTTGATGTCCTTGTCGAACGTGATGGAACCCGCCCCGTTCGGCAGCTTCATCGTCTCGCCGGGCAGCAGCCGCTGCTTGAGCGCCTTGCCCTTGGAGTCCTTGAAGGCCTTCATGTGCGAGGTGTCCAGCTGGTACACGTTCTGCGGAAGGCCCGCGTCCACGCCGAGGTCGCCGTGCGTCGCGTTCAGCGCGAGGACGGGGAAGTCGAGCCCGGGGAACTGGGAGAGCATCGTGCCCTTGCCCGCACCCGCGAACGACGGCACGAACCAGGCCGCGAAGCCCAGCTGTTCCTTCTTGCCCTTGGCGTCGCTGTAGCCGTCCATCACCTTGATGGCGCCCTGCGAGGAGAGGTTGGAGTCGATCGGCAGCATCGGCACGGTCTGCTTCGAGACGACCTTGCCCTTGCCGTCGCGGACCGTGACGGGGACCGCGTAGCCATGCCCGTTGAGGAAGATCTTGGTTCCGTCGATGTCCAGCGGCTTGTTGGACTCGATCTTCGCCTTCTTCGTCTTGTCGCCGGAGCCCTCGGTGTAGCTGACGTTCGCGCGGAACGTGCGCGGGGTGCCCTTCTCGGGACCCGTGCGCTCGTACGTGGCCGTGAACTTGTCGAGGGTGAAGCTGAACGGCGACAGGTCGTGGTCGCTGTCGAAGAGGTTGCCGGACTGGAAGTCGTCGTACTGGGTGAGGGTGTTGGCGAACCCGTCGCCCTCGGTGACGAGCTTGCCGCCCTCGAACTTGAACAGCTGGCCCCAGGCGAAGGAGATCAGCAGCACGATCAGCGCGATGTGGAAGGCGAGGTTGCCGACCTCACGCAGGTACCCCTTCTCGGCGGCGACCGCGGTCCCCGCCACGTGCGCCCGGTAGCGGCGCTTCTTCATCATCGCGAGGGCGGCGGTGCGCACCTGCTCGGGGTCCGCCTCGGTGCGCCACGTCGCGTACGCGGGCAGCCGGCCGAGCCGCTTGGGCGCGCCCGGCGGGCGGCCGCGCAGCTGCCCGACGAACTGCCAGGTGCGCGGCACGATGCAGCCGATGAGGGAGATGAAAAGCAGCAGGTAGATCGCGGAGAACCACACCGAGCCGTAGACGTGGAAGAAGCCGATCTTGTCGTAGACCGACGCGAGCGTCCCGTGGGCCTCGCGGAAGTCGGCGACCTTGGTCGGGTCCGTGCCCTCCTGCGGAATCAGGGAGCCGGGGATGGCGCCGAGGGAGAGCAGGAACAGCAGGATCAGGGCGACCCGCATCGAGGTGAGCTGCCGCCAGAACCAGCGGACCCAGCCGATGACACCGAGCCTCGGCAGGGTGGGCGACCGGTCCTCTTGTGGAGCGGTGCTCAGTTGGGATGACGCGGCTTCGAGCTCAGTGGGGTCGCCACCGCTCCGCGCGTCGTCGGTCGTGTTGCTCATGGATCAGATTCCCACCTGGAAGCCGGTGGACCAGGTCCGCATCTGCCCCACGAGGGCGTCCCACGCGCCCGTGAGCAGAAGAACTCCGGTCAGGATCATCATGATGCCGCCGATGCGCATCACCCACGTGTAGTGCTGCTTGACCCAGCCGAACGCGCCGAGCGCCTTGCGGAAGGCGATCGCGGCGAGCACAAAGGGCAGGCCGAGACCGAGGCAGTACGCGATGGTCAGTATGGCCCCGCGGCCGGCGGTGCTCTGCACCGAGGAGAGGCCGATCACGGAGGCGAGGGTCGGGCCGATGCAGGGGGTCCAGCCGATGCCGAACAGCGCGCCGAGTATCGGGGCTCCGGCGAGCCCGGCGGCGGGCTTCTTGTGGAAGCGGATCTCCCGCTGCGTCACCCAGGGCATGAAGCCCATGAAGAAGACGCCCATGAGGATCATGAGGACGCCGAGCACCTTGCTCAGCACCCCCTGGTACTCCTGGAGCGTCTGCCCGAAGAAGCCGAACAGCGCGCCGCCGGAGACGAAGACGGCGGTGAACCCGAGGACGAACAGGCTGGCGCCCGCCGCCATCCGGCCCCGCCGCTGCTCCATGAGGTCGGTGCCGGTGATGCCGGTCACGTACGACAGATAGCCGGGTACGAGGGGCAGCACGCACGGGGAGAAGAAGGAGACGAGGCCGCCGAGGAGGGCGACCGGCACGGCCAGGAGCAGCGCGCCGTCCGTGACCGTGTCACCGGCGGCGAGTGTGACGAGGGAGGAGCTCACCTTCGCTCACTTCTCCGCGACGACCGGCGCGACCATCTTGCGCAGGGCCTTCTCGCTGAGTGGCTTGAGCGAACGCGCGGCGATCTTGCCCTCGCGGTCGACGACGATCGTCGAGGGGATGGCCTGCGGGTTGAGTGTGCCCTTCTCGAACTTGAGGAGCAGTCGGCCCGTCGGGTCGTAATAGCTCGGGTACGGGACCCCGTAGGACTCCTCGAACTTCTGGGCCGGGCTGGTGCTGGGGTCCCGGGTGTTGATGCCGAGGAACTGGACGCCCTGCTTCTCGGTGTCCTTGGCGACCTTCACGAAGTTCGGGGCCTCGGCGCGGCACGGCGGGCACCAGGAGCCCCACACGTTGAGGACGACGACCTTGCCCTTGTAGTCGGACATGTCGAGCTGCTTGTCCTCGAGGTCCTTGCCCGTCAGGGAGGGGGCGTCGTGCCGCTCGCCCTTCTTGACGGTGGCGATGCCGCCGGACCCGGAGACGAAGTTGGTGTTGTTGCCGCCGCCCGACGTACCGCCGGAGCCGCAGGCCGTCAGCGCGAGGGCCGCGACAGCGGCTCCAACGGTCAGCTTGGCGGCGCGGCGCTTCGTCGCGGTGGTGCGGGGGGTGCGGGAGGCGGCACTCATGTGAAAAGTTTCGCATGTCTGTTTAGGGGATCTTCCGCACCCCCCTCACGCCGGGAAAAGCCCACTTCAGAAGGGGTTTGCGAGGAACGTCCCGCAGCCCTTGGAGGGATGCGGGACGGGCCTGTTGGGATCAGGCGCCGAAGGCCTTGTCCTTGCCCTTCACCGGCTTGACTCCCGCCCGCAGATGAGCCGGGACGAGGTCGATGGCGGGCTCGGTGTAGCCCACGGACACGATCTTGTCGCCCTGGTACGTGAACGTCGTCAGCGAGGCCAGCGTGCACTGCCGCTTGCGCGGGTCGTGCCACAGGCGCCGCTTCTCGACGTAACTCCGCACGATCCAGATGGGCAGCTGGTGGCTGACGCACACCGCCTCGTGCCCGCGCGCCGCGTCCTTCGCCGCATCGAGCGCGCCCATCATCCGCACGACCTGGTCGATGTACGGCTCGCCCCAGGATGGCTTGAACGGGTTGACCAGGTGCTTCCAGTTCTCCGGGTTCTTCAGCGCGCCGTCGCCGACGCCGAAGGTCTTGCCCTGGAAGACGTTGCCCGCCTCGATGAGCCGTTCGTCGCCGTCCAGGTCGAGGCCGTGCGCCTTCGCGATCGGCGTCGCCGTCTCCTGCGCCCGGTCCAGCGGGGACGCCACGACGTGCGTGATGTCGCGCCCGGAGAGGTGCTCGGCGACCCGGTCGGCCATCCGGCGGCCGAGCTCGGAGAGGTGGTAGTCGGGCAGGCGCCCGTACAGGATCCCGTCCGGGTTGTGCACCTCGCCGTGGCGCATCAGATGGACGACCGTGATGTCGTCGCCGGACTTCGGGGCGCTCATGCCGTGGCCTTCGCGGCGGCGCGGGCGGCGGCCGGCAGCGCGGCCTCGATGCGCGCGATCGCCCGCTCGTCGTGGGCGGTCGAGACGAACCAGGACTCGAAGGCCGACGGCGGCAGGTACACGCCCTGCTCCAGCATCGAGTGGAAGAACGGGCCGAAGCGGAAGGCGTCCTGCCCCTTCGCGTCCTCGTAGTTGGTGACCTCGTTCTCCGTGAAGAACACGGTGAACATGTTGGAGGCGTTCTGCACGCGGTGCGCGACACCTTCCTTGGTGAGCGCCTGCGAGACCAGCGAACGCAGCTGCTCGCTCGTCGCGTTCACCTTCGCGTACGCCGCGTCGTCGAGCAGCCGCAGCTGGGCGACGCCCGCGGCGGTGGCGACGGGGTTACCGGACAGCGTGCCCGCCTGGTAGACGGGACCGGCGGGGGCGAGGTGCGCCATGACATCGGCGCGGCCACCGAACGCGGCGGCGGGGAAGCCACCGCCCATGACCTTGCCGAACGTCATCAGGTCGGGGACGACACCGTCGACGCCGAACCAGCCGGCCTTCGACGTACGGAAGCCGGTCATCACCTCGTCGGAGACGAACAGCGCGCCGTTCTCGGCGCACACGTCCTTGAGCCCCTGATTGAAGCCCGCCTTCGGCGGCACGACGCCCATGTTGCCGGGCGAGGCCTCCGTGATGACGCAGGCGATCTCGCCGGGGTGCGCGGCGAACGCGGCGCGCACGGCGTCGATGTCGTTGTACGGCAGGACGATCGTGTCGCCGGCCTGCGCACCCGTGACACCCGGGGTGTCCGGCAGGCCCAGCGTGGCGACGCCGGACCCGGCGGCGGCGAGCAGCGCGTCGACGTGCCCGTGGTAGCAGCCGGCGAACTTGACGACCTTCGCCCGGCCGGTGAAGCCACGGGCGAGCCGGATCGCGGACATCGTCGCCTCGGTGCCGGAGGACACGAGGCGCACCTGCTCGACGGGGTCGATCCGCTCGACGATCTCCTCGGCCAGCTCGACCTCACCCGCGCCCGGCGTACCGAAGGAGGTGCCGCGCGAGACGGCCTCCTGCACGGCCGCGATGACCTCGGGGTGGGAATGGCCGAGGATCATCGGCCCCCACGAGCACACGAGGTCGACGTACTCGCGCCCGTCGGCATCGGTGAGATACGGACCGTCACCGGACACCATGAACCGGGGCGTTCCGCCCACCGCGCGGAACGCGCGCACGGGCGAGTTCACGCCACCGGGCGTGACCGCTTCCGCTCGGTCGAAAAGCCCCTGCGACGCGGGTGCCTCATAGGGATAGGGAGTGTTGTTCGCCTCTGCCATACCTCTCAGCGTACGGCCCACCCTCGCGCGCCCCGGCGCGCGGACCCGTGGCGACCTAGACTCTGCCTGGCGCCACACTCTGCCGACACGTTTCGGCTGGGGACCGTGGGGGAGGTCACTGACACGATGATCGGGTTGCGCGCAGGCGGTCGCGCGGCCTACAAAAGGGGCTTGCGCGCCCTGGGGAACAGCAGTCGGGTGGAGATATGCATCGCGGTGGCGGACTGGGCGAGGGGACCGGTGACCTCGGCCCCCGGCGTGCCCGGCGGGGGAAGCACCGGCGCGAAGAGGACGTAGAGGGCATAGCGGCCAGGGACATCAGGGACGGGGACATCGGGAATGGTGGCCGGGTGGGGGTGACGTACAAATACTTCGGCGCGCCCGACGGCGCCACGGCAGCCCGCGTCCCGATCTCCATGCGCCCCGAGGAGCTCGGCGGTGACGAGTTGGGCATGGGCGGCATGTTCACCAAGATCAAGCCGGAGACGGTGGCCGCGATGGTCCTCACCGGCATAGAGGGCATACCCCTGCACAAGGTTCCGCCCCTGGAACTCGTCGTCCTCCACCCCGACTACGCGGTGGTCAAGCTCCCCATGACGGTCGTCGACCCGCTGCGCGGGGTCGGCGAGGAGTCCGTCGGCGCCGCGGCGTTCATCTGGTCCACGGTCCCCGACCGCGGCGGCCCGCGCGACGCGTTCAACGTGTACCAACTGCTGCACGAGTGGCAGGACTTCAGCCACCGCCTGCACGATGCGGGACATCAGGCGTACTGCCTGGTGTGGCCGTAGCCGGCCTCTACAGCTCTGGCGGTCCCGCCTCGATCCGCCGCAGCACCGCCTCGTACGAGTCGATCTTCCCGCCCGTCTGCAACTGCCGCTCGTCCCACCAGGTCGCCCCCGCGTCGGCCAGCGGTCCCACGATGTCGAGCGCGGCCGCCTTGCCGGGCGGCGTGAGCCCGCCGACGACGAACTCGAAGGGGCCCTGGGCGGACTCCCGGTGCTCGTTCACGTAACGGACGACCTCCGCGAACCGGTCCGGGCGCGGCGGCACACCGTGCAGGGCGTCGGCGAACAACGGGGCCGCGCCGTCCCAGCGGGCCGCCCGGCGCATCGGCCGCCGGGCGGGCCAGAAGCCGCCGATCCAGACGGGCGGCCGGGGCTGCTGCACGGTCGCGGGCAGCAGCTGCGTCTCCTGTACGCGGAAGTGGGCGCCGTCGTGGTCCACCTCGGCGCCCGACCAGTACCGGGCGAGCAAGTCCAGCCCTTCGTCGAGGCGTTCGGCGTGCACGGTCCGGTCGACGGTGTCGCCGAAGCTCCCGTACTCGTCGCCGGCGGGGCCGCCGAGACCGGCGCCGAACACGACACGGCCACCGCTCAACGCGTCCAACGTGGCCACCTGCCGGGCGAGTTGCTCGGGTCGATAGCGGGGCACCGCCGTGACGAGCGTGCCGACCCTGAGTCGGGACGTGGCCAGGGCCGCCGCCGTCAGCAGCATCCAGGGGTCGCCGAAGGGCTTGCCGCGCTGCACCTTCTTGTCGTGCACGACGTGATCCCACACCAACAGGCCGTCCCAGCCCGCCTGTTCGGCCGCGACGGCCGTGCGGGCGACGGTGCGGGCGTCGGCGAAGTCACCGAAGTTCGGAATGTTGACCGAGAAGCGCATGCCCTCATAATGTCGGCCGGGGCGCCCGCGCAACAGGGCGCCGCGCGACCTGCCCGGCGGGCGCCCCGGTCGGGTCCGGTGCGGCGGCGGGTCGCCTGTTCGGTGGTCGGCCGAAGGGCTTCTTCCCCGGATCTCACCCGCGGCGCGCGCCTTCCGGGGAACACATGCCCACATGAAGATCGCGTTCCTGCTGCACAACGTGTACGCCGTCGGCGGCACGGCGCGCACCACGCTCAACCTCGCCGCCGCGCTCATCGAGCACGGCGGCCACGACGTGGAGATCGTGTCGCTCTCCCGGCACCGGGAGGCCCCTCGGTTCCCCGTCGACCCGCGGATCACCCTCGTACCCCTGGTGGACCTGCACGCCGGGTCGCCCGACAGGCTCCACCCCGCGTACGGGAAGCGGGCCCGGGTCTACCCCGCCACCGACAAACGCCACCACCAGTACACGCTGCTGCACGACCTGCGCGTACGCGAGTACCTGGAGGAGCGCTGCGAGGCCGACGTCGTCATCGGGACGCGGCCCGGCCTCAATGTCTACCTCGCCCAGTGGGGGCCGAAGCGGGCGCTGCGGATCGCGCAGGAACACCTGCGGCACGACGCGCACAGCGGCCGGCTGCTCAAGACGCTCGCCAGGCGCTACCGGGCGCTGGACGCGCTGGTCACGGTCACGGAGGAGGACGCGGAGGTGTACCGGGCCAAGATGCGGCTGCCCGGCGTGCGGATCCTCTCCGTGCCGAACATCGTGCCGCCGGCCGATGTGCCGCCCTCGGACGGCAGCTCGAAGATCATCGCCGCGGCCGGCAGGCTCACCCCCGGAAAGCGCTACGACCTCCTCCTGGAGGCCTTTGGCGCGGTGTCGGCGAAGCATCCGGACTGGGAACTGCGGATCTACGGCGGCGGCCGGCGGGAACCGCAGCTGCGGGCCCTCGTGGACGAGCTCGGTCTCGGCGGCCGGGCCCGGCTCATGGGGACGGTGTCGCCGATCGAGCCGGAGTTCGCGCGGGCGTCGATCGTGGTGAGCGCCTCCGACGCGGAGTCCTTCGGGATGACGCTGGTGGAGGCGATGCGGTGCGGGGTGCCGGTGGTCAGTACGGACGCGCCGCTCGGCCCCGCCGAGATCATCACGGACGGGGTGGACGGGCGGCTCGTGCCCGTGGGCAACGCGAGTGCGCTCGCCGAGACGGTCATGGACCTCATCGAGGACGAGCCGGCCCGGCGGAAGATGGGGGCGGCGGCGATTGCCTCCGCGCACCGGTACGACCCGGAGCCGATCGTGGCCCGGTACGCGGCGCTCTTCGCGGACCTCTCTGCGACTCGGCGGCGCCGGGCGTGGCAGAAGCTCCGCCGGCTCCGCCACCCGGGACAGTGAACGAGCGACCCCGCACCCCAAGGCCACGGGGCTCCGCCCCGGACCCCGCGCCTCAATCGCCGGCGGGGCTTGATTTTGCCGCAGGAGCTTGATCTATCAAGCCCCTGCGGCGATTGAGCAGGCCCACCCGGCAGGGCCGCTTACAGCCCCTGCGGCGATTGAGCAGACCCACCCGGCAGGGCCGCTTACAGCCCCTGCGGCGATTGAGCAGGCCCGCCCGGCAGGGCTTTCGGGAAGGGGTGGGGTGGGGGAGACAACGGGTCAGCCAACCCGTAGCCCCTCCAGGCGCTCCGCGAAGGGGACGACCTCGAAGCCGTCGTCCGGGTCGACCGAGGTGATCGCGCCATGCAGAGCGCGGGGCGCGATCGCCGGGGCTGTGTCCACGTCAGGGGCCTCCGCGGAAGACCCCATCAACCCCGCCAACTCCCCACCCGCACGGGCGACCCGACCCGCGAGCCCCTCCTCACCCCAGTCCTCCGACGCCGCATAGACCGCCGTAGGAAGGACGATCGACCGCAGGTACGTGAACAGTGGACGCAGCGCATGCTCCGTGACCAGGGAGTGCCGCGCCGTACCCCCCGTCGCCCCGACAAGCACCGGCTTCCCGGTCAACGCATCCTTGTCGATCAGATCGAAGAACGACTTGAACAGCCCGCTGTACGACGCCGAGAAGACCGGCGAGACCGCGATCAGACCGTCCGCCGCCGCCACCGCGTCCAGCGCGGCGGCCAGCCGAACAGGCGGGAACCCGGTGACGAAGTGCTGAGCGATCTCCGTGGCGTAGTCACGCAGTTCGAGCACCTCGACCTCGGCGTCCACCCGCTCCACGGTCGCGGCGGCCAGCCGATCGGCGAGCAGCCGGGTGGACGACGGGGCACTCAGCCCCGCCGACACGACGACGAGCTTCATACCCGGTCGACCCCCTTCGCCGCGACCCGCGCCGCGTGCGTGGGCGCGTCCGGCACGTTCGCAGGACGCTTGTTCGCGAACTCCTTGCGCAGCACCGGCACGACCTCCTCGCCCAGCAGGTCGAGCTGCTCCAGGACCGTCTTGAGCGGCAGCCCGGCGTGGTCCATGAGGAACAGCTGGCGCTGGTAGTCACCCACGTAGTCCCGGAAGGACAGCGTCCGCTCGATGACCTCCTGCGGCGAGCCGACCGTCAGCGGGGTCTGCGAGGTGAACTCCTCCAGGGAGGGGCCGTGGCCGTACACCGGCGCGTTGTCGAAGTACGGGCGGAACTCCCGTACCGCGTCCTGGGAGTTGCGCCGCATGAACACCTGGCCGCCGAGGCCGACGATGGCCTGCTCCGGCGTGCCGTGCCCGTAGTGGGCGTAGCGCTGCCGGTACAGGTTCACCATCTGCTTGGTGTGGGAGGCCGGCCAGAAGATGTGGTTGTGGAAGAAGCCGTCGCCGTAGTACGCGGCCTGCTCGGCGATCTCCGGCGAGCGGATGGAGCCGTGCCACACGAAGGGCGCGACGCCGTCCATCGGGCGGGGCGTGGACGTGAAGGACTGGAGCGGCGTGCGGAACTTGCCCTTCCAGGTGACGACGTCCTCGTCCCAGAGGCGGCGCAGCAGCGCGTAGTTCTCGATGGCGAGGTCGATGCCGTCGCGGATGTCCTTGCCGAACCACGGGTAGACCGGCCCGGTGTTGCCGCGGCCCATCATCACGTCGACCCGGCCGTCCGCGACGTGCTGGAGCATCGCGAAGTCCTCGGCGATCTTCACCGGGTCGTTCGTGGTGATCAGCGTCGTGGACGTGGAGAGGATCAGGTTCTCCGTGCTCGCCGCGATGTGGCCGAGCATCGTCGTCGGCGAGGACGGGACGAACGGCGGGTTGTGGTGCTCACCGGTCGCGAAGACGTCGAGGCCGACCTCTTCCGCCTTGCGCGCGATGGCGAGCATGGCCTTGATCCGCTCGTGCTCGCTCGGGGCTCGGCCGGTCGTCGGGTCGGGCGTGACATCACCGACGGTGAAGATCCCGAACTGCATCGTGCTCACCTTGCTCACCTTCCGCAGGTTGTTGACGCTTCAACTATACCTCCGGAACGGTGCGCGCCCGCACGCTATTCCCCGTACGGGTCCCGGCCCGTGGCGGCCAGCATGCGCGCGAGCGGATCCGCGTCCGCGCCCACCGGCACCGCCGCCCCGAACGCCCCCATCTCCCGGCCCGTCGGCGCCAGCTGCTCCACCACCGCTGTGAGCTCCGACACCACCGCCGGATCGGCCCCGTACTCCTGACCGGTCGCCCGCGCCAGATCCCACGCGTGGGCGGTCAGATCCAGCAGCGCCATCCCGCCCACGGTCCGCGCGGGCATGTTCAGCGCCCCGGTCGTCCCCTCCTCGGCCCCGGGCGTGGACCAGGCCTCGACCAGCGCCTGCGCCTCACGCGCGAACCGCTCCCGCCAGTCGGCCTCCGCCACGTAATCCGGCGGCGCCGTGAAATCGGAATCCTGCTTCACCGCGAGCTTCTGGAACTCGACGACGACGTGGAACAGGTGGTTGGCCAGCGCCCGCACGTCGTAGTTCGCGCACGGCGTGGGGGCGTCGAGGGCCTTGTCCCCGATCCCGGCGACGACGGGAACGGCGCGCGAGACGGCCGCGGCGAGCAGCGCGCCAAGGGGCTTGGTCTGTGTCTGGTTCTGCGTCTGCTTCTCGTTCATGTCCATACTTCGACGCTACGAGCGCACGGCCCGCCCGGCTTGAAGAAACACGACGCGACGGGCGGGCGGACGGGCGATGTCAGTGCCCCGCCCTACGCTCATCTCATGTCACCGGAGAGGTCACCGGAGCGCCCCGACACCCGCGGGATCGTCGACCCGGCCGCACTGCTCACGCGCGTGCGGCTGCGGCGCCACGAGCCCGCCGAATCGCTGCGCCGGTACGTCGAGCACTACTGGTTCATCGACTGGGACCTGCCGGAGCCGTACGCCTCGAACGTGCTGCCCCACCCGTCCGTGCACCTCACCTTCCAGCAGGACGACATCGACCAGCCTCCGTACGGGGAGCTGACCGGTGTCGCCGCGCCCGGCCTCTACACGCGCAAGATCCACGGGCGGGGAAAGGTGTGCGGGGCGAAGTTCCGGCCGGGGGCGTTCCGGCCGTTCGCACCGGGCGCGCCGGTAGCGCAGTGGACGGGCCGGGTCCTGCCCTACGAGAAGGTCTTCCCGGCCACGGATCCGGCGGCCGTCCTCTCCCCCGCCGACGACACCGCCGACGACACCGGCCGGATCGCCGCCCTCGACGCGTACCTGCTGCCGCTGGCCCCCGCCGAACCCGCCCCGCAGGCCGAGCTGGCGATCGGCCTGGTCGACCGGATAAGGGCCGACCGAGGGGTCCGCCGCGTCGCCGACTTCGCGCAGGCCGAGGGCATGACGGTGCTGTCGCTGCAACGCCTCTTCCACGCATACGTGGGCGTCAGCCCGAAGTGGTGCATCCTGCGCTACCGCATCCACGAAGCCGTGGAGACGGCGGCGGCCCGCCGCAACATCGACTGGGCCGCACTCGCCGCCGACCTCGGCTACGCGGACCAGGCCCACCTCGTCCGGGACTTCACGGCGACGGTGGGGGTGCCGCCGACGGCGTACGCGGGCTGAGGCGGCCGCGCTAATTGGCGTGCTTGACCGCGAAGATCATCACGAACGCCACGATATGAATGCCGAACAGGAAGTACCCCAGGTACCACCACATGTACCGCTCGCCGCGCTTTTCCTCCGCGCGACGCCGCTCGTCGTACTCCCGCTGAAGCACGTCCAGCGGATCGCTCGCATCACTGCTGCTCACGATGCACCTTCGTGTTGGACGCCTGCGCACGCGGCCGCACCACCAGCAGGTCGATGTTCACGTGCGGCGGCCGGGTCACGGCCCAGCCGATCGTGTCGGCGACGTCGTCCGCGCTCAGCGGCTCGGCCACACCCTGGTACACCTTGGCGGCCTTGGCCTCGTCCCCACCGAACCGGGTCAGCGCGAACTCGTCCGTCTTCACCATGCCGGGCGCGACCTCGATGACCCGCACCGGCGTCCCGACGATCTCCAGCCGCAGCGTCTCCGCGAGCACGTGCTCCCCATGCTTGGCGGCGACGTACCCGCCCCCGCCTTCATAGGTCCCAAGCCCCGCGGTCGACGACAGAACGACAACGGTCCCGTCCCCACTCGCGGTGAGCGCGGGCAGCAACGCCTGCGTCACATTGAGCGTGCCGATGACGTTCGTCTCGTACATCTGCCGCCACTGCTCGGGATCACCGGTGGCGACAGGGTCGGCACCGAGCGCACCCCCGGCGTTGTTCACCAGCACGCCAATGGTCTTGAACGCCAAGGCGAACTCATCGACCGCGGCCCGATCGGTCACATCCAACGCATACGCCACGGCATCGTGCCCCGCCGCCGTGATCTCCTTGGCGACCGCCTCGATCCGTTCCTGCCGGCGGGCCGTGAGCACCACGCGGTACCCCTCGGCCGCCAGCCGCCGGGCGGTGGCGGCACCAATGCCACTGCTCGCGCCCGTGACGACGGCGATACGGGATGCGGGAGCGGGAGCCATGGCCTTGCCCTACCTTTCGGCGACGATCCAGGAAACGAAGTCCAGGGTACGCGCGGCGCGAGCGGGTCAGCCCTTCACACAGACGACCTGCTTGAGCTTGGCCACGACCTCCACGAGGTCCCGCTGCTGGTCGATGACCTGCTCGATCGGCTTGTACGCGCCCGGGATCTCGTCCACGACGCCGGAGTCCTTGCGGCACTCCACGCCCCGCGTCTGCTCCTCCAGGTCACGCGTCGAGAAGCGCTTCTTCGCGGCGTTGCGGCTCATCTTCCGACCCGCCCCGTGCGACGCGGAGTTGAAGGACGCCGCGTTGCCGAGGCCCTTCACGATGTACGAGCCCGTACCCATGGAGCCGGGGATGATCCCGTACTCGCCGGAGCCCGCGCGGATCGCGCCCTTGCGGGTCACCAGGAGGTCCATGCCGTCGTACCGCTCCTCGCTGACGTAGTTGTGGTGAGCGCTGATCTCCGGCTCGAACATCGGCCTCGCCTTCTTGAACTCCTTGCGGATCACGTCCCTGAAGAGCGCCATCATGATCGTGCGGTTGTACTTGGCGTACTCCTGCGCCCAGAACAGGTCGTTGCGGTAGGCCGCCATCTGCGGGGTCTGCGCGATGAATACGGCGAGGTCGCGGTCGACGAGGTTCTGGTTGTGCGACAGGCCCTGCGCGACACCGATGTGATGGTCCGCCAATTCCTTGCCGATGTTGCGGGAACCGGAGTGCAGCATGAGCCAGACCGCACCCTCAGAATCGAACGTAAGTTCGAGGAAGTGGTTTCCCCCGCCAAGCGTCCCCATCTGCTTCACGGCCCGCCCCTCCCGGAACTTCACCGCATCCGCGACCCCGCCGAACCGTCCCCAGAAGTCGTCCCACCCACCCGTCGCGAACCCGTGCAGCCGCCCCGGATCCACCGGCTCGTCATGCATCCCCCGCCCCACCGGAATCGCCTGCTCGATCTTCGAGCGCAGGCGGGACAGGTCGCCCGGGAGGTCGTTGGCGGTCAGGGACGTCTTGACCGCGCTCATGCCGCAGCCGATGTCGACGCCGACCGCCGCCGGGCAGACCGCGCCCTGCATCGCGATCACCGAGCCGACGGTGGCGCCCTTTCCGTAGTGGACGTCGGGCATGACGGCCAGGCCCTTGATCCAGGGGAGCGTCGCCACGTTCTGGAGCTGCCGCATGGCGGCGCCCTCGACCGTGGCCGGGTCGGCCCACATGCGGATCGGGACCTTGGCGCCCGGAACCTCTACGTATGACATGAAATCCCCCGAGGATCGGATGAGTTGGTTCGGAAGTGGTGAAGCATGCGAAATGGATGTAGCGCAAATACCGTCGCCAGCACGGCAAATCGGATGCCGGACCGGCGTTCACAGCGGCGCGTGCGATACACATAGTGCCCATTGGCCGCACCGCCGCGGCAACCGATTAACCAGGCGCAAGGCGCCGAGAGGAGCCTCAGGGTGCAGCGGAAGTCGTACGCGTTCGTACCGGGCGTCGCCGTGCTCCTTGCGGCTGTGCTCGCCGGCTGCACGAGTGGTTCCGATGACGGCGGCGGCGCCGGCGACTCGAAGCCCGGTGAGCCGAGCGCCACCGCGTCGACCGCGGAACCGGGCAAGTACCGGACGCTGCCCGAGCCGTGCGGCCAGCCCGACCAGGACACGCTGGACGAGATGCTCCCCGGCATCAGGAAGCTCCCGGACGCGGAGCAGCGGGAGAAGGCGTACGAGGGTGTGGCCACGGTCACGTACGACACGGATCGCCGGGTCGGGTGCCGGTGGAAGGACGATTCGGCCCCGGGCGGCACGCATCGGCTGAGCCTCGACTTCGAGCGGGTGGTGTCGTACGACACGGCGGTGAGCGACGACGACCGCGCGGCGGCCGTGTTCGCGTCGAAGGTGGATGCGGCGCATCTCCCGGAGCCGGTGGCGTCGGATGCGTCGGCCTCGGCGTCGAAGGCCGCGTCGGACGAGCCGTCCGATGGCGCTTCATCATCGACCTCGGCTTCCGACTCCCCCTCCAAGGGAGCCGACAGTTCCGGCAATTCGGACTCCCCGGACCCCTCAGGCTCCGGCAGCGGTTCGCCGTCCGCGACCCCCGTGGATCTTCAGCCGCGACTGCTCGACGATCTCGGTGACGAGGCGTTCGTCGACGACGTGCTGGCGGGTCCGACGACCGGTCGGCACCGCACGGTGACTGTGGCGTTCCGCACGTCGAATGTGTTGGTGACCGTCCGGTACGAGGTGCAGTCGGCGACCGTCGCAAAGGTGCCGGACAGCAAGGAAATGCAGGACACAGCGCAGAATCTGGCCGGAAACCTGGTCGGCAAGTTCGGCGATTAGGGGCATTAGGGCACGGCCCGATGGCATGGTGAAGGCGAGACGGGCGCGTCGGCCACGGCGTACGGTGACCCATCGGACCCCAGTCGTGAAGGTCGAATGGTCATCACGTGTCGGGTCCGTGGCCCTGTCAGCGTCCTAGTGAAGGAACCATGCACCGTCCGACCAAGCGACTCACCCGCACCCTTGTCTGCGCGGCCGCCGTGCCTGCGGTTCTCGTCGTAGCCGGCTGCTCGTCCGGTTCCGGTTCCGACAGCGCGAAGGACGACTCGCAGGCGAAGGCCTCGGCCTCGACCTCGGGCGCCAAGGCGAAGAAGGTCACGCCCGCGACGTACAAGCAGCTGCCGCAGGCCTGCGACGCGTTCTCGAAGAGCACGCTGAAGGACCTCGTCCCGAAGGGCGAGAGCAAGGCCGGCGCGTCCGACGACGAGTCGACGCGCGCGAGCTGCTCCTGGTCCAGCCTGGACAACAACGGCGTGAAGGGCTCCCAGTTCCGCTGGCTCAATGTCTCGTTCGTCCGTTTCGAATCGGATGTGAACCGGGGCAGCGGCGACAAGCTGGCCGAGAACTACTACGCGAAGCAGATCAAGGACGCCAAGGCGACCTCGGACGCGAAGGACGTCAAGTCGACGCCGGTGTCCAAGACGGGCGACGTGGCGACGCAGATCGGCTACGACCGCAAGTACAAGGACAAGAAGGACACCGTCACGTCCAAGCAGCAGACGGTCGTCTCGCGCGTGGACAACGTCGTGGTGACGGTCGACTACAACGGTTCGGGTCTCGCGGGCGACGAGGCCCCGTCCGCGAGCTCGCTGTCGAAGGACGCGCAGAAGGCGGCGAAGGAAGCGGTGGCCAAGGTCATCGAGTCCGCCAAGGGCGGCGCGTCCTCGGATTCGTCCGGCTCGGCGAAGCCGTCGGCGTCCGCCTCGGAGTCCAAGAAGCCCTCGGAATCCAAGAAGTCCAAGGAGTCCAAGGAGTCCAAGGAGTCGGCGTCCCCCAAGGAGTCGGAGTCCAAGAAGGGCGCCTGAGCGCGGCCCGTTGACCTCCTGACGGAAGCCCGGTCCCCCTCGGGGGGCCGGGCTTCCGTGCGTACCGGCCCGCACCCCTGCGCGTGCATGTGCCAGTCTGTTGGCCGCAACAGCCGGAACTTGGAGGGGAAGTGGAGTGGCCGCGCCACTGAAGCTGACACGGACGCACCGGATACTCGTGGGGGTGGTCATCGCCGGGGCGGTGGTCATCGCCGCCATCGGTTTCGCCGGTTCGTACGCCGCTGTGCGGGAGTTGGCCCTGGAGAAGGGCTTCGGGAACTTCTCGTACGTCTTCCCGATCGGTATCGACGCCGGTATCTGCGTGCTCCTCGCGCTGGATCTGCTGCTGACGTGGATCCGGATCCCGTTCCCGTTGCTGCGGCAGACGGCGTGGCTGCTGACGGCGGCCACGATCGCCTTCAACGGCGCGGCGGCCTGGCCCGATCCGCTGGGCACCGGCATGCACGCGGTGATCCCGATCCTGTTCGTGGTGGCCGTGGAGGCGGCCCGGCACGCGATCGGGCGGATCGCGGACATCACCGCGGACAAGCACATGGAGGGCGTGCGCATCACGCGCTGGCTGCTCGCTCCGCTGCCCACGTTTCTGCTGTGGCGGCGGATGAATATCTCTATGCCGCTCTGACCCGTCAGGGACGTACGGCACGTCTCGTCACTCGTTCGTGGCTCACAAGTATCTACAACGCGGGAGTCACGTTAGGTACGGCATGAACGCCGACGCCTTTCAGGCTGAACGGGCCCTGTCTCCCACTGGGGATGTGCAGAGCACTCGCTGGGTCATCCTCGATCCTCAGCTCGTGATCCACCGGGAGGGGACGGACTTCCTGACGTTCCTGCACGGTGCTGACCGGTCTGTGAACACCATCAGGGTCTACGCCGGGCGCCTGGCCCTGTTCCTGACCTGGTGCGCCGAGTACGCGGTCGACTGGAGGACCGTCACGCTGGCCTCGATGGCGCGCTTCCGGTTCTGGCTGGAGTCCACTCCAGGTCGACGAGGCAAGTCCCGCTCCGGGGCGACGGTCAACGCGACGATCACGGCGGTGGTGGAGTACCTACGGTATTGCGCTCTTCACGGCGTGATCGCGCCGGAGGTGGCGGACCGCTTGTCGCAGCCGCGCTATCTCGCGACACCGCCGCCCGGCTTCGATACCGGTGAGCGCGGGCAGTTCCGCACAGTGCGCGCGAAGGCGATCAAGTCGCTCGAGGTGGAGAAGCCCTACGAGGCGCTGTCCGAGGAGCAGGTCGCTGCGGTGGTGGCCGGGTGTCGTACGGCTCGGGACCGGTTCCTGGTGGTGCTGATGCTGGCGACCGGCATCCGTATCGGGGAGGCTCTGGGGCTGCGAAGGCAGGACATGCACTTCCTCCCGGACTCCCGTGCCCTCGGCTGCAGCGTGTGCGGGGCCCACATCCACGTGCGCCACCGCCGCGACAACGAGAACAAGGCCCTTGCCAAGTCCCGCTATCCGCGGGTCGTCCCTGTCGATGGGCCCGCGGTGGCTGAGTATGTGGCCTATCGTGCCGACCGCGATGTCGTGGTCGAGGCCGAGGCGAACGACCTGGTCTTCGTCAACCTCTACCAGCGGCCTCTAGGCAAGGCGATGACCTATCAGGCCGCGAAGGGCATGTTCGAGCGGCTGTCGCGGCAGTGCGGGTTCGTCGTACGCCCGCACATGCTTCGGCACACCGCCGCGACGGCCTGGGTTCGAGCCGGCGTGCCGATCGACGTCGTGCAACAGCTGATGGGGCACGTGTCGGCCGCTTCCACCGCGATCTACCTGCATGCCAACGAGCAAGAGAAGCGGGATGCCGTGGAGCGTGTGGCGGCGCGGCGGGCGGTGACTGCGTGATGCAGCAAGTACTCGCTTCGCCCTTGCCCTCGCGGTCGGATCCCGAGACGCCGGGCGCTGGCTGGTTGGCTTGGCTGCGCCAACACGTGCAGCCCGACTGGCGTCCGGGCGAGTGGGACCACGAGCGGATGTTCTTCGACGGTGATCTGGACAGCGACGCCACTGGTGCGTCGCGGTGCAAGGTAGCCACCTGCCAGACGCCGTGCCCTGGTCGCGTCGGCCGGTGCTCGCCCTGCAAGGCGGCTGCCCGGTCGAGCGATCTGTCGGCCGATGAGTTCGACGCGACGTACCAGCCGCCCCGGCAACGGCGCGCACGCGGACTGTCGGATCGTGAGGCGTGCTTGGTTGCTGACAGCTCGGGGCGATGCGCACGGGAAGCGGTAAGTCACGGGCTCTGTCCCACACATGCCTCGACCTTCAACGAGCGCAGAAGACGCAGCCCCGAGCTGAGCGTTGCAGACTGGCAGCGCTCGACGCGCCCCCAGCCGCTGCCGCACCAGGGAGAATGCCTCGTCGGCGGGTGCGTCCGTGAGCAGCAACAACTTCGCTTGTGTGGGTCACACCATGGGAAGTGGCGCCGCGAGATCAGCAACGGCAGGCGCACTCCCGACCAGCTTCTGAAGTGGGCTGCTGCTGCCGGCCCGTTCCTGCAGGTCCATCAGTTCTGGTGCGGCGGACTTCACCCCGTCGTCGCCCACGAGCTGCTGCTCGGACTGCAGGAACGCGACCGGGCAGGGCTGAGCATCAGTCCGCTCTCGGTACGGCTCGCCATCGCAGCCGTCGCAGACGTGGACAGCCTGTGCAGCCTGGACGTGTCGGCGCTGCGGCTCGGCGGGCAGCAGGGCAGCAGCCCGGCGCGAGCCTTGCTGGGGCAGATCCAGCGCATGGTCGAGCGCGCTCGGCGGCAGTACGAGGGGGCCGATCCGATGGCGGGTGAGGTCTGGGACGCGGCCGCCGTGGGGCTGTGGGCCGCAACCCATCGTCGCTACGACGCGGTGAAGGGCGACATCGATTTCCGTGTCGTTCGGCAGCAGTGGTTGCGCGCACTGCTGATGGAATGGGCCCGCTCGGTTCGGCCGACCATCCAGGAACTGCGCACCTCCCTGCTGGCCTTCTCCGCCGCGTCCGAGGGGTTGGCCCAGAGGGCCGGTGGCGGCGATGCTCCTTCGCGTCTCGGCGCTGCTGACATGACGGCTGCTGTCGACGCGATCAAGAAATCCCGGAAGCAGAACGGGGAGCCTCGGGCATCTGCCACCCAGGACAAGCTGGTCAGAGCGTGGTTCGCCGTGCTGGAGTTCGCCCGTGCAGGCGGGCTGATGGACGACGTTCCCGGTACCTTCAGCCGGGCTCGCCACCACCGTGTGGCTCCCGTCGAGGTCAACGAGGAACAGATCGGCCGAGCGTTGCCCGACACCGTCATTCGTCAGCTGAACGCCCAGCTGGATCTGCTAAGCGCCTCCCAGCGGGGCTGGCCGAAGGACCTTTCCCAGCTGTTCCACCAGACCATCTACGCCGTCCTGCGTGACACCGGGCGCCGCCTGAGCGAGGTCGCTAGCCTCAAGGTGGGCTGCGTCGAGCAGGAGGACGAGCACTACCAACTGATCTACGACAACCACAAGGCCAAGCGGAACGGCCGCCGCCTGCCCATCGCGCAGAGCACAGCCGAGTTGATCATCCGCTGGGAACAGCGCCGTGCCGAACTCCCGCTGACCGAGCGCGCGGGACAGTGGCTCTTTCCCAGTGCCATGCACGGCTCCGGCCGCGGAAACGGGCACATCCGGGGTGACAGCATCTCAGCGGTACTACGCACCTGGGTGGACTCGCTCCCCCGCATCGACAGCGACATCCCGGGGCCGGACGGGCAACCGATGCCCTTCGACCGCTCCCAGATCACCGCTCACGCCTTCCGCCACACCTACGCCCAGCGGCATGCAGACGCCGGTGTACCCGTCGATGTCCTGCGCGACCTCATGGATCACGCCTCGGTCGACACGACCATGGGCTACTACCAGGTGACCTTGAAACGTAAACGGGAAGCTGTGCGAGCCCTGGCCCCCCTGGCCGTGGACCGCACCGGACGGTCGGCCCCTCTCGCCCAGAGCAAGTACGAGATCGCTTCGGTCGCCGTCCCGTTCGGCAACTGCACTGAGCCATCCAACGTCAGCGCTGGCGGCGGCTCCTGTCCGCTTCGCTTCCAGTGCTCGGGCTGCCCCTTCTATCGCCCCGACCCGTCCTACTTGCCAGCAATCGAAGATCACGTACGTGGTCTGAAAGCAGACCGCGAGGCAGCTGATGCCATCGGTGCCGCCGACTTCGTTGTGACCAACATCAACGCCGAGATCGACAGCTACCAGGACGTGGCCGCCACCATGCGCGACGAGCTCGCCTCACTACCCGATGACGAGCGGCACGAGATCGAGGAAGCAAGCAAGATCCTCCGCAAGTCCCGGGCCACCGCGTCCCACAAGCTCCTGCCGCTGACCGTGGTCAAGTCGCGCGAGGAGGATCAGTGACCGGTCACGAAAGCCGAGCTGCCGCGCTCAAGGCTGCGCGAGAGCGCGACAGCCAGAACAAGCGACGCCGCGTGCTGGAAGTTCTCGACTCCCTGCAGCGCGCGGGCACGAAGATCACGTTCGCCAGAGTTGCCAAGGAGGCAGGCGTTTCCAGCTGGCTCGCGTACTCACCGGGGCTGCGCGAACACATCGACGCCGCCCGCCGGCGCCAGGAGGAGCTCGGCATCGAGGCGACAGCCGACGCCGTCCCACCACAGACCCGCGTCAGCACCGCCAGCCTGAAGACCGACCTCGTGCTTGCCCAGCAGCAGGTCAAGGACCTCCGGGAAGAGCGCAACCGGCTGCGCGAACGACTCCGCCTCCAGCTCGGCACGGAACTGAACAACACCGACACCAGCGAACTCACAGCCCGCGTAGAGGAATTGAGCCGCGCGAACACAGCGCTCACCAAGGATCTCCAGCAAGCCCAAGCCGACAACAAGGCACTGCGCGCCACGATCGAGGACCTGGAGGACGACCTGACCGCAGCCCGGCAGAGTCTGCGCAAAATGATGCGCGCCACGTAGATCCAGATCAGGCTGCCACCACTCAGCACCGGAGCGACAGCATCGCCCGTACGATGCCGGTGCTGAACACAGTCCCGCCGAAGGAGGAACAGCGCATGGCCAGGAGGCAGAGCCCGGTCCGGCCCATCCATTTCCTCCTGGCTCCGCTCATGGCACGGCGCCTGTACCTATGGACGCTGGACAACCCCGGTCTCACCTACCGGGAAGCGCTGAAGTGGGAGAGCCGCTGGCAGCACGAGCGTGCCCGGCTGCGACAGGCTTATGGGCGATGGCTGTGGCGCCTGAAGGCGCCTCGGTTGGAACGGACTCCTCTGCGCGCTGGCCTCTTCAGCCCGGCTTTCCTCGCCGAGATGCGCTCCGTCCAGAGATCCATGAGCAGCAGTTGAGCAAAGCGGTGCCAGGCGGGCCCTTGCACCCACGCGAACCTGAACCCGCCACTCACCTCGAGACGGCCGAATCGTAGAAAGGGAGGACGTGGAGAACCGGTTCGCAGGAGGGTGCTCGTCCTGTTCCGTGTGGGTGGCTGCACACGGTGGGTTCGTACGGAGAAGTGAGAGAGGCACCTGGGAGGTGCGCTGCGCGACGTGCCGCCACGTGGACAAGCTCGTCGAGGCGGACGACTTTGACCCCGACGAACTCACCCTGCCCGCGGCGCCATCGCCCGGGGCCGCTCCCAGCCTGCCCCTTCGTGTCCTCGGACTGAACCGATCCTGTTGGAAGTGCGGAAGAGGCACCACCTGCATTGTCGGGCTCTATCCGGCTCGGCCAGCACGCGGGTACTGCGGGCTCTACACCACGGAGAGCGCCCGAACCATGGCACTCGCCGTGCGGCTTCTAGGGAAACACGGCCTGACAGACCTAACGGCACCAGTGAGGCTCAGATACAGCGAGACCATGTGTGCCCGATACCTGGCCAACGGGTGCCAGCACTGTGACGCCCTCCAAGGGAATTTCCCTGTTCAGGAGGAAGCGTTCGCACGAGTTGCGGCAGCTGGCGGGCCGGACGGGCTCAACGCCCTACTCATCGCCGAATGCCCTGCCCTCGCCTGGCAGGAAGTGGTGCACGATACCGGCGGCGGTGTCATCGCTGTGTGAAGCCAGGGCGATGCAGGTCAGATGGCGCTCAACGGAGCGCTCTTGTGCGGGGATTGTTGGTCAAAACTCTGCGCGCGGCTCCTGTGCGAGGTTACGTCCGCTGCCATTGAATCCTGCCGTACCGCCTATTCCAAGGTGTTCCAAGGTGCGATTCATGACCTGGACTGCGAGATCCAGCGACTCCTTGTCTTCGATAACGCTGAACACTTCCTCTATTTTACTTCGGACGAGGAGTTTTTCGTCACTGGTCTGATCGACCTTGGCGGCATGAAGCGCCTTCTGTAGCACGGCAAAGGCGCGTAGGAACGATTCGACCTTCTTCTCCGGGTCGCCGGTCGCGAACTGAAGCTCGGCATACCGGCTGACCCACCAAACCGGTCCGAGGGTCTGATCAGTGAGCCGATCGAACAGTAGCTCGAGTTCGACAGTCTGTCGTGCATGTGCTGACCGCAGAACTACTTCTTCTTCAGCCCGCTGCTGTGCCAGTTGTTTATCTGCCTTCGTGATCCTAAGGCGCACGCCTGCCTCAACACCGATGCGCTGCTCGGCATCCCATATTTCCTGACAGAGCGCAGTGTTCATGGCGTCCTCTGCTGCGCAAAAGTCCAGCATCCGATACTGACCAGCCACACCCTCCAGCGCTGCTGTGAGGAGGTGGCGCGCCAGGCCATCGGGAGCTAGGGGTCGGGGAGCGGAGGATTCACCGTTAATGCGCCAGCGGTAGTGGACGGTCGCACGGAAGTACAACCCGCGATCCTTGCTTTCCAGTGATGCCGAGAGGGAGCGACGATTGAAGAATCGTCGCCCCCTTCGCCAGCCAAGAACTCGAATCATGGTGCTGCGGAATCCGCCTCAGGTGAGTCAGGAACGGTCTGCTGTGCCGGCGTGGGCGCGAACGGCACGGCAGGCCCACCCGGTGCCACGCCGTACGCCCTCTGGTACTCCACAAAAAGGGAAGCGAGTAGGGCGTCCTTCAACCGGCCGTCAGGCTTTACGACATCCCGCAGGGGAGCCTTGGCGATGCCCGTAACCCGGCTGAGCGCGATGATGATTTCGACCACGGGGCCCTCTGGCAACAAACCGTCCTCAGCGCTCCGGCGCCAGGTCAGCAGAACTTTCTGGGCTTGGGGCAAATCTTCACCGTTTTGAACGATGTGCTCCCATCCCTCCAGAAGGCGTCGACGTACTACTTCGCCTGCCTTACCCGTCTGATTGAGCGCCACTGCCAGAGGGGTCTTATCAAGCTGATCGACGCTAGAGGGAACGGTGAAGACGTCGTAGAAGACGCTCCATGCCGTTCCGGTCGGCTTACCTGAATTCGTGATCCAGTGGACGACGGTGTCGGTCACGAGAGGTGCGAGATCCCCATCCGCGGCCAATGTACGCACAGCTTCGATGGCTTCCCGTTGTGCCACCTGTTGCGGGTCCTGAGAACCCGGCGAGTTGATGATGTAGCGAGCTCGGGTCAAAGCTTGGCTGGGGTACTCCTTCCCGAAGGAACCTGCGCAAGCTCGGGCGACGGCACGTTGGCGTGCCGGTTCCGATCTCCCTGCGGCCCACTTCGCCAGCTCAACCCTTGCCTGACTACCCAGCGTAGCGTGCACGGCGAGATCGGAAATGAGGTCGCCGACAAGCTCCAGATGCTGCTTACTGCCGTTACGGAGCCAGCCTTCTGCCAGATCGAATAGGGGCTCTATGCCCACCGTCTCAGCAAGTTGAGTGAGCGAAGAAGCGAGCGCTTCAAGGTGACCCTCGGCCGGCCCCTGACTGATGTCCTGGAGCCACTGGGTGAGCACCTCCTCAGTCAGCTGCGTGTGCCTCGTCCAGAGGTATCGCAGGATTGCTGGCCCTTGCGACTCGTGGTCAAGTGATGCAACACCAGTAGCCTCGTTGAAGGACATATCTGCTGGCTCGAGGCGCGTCGGTGCGTCCGGCATCGCGAGGAGCCCACCCTCAGGCATGGGTAGGTTGACTTTGCGGGCCTCAAGCAGGAGGTCAGCGCTGTTCAGCACTACCGCAGCTGGCGCCCTATCCAGGAAGGCGCCAGCGATTCGGACGGCTCGCGTTTCGACTCCTTCCCGGCCTCCGGCGCTGAACCAGTCCCTCAGGTGGTTTTCCCAGCCCTTGTACTCATCAAGAGCTTCCTTGTCTGTGACGTGCTTGGCCCTTGCAATGATCGATGCCAGCCGAACCGCTTCACCGGGTGCGCAACCTTTCGGCAAAAGGCCAAAGAACACGCCTTCTTCGTTGTCAATCCAGCCAGAGCGATCCCGCGTCTGCTCTTTGCTCTCCAGATACTTCTTGACAACATCACCGGGCTTTGGGCGATCGATCTCCACCACGAAGATCTCGGGATGGAGCGCGCCTGCTCGCGCCTGGGACCAGACGGCCCTCGTGGCAGTGATGACCATGTAGCTGCCTGCATTGCGCAGCGTGGACGCATACGTCGCTAGATCGCTATAGAAAGCATCGGGGAGGGACTGAGTAACACCACGCAGGTTGAGGAGATAGCCCGCGCCGCGCTCTACGGGCAGGCAGTCAACGTCCGGTTCATCCCAGTCAGGCCGTAGTTCGAAGAAGCGATCAGACGGGAGGTTTGTGGTGGCCAGCAGACGGAGCGCTGCCGACTTGCGGCCATGCTGCTCGGGAGCCAGCAGGACCACGATGCGGGCGGCTGTGCTCCCGTAGGAGGTTCGGATCGCTTGACCAGCCCTGTCAAAGCTGGTGTTTTTCTCGTCGCCAGGGGTGACGAAGCGGTTGGCCGGCATCAACGTGTCAGGGCTGATCGCACGCGGGCGCAAGCGCCGCAGTCCGGTCAGGTAATTCGTGATGTTATTGTCCCGGCCAGCAACGTTCTGGTCACCGTGGACGACATTGTCCTTGACCTCCTGTTCCACCGAGGGCTCAGGCGGGGTCGGCAACGACATCAGCGAGCTCCTCCGAAGTTGTTGTCCCGGCCAGCAACGTTTTGGTTGCCGAAGACGAAGTTGCTCTTAACGTCCTGCTTCACTGAGGCATCGGTAGGCGGCTCCACACCCTGCGCCTTCAGCGCATCGAGGAGCTCCTGGATTGTGTCGGGCTCGTCGCCGACGCAGGAGGCCAGAATCTCGCGCACCTGTGGCTCCACAGCGTTGATCATCGCCTCCCTCTGGTCAGGCTCAGCAGCCGCTACTACCTGCTCCAGCGAGTCGAGTCGAGCCACCGCCTCGGTTTCACCCTCAGCTGCACCACCGTGACGACGGCGTCGGAATGTGACCAGGCTCTTGAGGGCGGGCTTCCAAAGTTCGGTGCCCATGGCTCCCCCCATAGAGGCAGCGGCTGTGAGCAGAAGATCGGCCGATGTTGTCACGACAAACTCCCCCATGCGTGGCCGTCACAGCTCGGTCCTGCAGGCCTAAGATCCTGCTGTTCACTGCGACTTGTAGGAGGATGGTATGTCCACGTCGATCGTTTCAGGTGCCGAGCGAACACGGTGGCTTGATTCTGTTGATGGTGTAAGTGCCCTTGCAGCTCCAGAAGAACGCGAGCCAAGTAGCCACGCCTGAAAGCAGGCCTGCAGCACCTTTAAGTGCCCGCGTACCTCACATCCCAGACATCTCTTTTGCGCCTCCACCTGTAGAGACGTGCCGTTGACTAGAGATAAGGATGAAGCTGTGGGAGCTGCGTTCGTACGACGAGGTCATCAAGCTGGAGCAGGAGCGGCTGGTCTATCGGGCGCGGCTGCATTCCCGGTTCGGGCGGGCGTGGCGGCGGAAGGCTCCGGTGGAGTCGCTGATGCCGTTGCGCCTCGCACGGTACGGGGTTCCGCTGTCGCAGACCGCGCCGGAGGGTCTCGCGGCGGCGGGCATCGAGGCGCCGCTGCTGCCGCCCGTTCCCGCCCGGCAGGAGGCGCCGCAGCTGGCTCCAGCGGCTCCACCGGCCGCTGCCCCGGCCGTGGCCGTGGAGCAGAACGCCGGCTACGTTCCCCCGGCGTTCAACGGGCAGTTGCGCAAGGAATATCGCGGCGGCTACGACCCGGAGTTCGATCCGTCGGTGTACGTTCCCGAGCCGGAGCACCAGGGGCGCTACGAGGAGCAGCCGCCGCGGGCACCGCAGCCGCAGGCCCCGCAGGCCCCCGCCCCGGTACCGGCTCCCCGCGCTGCGGAGCCCGAGCCGCAGCCGCAGTACCGGGAGCCCCAGTACCCGGAGCCGGAGTACCAAGAGCCGCAGTTCCGGGAGCCGGAGTTCCCTGTGCCCAATGGGGCGGGTGGGACGCGGCCGTTGGGTGAAGGTGCGCCGGAGCTCGTCGAGCAGCCGACGGACGACGAGCTGTACCAGGTGTTCCGCGGCTCGATAGAGGGCGAGGGGCTGCCGACACCGAAGGCGTTCGCGGCGAACGCGGAGGCGCAGTACGGGGTGCGGATGACGGCGGAGGACGTGTCCCGGTACATGAACCAGTTCGCGGTCCGCTTCGAGCAGGACATGATGAGCGAGGCGTAGGCAGGCACGTGAAGAGGGGCGGCACCGGATCGAATCCGGTGCCGCCCCTCACGTGTGTCCGGTGACCCGTTACGCCCCGAGCAGCTTGCGCACGCGGTCCGCGCCGACGGCGAGGAGCAGCGTGGGCAGTCGCGGCCCGGTGTCGCGGCCGACGAGCAGGTGGTAGAGCAGCGCGAAGAACGAGCGCTGGGCGACCTTGATCTCGGCGGGGAGTTCCTTGGCGGTGGCGTCGGCGGGGAAGCCGGCCTGCACCTTCGGAACGCCGTACACGTGGTGGGTCAGGCCGTCGAGCGACCAGTGGTCGTCGAGCCCGTCCAGCAACAGCCGGATGGACTCCCGCCCCTGCTCGTCGAGCGCGGCCAGCGCCTCCGCGTCGGGCTCGGTGCGCACGATGGTGCGGGATTCGGCGGGTACGTACTTGGTGATCCAGGCCTCGGCCTTGTCGAGCCGGGGGCGGACGGTGTCCAGGTCGGTGACCGGGTTCTCCGGGTCGAGCTCGGAGAGGATCCGCTGGGTCTGCTCCTCGTCCCCGGCGGTGACGTCGGCGACGGAGGCGAGCGTGCGGTACGGCAGCGGGCGCGGGGTGCGGGGCAGCTCGCGTCCCGCGACGCCGATGGCGCGGCTGTACGCGGCGGCGTCGGCGGGCAGCACGGTGCCGTCGGCGACCTTCGCGGCGAGCTTGTCCCACTCGTCGTAGAGCCGCTGGATCTCCTGGTCGAAGGCGATCTTGAACGACTGGTTGGGCCTGCGGCGGGCGTACAGCCAGCGCAGCAGCTGCGGCTCCATGATCTGGAGCGCGTCGCCGGGGGTGGGGACCCCGCCCTTGCTCGACGACATCTTGGCCATGCCGCTGATACCCACGAAGGCGTACATCGGGCCGATGGGCTGCTTGCCGCCGAAGATCTGGTCGACGATCTGCCCGCCGACCTGGAAGGAGGAGCCCGGCGATGAGTGGTCGACGCCGGACGGCTCGAAGATGACGCCTTCGTAGGCCCAGCGCATCGGCCAGTCGACCTTCCAGACCAGCTTGCCGCGGTTGAACTCGGAGAGCGGGACCGTCTCGGTGAAGCCGTCGAGGGTGCAGGTGTAGGACAGCTCGGTCGTCTCGTCGTCGTAGGACGTGACGGTGGTGAGGTCCTTGCCGCACTCGCCGCAGAACGGCTTGTACGGGTAGTAGCCGCCCGCGCCGCCGCTGCCGTCGTCCTCGGACGCGGCGCCGGAGCCCTCGGCGGCCTCCAGCTCGGCCTCGTCGACGGCCTTCTGCTGCTGCTTCTGCTGCGGCTTCTTACCCGCCTTGGCCGGGTCCTTCTTCGTGCGGTACTGGTCGAGGATCGCGTCGATGTCGCCGCGGTGCCTCATCGCGTGCAGGATCTGCTCGCGGTACGTGCCGGCCTGGTACTGCTCGGTCTGGCTGATGCCGTCGAACTCGACGCCCATCTCGGCGAGGGCGTCGACCATGGCGGCCTTGAAGTGCTCCGCCCAGTTCGGGTACGCCGAGCCCTGCGGGGCCGGGACCGAGGTCAGCGGCTTGCCGATGTGGTCGGCCCAGGACGCGTCGGTACCGGGGACGCCGTTCGGGACCTTGCGGTACCGGTCGTAATCGTCCCAGGAGATCAGGTGCCGCACGGTGTACCCGCGGCGGCGGATCTCGTCGGCGACCAGGTGCGGGGTCATGACCTCGCGGAGGTTGCCGAGGTGGATCGGGCCGGACGGGGAGAGGCCGGAGGCGACGACGACCGGTTTCCCCGGGGCACGACGCTCGGACTCGGCGATGACATCGTCCGCGTATCGGGAGACCCAATCCTGGGTCTCCGCGCCTGTGCTCTGGGCCACGATCGGTTGTCCCTCTCTTCGAATCCGGGGTGGGGCTTCACCTCTGCCCATCCCATTCTCCCAGCTTCCCGGTGCGGAACGAAAACGCGTTACGGCTTCGCGGTACGGCTCTGGGATACTGGCCGTGCATTCCACCCGCCCCGACCAGAACGGCAGCCCCTACATGGCCCCGGTCAAGTCCATCACCGCCAACGTCAACGCACGCCTCGCCGACGCCCTGACTTCCGCCCTGCCGGAGGCCGGCGGCGCGGACCCGCTGCTGCGACGTAGTGACCGGGCCGACTACCAGGCCAACGGGATCCTGGCCCTCGCCAAGAAGGCGAAGGCGAACCCGCGGGAGCTGGCCACGCAGGTCGTCGAGAAGATCACGAACGGCGAGCTGATCGCCGACGTCGAGGTCTCGGGCCCCGGCTTCCTGAACGTGACGGTCACCGACCGGGCGATCACCGACACGCTCGCGGCGCGCGCCGCCGACACGGACCGGCTGGGCGTGCCCACGAAGGCGGAGCCGGGCATCACGGTCATCGACTACGCGCAGCCGAACGTGGCGAAGGAGATGCACGTCGGGCACCTGCGGTCCGCCGTGATCGGCGACGCGCTGCGCGGCATGCTCGACTTCATCGGCGAGGAGACGATCGGCCGGCACCACATCGGTGACTGGGGCACCCAGTACGGCATGCTCATCCAGTACGTGATCGAGCACCCGGACGAGCTGCCGGCCGGCACGGACACCGACGGCGAGCGGGCCATGTCGACGCTGAACCGGATCTACAAGGCGTCGCGGGCGGTCTTCGACGCGGACGAGGACTTCAAGGAGCGCGCCCGCAAGCGGGTCGTCGCCCTGCAGTCCGGCGACCAGGAGACCCTCGGCCACTGGCAGCGGTTCGTCGACGAGTCGAAGGTCTACTTCTACTCGGTCTTCGAGAAGCTCGACATGGAGATCCGGGACGACGAGATCGTCGGCGAGTCGGCGTACAACGACGGCATGCCGGAGACGGCCCGCATCCTGGAGGAGACGGGCGTCGCGGTCCGTTCCGAGGGCGCGCTCGTCGTCTTCTTCGACGACATCAAGGGCAAGGACGACCAGCCGGTCCCGCTGATCGTGCAGAAGGCCGACGGCGGCTTCGGCTACCCGGCCTCCGACCTGACGGCGATCCGCAACCGGGTCCAGGACCTGCACGCCACGTCGCTCCTCTACGTGGTCGATGTCCGTCAGTCGCTGCACTTCAAGATGGTCTTCGAGACGGCGCGGCGCGCGGGCTGGCTGTCCGACGAGGTGAGTTCGCACAACGTCGCGTTCGGCACGGTGCTCGGCGCGGACGGCAAGCCGTTCAAGACGCGTGCGGGCGAGACGGTGCGCCTGGAGGACCTGCTCGACGAGGCGGTGCAGCGTGCCGCCGAGGTCGTGCGGGAGAAGGCGCGGGACCTGACCGAGGCCGAGATCCAGGAGCGGGCGCAGCAGGTCGGCATCGGTGCGGTGAAGTACGCGGACCTGTCGACGTCGCCGAGCCGTGACTACAAGTTCGACCTGGACCAGATGGTGTCGCTCAACGGTGACACGTCCGTCTACCTCCAGTACGCGTACGCCCGTATCCAGTCGATCCTGCGCAAGGCGGGCTCCGGCGTGGCTCCGGCGGCCCACGCGGAGCTCGAACTGGCTCCGGCGGAGCGGGCGTTGGGCCTGCACCTGGACGCGTTCGGCGACACGGTCTTCGAGGCGGCGGCCGAGTACGCGCCGCACAAGCTGGCGGCGTACCTGTACCAGTTGGCGTCCCTCTACACGACGTTCTACGACAAGTGCCCGGTCCTGAAGGCGGATTCGACGGAGCAGGTGGAGAACCGCCTGTTCCTGTGCGACCTGACGGCCCGGACGCTGCACCGCGGCATGGCACTGCTCGGCATCCGCACCCCCGAGAAGCTCTGACCGCACCCTGTACGTGCCGCCGCGGCCCGTTGTGCGTGGCGGCAGTAGCGGGGGAACCTTCGTGCGATTTCGCCCGTTCTCGGAACGACCCAGGAACACGACGACGAAACGGGGATCCACATGGCACTGTTCGGCAACGCTCATCCGATCGACCCGGCCAAGGCGGCGCAGGACTACGGGCGGCTGCTCGGGCAGGGTGAACAGATATACGGCGCCTATCAGTTGATACGGGACGCGATCCTGCTCACGGACCGGCGCATGGTCCTCATCGACAAGCAGGGGATGACGGGCAAGAAGGTCGAGTACCACTCGGTGCCGTACCGCAGCATCTCGCACTTCGCCGTGGAGACGGCCGGTCACTTCGATCTGGACGCCGAGCTGAAGATCTGGATCTCAGGGAACTCGGTGCCGATCGAGAAGACCTTCACCAAGGGCGTCGACATCTACGAGGTGCAGGCGATTCTGACGCAGTTCGTCGCGCGCTGACGTCGGGGGGGAGCCTCAGGCGCGGGTCGCCCGTAGCTCCCCCTTCACCACCTTGCCGGAGGCGTTGCGCGGGAGTTCCGTCACGAATCCGACCGACCTCGGCACCTTGTAGTTGGCCATCTCGCGGCGCGCCCAGGCGATGAGGTCGTCCTCGGTGAGGACGCCGCCCGGCCTGCGCACGACGTACGCCTTGCCGACCTCGCCGAGGCGGCCGTCGGGGACGCCGACGACCGCGACGTCGGCCACCGCCGGGTGCAGGCCGAGGAGTTGCTCTATTTCGGCCGGATAGGCGTTGAAGCCGCCGACGATGAACATGTCCTTGATGCGGTCGGTGATCCGGAGGTACCCGGCCGCGTCCATGACCCCGACGTCACCGGTGTGCAGCCAGCCGTCCTCGGTGATCGCCTCGGCGGTGGCGGCAGGGTCCTCGAAGTACTCACGCATGACGTTGAAGCCGCGGACCAGGACCTCGCCCGGTTCGCCGGGGGCGGCCGAGTCGACCCGGACCTCCGTGCCCGGTATCGCCCGCCCGGACGTCTCGGCGATCAGTTCCGCCGGGTCGCCGCGGCGGCACATCGTGGCGATGCCGCTGGACTCGGAGAGCCCGTACGCGGTGAGGACGGTGGCCACGTGCAGCTCGCCGCGCAGCCGTTCCACGAGGCGCAGGGGGACCACCGCGGCGCCCGTCACGACGAGCCGCAGCGCCGACAGGTCGTGGGAGTCGCGCGAGGGGTGGTCGAGGAGGGACTGGTGGAGCGTGGGCGGGCCCGGCAGCACCGAGATGCGCTCGGACGCGATGTTGGCGAGGGCCGTGTCCACGTTGAAGACGGGCTGCGGCACCATCGTGGCGCCCCGCATCAGGCAGGCGAGGACGCCCGCCTTGTAGCCGAACGTGTGGAAGAACGGGTTCACGATCAGATAGCGGTCGCCCTCGCGCAGGCCCGCGAGGTCCGCCCAGATCTCGTAGCCGCGCAGCGTCTGCGCGTGGGTGATGACGGCGCCCTTGGGGCGGCCTGTCGTGCCGGAGGTGAAGATGATGTCCGAGGGGGCGGTGGGGTCGACCGCGGCGGCACGTTCGCGGACCTCGGCGGCCGTGACCTTGTCGCCCGCGGCCAGGAACTCCTTCCAGCTCCGGTAGCCGGGAGCTTCGGGGGCGCCGTCGCCGAACACCACCACCTGTTCCAGGGCGGGCAGTTCGGCGCCCGCCTCCTGCGCGCGGCGCAGTGACGCCACGTAGGACGTGCCCAGGAACGTACCCGTGACGAACAGCAGCCGGGCCCTGGAGCGGGCCAGGATGTCGGCGGCCTCGCCGCCCTTGAAGCGCGTGTTGAGCGGTACGAGGACGGCCCCCGCGCTCACCGCGCCCAGCGCCGAGACGATCCAGTCCAGCGTGTTCGGCGCCCAGACCGCGACCCGGTCCCCCGCCTCGACACCCGCCGCCATGCACGCCGCCGCGGCCCGCTCGACGCGTTCACCGAGTTCCGCGTACGAGATGCGGGCACGCCCCTCGACCACGGCCTCGCGCTCGCCGTACCGTTCGGCAGCGTCCCGTACCAGCTCCGGGACCGTTCCCCACTCGCCATCCGTACGCATCGAACGACCTCCCACAACGCCGTAGCTGACTAACCGTCAGATTAGCTGTAGCCTGACGCGCTGTCAGCACACCGGACAGGCGGCAGACGGAACCAAGTGGGGGTGCCCATGGCGGGACTCAAGGACGCGACGGCCATCGTCGGTATCGGACAGACGGCCTTCGCGAAGCAACTCCCGGAATCCGAGAAGACGTTGGCGTGCCGGGCGATCATCGAAGCGCTCGACGACGCGGGGATATCCCCGTCCGAGGTCGACGCCTTCGCCTCCTACACGATGGAGGAGACGGACGAGGTCGAGGTGGCCAAGTCCATCGGCGCCGGAGACGTCACCTTCTTCTCCAAGGTCGGCTACGGGGGCGGCGGTTCGTGCGCGACGGTCGCCCACCTCGTCGCCGCGATAGCCACCGGACAGGCGAGCGTCGGCATCGCGTGGCGCTCCCGCAAGCGCGGTTCGGGCCCGCGCCCGTGGAAGAACACGGCCGTCCAACTCCCCACGCCCGCCCAGTGGACACGCCCGTACGGGCTGCTCCGCCCGGCCGACGAGATCGGCATGCTGGCCCGCCGCTACATGCACGAGTACGGCGCGACGCGGGATCACCTGTTCAACGTCGCGCTCGCTTGCCGAAACAGGGCCAATCAGAATCCGGCCGCGATGATGTACGAGCGCCCCATGACCCGCGACAGCTACATGACCTCGCGGTGGATCAGCGAGCCGCTCTGCCTCTTCGACAACTGCCTGGAGACGGACGGGGCGTTGGCGTGCGTCATCGTCTCCGCCGAGCGGGCCCGCGACTGCCGGCAGAAGCCGGTCTACGTCCACTCTGCGGCCCAGGGCCTGCCCGCGCAGCACCACGGCATGGTCAACTACTGGAACGACGACCCGCTGACCGGGCCCGCGTGGACGGCGGCCCGTCACCTGTGGAAGAACGCGGACGTCACCCCCGAGGACGTCGACGTCGCCCAGATCTACGACGCGTTCACCCCGCTCATCCCGCTCTCCCTCGAGGGGTACGGGTTCTGCGGGCGCGGCGAGGGGGCGGCGTTCACGGAGGGCGGGGCGCTCGAGATCGGCGGTCGTCTACCCATCAACACGGGTGGCGGCGGGCTGTCCGAGGCGTACGTCCACGGGTTCAACCTCATCAACGAGGGCGTGAAGCAGTTGCGGGGGGTGAGTACGGCGCAGGTCCCGGACGCGGAGACCTGCCTGGTGACGGCGGGCGAGGGGGTGCCAACGTCGGCGCTTTTGCTGCGCGCCTAGTTCAAGCCCCAAACGCCGGGTGGGCATTTCAAGCCCCTGCGGCGATTGAGCAGCGGGGTCCGGGGCGGAGCCCCGAGACCGCAACCACTCTTCCGTGAAGGAACACTCATGGCAGACGCAACGACGACCTCACAACTCCTCACCCCCACCCCCGACGACGACGGCGCCCCCTTCTGGGACTACGCCACCCGCGGCGAACTCCGCATACAGGCCTGCGCCAACCCCACCTGCGGAGAACTCCGTTTCCCGCCCCGCCCCTGCTGCCCGCTCTGCCAGTCCTTCGACAGCGAATGGCGCAGGATGAGCGGCCGCGGACGCATCTGGTCCTACGTCATCCCGCACCCGCCGCTGCTTCCCGCCTACGCCGCCCAGGCCCCGTACAACGCGATCGTCGTCGAACTGGCCGAGGCGCCCCGGATCCGGCTCGTCGGCAATCTGGTCTCCGCCGCCGACGCCCCGCTCAACTCCGTCGACCCGGACCGCATCAAGATCGGCGCGCGGGTGCAGGTGGCGTTCGCGGAGGTCGACGGGGTGGCGGTGCCGCGCTGGGTCCTGGAGCGCCCATGACCGTGACCACGGAGATCGACAAGGGCACGGGCGTCGCCACCGTCACCCTCGACCGCCCGCACCGCCACAACGCACTCGACCAGGCCACGGTCGCTCAACTGGCCGCGACATGGCGGGAGTTCCGGTTCGACGACACCGTGCGGGCGATCGTCCTGACCGGGGCCGGCGACCGGGCGTTCTGTACGGGCATCGACCGCGGGTGGGATGTGCCGCAACCGGACTCCCCGTACTCGGCGGACGATCCGCTTCCCACGGTCGGCCCGAAGGCCAACGACCTGTGGAAGCCGGTCGTCGCCGCGGTCAACGGCATGGCGTGCGGCGGGGCGTTCTACCTGATCGGCGAATCGGAGTTCGTGGTCGCGGACGAGACGGCGACGTTCTTCGACCCGCACACCACGTACGGCATGGTCAACGCCTTCGAGTCGATCTACCTCGCGCACCGGATGCCACCGGGCGAGGTGGCCCGGCTCGCCCTGATGGGCTCGGCGGAACGGATGTCGGCGCGGCGGGCGTACGAGGTGGGCCTGGTGTCCGAAGTGACGGAGCCCGGCGGGGCGTTGGCGGCGGCGCTGCGCTGCGCGACGATCGTCGCGGGCCACCCGACCGAGGCCGTACAGGGCACGGTGAAGGCGCTGTGGGCCGCGAACGAGGCCACCCGTTCGCACGCCTTCGCCCGTGCCCCGGACCTGATCAAGCTGGGCAACCTGCCGCCGGAGCGGCAGGCCGACCTTTTCAACTCCCGTACGCAGAACCGGGAGTTCAGGGTGCGCTGAGTGTGTCGTCAGCGCAGTAGGACGGCTTTCGGGTCGATGTCGCAGTGGGCGACGTCGGCGGCGAGGGTCCTGCTGCCGACCTGCACCCCCACGGTCACCTTGCCGTCCGCGGCCACCTCGACCTCCTTGTGCCGGTCGGCCACCGTCCTGCCGTCCGCGGCGAGGAACGTGCCGTGCGCGTCGAACCGCAGCTTCCTGTTGTTCGGGTTGGTGACCGTGACCAGGGCGTACTCCTGGTCCGCGCTTGCGCACTCGAGCAGCTTCACGGTGCCGTCCCGCAGGTTCCTCGTGGTGGAGGACGACGTCGTGGAGCGGTGCGTGGTGTGCCGGGTGTAGCTGCTGCCGCCGCCCTTGGAGACGGTCGAGGAGGTCGAGTCGTGGCTCTGGGAGGAGCTGCTGCACCCGCCCCCGCTGCTACTGCTCCGGCTCTTGGAGTGTCCGTGGCTCCGGCCGGTGGTGAACCCCGTGAGGGCCACCACCACCAAGGTCGCCACCGCTGTCAGTTTCAGTCCCCGTTTCATCACGCGAGGCACCCTACCGTCGAGCCGCTAGCGGCTGGTCCCCGTTCCCTTCTCCGCGTCCAGCGCGTACACGCAACGGTCCTTGCTGCACGCGTAGACGACGCCGTCCCGCACGACCGGTGTGCCCGTGATCTCGCCGCCCGTGGCGAGCTTCCAGCGCAGGCGGCCGTCGTCGGCCTTCAGCGTGTAGAGCAGGTGGTCCGTGGAGCCGAAGTGGATCCGCCCGTCCGCCACCACGGGCGCCCCGACGATCTCGCCGCCTGCCTGGAAGCGCCACTTCGGGGTGCCGGTCACGGCGTCAAGCGTGTAGAGCCCCTGGCCGGAGCCGACGTGCACGTGGCCCTGCGCCACCAGGGCCGGGTCGACCGACGCGGGCCTGGCCTCCGTCGCGATGCGCCAGCGGTCCCGGCCGTCCGTGGCGTCGAGCGCGTACACGGTGCCGAGGTGGTCGACGAGGTAGACGCCGCCGCCGGTGACCGCGGCGCCGGGGGCGAACGCGGGCGGCGAGAGGAACACGGCCGGGGCCTCGAAGTGCCAGCGGACGTGCCCGGAGGCGGCGTCGATGGCGAGGACGCGGGTGCCCGCGGCGACGTACACATGGCCGTCGGACGCGGGCGTCAGGCGCATCGGGACGCCGCCGCAGGAGGCCGCGTCGCCGATCGGGTACGACCAGCGCTCGTCACCCGTACGGGCGTCGAGGGCGCGAAGGCGTGCGTCCTGCCATACGTAGACCGTGCCGTCGTGCATGACGGGTCCGGCCTCCGCGGCCTCGAAGTCGGTCTGGCAGCCGGTGATCTCCCACTGGAGGTCGCCGCTGACGGCCTCGCGGGCCTGGACGCCGCCGCCGCGCGTTGCGGTGACGACGGTGCCGCGGCCGGCCTGCATCGCGTACACCCAGGCATCGGTCTGGATGCGCCACAGGTCGCCGCCCTCGCGGGCGTCGAGCGCCCACAGGGTGGGGCCGTCGGAGGCGTGGATGCAGCCGTCGGCGACGGCCATGGACCAGGCGACGTCACGGGTCTTGAAGCGGCGCCGGCCGGTGGCCACGTCCAGGACGTGCACCTCGAACGACGTGACGTAGACGAGGTCGTCCGCCACGGCGGGCGTGCCCCACACGTCGTTCGACATGCGGAACCGCCAGGGCCGCCAGGGCGCGCCCTCGGCGGCGGCCGGCGCGGGCACGACCGGTTCGTGCGAGCCGTTCACGGCGGGCTTGGCGCGGGACCAGGATCCGGCGAGGCCCGATTCGGCGGGCGGCGCCTTCACGGCGGCGGCCCGCGCGTCGGCGACCCGCGGTCCTGGACCGATCGGCACCTGCGCCCCCGCGAGGTGCACAGGGCCGTCCGCGACGAGGCTCTGACCCGCGGGCACCGGCGAGTGCCGCCAGCCGTCCGGGGACATCGGCGGCGCGGGCGGCTGCGAGGGCATGGCGGGGATGGGGGCGTGCCCGTTCGGAGCGGCGTGCGCACCCGGGCCGGGCCCGCGGCTCATGGGCGGCTTGGGGGCGGGGCGGCCGCCGCGGCGCGACTCGATCAGGGCGACGGAGCGCTCGGGCAGCCAGGCGGACGCGGTGCCGCTGTCGTCGCTGCCCGCGCCGAACAGGTGCGGGGCGAGCTGCGACTGGAGGTCGGCGGGCGACGGCCGCTGCGCCGCGTCCATCTGCATGCACGCCTCCAGCAGCGGCCGCAGCTCCGCCGGGAGTCCCTCCAGGTCGGGGCCCTCGCGCAGCAGCATGAACACGGTCTCGACCGGGTTCGCGCCGTGGAACGGGGCGTGCCCGGTCGCCGCGAAGACGAGCGTCGAGCCGAGCGAGAAGACGTCCGACGCCCCCGTCACGCTCCGCGAGTCCTTCGCCTGCTCCGGCGACATGTACGCGGGTGTGCCCACCGCCACGTTCGTCATGGTCAGGCGCGTGTTCGAGACGCCGGACGCGATGCCGAAGTCGATGACGCGCGGGCCGTCCTCGACGACCAGCACGTTCGACGGCTTGAGGTCGCGGTGCACCAGGCCCGCGCCGTGGATCGACTGCAGGGCCTCGGCGACGCCCGCGGCGAGCCAGCGGACGGCCTGGGCGGGCAGCGGCCCGGTCTCGTTCACTATTTCTTCGAGGGAGGGCGCGGGGACGTACGCGGTGGCGAGCCAGGGCACGGCCGCGCGCGGGTCGGCGTCGACGACGGCGGCCGTGTAGAAGCCGGACACCGCCCGTGCCGCCTCGACCTCGCGCGTGAAACGGACCCGGAAGAGCTGGTCCTCCGCGAGTTCCGTACGCACCGTCTTGATCGCCACGCGTCGGCCCGAGGCCGAGCGCGCCAGATAGACCAGGCCCATGCCGCCCGCGCCGAGCCGTCCCAGAACCTCGAACGGACCGATCCGCCTCGGATCGTGCTGCGTCAGCTGATCCATCACTCGCCTGCCACCTCCCCGTGCGGGCCACCGCACTCACGGCCCCGTCAGCGTCTCACCACCGAAGCGCCACGGCGGCACGCACCCCGATTCTTCCTGTCCCGGCCCTCAGTTGCGAACCTCGGGTCAAAACGGGGTGTCTCGGAGTATTCGGGGCCTCTCATGCCTGCTCGCACACCACGAACACCGCGCCTTGATCATCCTGGATCACGGCGGCCCGTCCGTACGCCATGGGACGCGGACCCACCCGGACCCGCCCGCCGAGGCGGACCGCGGCCGCCGCCGTGGCGTCGACGTCGGCGCAGCCGAAGTGGAGCAGGAACCGGCCGGGCCCCTCGGAGACGACCCTACGGCGCACCGCCTCCCAGGAGGGGCCGTCCCCGGGTCCGGTCCCCCCGAACGAGACCGTCCCGGGGTCGGCTCTCTCGAACGAGACCGTCCCGGGGTCGGCCCTCTCGGATGAGGCTGCCCCTGGAGCGGCCCCTTCCGACGAGACCGTCCCTGGAGCGGCCCCCTCGAACGAGACCGCCCCAGGGGCAGTTCCCTCGGACGAGGCCCCCGCGAACGCCCCCTCTCCGAATACGGCGCCGTAGAAGGAATCGCTCAACGCGGCGTCCGGTGTCAGTAGCTCCGCGCCGCGGAACGCCCCGGCCCCGCCCACCCCCTCGAAACCTCGATGGGTCCCCGCCTGCCGCAGTACGAACACGGCCCCCTCCGGCCCCCGCGCGAGCGCCACCGTCGCCGCCGTGCCGCCGGGCAGCGGCCCCGCCACGATGTGGCCGCCCGCCGCGAAGACCCGTTCGGCGGCGGCGTACGCGTCGCGTACCGCGAGGTGGACCCGCCAGCGGGCGCCCCGGTTCGCGGGGGCGAGGGCGGCGACGGAGCGGTCCCCGCTGTAGGCCGCCGTGTAGTAGCCGCGCTCGGCGCCCGCGCCCTCGTCGAAGGTCCAGCCGAAGAGGTCGCCGTAGAACCGCTTTCCGGCCTCGACGTCCGCGAGCCGGGCGTCGGCCCAGCACGGGGCCCCTTCGGGAAAATCGGGAGGATCGAGCCGGTCGCGGCGGGCGGGGCGCATGAGCGTCACGCTAACCAGGCCGGACGGGCCACCGCGCTTGAAATTCGAACGTTTGGCCAATTCCGGTCGCTCACGGCGCGTCATTTGACCAGAGGTCATGACGGCCAACCCCATTTGCAGTCGGCCAGATCGCGCTCCGATCACCCCTCGGTAAGCTGACGGCATGACAGGACAAGTACGGACCGTCGACGGCCGCGTGGCCGGCCGGCGTGGTCAGGCGACACGTCAGAAGCTGCTCGACTGCCTCGGCGAGATGCTCAGCTCCTCGCCCTACCGGGACGTCAAAGTCATTGATGTCGCGCGAAAGGCGGGCACTTCGCCCGCGACCTTCTACCAGTATTTCCCGGATGTCGAGGGCGCCGTCCTGGAGATCGCCGAGCAAATGGCCACCGCGGGCGCGGGGTTGACCGAACTGGTCGCGGACCGCTCCTGGGTCGGCAAGGCCGGCTGGGCCACGGCGCAGGAACTCGTGGACGGCTTCCTGGAGTTCTGGCGCAAGAACGACGCGATCCTGCGCGTCGTCGACCTCGGCGCGGCCGAGGGCGACAAGCGCTTCTACAAGCTCCGCATGAAGATCCTGAACTCGGTGAACAACTCCCTCGCGGACGCCGTCAAGGACCTTCAGGACAAGGGAAAGGTCGACAAGGACGTGAGCCCGGCCGCGGTCGCCGGTTCACTGGTCGCGATGCTCGCGGCGGTCGCCTCGCACCAGAGGGGCTTCCAGACCTGGGGCGTCAAGCAGGCCGAACTCAAGCCGAACCTCGCACTGTTGGTGCACCTGGGCGTGACCGGAAAGAAGCCCACCAAGTAACTCTTCCTGGTCCTGTCGTGCAGCGGCGGTTCGCGTGGTGCAACGCGAGCCGCCGCTGTTGCAGTTCCCGGCCCGTCGCTCAGCGGCGCTCAAGGCGGAACAGCCGGATCTGCCGCTCCACCCGCCGCTGGTACGCGGCGTAGGGCGGCCAGAACTTAAGCGCCGCCTCCCAGGCATCCTCCCGCTCACCGCCCTCCAGGAGCCGGGCCGTCACCAGGATGTCCGTCCCGTGCCAGTTGATCTCGGCGTCCGGATGCGCGAGCAGATTCGCGGTCCAGGCGGGATGACCGGGGCGCCCGAAGTTCGACCCGATCAGCAGCCACGTCCCGGCCTCCTCCTCGGGCATGCACGCGAGTGGAGTACGCCGCTCGATCCCGCTCTTCGCGCCCCGCACGGTGAGGATCACGCCCGGCAGCATCTGCGCGCTGAGCAGCACCTTTCCGCGCGTGAGCCGGTGCACGGTGCGGTCGAGCACGGGGATGACGTGCGGCGCGAGGCGGCCGAACGTCCGCGTCGACGACACCTTCTGCACCAGCTTGATGCCCGGCGGCGCCATCAGACCGCCACCTCCAGGCGGGGCCCCGGCGCGAACAGCTCTGCGGCCTGCGCGGCACGGTCCCGCAGCAGGTGCACGGGCCCGAACAGCAGCTCGTCGCCAGTGGCCCGCTTCAGATACAGGTGCGCCTCGTGCTCCCAGGTGAACCCGATGCCGCCGTGCAGCTGCACGGCCTCCCCCGCCCCGGTCCGCAACGCCTCCAGCGCCTGGGCGAGCGCGAGCCCGCCGACGGGCGCCTCGTCGGCGGTGCTCGCGGCCCACGCCGCGTAGTACGCGGCCGAGCGCGCCGCCTGCACCGTCACGTACACGTCGGCCAGCCGGTGCTTCACGGCCTGGAAGGACCCGACGGGCCGACCGAACTGCTCCCGTTCCTTGACGTACTCGACGGTCCGTTCAAGGGCCCGGTCCGCGGCGCCGACGGCCTCGGCGGCGAGCAGCGTGGCGACGGTGTCCCCGACGGCGGCGAGCGCCGCATTCACGTCGCCGCTCTCCTCACCCAGCAACTCGGCCGCCACGTCACGGAGTTCGACGCGCGCCTGCGGCCGCGTCTCGTCCATGGCCGTCTGGCGTACGCGGACGAGCCCGGGGGCGTCCTCCCGTACGAGGAACAGGAGCGTGCGGGAGCGGGCGAAGCCTCCGGTGTGCGCGGCGACGAGCAGCAGCCCGGCGCTGTGGCCGTCGAGCACCTGCTCGGCCTGCCCGTAGAGCCGCCACCCGCCCTCCTGTCGGGCCGCCTGCACGCCGCCGGCCCGTCCGCCGCCCGCCCAGTCGCCCGCGTTGTCGGCGACGAGCCCGAGGGCGGTAGCGAGGCCCGTGCCGGGCACGGCGAGCGTCGCGGTCAGGGTGCCCTCGGCGATCCTCGGCAGCAGCGCGGCGCGCTGGGCCTCCGTGCCGAGGGTAGAGATCAGCGGGGCCGCGAGCCCGCTGGTGGCGAGCAGCGGCGTGGGTGCGAGGACACGACCCAACTCCTCCGTCGCGAGCGCGAGTTCCACCAACGACCCGCCCACACCGCCGTACTCCTGCGGCAGCGCGAGCCCCGGGAGGCCGAGCTGCGTGCTGAGGGTGCCCCACAGGGCGAGGTCATGGCCGACGGGGGTGCGGGTGGCGGCCTTGACGTCGTCCGGGGTGCAGCGCTTGGTGGCGAGTTCGCGCAGGGTACGGCGGATCTCTTGCTGTTCCTCGGTGAACCTGGCGTCCATGTGGGCCCCTTTCTGACGGGGCGTCATGTTAGGACGACTGTCGTCGGATGCCCAGAGCTACGCACACTAGACCGCGCACCCGTCCCCACGCTCGCCCGCACCCTCCTCCGCACCCCCGTATCTGATGTACCGTCAGATTCATGACTGAGACCGGGAGCCAGGATGACTGAAGCCGGGAGCCAGGATGACTGAAAGCGGAAGCAAGGTCGCCATCACGGGCATCGCCCTCTCCGACTGCGGCCGCGTCGACGAAGCCACTCCCTACGCCCTGCACGCCCAGGCCGCCCGCCGGGCGCTCGCCGACGCGGGGCTCACCCCGGATGTCGTGGACGGTTTCGCCTCGGCCGGCCTCGGCACCCTCGCGCCGGTCGAGGTCGCCGAGTACCTGGGCCTCAAACCCCGCTGGGTAGACTCCACTTCGGTCGGCGGCTCCACCTGGGAGGTCATGGCGGCGCACGCGGCCGACGCGATCCGGGCAGGCCACGCGCGCGCCGTCCTCCTCGTCTACGGCTCCACGGCCCGCGCCGACATCAAGGCGAAGCGCCGCACCTCGAACCTCTCCTTCGGCGCGCGCGGACCGCTCCAGTTCGAGGTCCCGTACGGCCACTCGCTGATCGCCAAGTACGCGATGGCCGCCCGCCGCCACATGCACGAGTACGGCACGACGCTCGAGCAGCTGGCCCAGGTCGCGGTCCAGGCCCGCGCGAACGCCTCCCGCAACCCGGACGCCATGTTCCGCGACCCGATCATGGTCGACGAGGTCCTCGACGGGCCGATGATCGCCGACCCCTTCACCAAGCTGCACTGCTGCATACGCTCGGACGGCGGCGCGGCGGTGCTCCTGGTCGCGGAGGACCTGGTGGCGGACTGCGCGAAGCCGCCGGTGTGGGTGCTCGGTTCGGGCGAGCACGTCTCCCACACCACGATGTCCGAGTGGGACGACTTCACCGTCTCACCGGCGGCGGTCAGCGGACGGCTCGCGTTCGAGCGGGCGGGGGTGCGGCCGGACGAGATCGACATCGCGGAGATCTACGACGCCTTCACGTACATGACGCTCGTGACGCTGGAGGACCTCGGCTTCTGCGCCAAGGGGGAAGGCGGCGCGTTCGTCGAGAAGGGGCGCCTCCTGCACGACGGCGAGCTGCCGACGAACACGGACGGCGGTGGCCTCTCCGCCCAACACCCCGGCATGCGCGGCCTGTTCCTCCTCGTGGAGGCGGCACGCCAACTGCGCGGCGAGGCGGGCGGCCACCAGGTGCGGCGGTCCGATGGCTCACTGCCGCAGCTCGCCGTCGCCTCGGGCACGGGCGGCTGGTTCTGCTCGGCGGGGACGGTGGTGCTGGGGCGGGACTGAGGTCCACGGGGTGCCGCCCGCCCAGCTCGCCGGTGACGGCTGACATTCGTACAAGACGGGCCGGCCAGGCCGCCGCATCATCGCCGATATGGGCGAATACGACGCTACGCACTCATCCGGGACGCACGTGGTCCACGACGGACCGCGCGAGGCTCCCCCGCTGCTCCTCATCCACGGGTCCGGGGCCTCGGGCTCGACCTGGGACCCGGTGGTCCCCCTCCTCGCCGGACACCATCACGTGATCCGGGTCGACCTCCCGGGCTGCGGGCACTCCCCGCCCGCGCCGACGTACGACGTACCCGCGCAGACCGAGCGGGTGGCGCGGGTCCTCGACGGTCTCGGCCTGCGGCACGTCGCCGTGGGCGGGCACTCCAGCGGCGGCTACATCGCCACCGCCCTCGCCGAAAGCCGCCCCGACCTGGTGCGCTCGCTCGCGCTGGTCAGCACAGGACCGAGCCCCGACGCGCTGCTGCCGCAGCCGCTCCTCCACCGGGTGCTGCTGGCCCCGCCCTTCGGCGCGCTCCTGTGGGCGAGGCGTTCCGACGCGATGATCCGCAAGGGGATGGCCATGACGGCCGCCCGCCCGGTGAACATCCCGGACAACGTCGTCGCCGACGTACGGGACCTCGAGTACCGCACGCTGCGGGCGATGCTGCGCCACTACACCGAATACGTCGCGGAGCGCAGCGTGCCCGAGCGGCTCGCCGCGCTCGACGTCCCCGTCCTGGTCCTCTTCGGTACGGCCGACCCGCGCTGGGACCCGGCGTCCGCGCACCGGTACGAAGCGGTGCCCGGCGCCCGGGTCGAACTGCTGCCGGGTGTCGGCCACTTGGCCATGTTCGAGGACCCGGCCGGGACCGGCGAACCCCTGCTCGCGTTCACGTCGGCGGCCGGTGACCTGAACGCGAGCAGGCCACAGACCCGGCCCCATACCGATACCCGCCCCCGTACCCAGACCCAGACCTAGACTGGATCCGTGCTGTCGTCGAGAAGGCCGTCGCCCGACTGGACGAGCGTGGACATCGCGGTCCCACGCCCGCGGGACCGGCTGCCGGGGGTCAGCATGGCGGGCTTCCTGGCGCACGGACCGCCCCCGGCCGGCTTCGACAGGGCCATCGCCATGGTCGCCCACCCCTTCGTCACCCTGCTCATCGACCTGAGCGAGGGCGGCGCCCAAGGGGACGGCCGGGACGACGGCCGGGCAGGCGGCCTCTTCCACGAGGCCGGTGGGCGGCGCGGATACGGGAGCATCGCCGTGGGGCTGCTGCCGAGGGACGTCAGGACCGGCGGCAGCACGGGCGAGTGCCTCCAGATCCGGCTCCGGCCGGCCGTGGCCACGGCCGTCCTCGGCGCGTCGGTCGACCTCAGCGGGGCTGTCGTACCCCTGGCGGACCTCTGGGGCCGCGACGCCGTACGGGCCGAGGAGCGGTTGCGCGCCGCCGATTCCTGGGACGATCGGTTCGCGATCGCGGCAGCCCTCATCGGCCGCCGTCTCGCCGTCCGCCGCGTCGATCCCGAGGTCGCCTTCGCCTGGCGGCGCGCCTTCGGCCTGCGGGGGCAGGTGCGGGTCGACGGCCTGGCGGACGAGATCGGGTGGAGCCGCAAGCGCCTGTCCGCCCGCTTTCACGCGCAGCTCGGCATCTCCCCCAAACGCGCCGCCCGCCTGATCCGCTTCGACCACGCCGCCCACCTCCTCGCGGCGGGCCGCCCGGCCGCCGACACCGCCACCGCGAGCGGCTACGTCGACCAGCCCCATCTGCACCGCGACGTACGGGAGTTCACGGGCCTGACCCCGACGGCCCTGGCCGCGGCGCCCTGGCTCTCGATCGACGACGTCGCCTGGCCGGACTCGGCCCCGGGGCGCCGGGCGGTGGCGCGACCGTCGGGTGAGTGAAGCGGCACGGGCGGCACGGGCGAGAATCGAGCCCATGGAACTGGAACCGGTACCGGAACCCGATCTGGACGCCCTGCTGCGGAGCCTGCGCGTGTGGGACACCGAGCTGCCCGCCTTCGACCCGCGGGACGCGCCCGCCGCGCCCTTGGAACTCTTCGTCGAGTGGTTCGCCGCGGCCGTGGCGGCGGGCCAGCCCGAGCCGCACACCCCGTCGCTCGCGACGACGGACTCCGAGGGCCGCGCCGATGTCCGTACGGTGATGCTGCACGGCGCGGACGAGGCGCACGGCTGGCACTTCGCCTCGCACGCGGGCAGCGCGAAGGGCCGCCAGCTCGCCGCCCGGCCGTACGCGGCGCTGGGCTTCTACTGGCCGGCGCAGGGCCGCCAGATCCGGGTCCGCGGCCCCGTCCGCACGGCGCCGCCCGAGGCCGCCCACGCGGATCTGCACGCCCGCTCGACCGGCGCGCTCGCCTCCGCCCTCGTCGGCCACCAGAGCGAACCGCTCGGCTCCTACGAGGAGTTAGAGCGCGCCTCGGACGCCGCGTGGGAGCGCGCGCAGCGCGAACCGGACGCCGCGGCCCCGTCCTGGACGGTCTACGAGCTGACCCCGGACGAGGTCGAGTTCTTCCAGGGCGACCCCCGCCGCCGCCACGTTCGCCTCAGGTACCGGCGCACGGCGGAGGGCGGCTGGGCCAAGGAGTTGCTGTGGCCGTGACCACGCCGCAGGGGCTTGAATTGCCCGTGAACTCCCACACCGCGAACTCCCGGACCGGCCGGTAGCCGAGGCGCTGGTAGAGGGCGTTGCTCGTCGGGTTGGCGAGGTCCGTGAAGAGCAGCACCTCTTCGGCTCCCGCCACGCGCCGGGCCCGGCCGACCTCACCCCTCACACCGCGACGACCGTCAGTACGCTCTCCAGCCCCTTGAAGTCCTTGATGTTGCGCGTATACAGCGGCAGCCCGTTGGCCGAAGCGATGGCCGCGATCATGAGGTCGAGCTTCCTGGGTCGGGGGTCCCGCCGCCCGGCAAGGGCCAGCGCCACCAGGGTTCCGTATCGCGCGGCCGCCTCCGCACCGAAGGGCAAGGGGGCGGGGAAGGCGTTCACCGCATCGCCGAGCCGCTCGGTTCGCCTCGCACGCTCCACCGGGTCCTTGGCCATGCCGACCCCTTGATGCAGCTCCGCGAGACTGATGGCGGTCAGCTCCGGGGTGCGCGGCAACCCCGCCGGGTCGATCAACGCCAGATCCACATATGCGCACGTGTCGAGCACACCCCGGGCATCCCGCTCAGCCACGACCGCGCTCCCACGGATCGTCGTCGGCTTCACCGACAAGGCCCTCTGTCCCGAAGAATTCGTCGGCTTCCCGGCGCATCTGCTCATAGTCGACTCGCGGCAGCCTCTTCGCCCGCCCGACCAGTTCCTCCGCGCTGAGCGCGCGCCGACGCGGCACGGGCCGCAGTTCCGCGACCTCTATGCCCTTGCGAGTGATGTGGTAGGTCTCGCCGGCCTCCACCGCGTCCATGACAGCGGCGGAGTTGTTTCGGAACTCGCGCTGCGTGATGGTCTTCATGCAGCCAGCGTAGCCCCGCGGGACACGCCGGGCTACACCGTTCCGACCGGCCTGAACACCGGCACGGCAAAGCCGCCCCCCGCCTCCCGGAAGTCGACCGTCAGGTCCATGCCCATCCGAAGATCGGGTTCCGCGCACTCCACGATCTCCGTCATCATCCGCGGCCCCTCGGCGAGGTCGACGACGGCGGCGACGTACGGGGGGCGCGTCCCGAAGGGGGGCAGGTCGTTGCGGTGCACGACGGACCACGTGTAGAGCGTGGCCCGGCCGCTCGCCTCCCGCCACCCCACGTCCTCGGGGGACTCGCTCCAGCAGAACGGGCAGAACTCCCGCGGATAGTGGTGGTCACGCCCGCACGCCGCGCAGTGCCTGAGCAGCAGCCGACCCCCGGCGGCCGCGTCCCAGTAGGGCCGGGTGAAGGCGTCGGGTTCGGGAACGTCGAAACGTACGGAGGCGTCAGCGCTCACTGGAACAGTCCGATCGCGTGGTCGAGGGACCAGGCCTGCCAGGACATGGCGAACAGCGCGACGAGCGAGATCAGGCCCATCATCGCGTTCTGCCCCTGCTCGGCCCAGTCGTGGATCATCAACGTGAAGTAGAGAACGTTCAGCAGCAGGCCGCCGACCAGCGCGATCGGCGTCAGGAACCCGAGGATCAGGCCGATCCCCAGGGCCAGTTCGGCGTAGACGACGACGTACGCCATCGTCTTCGGCCGCGGTTTGACGACGACCTCGAAGCCGCTGCGCACCGCGTTCCACTTGTGCTTGCCCGCGACGTCGGCGGCCCACGCGATGCCGGTGCCGCGCTCGAACCAGCCCTTCTTGTCCTTGTGCCGCCAGCTCTCCAGCCACCACAGGCCGAGCCCGATGCGCAGCACGGCGAGCCATTCGGCGCCGCTGAGCCCTATCGCGTCCATATCGCTTCCATGAAGTCCGCTCCCATGAAGTCCGGTCCTTCAATCATTTCCTGACGATGCGTCAGTTTCTCGGGTAGGCCAGTTCAACGCATCCGGCACCGCCTCCGCAAGGCCCCCGCACACACCACCGGCAGCACCCCACGCCCGCCACCCGTGATCAATTCGCAACCGGTTTCCGTCTTGACCGGTCCCGATCAAACCGGCGCCGGAATACGCTCCGTACATGGCCGACTCCCCACAAGCACCGGCACGCAGCCATGAACGTCCGCCCGTGTACGTCATCGGAGGCGGCCCCGGTGGTCTCGCCGCGGCCGTCGGCCTCGAGGCGCACGGTGTACGGGCCGTCGTCCTGGAGAAGTCCGACCGCGTCGGCACCTCCTGGCGCGGCCATTACGACCGCCTCCACCTGCACACCACGCGCCGCCTCTCCGGCCTCCCGGGCCTCGCGATGCCGCGCCGCTTCGGCCGCTGGGTCGCCCGCGACGACGTCGTGCGCTACCTGGAGAAGTACGTCGAGCACCACGACCTGGAAGTCGTCACGGGCGTCGAGGTCACCCGCGTCGAGCGGGCCCCCGACGGTGCGGGCTGGCTGCTGCGGGCCACCGGCGGCCGCGAGCTGACCTCGGCCGCCGTGGTCGTCGCCACCGGCTACAACCACACCCCGCACCTGCCCGACTGGCCCGGCACCCCCTCGTACACCGGGAAGCTGCTGCACGCGGGCGAGTACCGCGACCCGGCGCCCTTCACCGGGCGGGACGTCCTCGTCGTCGGCGCCGGCAACACCGGCACCGAGATCGCCGTCGACCTCATCGAGGGCGGCGCCGCGCGCGTGCGCATCGCCGTGCGCACCACGCCGCACATCGTGCGCCGCACGACGCTCGGCTGGCCCGCCCAACGCACCGGCATCCTCTGCCGCCGGCTGCCGGTCGGCCTGGTCGACCGGCTCGCCGTGCCGCTCGGCAAGCTGAGCGTCCCCGACCTGTCGGCGCAGGGTCTGCGACGCCCGGACACCGGCCTCTACTCGCGGGCACGCGAGGGCGCCATCCCGGTGCAGGACGTCGGCTTCATCGACGCCGTACGGGCCGGGAAGGTCGAGCCCGTCGCCGCCGTCACCTCCTTCGACGCGGACGCGGTGGTCCTGTCCGACGGCGCCCGCATCACCCCGGACACGGTGATCGCGGCCACCGGATACCGGCAGGGCCTCCAGGACCTGGTGGGGCACCTGGACGTCCTCGACCCCGCCACGGGGCGCCCCCGCGCCTCCTCGCCTCGCACCCCCGCTCTCCCCGGCCTCCACTTCACCGGCTACACGAACCCGATATCCGGCATGCTCCGCGAACTGGCCCTGGACGCGGGCCGCATCGGCAAGGCAGTGGCCGCACAACTCCCTTCCTGAGATCCCTGAGACCCGCCGGGGCACCCGCGTGCGCACGCCCCTCGGAACGTTCGCCTCACCTCTTTGCCTGCAGCCCTGTTCCTGACACAGTGTCAGTTCTGTAATCTGACTAGGCGTCAGTTATCCCTGGGGGGACTTCAAGGCACTGCACAGGCAAGAGATGTCGCTGACACACAGGAGCGGGCGGACCGATGCTTGGATCGACGTATGGCACCCTGACCACCGACTCCCGCCGGGCCCGCGTGATCGCCTGCGGTGAGCAGCCCGGACCCGCCGTGCACGGGCGGGCCGGCAGCGAAGAACTGGACGTCAGCGGGCGTCCGCTGCACTCCGACGTACCGGATCTGGACCGGTTCTTCCGGCCCGAGTCCGTCGCCGTCGTCGGCGCTTCCGACGCCGAGGGGCGGCCCAACACCGGGATCACCCGGCAGCTGATGGGCTGGGCGGAGCGGGTCGGCGCGCGCCTGTATCCGGTGCACCCCACCCGCGAGACCGTCTTCGGCCTCCCGTGCTCCCCTTCCGTCGCCGAGCTGCCCGAGCAGGTCGACCTCGCCGTGCTGCTCGTCGCCGATCCGCTGCCCGTCATCGAGCAACTGGCGGACACGAAGGTGAAGTTCGCCGTCGCCTTCGCCTCCGGGTTCGCCGAGACCGGTGACGAGGGCGCCGCCGCGCAGACCCGGCTCTCCACCGCCGTGGAACGCTCCGGAATGCGCCTGCTCGGCCCCAACACCAACCTCAACGCCTTCGAACGCTTCCGCGAGGACCTCGAAGGGCCGGCCATCGCGCTCATCACCCAGTCCGGCCACCAGGGCCGCCCCGTCTTCGCCCTCCAGGAACTGGGCATCCGGCTCTCCCACTGGGCACCGACCGGCAACGAGGCCGACCTGGAGACCTCCGACTTCATCTCCTACTTCTCCCAGCGCCCCGAGGTCGGCGCCATCGCCTGCTACGTCGAGGGCCTCAAGGACGGCCGCTCCTTCCTCCTCGCCGCGGACCGGGCCGCGCGCGAGGGCGTGCCGGTCGTCGCGGTGAAAGTCGGCCGAACGGAGACCGGCGCCCGCACCGCGGCATCCCACACCGGGAAGCTCACCGGCGCCGACACCGTCGTGGACGCCGCGATGCGGCAGTTCGGCGTCATCCGCGTCGACGGCCTCGACGAGCTCCAGGACACCTCCGCCCTGCTCGCCCGCGCCAAGCCGCCGCAGGCCGACGGCGTCGTCGTCTACTCGATCTCCGGCGGCACCGGCGCCCACTTCTCCGACCTGGCGACGGAGGCGGGGCTCCAACTCCCCACGCTCCCCCAGGAGAAGCAGAACGAACTGCACCAGTGGATACCGGACTATCTGAGCGTGGCGAACCCGGTCGACAACGGCGGCCACCCGGTCGGCGACTGGCGCGGCCGCAAAATCATCGACGCGATCCTCGCGGACCCGTCCGTCGGGGTCCTCATCTGCCCGATCACCGGCCCGTTTCCGCCCATGAGCGACAAGCTCGCCCAGGACCTGGCGGACGCGGCGGAACAGACGGACAAGCTGGTGTGCGTGGTGTGGGGTTCCCCCGTCGGCACCGAGGAGGCCTACCGCACGACGCTCCTCGGCTCGTCCCGCGTCGCGACCTTCCGCACCTTCGCCAACTGCATCACCGCGGTCCGCGCCTACCTCGACCACCACCGCTTCACGGCCTCGTACGTCTCCCCCTTCGACGAGGCGCCGCGCACGCCCTCGCCCTCCTTCCGCAAGGCGCAGGCCCTGATGCGCCCGGGCCACCAGCTGAGCGAGCACGCGGCCAAGCAACTGCTGCGGGCATACGGGATCCGCGTACCGCGCGAGCAGTTGGTGACGAGCGCGGCGGCGGCGGTGCGGGCCGCCTCCCTCGTCGGCTACCCGGTCGTCATGAAGGCCTCGGCCCCCCAACTGGCCCACAAGTCGGAACTCGGCCTGGTCAAGGTCGAATTGACGTCGGCGAGCCAGGTCCGGGACGCGTACCGGGAGCTCACCGACATCGCCCGCTACGAGGGCATCGAGCTCGACGGCGTACTCGTCTGCCAGATGGTCGAGCGGGGTGTCGAGATGGTCGTCGGCGTCACCCGCGACGACCTGTTCGGCCCCACGGTGACCGTCGGCCTCGGCGGCGTACTCGTGGAGGTGCTGCGGGACACCGCCGTCGCCGTACCGCCCTTCGGCGAGAGCCAGGCGCGGGCCGTGCTCGACCAACTCCGCGGGCGGCCCTTGCTCGACGGGGTCAGGGGCGCGCCGCCCGTCGACATCGACGCGCTGGTCGAGGTGATCCTGCGCGTACAGCGGATGGCGCTCGAACTCGGCGACGACCTCGCCGAGCTGGACATCAACCCGCTCATGGTGCTGCCACGCGGCCAGGGCGCGGTCGCCCTCGACGCGCTCGCGGTGTGCCGCTGAACCCGCCGCCGCACCCGCCGCCGAACCACTCCCGAGACGGAGCTCCCCCATGACACATGCCTCCCCCGCAGAACCCGACCAACCCGCAGAACCGGAAAAGTCCCTGGACTCATTGGTACTGCACGCCACTGACAACGGCGTCTCGTGGATCACGCTCAACCGCCCCGAGGCCATGAACGCCGTCACCTGGGACCAGCGCGAACGCGTCATCGCGCTGCTCGCCGAGGCCTCCGCCGACCCGGACGTACGGGCCGTCGTGATCACCGCGACGGGCAAGGGCTTCTGCGCCGGGGCCGACCTGCGGGGCGGGGGCGCGGACACCGGGGAACGGGTGGTGGGCGACGTCGCCCGGATGATCCGCCTCGGCGCGCAGCGCCTGATCGCCGCCGTCCAGGACTGCGAGAAGCCGGTGCTCGCGGCGGTGAACGGCACGGCGGCCGGCATCGGCGCGCACCTCGCGCTCGCCTGCGACCTGGTCCTGGCGGCGGAGTCGGCGCGGTTCATCGAGGTGTTCGTCCGCCGCGGCCTCGTCCCGGACGGGGGCGGCGCGTACCTCCTCCCCCGCCTGATCGGCCCGCAGCGCGCCAAGGAACTCATGTTCTTCGGCGACGCGGTCCCCGCCACCGACGCGGAGCGCCTCGGCCTGGTCAACAGGGTCGTCCCGGACGGCGAGTTGCCCAAGGTGGCGAGGGAGTGGGCGGAACGCCTCGCGGCGGGCCCGACCCGCGCCCTCGCCATGACCAAGCAGCTGGTCAACGCCTCCCTCGACTCGGACCGCTCCACGGCGTTCGCGGCGGAGGCGACAGCGCAGGAGCTGAACATGGGCACGCACGACGCGAACGAGGGCGTCGCGAGCTTCGTGGAGCGGCGGAAGCCGGAGTTCAGGGGCCGCTGAGCCGGTTGAGCGTGTGACTGTGGCGGGAAATGACGACTGGGTCGTCATTTCCCGCCACAGTCCATTGGCTACCGACTCCCGAGGCACACGCCTCCCGTAACGGGCTGCCTGTTGGTGCGGCGCAGGCAGGCGATTAAAGCCCCTGCGGCGATTGAGCAGCGGGGCCCGGGGCGGAGCCCCGTGGCGTGAGGACGGGTGACCGGTGGGGTCTCCGGCTCACACCGCCACCCCCGCCCGGAACGTCCTCCGGTACGCCGTCGGGGTCACCCCCACCGATGCGTGGAAGTGCTGCCGCATGGACTGGGCCGTGCCGAAGCCGGACTGGTGGGCGACATCGTCCATGGAGGCCGGTGACGTTTCCAGCAAATGGCGGGCCCGCTCGACCCGTTGGGCCGTCAGCCACTGGCCGGGGCTGATGCCCACCTCCTCCCGGAAGCGGCGGGTGAAGGTGCGGACCGAGAGCGATTCCCAGGCGGCCAGGTCACGGAGCTGGATGGGCTCACCCAAGTGCTCGAGGGCCCACGCGCGGGCGCGCGCGGTGGACGCCATCCGGGGCTCCGGCAGTGGGCGTTCGATGTACTGGGCCTGGCCGCCGTCCCGGTGCGGTGGCACCACCGTGCGGCGGGCCACGTCGTTGGCCACCGCCGCGCCGTGGTCGCGCCGCACCAAATGCAGGCACAGGTCGATGCCCGCGGCGACGCCCGCCGACGAGAGGACGTCGCCGCCGTCGATGAACAGCACGTTGGGGTCGACCTCGATGTGCGGGAACAGGCGCTGGAAGCGGTCGGCGTCCGCCCAGTGCGTGGTGGCGGCCCGGCCGTCGAGCAGGCCCGCCGCCGCGAGGACGTAGCTTCCGGTGCAGATGGAGACCATGCGGGTCCCGGGGCGGATCCACGCGAGCGCGGCCTCCAACTCCGGGGTGAGGATGCCCTCTTCGTAGACGGGGCCCATCTCGTACGAGGCCGGGATGATGACCGTGTCCGCCGTCCCCAGGCCCTCCGGGCCGTGCTCGACGTGGATCGCGTAATCGGCGTCGGTCTGTACGCGGCCCGGCTCGCGCACCGCGCAGGTCACCACCTCATACAGGCGCGCCCCCGTGGCGTCGCGGGCGCGGCCGAAGATGCGCTGGGGGATGCCGAACTCGAACGGGATGAGGCCGTCGAGCGCGAGCACCGCGACACGGTGTGGGGCGTTCCGTCGAGTACGAGTACGAGTACGGGAGACCATGGCCCGATCCTAGCGAATGATGGCATTCGGGCCACTCGTTCTGGGTACGCGGATCCCCGAAGCTTCTGACGTGACCGACACCGAGACGCAGAGACCACCGAAGGATCCGATCGGCGCCCGCCCGCGACGACGCCGTCCCCACCGCGCCTGGGCCGTCGCCGCCGTCACGTTCGTGACGATCGTCGGCGCCGCCGCCTTCGCCTCCCTGCCGGGGCTGCTCATCGAGCCGCTGCACGATCCCGGCACGGGGTTCGGCTGGTCGCGCGGCACCATCGGCTTCGCCGTGTCCGTGAACCTCGCGCTGTACGGGATCACCGCCCCGTTCGCCGCCGCGCTCATGGACCGGTTCGGGATCCGGAAGGTCGTCGCCGTCGCGCTGCTCGTCATCAGCGGCGGGTCGCTGCTCACCGTGTGGATGACCGCTGCCTGGCAACTGATCATGTACTGGGGCGTGTTGGTGGGGCTCGGGAGCGGGTCCATGGCGCTCGCCTTCGCCGCCACCGTCACCAACCGCTGGTTCGTCGCGCGCCGCGGCCTGGTCACCGGCGTGCTGACCGCGGCCGGGGCCTCCGGGCAGCTGGTCTTCCTGCCGCTGCTCTCCTGGATCGTCGACCGGCACGGCTGGCGGCCCGCCGCCGTGACCGTGGCGCTTTCGGCGCTCGCCGTCGTCCCGCTGGTGTGGCTGCTGCTGCGCGACCACCCCGCCGACGCGGGCGTCGAGCCGTACGGCGCCAAGGAGTTCGTACCGAAGCCCACGCCCGTACGGGGAGCGGGGAAGCGGGCCGTGACCGTACTCGTGAAGGCCGCGCGCACCGGGCCCTTCTGGCTGCTCGCCGGCACCTTCGCGATCTGTGGCGCAACCACGAACGGCCTGGTCAGGACGCACTTCGTGCCCGCGGCACACGATCACCACATGCCCACCACCACGGCCGCCTCGCTGCTCGCCGTAGTCGGCGTCTTCGACGTCGTCGGGACGGTCGTGTCGGGCTGGTTCACCGACCGGATAGAGGCGCGCCGGCTGCTCGCGGTGTACTACGCGCTGCGCGGCATCTCGCTGCTCTTCCTGCCGATGCTGCTCGCGCCGAGCGTGCACCCGCCGATGCTGTTCTTCATCGTCTTCTACGGCCTGGACTGGGTCGCCACGGTGCCGCCGACGATCGCGTTGTGCCGCGAGCACTACGGCGAGGACAGCGCGATCGTGTTCGGCTGGGTGCTCGCCTCGCACCAGGTGGGGGCGGCGGTCGTGGCCTTCCTGGGTGGTCTGGCGCGGGATGTGTTCGGGTCGTACGACGTGGTCTGGTACGCCTCGGGCGCGCTGTGCGCGGCGGCGGCGCTGATGTCGCTCGTGATCCGGCGCGGGCGTGCGGACACCTCCGTCGCCGCTCCCTCAGTCGCGTAGCCCCGAGAACGCGCCCCGGTGGAAGACCAGCGGCCCCGCGCCGCCCCCCGCCGACCCGAGCGCCGACACCCGCCCCACCACGATCAGGTGGTCCCCGCCCGTGTGCACCGCGTGGATGGCGCAGTCGATCCACGCGGCGGCGCCTTCGAGCCGCGGCGCGCCCGACACCGGCGCATCGTCGTACGCGACACCGGCGAACTTGTCCGCCCCGCTGACCGCGAAGCCCCGGCACAACTCGCCCTGGTCCGCGCCCAGTACGTTCACGCAGAACGCGCCCGCACGGGCGATCCGCGGCCACGTCGTCGAGGTCCGCGCCACCATGAACGCGACGAGCGGCGGGTCGAGGGACAGGGACGCGAAGGACTGGCAGGCGAAGCCGGCGGGACCCGCGTCCGGCTCGACCGCCGTCACCACGGTCACGCCGCTGGCGAACTCGCCCATGACGCGGCGGAATTCGGCCGGATCCACAGGTGCGCGCTCGTCATCGCCGACGGCCCGGAGGTCCGGTCGTGGCAGCGCCTCCACCGGTGACTCCGCGGTGGGCGCGCCGACCGACCTGAGGTAACGGACGACGGTGGCCGCCATCCCTGCGTGTCCCATCATGCGAACCATTGAAGCTGACGGGCCGTCAGATTGGAAGGGGTGCGGCGAGCGACGTACGGCCGCCGCACCCGCCACCCGAACGTCAGAAGGTCAGCACCCCCCTCGCCACCTTCCCCGCCTCCGCGTCCTCGACCGCCTTCCCGAAGTCCTCCACCGGGTACGTCCGTGTCACCAGCTCGTCGAGCAGCAGCCGGCCCTGCGCGTACAGGTCCGCGTACAGCTTGATGTCGCGCTGCGGGCGCGAGGAGCCGTAACGGCAGCCGAGGATCGACTTGTCCAGGAACAGTTCGGCGGGCACGAAGGACGCCTCCGCCTTCGCCGCCGGCATCCCGAGGATCACCGCCTGGCCGTGCCGGTCGAGGAGGTCGACCGCGGCCCGGATCAGCTCGACCCGGCCCACGCACTCGAAGACGTGGTCGGCGCCGTCCGGCAGAACCTCACGTACGGCGGCGACATCCGTGAGGAAGTCCGTCGCGCCGAACTGCCGCGCCACCTCCTCCTTCGCCGGGTTGGAGTCCACCGCCACGATCCTCAACGCGCCCGCGACACGGGCGCCTTGAAGCACGTTCAGCCCCACTCCCCCCGTCCCGATCACGACGACCGTGTCTCCCCGGTCGACCCGTGCCCGGTTCAACACGGCCCCGACACCCGTCAGCACCCCGCAGCCGATGAGCGCGGCCGAGGTCAGCGGGATCTCCTTCGGGATCTTCACCGCCTGCACGGCCTTCACCACGGTCCGCTCGGCGAACGCCGAGTTCGAGGCGAACTGGTACAGCTGCTTGCCGCCCCGCGCGAACGGCTTCTGCGGCATCCCGATCGCCTTGCGGCACATCGTCGGCCGGCCCCGGTCGCACTCCGCACAGGCCCCGCAGTTGGCGAGCGTGGAGAGCGCCACATGGTCACCGGCCGCCACGTGCGTCACGCCCGCGCCCACCGCCTCCACCACTCCCGCGCCCTCATGTCCGAGGACCACCGGGCGCGGGAACGGGATCGTCCCGTCGATCACCGACAGGTCGCTGTGGCAGAGCCCCGCGGCCGCGACGCCGACGAGCACCTCCCCCGGGCCCGGATCCCGTATCTCCAAGTCGTCTACGACAACGGCCTGTTGGCCGTCGAACACGACACCCCTCACGTGGCCTCCCTGGGCAGGCCGAGCACCCGCTCGGCGATGATGGTGCGCTGGATCTCGTCCGAGCCGCCGTAGATCGTGTCGGCCCGGGTGAAAAGGAAGAGACGCTGCTGTTCGTCGAGCTCGTACGGTGCGGTGGGCGTCCAGTCCGTCGGGCCGACGGCCGCCGCCGCGCCCTGCACCCGCAGGGCCAGCTCGCCGAGCCGCTGGTGCCAGCCGCCCCACAGCAGCTTGGCGACGCTCGGCGCGCCCGCGTCGGGGGCCCCGCCGAGGGTGCGCAGCGCGTTCCACCGCATGGTCCGCAGCTCGGCCCAGAGGCGTACGAGCCGGTCGCGTACGACGGGGTCGCGGTCCGCTCCCGAGGCGACCGCCGACCGTACGACCGCCCGCAGCTCCTCCGCGAAACCGATCTGTTGGGCCAGCGTCGACACGCCGCGCTCGAAGGCGAGCAGCCCCATGGCGACCTTCCAGCCCTCGCCCTCGCCGCCGACGACCTCCTCGGCCACGGCGCCGTCGAAGAACACCTCGTTGAACTCGCTCGTCCCGGTGAGCTGCCGAATCGGCCGTACGTCGATGTGGTCCGGCTGGTCCATGGGGACCAGCAGGAAGGAGATTCCGCGATGGCGGTGCGCGTCCGGGTCGGTGCGGGCCAGTACGAAGCACCAGTCGGCCTCGTGGGCGAGCGACGTCCACACCTTCTGGCCGGTCACCCGCCAGCGGCCGTCGCTCCCACGGGTCGCCGACGTACGCAGCGACGCCAGGTCGGAGCCCGCCCCCGGCTCGCTGTAGCCCTGGCACCACAGGTCCTCGCCGCGTGCGATCGGCGGGAGGAAGCGGCGCTGCTGCTCCTCGGTGCCGTACGCGAGGAGGGTAGGGGCCAGGAGGTTCTCGCCGATGTGGCCGTAGCGGCCCGGCGCCCGCACGCGCGCGTACTCCTCCGCCCAGACGACCTGCTGGGTGAGCGTGGCGACCCGGTTGCCGAAGCCCTCCCGGCCCCAGCCGATGCCGATCCAGCCGCCCTTGCCCAACTCCTGTTCCCAGGCGCGCCGTTCGGCGCCGCCCTCGTGCTCACTGCCGGGGCCCCCGCGCCCCACGGCGGCCGTGAACCGCTCGTCGAGATGTTTCTCCAGCCACTCCCGGACCTCACCCCTGAAGGACTCGTCCGCCGTGTCGAACCCGAACTCCACGCCCCGCCACCCCCGTTACTGGTTGGGTCGTTCCTTGGCGGCCGCCGCCCGCGCCATCTCCTGGAGCTGCTCGAGGAGCGGCATGGGGTCGGTGCCGACCGTCCCCGGCAGGAAGTCCGCGATCTTCTCCGGCGTCCAGGGCCCGCCGTCCGCGTACCCGGCACGCAGCTCACGCGGCTGCGCCCAGACGGCGATCTTCGGCCCGGCCACCGTGTAGACCTGCCCGGTGATCTTCTCCTCGCGGGCCCGCTCGCTGAGCAGATAGACGACGAAGGCCGCGACGTCCTCCGGCTCCCCGATCTCCTTCAGCTCCATCGGCACGTTCGCCGACATCCGGGTACGGGCCACGGGCGCGACGGCGTTCGCGGTCACGCCGTACTTGTTGAGCCCGAGGGCCGCGCTGCGCACCAGCGAGATGATGCCGCCCTTGGCGGAGCTGTAGTTGGCCTGCGCCACGGAGCCCTGGTGGTTTCCGCTGGTGAAGCCGATGAGCGTGCCGGCCTTCTGCTTGCGCATGACGGCGGACGCGGCCCGGAAGACGGTGAAGGTGCCCTTGAGGTGCGTCTGGACGACCGGGTCCCACTCGTCCTCGGACATGTTGAACAGCATCCGCTCGCGCAGGATCCCGGCGACGCACACCACCCCGTCGATCCGCCCGTACGCGCTCACGGCCGTGTCCACGATGCGCTGGCCACCGGCCATCGTCGACACGTCGTCGGCCACGGCGACCGCCGTGCCGCCCGCCGCCTCGATCTCCTTGACGACGCCCTGCGCCACGTCCGACGTGGGCTCGCCGCCCTCCATCGACACCCCGTAGTCGTTGACGACGACCTTCGCGCCCTCGGCGGCGCACGCGAGCGCCACCGCCCTGCCGATGCCTCGCCCCGCTCCCGTGACGGCGACGACCTTGCCTGCCAAGAAGTTCCCCATGCCCGGCCCCTTCCCGCGGTTTCTGACGACCCGTTAGATTTCAACTCCGGTCGGAGTGTACGACTCGTCATCCACCGGAACACAAGACCTGGAACACAACCCTCGGGAGGACCCGATGCCCCTGCCCGCCGAGTTCCACGACATCGCCAAACGCGTGAACAACTGGGGGCGTTGGGGTGAGGCCGACGAGATCGGCACCCTGAATCTCGTCACCGACGACGTCGTGCGCGAGGCCGCCACGGAGGTCCGCACGGGCCGCCGCGTCCCCCTCGCACTGCCACTGAAGGAGGACGGTGTGCAGTCGGGCCTGATCCCCGGCCGCATCAACCCGTTCCACACGATGGTGCAGATCAACCAGGAGATCTTCGGCCCGGAAACCGTCGCCACCAGCGACGACGCGGTGACGATGGGCCTCCAGGCGGCCACCCACTGGGACGCCCTGACCCACGTCTCGCACTCCGGCAAGCTCTACAACGGCCGCCCCGCCGACACCATCACGGCGCACCACGGCGCCCGGTTCAGCGGCATCGACAAGGCGCCGTACATCGTCTCGCGCGGCGTGCTGCTCGACGTCGCCGCGGCGAAGGGACTCGACCGGCTGCCCGGGGACCACGCGGTGACCCCCGAAGACCTCGACGAGGCAGCCGAGTTCGGCCGGGTGACGGTCGGGGCAGGCGACATCGTGCTCGTCCGCACCGGGCAGATCCAGGTGTACCTGGCCGGGGACAAGCACGGCTACGGCTATCCGTCACCGGGACTTTCGGTGCGTACGCCCGAGTGGTTCCACGCGCGGGACGTGGCGGCGGTCGCGAACGACACGCTCACCTTCGAGATCTTCCCGCCGGAGATCGAGAACCTGTGGCTGCCCGTGCACGCGCTGGACCTGGTCGAGATGGGGATGCTGCAAGGCCAGAACTGGAATCTCGAAACTTTGTCCACAACCTGTGGAGAAGTCGGACGGTATTCGTTCCTGCTGTCCGCGATGCCGGAACCCTTCCTGGGTGGCACGGGGACGCCGGTGGCTCCCGTGGCGGTGTTCTGACAGCGCTGCTCCAGGGCGGCACACGCCCAACGGCCCCGCCGGACACGGAAAGCGGCGCGGGCACCCCCCACGGGGCCCGCGCCACTTCGTGCGCGCTCACACCGCTTCGAACGCCACACCCTGGAACGCGCCGGCCGTCGCCACCGCGCACTGGTCGATCTCGCACCAGATCGCCTTGCCCGTGCCCTCGGGGCGCCAGCCCCAGCGGTCCGCGAGCCCGTCGACGAGTTCCAGTCCCCGCCCGTTCGTCTCCTCGCCCTCCGCGTGCCGGGGCGCCGGGGCCCGCTCGCAGGTGTCGGCGACCTCCACGCGGACGGTGCCGAGGCACGCCGCGGGTTCGCCACTGGGCAGCGCCATGCGCAGCACGGCCGGCCTGCCCGTGTGCACCACCGCGTTGGTGACCAGCTCGGAGACGATCAGAATCAGCGTCTCCGCCAAGGACTCGTCGGCCTCTATGCCCGAACCGGCGAGACGCGAACGCGCCCACCTGCGGGCCCGCCCCACCTCAGCGGGGTCGGCCCCGACCTCCAGTTGAACCTGAAGCACCTGCACCGCTCACACCATCCGAATCCGGCGGGACCGCTGGAGTACTGACTCGCGCCACTTACCGTGCTGTCCAGTGAGAGGGATCACGGAACGTGAACCCCGTGAGACACAGCATGATTGACGTTCAGTCACCCCAACAAGCGCTTCGGGCATATTCCAGCGCGAAGGAGTACGCGTACGGCATACTGTGCGACGCGTCTTGCCGGGGGTCGAACAGGCGGGGGCGGAACGCCGTCCCGCACTGCGAGAAACGCCCCGTGTCGGGGCCGCGGGCCGACACGGGGCGGGAGCCGGAGCCGCCTCGGAGGCAACACCGGCGCCGTCGCTCGGGTTCAGCACCACTCGCATCGCCACAAGGTACCGGAGCGGGGCGCCGACTCCGTGCCGTGACGAGCCCGGCGCGGGACACAACCCGGTAACCACGCACGGTGACTGTGCGTGCACCCTTGCTCAGGCCGTCCGCTCAGACAGCCGCGCGTCCGCTTTCCGAACGCGCGGCGCCTTCTTACGTAGGTCAGAGCGCGGCCGCGAGCACCTCCTCCGCGTCCCTCGCGCTGCCGCCCAACTCGGCCCGCACCCAAGCCCGCTTCAGGTGCAGATGCACGTCTGCCTCCCAGGTGAAGCCCATGCCGCCGTGCACCTGGAGGCAGTCACGGGCGCCCTGCACGGCGGCCTCGTCGGCGAGCAGTTCGGCCGCCGCGACCTCGACCGGATCGGCGGTGACGGCCGCCGCGTACACGGCGGCGCGGGCCACCTCGACCCGTACCAGCATCTCGGCGCACAGGTGCTTCACCGCCTGGAACGACCCGATCGGTGATCCGAACTGTTCACGCTCCCGGGCGTGTTGGACCGCCATGTCGAGCGCACGGCCGGCCGAGCCGAGCTGTTCGGCCGCGTACAGGAGCGTCGCTTCGAGGGGGACGGGGGCGGGCTCGGGGAGGGCGTGCAGAGGCGTGAGCGGGTCCGCCGAGGCGATCGGGCGGGCCCTGGAGGCGTCGCCGCGCACCACGTCCGCGTCGTCCCGCCACGGCAGCAGGTTTCCGTACGGCGCGGTCACCACCGCCTCACCGGCCGCGGCGCCCGGCACCTCGCCCGCCGCGAGGAACGTGGCCACCAGCGGGCCGGGCACAAGAGCCCGCCCCACCTCCTCGAACACCACCACCGCGTCGGGGAGGCCGAGCCCGACCCCGCCTGCCGCCTCCGGCAGGCACAGCGAGAACAGCCCGGCCTCACCGAGTTCACGCCACAGGGTCCGGTCGACCCCCGGCGCGGCAGCGTCGACAGCGGCCCGCAGCGCGTCCCGCCCGAACCGTCCGGCGAGCAGCTCCCGCGTACCGTCGCGCAACGCCCGTTGTTCCTCGGTCAGTTGGAAGTGCACACCTACCGTCCCCCCTTTGAAGACCCGGTTGACGACTTGGGCAGCCCGAGGATCCGCTCGGCGACGATGTTGCGCTGGATCTGCGAGGTCCCCGCGGCGATCGTGTACGAGAGCGAGGAGAGCCGGTCGAGCGTCCACTCCTGGTCGGTGTCGAGGGCGCCCGCACCGCCGAGGACCTTGGCCGCGGCCTCGTACAGCCGCTGCCTGGCGTGCGAGTAGCGCAGCTTGAAGACCGAGCCGCCGACGCCCGGCACGCCGCCCGATGCCTGCGCCTCGCTCACGTTCCACTGGGTGAGCCGCCACAGCGCACTGAACTCGGCTGACAGCAACGCGAGTTCGCGTCGCAGCACCGCATCGTCCCAGCGCCCTGTCTTCTTCGCGTGGGCGGCGAGTTCGCCGAGGACCCGGCGGCAGGCGACGACCTCGCCGACGAACGCGGTGCCGCGCTCGAAGGACAGGGTCACCATGGTCACGCGCCAGCCGTCGTTCTCCTCGCCGACCCGATTGCCGACCGGCACCCGCACGTCGTCGAGGAACATCTCGGCGAACTCGGTCGACCCGGCGAGCGTGCGCAGCGGCCGCACCGTGATGCCGGGCGCGTCCATCGGCATGGCGAGCCAGGAGATGCCGCGGTGCTTGGGCGCTGAAGGGCCGGTGCGTACGAGGAGTTCGCACCAGTCGGCGACCTCGGCGTGCGAGGTCCAGATCTTCGAGCCGCTGATCACGTACTCGTCGCCCTCGCGCCTGGCCTTCGTACGCAGCGCCGCCAGGTCGGAGCCGGCGTCCGGTTCGCTGAAGCCCTGGCACCACACCTCGTCCCCGCGCAGGATCGGCGCGAGCCACCGGTCACGCTGCCCGGGGCTGCCCTCTGCGGCGATGGTCGGCCCCGCGTGCAGCAGGCCGACGAAATTCGCGCCTACGTAGGGTGCGCCCGCCTTTTCGGTCTCCTCCAGGAAGATGAGCCGCTTCGTAGGCGAGGCGTCCCAGTGCACGTCCCCGTATCCGGCGTCGTACAGGCGCCGCTGCCAGCCCATGTCGTACGCGCGTCTGCCCGGCCAGTCGTCCGGCGACGGTTTCGGGGGCAGCGTGGGCAGCACGCCGCCCAGCCACTCCCGAAGCCGTGCCCGGAACCCCTCTTCTTCGTCCGTGTACGTGAGGTCCATGGCGGTGGCCCTACTTGCGGTCCTTGTCGAGGTCCAGGTCGAGCATGCGGATGGCGTTGCCGCGCATCAGCTTGTAGACCGTCTCGTCGTCGAGGCCCTTCATGTGGTCGAGCGCGACCTCCTTGGTGTTCGGGAAGGTCGAGTCGACGTGCGGGTAGTCCGTCTCGAACGTCGCGTTGTCCCGGCCGACGGTGTCGATGGACGCCACCCCGTGCTTGTCACGGAAGAAGCAGCAGAAGATCTGCCGGTAGTAGTACGTGGACGGAGGCTCGGGGATCAGGTCCCGGACGCCGCCCCATGCGCGGTGCTCCTCCCACACGTCGTCGGCGCGCTCCAGGGCGTACGGCACCCAGCCCATCTGCCCCTCGCTGTAGGCGAGTTTGAGCGTCGGGAACTTCACAAGGACGCCACTGAAGAGAAAATCCATCATCGAGGCCATCGCGTTGTTGAAGCTGAGCGAGGCCTGGACGGCGGGCGGCGCGTCCGGGGACGCGGCCGGCATCTGCGAGCTGGACCCGATGTGCATGTTGACGACCGTCCCGGTCTCCTGGCACACGGCGAAGAACGGGTCCCAGTAGCCGGAGTGGATGGACGGCAGCCCCAGGTGCGTCGGGATCTCGGAGAACGTCACGGCCTTGACGCCGCGCGCGGCATTGCGCCGGATCTCCGCGACGGCCAGGTCGATGTCCCACAGCGGGATGATGCACAGCGGGATCAGTCGGCCGCCGCTGTCCCCGCACCACTCCTCGACCATCCAGTCGTTGTAGGCGCGCACGCAGGCGAGCGCGACCTCCTTGTCGTGCGCCTCCGCGAAGGTCTGCCCGCAGAAGCGCGGGAAGGTCGGGAAGCAGAGCGACGCCTCGACATGGTTCAGGTCCATGTCCGCGAGCCGCGCCTTGGGGTCCCAGCACCCGCGCCGCATCTCGGCGCGGGTGATCCCTTCCAGCGTCATGTCGTCGCGGTCGAAGCCGACGGCCGCGATGTTGCGCTTGTACGGGAACTTGAGGTCCTCGTAGATCCACCAGTCCGTGGGCGGCCCCGCCGGATCCATCGTGATCTGGTATTTGCCCGCCACGTAGGCGAGTTCGCCGATTCCTTCGGTCAGCGGCTTCGGCCCCTTGTCCCGGTACTTGGCCGGCAGCCAGGTCTCGAAGAGGTGGGCCGGTTCGATCACATGGTCGTCGACGCTGACGATGCGCGGCAGTTCCGTCATGAGTGTTCAGCCCCTCGCCGTATCTGATGACCCGTCAGATAGCAGGCTAGCCCCGCACCTCTGGACCGACAAGGAGCGCGGACTTACGCTCTCAGCCAGATCTGACAACCCGTCAGGTGACGGCACCGGCCGTGAAGCCGTGAAGGGGTACGGAGATGACCGACACCGCACACACCCTGGGCGCCTCCCGCACGCTCTGGGAGCTGGTCGAGCGCCGCGCCGAACTCACCCCCGACCACCCGGTGCTGCTCCAGGGCGAACGCACCCTGACCTTCGGCGAACTGCGCGACCGCGGCGAGCGCGTGGCGGCGGGCCTGTACGACCTGGGCATCCGCCCCGGCACGGTGGTCGCCTGGCAGCTGCCCACCCGCATCGAGACGGCCCTGCTCTCCTTCGCACTCGCCCGCATCGGCGCGGTGCAGTCGCCGATCATCCCCTTCTACCGGGACCGCGAAGTCGGCTTCGCGCTACGGGAGTCGAAGGCCGACTTCTTCGCGACACCCGGCGTGTGGCGCGGCTTCGACCACACCGACATGGCGCGGCGGCTCGGCGCGCGCGGCATCTTCGAGGCGTACGAGGACCTGCCGGACGGCGACCCGGCCGTGCTGCCCCCACCGCCCGCCTCCGGGACGGACGTCCGCTGGATCTACTGGACCTCGGGCACGACGTCCGACCCCAAGGGCGTGCTGCACACGGACCGTTCGCTCATCGCGGGCGGCTCCTGCCTCGCGCACGCCCTGCACCTGTCGTCGTCCGACATCGGCTCGATGGCCTTCCCGTTCGCACACATAGCGGGCCCGGACTACACCGTGATGCTGCTCCTGTACGGCTTCCCGGCGGCGATGTTCGAGCACTTCGCGATGCCGGACTCACTGGACGAGTACCGGCGGCACGGGGTGACGGTCGCGGGCGGCTCGACGGCCTTCTACTCGATGTTCCTGACCGAACAACGCAAGCAGCCGGACGAGAAGCTGATCCCGACGCTTCGGTTGCTCGCGGGCGGCGGCGCCCCGAAACCGCCGGAGGTCTACCACTCGGTCGTCCACGAGATGGACGTCCAACTCACCCACGGCTACGGCATGACGGAAGTCCCGATGATCACGATGGGCGCCCCGGACGACACGGCGGAGAACCTCGCGACGACGGAGGGGCGGCCGCCCGAGGGCATGGAGATCCGCGTCGTCGACGCCGACGGCAAGCCGGTGCCGCCGGGGGTCGACGGCGACGTGCGGCTGCGCGGCGAGGCCGTCTGCCAGGGCTACCTGGACCCGCGCCAGACCGCGGACGCCTTCGACGAGGACGGCTTCCTGATCACCGGCGACCTGGGCCACGTACTGCCCGAGGGCCACCTGGTCCTCACGGGCCGCGCCAAGGACGTCATCATCCGCAAGGGCGAGAACATCTCCGCGAAGGAGATCGAGGACCTGCTCCACGAACACCCTGCGGTGCAGGATGCGGCGGTGGTCGGGCTGCCGGATGTGGAGCGGGGGGAGCGGGTGTGTGCGGTGCTCGAACTCCGTGGGGGCGGGGCGGTGTTGACCCTCGCGGGGGTCAGCGCGTACCTGCGTGAACAGGGCCTGTCCACGTTCAAGCTGCCGGAGCAGTTGGAGGTGGTGGACGCGCTTCCGCGCAACGAGACGCTCCGCAAAGTCCTGAAGTACAAGCTGCGGGAGCGGTTCGGGGCGTGATCAAGCCTCACCATCAAGCCCGGTGCGGCCAAATCAAGCCCCGGTCCGGCCTATTAAGCCCCTGCGGCGATTGAGCAGCGGGGTGCGGGGCAGAGCCCCGATCTTTCGCCCCGTCGAGGGTTGCGGCCGGGGGGGGGGGGCCCCCCCCCCCCCCCCCCCCCCGCGACCGCTCATATTCCA
>NZ_JBSFVM010000021.1:0-120702 GCF_053592315.1 Streptomyces sp. NPDC002754
TTCACGCCTGTTGGCACGGCGATCAGGAACGTCATGAAGGAGAAGAACGGAAGCAACACACCGCCGGTGACGTACATGTGGTGCGCCCACACCGTGATGGACAGGCCGGCGATCGCGATCGTGGCGCCCACCAGGCCCGAGTAGCCGAAGATCGGCTTGCGCGAGAAGACCGGGATGACCTCGGAGACGATGCCGAAGAACGGCAGGGCGATGATGTACACCTCCGGGTGCCCGAAGAACCAGAAGAGGTGCTGCCAGAGCAGCGCGCCGCCGTTGGTCGCATCGAAGACATGGGCACCGAACTTGCGGTCCGCCTCCAGGGCGAACAGCGCGGCCGCGAGGACCGGGAAGGCCAGCAGGACCAGCACACCGGTCAGCAGCACGTTCCACACGAAGATCGGCATGCGGAACATCGTCATGCCGGGCATGCGCATGCAGATGATGGTCGTGATGAAGTTGACGGAGCCGAGGATGGTGCCGAAGCCGGAGAAGGCCAGGCCCATGATGGCCATGTCGGCGCCGACGCCCGTCGTGTGGATCGCGTCCGACAGCGGCGCGTACATGAACCAGCCGAAGTCGGGGCCGCCCTGCGGGGTGAGCAGTGCGGCGGCCGCGATCAGCGAGCCGAACAGGTACAGCCAGTAGGCGAACATGTTCAGTCGCGGGAACGCGACGTCGGGGGCGCCGATCTGCAGCGGCATGATCCAGTTCGCGAAGCCGGAGAACAGCGGCGTCGCGAACATCAGGAGCATGATCAGGCCGTGCAGCGTGAACGCCTGATTGAACTGCTCGTTCGACAGGATCTGCAGTCCGGGACGGGCCAGTTCGGCGCGCATGAAGAGCGCCATGATGCCGCCGACGACGAAGAACGCGAACGAAGTGATCAGATACAGCGAGCCGATCGTCTTGTGGTCAGTGGTGGTGAGCCACTTGATCACCACCGCACCGGGTCGCCGCGCGTGTGCGGTCTCCGAATCCGGTGCCTCGGCGCTCGCCGGCGCGCTCTCCAGGGACGTCATCAGGTAGTCGCTTCCTTGGCCGGTGTACAGGACACGACCACGACTAGCGGACGTCGGGGCGGGAAGCGGGGACACGCGCGCCCGCGCGTCCCCGGTTCCCTCGAATGCAGCAGCGGACCGTCAGTGCGACAGTCGGATGTCGTGCTGTACGACACCCAACGTGTCCTCCACGCTGATCAGTTCGGCCCGCGGCGTGTGCTGGGACGCGGAGATCACCAGGGTGTGAGTGCCCGGGGGCAGCCCCTCGACCGTGTAACTCCCCTGGTTCACCGCGGCCTTGGCGAGCCGCTTGCCGCGGGCGCTGATCGCGGTGATCCAGGCGGGACAGCCCGCGGGGTGCTCGGCGCACTCCACCCGGCCGGTGACACGGGCCCGGCGCACGGGCTCCGGTTCACGACGCTGCTGTGGAGCGTGGGCCTGCGGCGTCGGCGCCGGCTTGGGCGTGGCGGCCGTGCTGGGCTCGGCCTGCGCCTCCGGACGCGGTTCGCTCCAGGCCGCCATCACCGCGCGCGTACGGCGCTGCATCGGGGACGTGGGCCGCTGCGCGGTGCCGTTCCCGGTGGCGACGGGCAGGCCCGCCTGCTCGGCGTACGCGGCGAGTGTCTCGTCGAGGGCGTCGAGTTCGCGCAGCGCGGTGTGCAGGCGCTGGGCGCGCGGGCCCGACCTGGCCGGGGCCAGCTCGCTGCGCAGCTCCCTCAGGAGCGGGCTCACCCTGCGGTACGTGCCCTCGGGCTCGCCGGTCGCGAAGAACCGGTCGAGTTCCTTGAGGGATGCGGTGACCGTAGCGGTGACGAGGCGGGCGCGTTCGACGAGCCGCGGCGGCAGATCCACGTCTATGTCGGCGGCCGAGGCCAGGGCGCGGGCGTGGCCCGTGGCGGAGGTCAGCAGGGCGACGCGGTGCTCGGCCGCCGGGCCGCTGACGCCGACCGGCATGCGCACGAGCGGCTTGGCGACGGACTGCACCTGGAGCAGCGCGGCGTCCACGGCGCGGGCGGCGCCGCGCAGCCGCACCGGGGTGTCGGGCCGCGTCCAGCGCTGCTCGACCTGCGCGACGACCTGGGCGAGTACGTCGACGTAGCCGCGCTCGGCCTCCTGGACGACGGTGCGGCGGGCCAGCGGGAAGATCAGCGCGGCGCAGGCAGTGGCGACGAGGACGCCGATGCCGTTGTCCAGGAGCCGCTCGCCCAGCAGGTGGTCCATGCCGCTCTCGGGCGTGGTCATGGCGTACAGCTGGCACAGGGCGACGACGAGGCCGACGACCCAGACGGCGTAGGCGCGGGCCATGCCCCAGGCGCCGACGGTGATTCCGGCGACGATGACCGTCAGGGTCCAGTAGACGTGGTCGGGGCCGATGAGGTGGACGAGCAGGATGCCGAGGACGGCGCCGACGACCGTGCCGACCATGCGGTGGCCGAACTTCCGCAGCCGCTCGTGGGTGGTGTTGGTGCCGAACAGCGTGATCATCACGCCGACGAGGCCCCAGTAGAAGCGGCCGGGGTCGATGGCGTCGGAGATCGGGACGACGATCGCGGCGGCCACTGCGGCGTGCGCGGGGACCCGGATGTACGGGATGGCGCGGCGCCAGCCGGACTCGGTGGTTCCGGCGAGCACGCGGCGGGTGGGGCCCGCGGAGCCGGGCAGCCGGTTGTTCTCCAGGGCGACGGTCGACTTGAACGGCACCTCGGCCTTGCCCGCGACGGCGCTCGCGCCGAGCGTGAGCCAGTTGTGCAGGGCGCGGGCGAGGGAGTCGAGGAGATGTCCGACGCGGCGCGCGAGCACCGCGGCCTCCACGTCCTCGGTGGAGGCGGCCGGGTCGGCCAGGACCGCCTCGGCCCGTTCCTGGATGTGGGCGGCGGCCGGCTGGAGCCCCTCGGCCTCCCGTATGGGGGTGTCGCGGGCGAGCACGAGGCCCACGGCGAGCGCCTCCCGCAGCTGCTCGGGGACGGGCAGCCGGGTCAGCTCCTGGACTGCTTGGCCGATGCCGCGCAGCGCGAGCTCGGCGTCGAAGAGGTGCCGGTGCAGGAGTTCGGCGGCGTCGGGGTCGGCGGCGACCTCGGGCTGGGCGAGGCGGCCGTCGATGGTCACGGTGGTGATGTTGAGGCGGCGCAGCGAGCGGTCCATGCGGCGCACGGCCCGCTCCTGGTCGGCGTCGGGGTCGACGGCGTCCACGGCGGCGTCGGCGACGCGGCGCGCCTCGACCACGAAGGCGCGCTGGGTGCGCAGCAGGTCCTCGCGGGGCATCGGGTAGCACAGCAGGAGCCGGGTGATGAGGACGGCGGCGGCGGACACCAGGGCGACCGCGAAGGCCTTGCCGACGAGCGCGACGGGGATGCCCGCGAGCATGCCGACCATGAAGCCGTTGAACAGCATCATGCCGGTGAGCAGCAGGAGCGACCCGAACCTGGCGAGCAGGAAGGTCACGGCGAGAGCCGCGATCATGAGCACCATCTGCGGGACGCGCTTGCCGTTCATGGTCGCGCACAGCCACAGCGCGACGGTGTACGGGAACGGCATCCACAGGATGGCGCGGGCGAGGCGGTCCCAGGTGTTCTCCGCGATCGCGAAGGCGCTCATCAGGCCCATCATCCCGGCGACCATCATGCCGATCATGTCGGGGATGCCGAGCGCCTCGGCCATCGCGTAGCCGACGGCGAGCGCCGTCACCATGGCGACGAGGGTGCGCCAGCCGGTCTGCAGCTGACCGAGGCCGGGGTCGGCCGCGAGGACCCAGTCCCACCATCTGCGGGGCCCGGCCACGCGGTGGGGCGCGAGGTCGGCCCCTGGAGAGGCTTCGTTCGCGGCGGTGTGCTGGTCCGGCAAGGTGCCCGGGGTGGTCAACTGGCCTCCGATTCGATGGCGTTCAACAAGACGGCGAGCGCATCCCGCGCGGTGGACACCGCGCGCTCCGGGTCGTCGACGGCGCCGCCCTCGAGCGAGGCCAGCAGGGCGGCGGCCATCCGCTGCCGCCCCGTTTCGAGCAGGGCGCGACCCGCGGGCGTCAGGGACGTCTCGACTGCGCGCCGGTCGTCCTCGCAGCGCCGCCGCTCGACGAGCCCGGCCTCCCCCAGCTTCTGGAGAAGCACGGTGACCCGCGGCTGAGCCATGCCGGTACGGGCGGCGAGCCCTGTCACCCGGGACGGCCCGCCCTCCAGCGCGTCGAGCAGCACGACCTGGCTGCGTGTGAGCCCGAACTCGCCCTCCCGGAAGAGGGACTGCCCGAGCTGGGCGATCCCCCGCAGAAGCCCTCGGGCAGCGCTTTCGATGCGCTGGGCCTCAGTGGCGTCGACGAGCCCCGAAGATAGATGCATATAGAAAGAATATACATGGGACTTACAAGCAGCCGGCGGCCGGGTCGGCAATCGAGCCCCTCCCATAGAGCCCCTGCGGCGATTGAGCAGCGGGGTCCGGGGCAGAGCCCCGCGACCGCACCCCCGTGCAACCGCCCACCCACCATCCGGCGACGTATCCGCCCCGCTCCCGACTCCCGGCGGACGCCCCCCGGTGGGAAAGTCCCCCTATGGACGGGGCCATCCTCGAACGGGACCTCGAGCTGGAACGACTGGCCGACGCCGCCCGGGACGCGGCACGCGGAGCCGGATCGATCACACTCGTCCTCGGCGAGGCCGGTATCGGGAAGTCGTCCCTGGTTCGGGCCCTGCCCTCCGTACTGCCACCGTCCGCCCGCCTCCTGGTCGGACACTGCGACGACCTGGCCACCGGCCGCCCGCTGGGCCCGCTGCGCGACCTCGTCGGCAGCGTGGGCGCCGACCTGGCCCGCGCCGTACGCGACGCCGGTGACCGGCACCGGATCTACGAGGCCCTGCACGCCGAGCTGGCCGGCGCCCCGCATCCCGCGGTGCTCGTCGTGGAGGACGTGCACTGGGCGGACGAGGCCTCGCTGGACGCGCTGCGGTATCTGGTGCGCCGCATCGAGCGGTTGCCCGCCGTGCTCGTGCTCACCTACCGGGACGACGAGCTCGGGCGCGGACATCCGCTGCGACAGCTGCTCGGCCAGGTGTCCAGCGCGGCCCGCGTGCACCGCCTGCCGCTCGCTCCGCTGTCGCGGACGGCCGTGGGCAGCCTGTGCGGGGCGGCCGGGCTCGATGCGGCGCAGGTGTACGCGGTGACGTCGGGCAATCCGTTCTTCGTGGCCGAGGTCGTGGCGGCGGGCGGCACGGGCGTGGTGCCGCCGACGGTGGTGGACGCGGTGCACGCACGGCTGCGCCGCCTCGACGACACGGCGCGGGACGCGCTGGAGCAGTTGGCCGTGGTGCCCTCGGCCGTGGAGCAGTCGCTCGTCGACGCGCTGCTGCCGGGCGGTTGCGGGGCGCTCGCGGCGGCCGAGCAGGGCGGGCTTCTCGTGGTGGCACCGGACCGGGTGACGTTCCGGCACGAGATCATCCGCCGTGCCGTGGCCGACTCGCTGCCCGCGGCCCGGCGGATCGCGCTCGACCGGGCGGTGCTCGCCGCGCTGGTGGCCGTGCCGGGCGCCGACCGTTCGCGGATCGTGCACCACGCGGCGGCGGCCGGCGACCTCGACACGGTGGCGCGGTACGGGCCGCGGGCCGCCCGTGACGCGGCGCGGGCAGGCGCGCACCGGGAGGCCGCCGCGCACCTGCGACTGGTCCTGCGACAGCGCGAGCGCCACGGCCCCGCCGAGCTGGCCGCTCTCCTGGAGCAGTACGCCGTCGAGAGCTACACCATCGGCGACTCGGACGCCGCCGTCGGCGCGCAGCGGGAGGCGGTGGAGCTGCGTCGCGACCTCGGCGAGCCGCGGGCGCTCGGCGCGGATCTGCGCTGGCTGTCGCGGATCCACTGGTGGGCGGGCGACGCGGTGGCTGCGGAGACGGCCGCGCGCGAGGCCCTCGCGGTGCTCGAACGGGCCGGTGACGACCGGCTGTTGGCGCTCGCCCTCAGCAATACGGCGCAGTTGCGGATGCTGTCGGACGCGTACGCCCAGGCCGTCGCGTACGGAGAGCGGGCCATCGCGCTGGCCCACAGGGCGGGCGATCCGGCCATTCTCGCGCACGCGATCAACAACGTCGGTTCGGCGCGTTGGCGGGACGGGGATCCGCTGGGGCAGCGGCAGTTGGAGGAGAGTCTGGCGGTGGCGCTCGAATCGGGCGAGGTGGAGCACGCGTGCCGCGCCTACGCCAATATCGTCTGGTCGCTCATGGACGATCTCCGTTTCACCGAGGCGGACCGGCACCTCTCCCCCGCCATCGACCTCGCCGACCGCGCCGAGCACCTCGGCTTTCTGACGTACCTTCATGTCGAGCTGGCGCTGCGGAAGTTCGCGGCGGGCGACTGGGCGGAGGCCGAGCGGTACGCGCGGCTCGGCGCGGACGTCTTCCCGCCCGCCCGCTGCCCCGCTCTCACCGTCCTCGCCCGCGTCCGGGTGCGGCGCGGCGAGCCCGGCGGCGGTGAACTGCTCGACCAGGCCTGGCGGATCGCGGTCGGCACGGATGAGTTGCAGCGCCTCGGCCCGGTCGCGGCCGCCCGCGCGGAGGCCGCGTGGCTGCGCGGCGACCGGACGGGCATGCGCGTCGCCGCCGAGCGGGTGTACGAGCGGGCCCGCCGGCTCGCCGCGCCGCAGCGCTACGAGCTCGGCTACTGGCTGACCCGGGCGGGCAGGCCCGCACCGCACGACGGGGCCACCCATCCGTACGCGCTCCAGGCCGCGGGCCAGTGGGACAAGGCCGCGGAGCTGTGGCACACGGCAGGCTGCCCGTACGAGGAGGCGGCCGCGCTCGCGCAGAGCCCCGACCCGGCGGTCAAGCTGAGCGCGCTCACCACCCTGGACGCACTGGGCGCGGCGCCGCTCGCCCGCCTGATCCGCGCCGAGCTGCGTGACCTCGGCGTGCGCCGTGTCCCCCGCGGCCCCCACGCGGCGGCGCGCGGCAACCCGGCGGGGCTGACCGACCGTCAACTCCAGGTAGTGCGGCTCCTGATGGAAGGTCTGACCAACGCGGAGATCGCCGGACGCCTCGTCCTTTCCGTGCGCACGGTCGACAACCATGTGCGCGCGGTCCTGGAGAAGCTGGACGCGCCCACCCGCCGCCGGGCCGCCCAGCGGGCGGCGGAGATCGGGCTCACCGCGGCCGGCGAAACGTAGGTACTCAACCGGCCCGAGGTGGGTGTCGTCCACGCATGCCCGACCGCACGCAACGCCCGTAGAACGGGGCGGACGACACCCGATCGACACGGGGGACCGCATGACCAGCACACCCGCACAGGCCCCGCGCCGCGAACTGACTGGATTCCAGGGGACGTTGACCGGACCCACGGACTCCGGGTACGAGGAGGCCCGCGCCGTCTACAACGCGATGATCGACCGGCGTCCCGCGCTTGTCGCGGGCTGCGCCGACGCGGCCGACGTGGCGAAAGTGATCGCCTTCGCCCGCCGCCACGAACTCCCGCTCGCCGTGCGCGGCGGCGGCCACCACGGCGCGGGGCTCGGCACCTGCGAGGCCGGCGTGGTCGCCGACCTGGCGCCCATGAACTCCGTCGAGGTCGACGCGGCCGCCCGTACCGTGAAGGTCGGCGGCGGTGCCACCTGGGGCCTGGTCGACGCGGCGACGCACGAGCACGGCCTGGCCACGCCCAGCGGCATCATCTCCACCACCGGCGTCGGCGGCCTCGCGCTCGGTGGCGGCCTCGGCCACCTCACCCGGCGCCACGGCCTGACCGTCGACAACATCCTGGCGGCGGAGGTCGTCCTCGCCGACGGCACACCGGTGCGCGCGGACGCCGACACCAACACGGACCTGTACTGGGCGATCCGGGGCGGCGGCGGCAACTTCGGCGTCGTCACCTCCTTCACGTTCCGGCTGCACGAGGTGGCCACGGCGGTGGCCGGGCCGACATTCTGGCCCGCCGAGCAGAGCGCCGAAGTCCTCGCCGCCTACCGCGAGTTCCTGCCCGCCGCGCCCCGCGACGTCAACGGCTTCTTCCTGTTCGGGTCCGTACCGCCTGTCCCGCCGTTCCCCGAGGAGCTGCACCTGCGGAAGGTGTGCGGGGTCGTGTGGTGTCACACCTCCGGGGACCCTGAGGCGGCGGACCGCGCCATGGCACCGCTCCTCGGCGACCTGCCCGCGCCGTTGCTGCACGCGGTCGCGCCGATGCCGCATCCCGTGATGCAGTCGATGTTCGACGGCCTGTACCCGCCGGGCGACCAGTGGTACTGGCGGGCCGACTTCGTCCGCGAGATCCCGGACGACGCCGTGGAGCTGCACGCCAAGTTCGGGCCGCAGACTCCGTCCATGCAGTCGACGATGCACCTCTACCCGATCGACGGCGCCGCGCACGACGTCGGTCCGTCCGACACCGCGTTCAGCTACCGGGACGCGCGCTGGGCGAGCGTGTTCGCGGGCGTCGACCCGGACCCGGCCAACGCAGATCTGCTGCGGCGCTGGACGGTCGACTACTTCGAGGCCCTCCACCCGTACTCGGCGGGCGGCGCCTACGTGAACATGATGATGGACGAGGGGCAGGAGCGGGTGCGGGCGAGCTACCGCGGCAACTACGCCCGGCTGGCCCGCGTCAAGGCGGCCCTTGACCCGGACAACGTGTTCCGCAACAACCAGAACATCCAGCCGGACCCGACCGCACGCGACAACGTCCGCCCGTAGCGGGGCGGACCCACGACGCGCCGCCCGGCCCCCGGAAACGTAGCGTGGTCGCATGTGCTGGAGTGCGACGGCCGATCTGGTGGCGGGTGGCGCGATCGCCGCGGTGGGCGTGGGGTGCGTGTCCCGAGCGGCGTGCACCCGGCCGCGGGCGGTGCCGCTCGCGGCGCTGCCGCTGCTGCTCGGCGCGCATCAGATCATCGAGGCGGTGATCTGGAACGACGGCGGTGGCACCGGCCCCGCCGTCCTCGCGTGGGCGGTGATCGCGCTGCCGTTGCTGCCGTTGTGGGTGCCGGCGAGCGTGTGGTGGGCGGTCGCCCCGGATGCCCGCCGTCGGCTGATCGTGCCGCTCGCGGCGGGCGTGGTGACATCGGGGGCGCTCGTGTACGTGCTGGCGACGAGCACGGTGACCGCAGAGGTCCGCGGCCACACGATGGGCTACTCGATCGGCCTGCCGCATGCCGGCTGGCTCCTGGCGGGCTATCTGCTGGCGACGATCGGCTCGCTACTGCTGTCGGGCGAGCGGGGTCCTGTGCTGCTCGGTGTCCTGGCGGCGGTCGTGGCGGCAGTGTGCGCGGCGCTGTGGCGCTGGGAGTTCATCTCCACGTGGTGCGCCGGCGCCGCGCTCTGCTCGGTGGCCCTCTACTGGTGGCTGGGCAACGATTCCCGGAAGGCTGCCGCCAGTCGGTGATCGTCACACAGGGCAGGCCAACGCTCCCCCTCCGCGGAAGGCGGCCCGCATGGTGTCCCGCGTACGTGACAAGGGGTTACGTCTCCTTCGCCCGGACGGTGAGCTCCCCGTCGCCCACCTCGACCAGGATCCGGCCGCCCGCCGCGATCTCGCCGTCGAGCAGCATCCGGGAGAGCCGGTTGTCGACCTCGCGCTGGATGGTGCGGCGCAGTGGGCGCGCCCCGTACTCGGGCTGGTGGCCGCGCCGGGCCAGCCACTCGACGGCCTCGGGGGCGAACTCGATGGTGATGTCCTGGGCGTGCAGACGGCGCCGGGTCTCTTCGAGGAGGAGGTCCGTGATGCGGACCAGCTGCTCGGTGCTGAGCCGCCGGAAGGTGACGATCTCGTCGACGCGGTTCAGGAACTCCGGGCGGAAGTGCTCCCGCAGCGGGCGCAGGACCTGGTCGCGGCGTGCGGTCTCGTCGGCGGAGTCGTCGGTGCGGAAGCCCAGCGCGGTGCCGCGTCCGGCGATGGCCTCGGAGCCGAGGTTGCTGGTCATCACGATGACCGTGTTCGTGAAGTTCACGGTGCGGCCCTGGGCGTCGGTGAGGCGGCCGTCGTCGAGGACCTGCAGTAGGAGTGGAAGCACGTCGGGGTGTGCCTTCTCCACCTCGTCGAGCAGGACCAGGGAGTACGGGTGCCGGCGCACGGCCTCGGTGAGCTGTCCGGCCTCGTCGTGGCCGACGTATCCGGGCGGCGCGCCGACCAGTCGGGAGACGGTGTGCTTCTCCTGGAACTCGCTCATGTCGAGCCGGACCATGCGTTCCTGGCTGCCGAAGAGTGCCTCGGCGAGGGCGCGGGCCAGTTCGGTCTTGCCGACGCCGGTGGGGCCGAGGAAGAGGAAGCTGCCGATGGGCCGGTCGGGGCTGGCGAGCCCGGCGCGGGAGCGCAGGACGGCCTCGGAGACAGCGGTGACGGCCTCGTCCTGGCCGATGACCCGCTCGTGCAGATGCTGTTCGAGGCCGAGGAGGCGCTCCTTCTCCTCCTTGGTGAGGCTGCTGACGGGGATGCCGGTCTGCCGGGACACGATCTCGGCGATGTCCTCGGCGGACACCTCGACGATGTGTCCGTCGCCGGGCTCGGGGTCGCGGGCGCTCTCGATGCGGCCGGTCAACTCGCCGATCCGGTCGCGCAGTTCACCGGCCCGCTCGTACTGCTCGGCGGCCACCGCCTCGTCCTTGTCGCGGGTGAGGTCGTCGACCTCGCGTTCCAGGGCCCGTACGTCGGTGGTCTTGGTGCGGTCGCGCAGGCGCACGCGGGCGCCCGCCTGGTCCATCAGGTCGATGGCCTTGTCGGGCAGGAAGCGGTCGGTGAGGTAGCGGTCGGAGAGGTCGACGGCGGCGAGCAGCGCCTCGTCGGCGTACCGGATCTGGTGGTGTGCCTCGTAGCGGTCGCGCAGGCCGCGCAGGATCTCCACGGCGTCCGCCGCCTGTGGTTCGGGGACCAGGATCGACTGGAAGCGGCGGGCGAGCGCGGCGTCCTTCTCGATGTGCCGCCGGTACTCCTCCAGGGTGGTGGCGCCGATGACGTGCAACTCGCCGCGTGCCAGGGCGGGTTTGAGCATGTTGCCCGCGTCCATCGAGCCGCCTTCGGAGCCGCCGCTCGCTCCGGCGCCGACGACGGTGTGCAACTCGTCGATGAACACGATGAGTTCGTCGGGTCGGGCGCGCACTTCGTCGATGATGTCGGTGAGCCGTTCCTCGAAGTCGCCGCGGTAGCGGGTGCCGGCGACGATGCCGGACAGGTCGAGCGAGACGAGGCGGCGTCCGCAGAGTGTCTCGGGTACGTCGCCGTCGGCGATGCGCTGGGCGAGGCCCTCGACGATCGCGGTCTTGCCGACGCCCGCGTCGCCGATGAGCACGGGGTTGTTCTTGCCCCTGCGGGAGAGCACCTCAATGGTCTGCTCGATCTCCTCGTCGCGGCCGATGACCGGGTCGAGGAGGCCCTGGCGGGCCCGGTCGGTGAGGTCCTCGCCGAAGCGGTCCAGGTTGGGCGTGGCAGTCGTGGTCCACGCCTGCTGGCCGCCGGGCCGGGGTTCGGCCGATCCGGGAGGCGGGGGCTGCGGTGCCGGGTCCGGGGTGAAGCGGACCTGGTTGAGAAGGTGTCCCGCCGCCGAGTCGGGGTTGGCCGCGAGCGCGATCACGATGTGGTCGGGGCCGATGTAGGCCACGCCCGACTCTCGTGCGATCACATGTGCGTCGAGCAGGGCCCGCTTGACCGCGGGAGTCACGGAGAGGGACTGCGGGGTGTGGCTCGGCCCACCGCCGCCGGCGTGCCGGTCGATCTCCCCAGCCAACCGGTCGGGGTCGGCGCCCGCCTGTGTCACGAGGGTGCGGGTGGGTTCGAGGGAGAGCGCGGCCCACAGCAGGTGCCCGGTGTCGAGGTCACCCCGGCCGTGCTCACTGGCGTAGTTCGCGGCGGTGGCGACGAGCTGGCGGGCGGGCCCGCTCATCAGCCTGCCGATGTCGATCTGCCGTCGGCCACCGCCGAGGAACCGCGAGAAGAAGTCGCCGAAGGGGTCCTGTCCGTAGCCGTCGGACCCGGTGAATCCGCTGCTCATACCCATCCGTCCCGGCGTGCCCTGTCCGCGTGCGACAGCGCTGCCACGTTCGACGTCCGTCTGAGGTGCGCGTAGCCCGCTGTGGCGTGGATAAACGTGATGGGCCGTACGAGACGCCGACGACGGGCGTAGGCCCCTCGTGCGGTGAAGGGCTCGGACGGGGCCCTCTCGCACCGGCCACGGGCCACGCCAGGCGTCGGAAACCGACGCCGACGCGACACGGCCCGCGCCGTCAACGACTGCGCACGGACGCCTCGTTCGAGGCGGTGGCCGCACCCGGACCGGTGGAGCCTTGCGGTTCCGTGACGGTGTCCGCGGGCTTGGACCTTGCCAGCCACAGGCCGGTGAACACGGCGGCGGCCAGTGTGATCGCGCCGGCTACGACGAAGGCGCTGTTGAGGCCGGTCTCGAAGGAGGCGCCGCCGGACTGCCGGGTGCGGACGACGGCCCCGAGCAACGCCACTCCGAGCACCGCGCCGATCTGCCGGGTGGTGCTGCTGATGCCGGAGGCGAGGCCACCCTCCTGCGGGCTGACCGCCTGGATCGCGGCGCCCGTCAGCGGGGACATGACCAGGGCGAAGCCGATGCCCGCGAGGCCAAGGCGCCACCACACGTTCCCGTAGCCGGTGTCGGCGTGCACCATTCCGAACGCGAGGAGGCCAAGCCCCGCCAGGGCCATGCCAATGGTGACCACGATCCGGAAGCCGTACCGGGCGGCGAGCCGTCCCGCGTACGGGCTGACGATCACCATGGCGAGGGAGACGGGAAGGGTCTGCAGGCCGGCGCGCAGGATCGAGCTGCCCTGGACGTACACGAAGAACTGGGAGAAGAAGAACGACGAGCCCATGAGCGCGAACCCGACCACGACCATGGCGGTGTTGGACACGGTGAACAGCCGCTGCCTGAACAACCGCAGCGGCAGCATCGGGGCGGGGTGCCGCGCTTCGACGGCGACGAAAGCGGCGAGGAGGACCGCCGCCGCGGCGAAGCTGCCCAGGATGACCGGTGCGGTCCAGCCGCGGGCGCCGCCCTCGATCAGTCCGTAGGTCAGCGCCCCCACCGCCAGAACCGACAGCACCGTGCCCGGGACGTCGATCGCGGGGGCGCCCGGGTTACGGGACTCGCCGAGGTGACGCAGTCCGACCACCAGCAGGACCACCCCGATGGGCAGGTTGACCAGGAAGATGGCGGGCCAGCCGAAGGCCTCCGTCAGTGCACCGCCGGCCACGGGACCCGCCGCCAGACCGATTCCGCTGAATCCGGCCCACAGCCCGATCGCCTTGAGCCGCTCCTGCGGCGCGGGGTGGGCGGCGGCGAGCAGGGCCAGCGAGGCGGGGCTCACCGCCGCGGCCCCGACGCCCTGAAGCACCCGTCCTGCGATCAGCCAGCCCAGCGAGGGCGCGAGGGCACACAGCACCGACGCGGCGGTGAACACCATCACGCCGCTCAGGTACACCCGCTTGCGGCCGAACCGGTCGGCGAAGATGCCGCCGGACAGCAGCAGCATGGCGACCAGCAGTACGTACGCGTCGACGATCCACTGCAAGCCGGTCAGTTGAGTGTGCAGCCGCTGCTGCATATCGGGCAGCGCCGCTCCAACAATCGTGTTGTCGAGCAGGACCATGAACTGGCCCAGGCAGGTGACCGCGAGCAGCACGGTCCGGCTCGATCGACTGCCTACGACCGCAGGCGGTACAGCCATGTGGATTCCTCTCGATCGGTCGCTTTACTAACGCAGCCGTGGGCTGCATTAGGCGACTATAGGGAGGGTCGCCTCACAAACGCAAGTACCGACTGCGTTATGGTGGCGGCATGAACGAGCCACAGCGAGCCCGGCGGCCCGGCGGGCGCAGCGCCCGCGTCGGCGCGCAGGTGCACCAGGCCGTCACCGAGCTGATCAGCGAGCGCGGGTACGGCAACTTCACGGTCGGCGAGGTCGCGGCCCGCGCAGGGGTGGCCGACAGCAGCATCTACCGCCGGTGGGGCAGCCTGGAAACGCTGCTCACCGACGTGGCGCTCACCCGCCTCAACACGCGGTCACCGATGCCCGACACCGGGAGCCTGGCCGGCGACCTGCGTACGTACGCGGCTCAAGTGGCCCGCGAGATCACCGGACCCGACGGGCCGGCGGTGCTGCACCTGGCCGTGGCCCTGTCGAGCAGCGGCCCGCAGGGTCTGGAGGCCGGCGACGTCCTGCGCGCCGAACGCACCCGGCAGTTGGAGTCCATGCTCGATCGCGCCCGCGAGCGCGGCGAACACGCACCCGACGCGCTCGACGTGCTGGACCACGTCCTCGCACCGATGTACATCCGCGTCCTGTTCGGCATGGGCCCGCTCGCCCCGGACTATGTCGAAGGGCTGGTCGACCGGCTGCTCCAGGACCGTTAGGCGCCCTTCGGATAGCGGACGAAGAGGATTCCCTGGACCTCGCCGTCCGGCGCGCCGTAGAGGTGCGGGGCGTCCGCCGCCCAGTGGGCGTGACCGCCGGGTCCCGCGGTCGTGGGTGCGTCCGGCGGGCCGACGACGGCCGTCCCGGCGAGCACCATCAGGCTCTCCGTGGTGCGCGGGACGTGCGCCGCGGACTCCTGGGTCGCCCCCTCGGCGATGGTGACGCGGAAGACGTCGGTGGCCGCGTCCGCGTCCTCGTACCGCTCGATGAGCACCGCGGTGACCGCACTCCCGGAGACACCGGCGGCGCCCGCGCCCACACCGGGCGGCGGGTCGTCGAGGACGGCGCTGAGCGGGCGGCCGAGCGCGGTGGTCAGGGCGTAGAGCGTTTCGAGGGTGGGGTTGCGGCGGCCGGTCTCGAGCTCGGAGAGCGTGCCCTTGCCGACGCCCGAGCGGCGCGCGAGTTCGGACAGGGACAGGCCGCTGCCCTCACGCAGCCGCTTCAGCCTGCGCCCCACTTCGCCACCAAGCCCCATCGCCCGGCCCCCTCCCGCGCCCGTCGGCGCGTGTTGACGTGTCGCCATCCGCGTCCTTAGTGTTCCACAAACAGAACGTTCCGTTCATGGAACGCTTCGCGCGCTCGCTCGACCCTTCGTTCCCCGCCTCCCCCAGCCTTCGGAAGTGACACCCGTATGTCCTCGCTCGCCCGCATACGCGCCCTCGCACCACCCTCGGCCGTGGCGGCGGGGCTCATCGCGACCACCGTCGGTGTGACCAGCGCGGCCGCCATCGTGTTCACCGCGGCGCGGACCGCCGGCGCGGACGCGCGGGAGGTGTCCTCGTGGATGCTGGCGCTCGGCGTCGGCATCGCCGTGACCACCGTGGGCCTGTCGCTGCGCAACAAGGCGCCCGTACTCACCTCTTGGTCGACGCCGGGGGCCGCACTCCTCGCCACGAGCCTGAGCGGGGTGTCCATGGAGAAGGCCGTGGGCGCGTTCGTTTTCAGTGCCGTACTGACCGTGGTGAGCGGTCTGACGGGGTGGTTCGCGCGGCTCATGGACCGGATCCCGGTGCCGCTCGCGTCCGCCCTGCTCGCCGGTGTGCTCCTGGACTTCGGGACGGGGCTCTTCGCGCAGATGGGCGGGCACTTCGGGATCGCGTTCCCGGTGTTCGCGCTCTACCTGCTCGCGCGAAGGCTGCTGCCGCGCTACGCGGTGGTGGTCGCGCTCGCCGGTGGAGTCGTGGCCTCCGTCCTCACCGGTGGCTGGCACCTGGAGCGGGTCCAACTGTCTCTCGCGCAGCCGGTGTTCACCGCCCCCGAGCTCGACTGGAAGGTGCTCATCAGCGTCGGTGTGCCGCTGTTCGTGGTCACCATGGCCTCGCAGAATCTGCCGGGTGTCGCCGTGCTGCGCACCTCCGGGTACGAGGTGCCGATCTCTCCCGTCCTGACCTGGACCGGTGTCGCGCAGGCGGTGCTCGCCCCATTCGGCGCGTTCGGCCTCAACCTCGCGGCGCTGACCGCCGCGATCTGCACCGGCGAGGAGGCGCACCCCGACCGGAAGCGGCGCTATCTCGCGGCCGCGTGGGCGGGTGTCTTCTACCTGTGCGTCGGCCTGCTCGGCGCGACGGTGGCCTCGCTGCTCGGCGCGATGCCGCACGCGCTGGTCCTGGCGGTCGCCGGGGTGGGCATGCTCGCCACGATCGAGTCCGCCCTGGCCGGCGCCCTGTCGGATCCCAAGTCGCGGGAGGCGGCCGTAGCCACCTTCCTCGCCACGGCCTCCGGTGTGACGCTGCTGGGCATCGGGTCCGCGTTCTGGGGACTGCTCGCGGGCGTGCTCACCACGGTCGTGACGTCGGTGGCGCGGCGCCGCCCCACCCCGTCGGCGCCCGCCACCCCGCCGGTCACGGCATCGTCGCGCACACCCGAGCGAACCTCCGCGTGACCTCGGACCACGCCGCGACGGCCGCGCTCTCCTCGGCCACCGCCGCGGCGTGCAGCCGGTCCCGGTCGAAGCCCTGCCGGGCCAGCTCCTCGGCGTCCCATCCGGCGATCCGCGCGGCCTCCGCCTCCGGGTGGAACTGAACACCCCAGGCCCGCTCCCCCACCCGGAACGCCTGGTGCGGACAGGCCTCGGTGGACGCCAACCAGGCGGCGCCCGGCGGCAGTTCCGTTATCTGGTCGACGTGCCGCTCGATCGCGGGAACCGTCCCTCCGAGCCCGTGCAGCAACGGGTCCCCGGCCGCCTCGGCCCGCAGCCGGATCCGCGTGCTGCCGTACTCGGGCCGCCCGTGCTTCCCCCGTACACGGCCGCCCGCCACCTGTGCGAGCAGTTGACCGCCGAGGCAGATACCGAGGGCGGGCGTGCCGCCGTCGAGGGCCTGCGCGGCGAGGCGGCGGGTGGCGGGCAGCCAGGGCGCGCGTGCGTCGTCGTCCGGCAGGAAGCCGCCGCCCAGCACCAGCAACGGTCTGCCGTTCAGTGCCTCGGGCAGCGCCTCACCCTCGTACGGACGCAGTACCTCGGTCGCGAGGCCCGCCTCACGCAGCCAGTCGCCGACCCGGCCGGGGCCGCCGCTCTTGGTGTTCTGCACGACCAGGACGGGAGCAACTGTCGTGGTACTCATTCGCGTTCGCCTCGTTCTGTACGTTTTCCGGGGACGAACCCCGTGTTGATCAACGCAGCAGACCAGCGGGCCGGGTGTCACGTCAACGTTCCCGCGGTCGTCCTACGCTGAGAGTCATGTCAGCACTCGCAGCCGCCGCCACCCGCTTCACCGGCCGCCCGGCCACCGCCGAGCGCCGCCTCTCGTCCCACCTCGGCGAGGTCACCCTCGACGACGGCCGCGTGGTGATGGTGAAGCAGGCCGACGACCCGGCGGCGGTGCGCGCGGAGGCGGCCGGGCTGCGGTGGCTCGCGGCGGCCGAAGCGGTGGCGGTGCCCACGGTGCATGGGTACGACGAGCAGTGCCTGGTCGTCGACCGGGTCGCGGAGGGGCCGCCGAGTGGGGACGCCGCGGTGCGCTTCGGCGAGGGCCTCGCGCGGCTGCACGGCGCCGGAGCCCCGGCGTTCGGTGCGGCGCCGCCCGAAGGGCCGACGGACGCGTACATCGGGCTCGCCCCGATGCGCAATGTGCCGGGCGACGACTGGCCGCGCTGGTACGCCGACCACCGGGTGCTGCCCTACCTGCGCGAAGCCGTCGACGCCGGCACCCTCTCCCCCGCCGAGGCGAGGCCCATCGAGCGGGTCTGCGAGCGGCTGCCCGAACTCGCGGGCCCCGCCGAGCCTTCCCCAAGCTCTCAACTGCGTCCGAGCAGGGGATACCCCATTGCCCGGCTGCACGGCGACCTGTGGAACGGGAACCTGCTGTGGGGCGCCGACGGCGCGGCCCGGCTCATCGACCCGGCCGCGCACGGCGGGCACCGCGAGACCGATCTGGCGATGCTGCACCTGTTCGGCGCGCCGCACCTGGACCGGATTCTCGACGGATACCAGCAGGTCGCGCCGCTCGCCGACGGCTGGCGCGACCGCGTCCCGCTCCACCAGCTCTTCCCGCTCCTGGTGCACACGGTGCTGTTCGGCCGCGGCTACGCCGAGCAGGCGGTGGCCGCGGCCCGCTCCCAACTCACGTAGCGGCTGGGCGACTACGCCGTCGCGAACCGCGTGAGGACCGCCTCCGGGCGTACGCCGGGCAGCGCGACGCGGAACGTACGGTAGTAGCCGAGCTCCTCCTTGCTGCGCAGTTCGGGTGCCCCGTCCTCAGCAGTCGCCGCCTCGAACTCGCCGTCCGTGATGCGGCTGTCCCACAGCGGGCTCAGCACACTCTCCGCGCCGCTGCCCGTGCCGAACTGCTCCTTGCGGCGCCACAGGAGGTGCTCGGGGAGCCAGCCCGAGAAGGCACGGCGCAGGTGACCCTTCTCCATACCGTCGGACTCAAGTGCCTTGACGGGCGCGGGAAGTGACATGGCGTGCGCGATGACGTCCCGGTCGAGGAACGGGACGCGTGCCTCCAGGCCGTGGGCCATGGTGACGCGGTCGCAGCGCTGGAGGTTGAGGCCGTGCAACGCGCCTATGGTGCGGCGCAGTTCGGCGTCCAGCTCGTCGGGGGCGGCGTGCCGCTCGTGGTAGTAGCCGTATCCGGCGAAGAGTTCGTCGGCGCCCTCGCCGGTGAGGACCGCCTTGACGTGCCGGGAGGCGAGTTCGGACAGGAACCAGTTCGGGACGGCGCTGCGGATGAGGCTGGCGTCGAAGGACTCCACGCACCCGACCACCTCGTCGAGCACCCGCGCCGCGGCCTCGGCGTCGAGCACCGCCTCGTGGTGCTCGGTGCCCAGGAACGCGGCGGCGTCCCGCGCGGCGAGCAGGTCCGGGGAGTCCTCCGTGCCGACGGCGAAGGTCTTGAGACGGCGGCCCTGACGGCCGTACTCCTCGGCGGCGACCGCGGCGACGAGGCTGGAGTCGAGCCCGCCGGAGAGGAACACACCGACCTCGACGTCCGCCATCAGGTGTCGGCGGATGGAGTCGGAGACGGCCTCGAACGTGGCCTTTTCGACGACCTGCTCGGGCACGTCGCCCCAAGAGCCGGTCGTCACGTCGGGAACCGGCTCCGCGAACCGGCGAAGACCGTCCTCGGGCGTCCACCAGTGTCCGGGCGGGAAGATCTCGGCGTTCGGCTGTACGTCGGGGTGGAACGCGCGCAGTTCGGAGGCGAAGTGCACGGCGGTGTCCGTGCGCGCCCAGTACAGCGGCTTGACGCCGATGGCGTCGCGGGCGGCGAAGAACCGGCCACCCGGGGTGGCCGCGCACAGCGCCCACATGCCGCGGAGACGGCGCAGGCCCGCGGGCCCGTCCGTGCGCAGGACGGCGAGCGCCGCCGCGGAGTCGGAGGAGGAGCCGAAGGCCTCGGCGGGCAGTTCCTCGCGCAGTGTGCCGTGGTTGTAGATCTCGCCGTTGCACACGAGGGACCAGTCGTCGTCGCCGTTGGTGCCGCCGAGGGGCTGGTGTCCGCCGTCGAGGTCGACGATGGAGAGGCGGCGGTGGCCGAGCCAGGTGTGACCGCCGACCGTTCGCGTCCCACTGTCGTCGGGTCCGCGGTGGGCGAGCCGGTCGAGCATTCCCTCCGCCGCCCCGTCGGCGCACTCGGTGTCGATACTTCCGTGATGGCTGTGTATGGCTGCGATTCCGCACATGTGGATCGACCATAGGGCGGCGCGTGCGAATGCAACAATGAGAGTTGCTCTATACGCACGCCACTGTGGCAGTGTTGCCTCATGGCAGCGGAGAACCTGAGCAGCGTGCACCGCGCGCTGGACGTGTTGCGCGCTCTCGCGCAGGGCCCGATGGGCGTACAGGAAGTGGCCCAGGCGGTGGGCCGGGAGAAGACGCAGGTGTCACGGACCCTGAAGGTCCTGGCGCAGGAGGGGTTCCTGGAGCGGGATCCGCGCACGCTGCGCTACCGCGTCGGCTGGCAGCTGCTGGCGCTCGCCTCGTCGGCGGGTGAGGAGCGGCTTTACGGGGAGGCACCGCCGGTACTGCGGGATCTGGTGCACCGCGTCGGCGAGCCGGCGTATCTGACGGTGCTGTCCGGGCACGGCGTGGTGACAGTGCTCACCGAGCGCACGTCACGCGGGCTTCAGGCCCACGAGTGGATCGGCCGCACCTCGCCCCTGAACTGCACGTCCGCGGGCCGCGCCCTGCTGTTCGGGCTGCCCGACGACCAGGTGGCGGCGCTCCTGACGACCGAGAACGGGGCGCCACTGCCGGGCACGGACGTGGCGCCACGGACCGTACCGGCCGTCCTGGAGCGGCTGCGGGTGGAGCGGGCGCGGGGCTTCGCGGTGGCGGCGGAGGAGATGGAGCCGGGCCTGACCGCGGTCGCCGTCCCGGTGCACGACCACCGGGGCGATGTGGTGGCGGCCGTCAATGTGTCGGCGCCCGTGTTCCGGCTGCCGCCGGACGCGCTGCCGCAGGTGGCGGAGGCGGTGGTCGCGGCGGCGCACCGACTGTCGGCCCGGCTCAATGGCGCGCCGCCGTCTGCGTGAATTAAGGAGATCAGGTCAGGAGATCCGGGCGACGCCCGAGTAGATGCCGCTCGGCTCGGGCTCGGGGGCGGCCTCATCGCGGAACCACTCGGTGGCGGTCACCAGACCCGGCTCCACGAGGTCGAGCCCCTTGAAGAAGCGCGCCACCCCTTCGCGGGTACGGAAGCCCAGCTGGATCCCCGCCTTGGAGTACTGGGCCACGACCTTCTCGACCAGCTCGGGGAAGAGGTCGCTGGAGGCGTTGGACAGCACCAGGTGACTGCCGGCCGGGAGCTCGGACACCAGCCTGGAGACGATGCCGTACGCCTCCTCGTCGTCCGGGATGAAGTGCATCAGCGCGATCAGCGACAGGGCGATCGGCCGGTCGAAGTCCAGGACGGTACGGGCGTGTTCGAGGATGGCCTCCGGTTCGCGGACGTCGCCCTCGATGTAGTCGGTGGCACCTTCGGGGCTGCTGACGAGCAGCGCCTGCGCGTGCCGCAGCACGATGGGGTCGTTGTCGGTGTAGACGACCTTGGCCGTCGGGACGATGCGCTGCACGATCTGGTGCAGGTTCGGCGCGGTCGGGATGCCGGTGCCGATGTCCAGGTACTGGTCGACACCCTGCCCGGCGAGCCAGGCGGCGGCCCGGTGCATGAACTCCCGGTTCTGCCGCGCAGCGTCCCGCGCCTCGGCGGGCAGCTGCTCGCCGACGGCCTCATCGACGGGGTAGTTGTCCTTCCCGCCGAGCAGCCAGTCGTAGACCCGCGCGGGGTGCGCCTGGCTGGTGTCGATACGGGGCCGGGGAGCAGGTGCCGTCATGAAAACTCTCCAACGTCGCTGGGCGGTCGGGGCGATGTGTGTGACCTGCCCGCAGTCTGTCATGCCAACTCCCGCCATTCACCACGGAGTTGCAGGTCACGGCGGGTGCGCGGGCGACAGCGCACGGTACTCGCGGGTCTCCCGCGCCCCCGCGTTCCCGCCTACTCTTGATCACCCAACCATGGTCAACCCCGAGGAGCCACCGTGCGCGACTGGCAGTCCGAGCTCGATCTTGAGCCGCACGGTGAGGGCGGCCACTTCCGCCGCGTCTACACGAGTCCGCACGAGCTGTCGACGCCGTACGGCCCCCGCCCTTCGGCGACATCCATCTACTACCTGCTCGACGAGCGGCAGCCCAGCGGTCTGCTGCACCGCAACCGCAGCGACATCCTGCACTTCCTGATCGACGGTGGCCCCCTGGAGTACGTGACCGTCACTCCTGACGGCGCCCTCCACCGCACCGTCCTCGGCCCTGACGACGAGCGTTTCCTCCTGCTGCCCGGCGGCCACTGGAAGGCCTCACACCTGCTCGACGACGCCCGCCACGGCCTGGTGGCGGAGGTCGTTACGCCGGGCTTCGACTACACGGACCACGAGTTCGCGACCCACGCCGTCCTGGAGGAGTTCCCGCAACTCGCGGACGAGCTGCGGGAGTTCGTGCGCGGCGGATGAGCCGACGTCAGCCGAGCGTGCGCACCGGGCTCCCCGCCAGATACGCCTCGATGTCCTCGACGGCGCCCTGGAAGAAGCCCTCGTAGTTGCGGCGCGTGACGTAGCCGAGGTGGGGCAGGCCCAGGAAGTTCGGGGCGGTGCGCAAGGGGTGGTCGGCCGGGAGCGGCTCGGTGTCGAAGACGTCGCTGCCCGCGCCGGCGATCCAGCCCTCGCGCAGCGCCCGAAGCAGCGCCTCCTGGTCGACGATCGCGGCGCGCGAGGTGTTGACCAGATAGGCGGTGCGGCGCATCCGGCGCAGTTCGTCGGCGCCGAGCAGTCCGCGGGTGCGGTCGCCCAGGACGAGGTGGACGGAGACGAAGTCGCTGGTGTCGAGGAGTTCCCCCTTCGAGGCGGCGAGGGTGGCACCGGCTTCGGCGGCCCGCTCGGCGGTGAGGTTCCGGCTCCACGCCGTGACGTCCATGCCGAAGGCGGCGCCGACGCGCGCGACCCGGGCGCCGATCTTGCCGAGCCCGAGCAGCCCGAGCCGACGTCCGTGCAGGTCGGCGCCGAGCGTGGACTGCCAGGGGCCGCCGTCGCGCAGGTTGCCGCCCTCGGTGAGGACGCCGCGGGCGAGGCCCAGGATCAGGGCCCAGGTGAGCTCGACGGGCGGTTCGGGGTTGCTGGCGGTGCCGCAGACCGTGACGCCGTGCGTGGCGGCGGCGTCGAGGTCGATGGACGCGTTGCGCATGCCCGACGTGACCAGGAGCCGCAATTTCGGCAGGCGCGCGATCAACTCGGCGGGAAACGGGGTGCGTTCGCGCATCACGACGACGACCTCGCACTCACCGAGCAACGCGACGAGCTCGTCGTGCGAGTTCCGCGTGTCGACATACCGATTCAGGTAGGTGACGTCGACACGGTCCGACAGCCGGTCCCAGTCGGCCAGTTCGCGGGCGACGCCCTGGTAGTCGTCGAGTACAGCGCACCTCAGCATGCTCACCATCGCTCCAGAATCGAAGATCGTCCGAACACCCTAGCCGTGAGCGTTGGTACGGACTTTCGTTCAGTCCCTTGACGCCCCTTGGCCTCACCCCTTAAATCAACTCTTGAACAGAGCACATCAAGCGCAGCCTTCTTGCCTTCACTTTCTGGCGTGCCGCGGGACGGCACGACCCCCTACCCGAAGTGATGTGATCCCCCATGCGCAGTCCCCTCCGCCCACTGAGCCGCAGACTCCCACTGGGTGCCGCGGCACTGCTGTGCGTCGCCGCGGCGTTCGTCCCCAGCGCGAACGCCGCCGGCACCGACGACGCACACACCACGGCGGTCACTTTCTCCGACGACTTCAACGGGCCCGCGGGCTCGGCGGTCGACGGTTCGAAGTGGGTGACCGAGACCGGCGACAACGTCAACAACCACGAACGGCAGTGGTACACGGCGGGCAACAACAACGCCGCACTCGACGGCCAGGGCAACCTGGTCATCACCGCCCGCAAGGAGAACCCCTCCAACTACCAGTGCTGGTACGGCACATGTCAGTACACCTCGGCGCGCCTCAACACGTCGGGGAAGTTCGAGACGACGCACGGCCACGTCGAGGCCCGGATGAAGATCCCTCGCGGGCAGGGCATTTGGCCCGCGTTCTGGATGCTGGGCAGTGACATCGGCTCGGTCGGCTGGCCCAACTCCGGCGAGATCGACATCATGGAGAACGTAGGCAAGGAACCGTCGACGGTCCACGGCACCATCCACGGCCCCGGCTACTCCGGTTCCGGCGGGATCGGCGCGGCCAATACGCTGCCCGACGGCCAGGCCTTCGCGGACGCCTTCCACACGTTCGCGGTGGACTGGACGCCCAACAAGATCACCTGGTCGGTGGACGGCACGGTGTACCAGACCCGCACGCCCGCCGATGTCGGCGGCAACCAGTGGGTGTTCGAGAAGCCCTTCTTCCTGATCCTCAACCTCGCCGTGGGCGGGGACTGGCCGGGCGACCCGGACGCCGGCACGCAGTTCCCGCAGCAGCTGGTGGTGGACTACGTGCGGGTGAGCACGTGAGTGCGTAGAAGCACGGAGAGGGGCCCGGCATGCCGCATGGCACGCCGGGCCCCTCTGTGTCGGTATCGGTCAGGCCGACGTGCGGCACTCCGGGTGGCCCCAGCCGTCGGGGTTCTTCGCGATGTCCTCCCCCTGGGCGTACGAGCGGCCGCAGCGGCAGCGGCCGGGGAACTTCGCCTTGAGGGTGCGCGAGGAAGAGCCGGACGAGGCACCGGAGGAGCCGCGCTTCGCGGGGGCCGACTTCGCCCGCGGAGGCTTCGCCGAGGAGGGGCTGGACGGCGGCGGCTCGGGAGAGCCGAGCGCGCTGCCCGCGTCCTGTTGGGCGACGGCGGCCTGGCTGGCGGCGCGGTCCGCGAAGTCGTTCAGCGGGTCGCCGTCGACCTGGTGCGCGGGCACGTACTTGAACTCGACCGCACGGCCGTCGAGCAGCGCGTCGATCCGCTGCACCAGCTCCTGATTGGCGACGGGCTTGCCCGCCGCCGTCTTCCAGCCCTTGCGCTTCCAGCCTGGCAGCCACGTGGTGACCGCCTTCATCGCGTACTGCGAGTCCATCCGCACCTCGAGCGGCACATCCGCGGCGACCGTACTCAACAGCCGTTCCAGGGCGGTGAGTTCGGCGACGTTGTTCGTCGCGGTGCCGAGCGCGCCGGCCTCCCACTGCACGGGCTTCTCGTCACCGTCGGCGACGACCCAGGCCCAAGCCGCGGGTCCGGGATTTCCTTTGGACGCGCCGTCACACGCGGCGATCAAACGTTCTGCCATGCCCCCGATCATGCCAGGTCAGTCATGGAGATCGACGCGTACGGTCAACAGGTCGACGCCGAAGCCGCGGACCGCGGCGCTGTTGAGGCGCGGCAGGGTGCCGAGGCGGGCGCGGGCGTCGTCCTCGGGCAGCAGGTGCGCGGTGCCGCGGTACCAGTGGCCGCGCAGCCGGACGCGGACCCGGGGATCGGCCTGGATATTGCGTACGTACTGGGACTTGAACCCGAACTCCGAGACGAGCCAGAAGGCCTCGCCGACGCGCCGCCCGCCGACCGGGGTGCGGCGCGCGAGCCCCGACGTGCGCCCGGTCGTCTCGAGGAGGACCTGGGTCGGCAGGCGCCGGGTGACGGGGTTGGCGATGTGGCGCTGGAAGGTGGTGACGAGCCGGTGCTTGGTCTCGTGGAAGCGCGTCATGGCCGCACTCTAGACCGCGACCCGGCGGCGAAAGAGAAAGCCCCGGCCGTGACGGGGGACCACGGCCGGGGCGGCTTTGAACGGGACACGGATGGCGGTCGCCTCTCGGCGGGGGGCTCCGCAGGGCTTCAGGCGAACGATCTTCCCTGCGGGCGATGGGTTGGGCCCGGGGACACTGTTCCATCCGTGTCCACGTCTTGGTCAACGGACTGGGTGACGGGGTTGTTCCCGGCGGCACCGGGACGGGGCGTGAGGTGTGTCACGACTGGTGCCCCTCAGTGACGGTTCGGCGGTCGGCCTGAAGGACGTACGGGCGATCAGGCCACCGCCATGAGGGGTGTCCGGGTCTCTCGTTCTAGGCTGCGACGATGATCTTCCGCCCGGCTTCCCGACGACTGTCGGCCTTGTGCCTCGCCCTGACCGCCGCGTTCGCGTTGTCCGCCTGCTCGTCGCAGGACTCCGAGGGGCTCTCCCCGCGCGTTCAACAGCCAACGCCGGACGCGCAGTTCGACTACCAGATCGGCGGCGCGTACAAGCCGTCGGCGGGGGTACGGGCCGTCTCGCGGGACCGCGGGGACGCGCCCGCCCGCGGGCTCTACAACGTCTGCTACGTCAACGCCTTCCAGGCTCAGCCCGACGCGCTGAAGTGGTGGCGGACCCACCATGACGACCTGCTGCTCCGGGACGCCGAGAGGGAGTTGGTGGTCGACGAGGACTGGCACGAGCCGCTGTTCGACATCTCCACGAAGTCGAAGCGGGCGCGGCTGGCGGACCTCGTGGGCGGCTGGATCGAAGGCTGCGCCGACGACGGGTTCCAGGCCGTCGAACCGGACAACCTCGACTCCTACGAGCGCTCCGACGGGCTGCTCACCCCCGCCGACGCGGTCGCGTTCGCCCGGCTCATCGCGGACCGGGCGCACGGGGCCGGGCTCGCGGTCGGCCAGAAGAACACCGCGGAACTCCTGCCGAAGCGCCGCGGCATCGGGTTCGACTTCGCGGTGACGGAGGAGTGCCAGGCCTACGACGAGTGCCGGGGGTACGCGTCGGCGTACGACGACCGGGTCTTCGCCGTGGAGTACCGCGAGGCCGACTTCGAGCGGGCGTGCCGGGCGTGGGGCGACCGGCTGTCGATCGTGCTGCGCGACATGGATGTGCGGCCCGCGGGCACGAAGGGGTATGTGCGGCGGGCCTGTTGAGCGGCGGTGGGGTTTGGCCTTCCGGGTCGGGTCGTTCAGCGCGTCTCAGGCTTTCCGGGTCGGGTCGTTCAGCGTGTCGAGGCGGCGCCTGATCGCTTCGAGGGCGCCGGGGCGCCGACCCGGTACCTGTTCCCGCAGGGCGGTCAGGCCGGTGGCGTGGCCGCGGGCCCGGTCCAGGTCGCGGACCTGCTCGAACTGGTGGTGGGCGCGGTCGACGGCCGCCTCCACGTCCTCGTCGGAGGGCGATTCGCCGCGCGCGATCCGGGCGTGTGCCACGGCGATCCACAACTCGCAGCTGCGCCCCGGCTCCTCGGCAAGCCGCGCGAGATCGGCGCGCACCTCCATCCAGTGCACCACCTCCGAGGACCGCATCCCATGCACCCGCAACGCCTCCCCCTCCCACGCGGCAGCGATCGACGCGGCCTCCCCGTGCCGCCCCGCCTGCACGGCGGCGAGCAGCAGGGCGTGGGGGTCGGGGGCGGCGGGCGCCGTGGGAGCGGGAGCGGCAGCCGCGGGAGCGACGGTGGGCATCGGCGGAGCGGCGGGTGCCGGCGCGATCTCCGGGCCGGGCGGCGTGGGGGCGGGCGTTGCGGTGGCGGGCGATGTGCCGCCGGGAGCGGCTGCCGGGGGCGGCGCCGAAGCCTTGGCCAGCTCCACGGCCGGTCCGGGCACGGGGGCCGGACTGTGAGCGGGGCCCGGAGCCGGATCCTTGGCGGGGGTCGGATTTGGGGCGGGGTCCGGAGCCGGCAGCGAACCCGAGGCGGCGGCCACGGCTGACGTAGGAACTGAGGGCAGAAGCGCGACCGCCCTCTCGGCGGGGGCCTCCACCGGTGCGGACGCCGAAGTCACGTCCGGCATCGGCCCGTGGTCGGGTGCCGCCCCCGGAGCAGGCGCCGGGTCGTGCGACGAGCCGGAGGCACCGTTCACGGCTGATACCGGAGGCACCACCGACCCCGCAGGCCCGGCCGGCACCGAGGTCGGGCCTGCGCTCGAAGTGGGCTCCGGTGCGGCGACCGGGCTCTGAGTCGGCACTGCTACAGGAGCCGGCGCCCGGACCGGTTCCGGACCCGAAGCCGGGATCGGCACCGTTTCCGGGGCCGCAGCGGACGTCGGCGCCGGAACCGTTCCCGAAGGCGGAGCCGCAGCGGCAGGCGTCTCCGTGGGGTCCAGCTCAGTGGCGGGCTCCACCGGGGCGACGGTCGCGTGGGCGCTCGCCGTCGTCGGCGCGTGGGCGGGCCGGCCACCGCTGGACGGGTGCGCGACCACGTGACCCGACCCCAGCGCCACGAAGAGCGCATCCGCGGGGCCCGCGTGCGCCGCCGCCGTCTCGTGGAGGTCGGACGGGGTGGGGCGGGCGCCCGTGCGCCAGATGTCCGCGTAGGCGCGGAGGTACGTGGGCGTGAGGGTGGTGCGGCGCGGCGGGGGCGGCAGGACCCGGCCGAAGACGCTGGTGCCGTGGCCGAGACCGAGGCCGCCGACGCCGACCTGCTTCCAGGCCTCCGCGTCGGCGACGAGGTCGAGCACGACGGTCGTGGTGTGTGGACGGCGCAGGGTGAGTTCGCCGGTGAGCCAGTGCCAGGGCAGCCCCGTGTAACGCAGCGTGGACGGGGTGGTGCGGGCGAGAGCCAGGTGCAGCAGGCCCTGACGGTGGTCGAGGTGAAGCTGACCCGCCACGTACAGGTGGAGCGGGCCCGGCTGCGCGGCCGCCGTACGAAGCCGGGTGAGGACGGCCTGCGGGTCGAGCGGGTCCGCGAGTTCGACGACGGACGCCGCCGCCGTGCCAGTGAGCACGCTCGGCGGGACCGCCGCGAGCGTGGGCAGCACGGAGACCGCGTCGATGAGGCCCACCTTGCCGGCGGGGGCAGCCGCCAGCAGCAGCGCCGTTCCCGGCTCGGTGGATTGTGCCTCGTTGTTGCCTTGCGCGTTGATCACCACAGCAGAACCGTAACCGCAACACAGAGCGTCGCGCTCCCGTCACGGAACCCCAAGTGACCCCGCAGCAGTCGGTTTTCAGCCCTTTTTGCCCGAAGGGTGCCCGCAGCGCAGCCGGTCTCCGGTAACCGGTGCCCCCTCCACCATGCTGCGGTCGTACGTCACTTGCGTCACACCGCGATCACCACCGCCGACGGCGACGCGGAAGACGGGACCGAATCCGGCCACGGACCGCAGCTTCGCCCCGGGCAGCGCGGCCGCCAGGGAGGGCGCGAAGCGGGCGCGTTCGGGATCGTACGTCACGACGGTGGGTCCGCTCGGGCGGCTGCTCGGGGCGGGCACCTCGGTCACGTTGAAGCCGCTCTCGCGCAACCCGTCGGCGATGCGCGGGTCGTCGACCTTCACCTTGGTCTCCTTGGGCGGCATGCCGACCGGGACCGGACCGCCGGACTTCCGCGTGGACGTCAGCGGCCGGTCCGCACGCAGCGCCCCGAACATCCGCTTCGCCCGCTTGTCGTCCCACAGCAGCGAAGAGCCCCACGTGGGGTCCCGGTAGTCGAAGTTCGAGATGGGTACGGTGGCGAACTCCGTCTGCCGCGGCGTGAGGTCGCGCAGCTTCCACGCCAGGGACATCAACGTCCGCGCGTTCGTGTGGCCGTCGGTGCGTACGTGTGACATCAGCGCGCGGGCCGTACGGGCGGTCGCCATCGGGTCCTTGAAGACCTTCGCGTCGGACATCTTCGCCAACATGCCGAGCAGCAGCTTCTGTTGACGGCGGACACGGCCGAGGTCGCCGGGCGGGTTGAGGTGCCGGGCGCGGACGTAGCGCAGGGCGTGTGTCCCGTCGATGTCGTGGATCCCCGCGGCGAGCTCGAGCCCCGAGTTCTCGTCCCGGAGCGGGGTGTCACTGCACACCTCGGCGCCGCCCAATTCATCGACGGCGGCGACGAACCCGCGGAAGTCGGCCTCCATGTAGTGGTCGATATGGAGGCCGGTAGCGCGCTCGACGGTACGCACGGTCAGGTCCCGGCCCCCGTGTGCGTACGCCCCATTGATCTTTCCGCTGTGCGCCGGGTGGTCGTGCCGGGCGAAGCGGACGAAGGAGTCGCGGGGCAGGGAGACGACGCTGAGGCGGCGGCCGTCGGCGGCGATGTGCACCACCATCAGCACGTCGGTGCAGCCGCACTGCTGCCCGCCGACATGCAGCCGCTGAATCTCCTCGCGGGACATCCCGCTGCGGCGGTCGAGCCCCGCGACGAGCAGATTCGTCCCCCTGCCCTTGCCCACGCTCTGACCGGCGGCGGGCGCGGATCCACCCACGGCCGGCCCGGCCCCCGCGAGCGTGGTGATCAGCAGGGCGGCCGAGGCCACCGCGTGGCGGCGGCGGAGACGGTGCGGATGGGCCATGGAGTACCTCCGTCGAGCGGACGTCGGAGCGAATGCGACCTGACCCCTTTACCCCGAATTACCCCACTCGTTCCACCTCGCCACGCCTGTTTCACCGTCATGCACGCATGACGACCTCCTCCGTCGGGACCAATCGCCACAACGATGTCGGACTCGAGGGTTTCCCCTCACAGCCGTCAGCGATACCCCGTGACGTCGGCCGGCTTACCCGTGTCCTGTACCTCGACGAGGTAGCGCCAGGCGTCGGGACTGCTGCCGTCGAGGTCGGTGAAGCCGTAGATCTTGGCGAGGCCGCCGCTGGACTGTGATGTCCCGTTGAACCGGGAGACGTCCGGGTCGGCGGCGAGTGCGGCGACGGCGCGGCCGGTGTAGCGGGGGGTCTCGGAGATGGCGAAGTGTGGTTCCGTCCGCACCGCGTCGCGCCAGTTCTCCTCCGTGGCGCCGAAGTGGCTGAGCATGATCTCCGAGCGCATCCAGCCGGGGGTGAGGGCCAGGGCCGTGGCGCCCCGTGGTCCGAGTTCGTGTCCGAGGGAGAAGGCCATGCGCAGGACCGAGCTCTTCGCCAGGTCGTAGAAGAAGGAGTTGCGGTAGTTGGCGCCGTTGTACTCGGCGGTGCCGTCCGTCATCTCGACGACCAGTCCACCCGGCCGGCGCAGCAGCAGCGGCAGCGCGAAGTGACTGGTGATGGCGTGCGTCTCGACGGCGAGGCGGTGCAGCCTGAGCCCGTCGCCGAGGTTGTGTTCCCAGACGGGCTTGTCCCACTCGAAGAGGTTCTCGCCGCCCCAGATGTCGTTGACGAGAATGTCGAGGCGGTCCTGTTCGCCGTCGATGCGCTCGACGAGCGCGCGTACCTGGTCCTGTTCGAGGTGGTCGGTGGGGACGGCGATTCCCTGGCCGCCCGCGGCGGTGACCAGGTCCGCGGTGTCCTCGACGGTCTCGGGACGGTCGTACTCGGAGCGGCGGGCGCGGGTGCTGCGGCCGGTGACGTAGACCGTCGCGCCGGCCGCGCCGAGTTCCACGGCGATGCCGCGGCCCGCACCGCGGGTGGCTCCCGCGACCAGGGCGACCTTGCCGCGCAGGGGATGTTCGTCCGTCGCCGGGTGGGCGCTGTCAGGCATGAGGTCGTCTCCCGTTGCTTCCAGGTGTCTCGGGTTGCCTCACGAGCATGTCCCGGAATCCCGACAACCCTTGTCCTGCTTTCGGTGGGACTTTGCGCGGACGATCAAGCCACACACCTACGGGGTACGCGCTGATACCCTCGGGGGTATACCAGAGAGTCAGGAGAGACATGACCACCCCCCTCGCCCCCGCCGAGCTGCACGGCAGGGCCGCCGCCGACACCCTCGTCCTCGATGTGCGCGCGCCCGCCGAGTACGCGTCGGGGCACGTGCCCGGCGCCCTCAACGTACCCGCGGAGCTCATCGACGAGCTGCTGCCCGACCTGCGTGACGCGGCCGGTCGCCGCCGGATCGTCGTGGTGTGCGCGGCCGGGCAGCGCTCCGCCGCCGCCTGCGCGAAGCTCGCGGAGGCGGGCGTCGACGCCGTCGGGCTCGACGGTGGCACGCAGGCCTGGACCGCCGAGGGGCTGCCGGTCGACACCGCGGCCCGCCCCGACCGTGCCGTCTGGGCGATGGACCGCCAGGTCCGGTTCACCGCCGGTTCGCTGGTCCTGCTCGGCCTCGCGCTCGGCCGCCGCGCCCCGAAGGGCCGGCTGCTCGCCGCGGGCATCGCCTCCGGTCTCGTCTACTCCGGCGTGAGCAACACGTGCGGCATGGCGGCAATGCTCGGCAAGCTCCCGTTCAACCGGCCCGCGCCGGGCGCGCTCGACACCGCCCGCGCGGCGCTACGTTCATGAGCGGCACGGGCAATCCGGAGGCGATGGATGCCGTCCTGAAGCGGCTGCGCCGTGCGCAGGGGCAGTTGGCCGGTGTCATCGCGATGATCGAGGCGGGCCGCGACTGCAAGGACGTGGTCACTCAACTGGCCGCCGTTTCGCGGGCGTTGGACCGGGCCGGCTTCAAGATCATCGCCTCCGGCATGCGGGACTGCATAAACGCCACGGACGGCGAACAGCCGCCGCTCAGCGAGGACGAGCTGGAGAAGCTGTTCCTGTCGCTGGCGTGACGGTGGCGTCGGGCGCGCCGCACTTCTGTTGGAGTGCGGCGCGCCTCTTCTGATCTGGCCGCGTTCGCGCAGGAGGCGTGGCTGGTGCCCGGCCCCGACACCGCCTGTCACGAGGCACGTCCCAGCGAGGCCGCTTCCAGCCGGGACTGCTGAACCGATGCCCCTCAGGCGGCCCTGCGCGCCAGTGCGCCGTGGCGGCGTACGAGGTCCGCGTAGCGGTGGCCGCTGCCCTTGATGGTGCGCCGCTGCGTCGCGTAGTCGACGTGGACGAGGCCGAACCTCTTGTCGTAGCCGTACGCCCACTCGAAGTTGTCGAGCAGTGACCAGGCGAAGTACCCGGCGAGCGGGGCGCCTTGGCGGGCCGCACGGGCGCAGGCCGCGAGGTGCTGCACCAGGTACGCCTCCCGTTCGGGGTCGTCGACCGTGCCGTCGGGACGTACGACGTCGGGGTACGCGGAGCCGTTCTCGGTGACGTACAGCTTGCGGGCGCCGTACTCGTGGGTGAGGCGGAGCAGCAGGGCCTCGATGCCGCCGGCGTCGATCTCCCAGTCCATGCCGGTGCGCGGGAGGCCGGGGCGGGGCACGGACGCGGCGTACGGGGCCGGGCCCGAAGGGTCGTCGGCGATGGCCGAGGAGAAGTAGTAGTTCAGGCCGAGCCAGTCGAGAGGTTCGGCCATGACCCGCACGTCGCCTGCCTGTTCCGGGAGTTGAACTCCGTAGACCTCCAGCATGTCCGCCGGGAAGCCGCGGCCGTGCACCGGATCGAGCCACCAGCGGTTGGCGTGGCCGTCCATGCGGCGGGCCGCGGCGACGTCCTCTGAGCGGTCGGTGGCGGGTTCGACGTGGGCGAGGTTGTTGACGACGCCGACCTCCGCGGACGGCACGGCGGCGCGGATCGCCTGCGTGGCGAGGCCGTGACCGAGGAGCAGGTGATAGGAGGCGCGGACGGCAGCGGTCAGGTCCGTGAGTCCTGGAGCCATCCGGCCCTCCAGGTGGCCGATCCACGCCGAGCACAAGGGTTCGTTCAGCGGAGTCCAGTGCTTCACCCGGTCACCGAGCCTCTCCGCGACCACGGCCGCGTACGCGGCGAAGTGCTCGGCCGTCTCCCGCACCGGCCAGCCGCCGCGGTCCTGGAGCGCCTGTGGCAGGTCCCAGTGGTACAGCGTGACCGATGGCGTGATGCCCGCGGCGAGCAGCGTGTCGATCAACTCGTCATAGAAGGCCAGCCCCTTGGGATTCGCGGGACCCGACCCACCGGGCACGACGCGCGGCCAGGCGACGGACAACCGGTAGGCGTTGGTGCCGAGTTGTCGCATCAGACCGATGTCCTCGCGCCACCGGTGGTAGTGGTCGCAGGCGATGTCACCGTGGTCACCGCCGTCGGTCCTCCCTGGTGTGTGCGCGAAGGTGTCCCAGATGGAGGGCGCCCGGCCGTCCTCGGTGACGGCGCCTTCGATCTGGTACGCCGATGTCGCCGTGCCCCACAGAAAGTCGTGCGGGAAGTCGGAGACATCAAGAGCGGAGTGAGGGTCGGACACGAAGTTCCTTTCAGTCGCAGCCACTTGAGTGGTCACTTGAGTGGTCACTTGACCGCGCCCGCGGTCAGTCCGGTCACGAGGTAGCGCTGGAGCAGCAGGAAGCCGGCCACGACGGGCACGCTCACGACGAGCGATGCGGCCATGATCTGGTTCCAGTACACGTCGTTGAGGTTGGCGTAGGCGCCGAGGCCGACGGAGAGCGTGCGGGTGGTGTCGTTGGTCATGACGGAGGCGAAGAGGACCTCGCCCCACGCGGTCATGAACGCGTAGACGGCGACGGCCACGATGCCGGGAATGGCGGCGGGCACGATGATCCGGAAGAGGGCGCCGAGTGGCCCGCAGCCGTCGACCAGGGCCGCCTCGTCGAGGTCGCGCGGCACCGACTCGAAGTACCCGATGAGCATCCAGATCGAGAACGGCAGCGTGAACGTCATGTACGTGAGGATCAGCCCGCCGCGCGAGCCGAACAGGGCGATGCCGGTGGCGTTGCCGATGTTGACGTAGATCAGGAACAGCGGAAGCAGGAAGAGGATGCCGGGGAACATCTGCGTCGACAGCACCGTCACGGTGAAGACGCGCTTGCCGCGGAAGCGGTAGCGGCTGACGGCGTACGCGGCGAAGACCGCGACGATCACCGAGCAGACGGTCGCCGTGCCCGCCACGACAAGGGAGTTCATGAAGTAGCGGGCCAGCGGGACCGTCGACCAGATGTCGATGTAGGGGCGGACGGTGAGGCTACTGGGGATCCAGCGGAACGCGCCCTGCACGTCCTGGAGCGGCTTGAGCGAGCTGGACACCATCACGTAGACGGGCAGCAGGACGAAGCCGGTGAGCAGGGTGAGGACGATCCGGCGGGCCCAGAGGAAGGAGCGCGGCGGCGCCGTCGGCGACCTGAACCCCGTCCGCGGTATCTGTGTGTCAGACATCGGCGGTCTTCCTCCCCCTGGACGTGAGCACGAGGTACACGCCCGTCACGACGAGCAGGAACAGCAGCAACAGGACGGACATCGCGGAGCCGGTGCCGAAGTCCCAAGTGACGAAGGACGCTTGGTAGATGTGGACCGAGATCAGGTCCGCGGCCTCGGGCGCCGCCTTGCCGAACATCACGTACGGCGTGTTGAAGTCGTTGAACGTCCACAGGAACAGGACGAGGACGAGGACCTGGTTGACGGGGCGCAGCGAGGGCAGGGTGATGCGGCGCAGCTGCTGCCACAGGCCGGCGCCGTCGAGGGCGGCGGCCTCGTACAGGTCCTTGGGGATGTTCTGCAGTCCGGCCATCACGATGAGGAACGCGAACGGCCAGCCCTTCCACACGGAGACGGTGAGCAGCGCGAAGAAGCTGTTGTCGCCGATGAGCCAGAACGACGGTTTGTCGGTGATGCCGAGCTGATCGTGCAACACGTGGTTCACCAAGCCGTTGTCGTGCTGGAACAGGAACACCCAGGTGATGACGGCGGCGTACACGGGCAGCGCGTACGGGACGAGGAACAGGGCGCGCAGGAGGCCGCGCCCCTTGAACGTGTCCTGCATGAAGACGGCCGCCGCCGTGCCGATCGCCCAGCACAGGGCGACCGAGGCGACGGTGAACAAGCAGGTGGTGACGAAGGACTTGAGGAGCGACTGGCCGATGGCGCCGTCGAAGTCGACGGCGACCTTGAAGTTGTCGAGGCCGCTCCAGGGGGCGGTGGTCCAGTCGCGCAGGAAGAGGCGGGTGAGCTGCTTGAAGCTCATCAGGATGCCCATGGCCATGGGCACGAGGTGGACGAGGAGTTCGAGCACCAGGGCGGGCAGGAGCAGGAGGTAGGGCAGGCCGATGCGGCGGAGCCGCCCGGGGCGGCGGCCCTGACTGCCCGCCGCCCCGGGGGGCTTGGCGCCGGCGGCCGTCTTGGTGGGCCGCTCGGCGGTCGTGGTCGTCGTCATCCGCAGGCTCACTTGCTCGGCATCTGCTGCTGGGCCTTGGCGAGCTTGGCCTTGACGGTGGCGGTGGTGACGGACCGGCCGGCGGCGGCATCCGCGAAGAGTTCCTTGACGGCCGTGCCGACGGCGGTCTCGAACTGGGACTCGTCGGCGACCTGGGGCAGCGGCGCCGCGCTCGTGGCGATGGTCTCCTTGAGGGTGGCGACGGCCGGGACGTTGAACGCGGGGTCGTTCTGCGCGGACTTGACCGGTGGGATGGACCCGTAGGCCTTGTTGAGGAGCTTCTGCTCGGGGTCGCTGGTCATGAACTTCACGAACTTGGTGGCGCCGTCGAGGTTGTCGGTGTCCTTGAAGACGGCCATGTTGATGCCCGCGACCATGGAATTGGTGTTGCGGCCCTGGCCCGGCGCACCGGACTGGACGGGCGCGGGCACCACACCCCACTCGTCCTCCTTCATGCCCTGCGTCTTGAAGGTGGCGGAGGCGGTCTGCCACAGCACCATCGCCGTCTTGTCCTTGGAGAAGTCGCTCAGGGACTGGTTCTGCGCGTACTCCGCGTTGCCCGGAGCGATGATCTTGTCCTTGGCCATCAGGTCGACGTACTGCTTCACGGCGGCGACAGCTCCGGCCGAGGTGAAGTCGGGCTTGCCGTCGGCGGTGAACCAGTCGGCGCCGTGCTGCTTGGCGAGGACGAAGACGTGGTGGATGTTCTCCGAGGGGTTCGAACCCTCGGCCGCCAGGCCCCACTTGTCGCCCTTGGAGATCTTCTTCCCGGCGGCCACGACCTCGTCCCACGTCGCCGGGGGCTCGGCCACCCCGGCGTCCTTGAACATCTTCTTGTTGTAGTAGAGCGCGTACGCCATCGAGTACAGCGGCACCGCGGCCGGGTCCTTGCCCTGCACACCCGCGGACCCGAGGGCCGAGGCGACGAACCGGTCCTTACCACCGATCTTGGCGAAGTTCTTGGCGTCCCACGGCAGCAGGGCCCCGCTCGCCTGCAGCGACGCGCTCCAGGTGTTGCCGATGTTGAGGACGTCCGGGCCCTGGCCGGAGGTGGTCGCGGTGAGGATCCGGTCGAGGAGGCTGGACCAGGGAACGACCTCCAGCTTCACCTTGATGCCGGTCTTCTTCTCGAACTTGTCGAGTTCCGGCTGGAGGACCTTCTTGTCGACCTCGACGCTGGCGCCCTGGTTCGAGGCCCAGTACGTGAGGGTCTTCGGTGAGTCGCCGGATCCGCCACCGGTCGGCGAGCCGCCGCCGCAGGCGGTCGCGGCGAAGGCGAGCGAGAGGGTGACGGCACAGGCACAGGCGGCTTGGATTCTGCTCATGGCTCCAGGCGTCCCTTGTCCGGAGGATGGTCCGACGCGTTCAGGACCTGAACACGCTCAACCCTTAATTTAGGACGTGAGTTAAGCGGGACCGGGTGGACGCGTCAAGAGCTTCGACATGGATCGGGTGCGCAGGGCCCCGGTCGTGTTCAAGTCCCGGACACAGGAGCCGTATTGGGCCGCGCGTGACACCGCTGGGGGCGGGTGCGGGATGCGCGACGCCGGGTCAGGAGATCGCGGCCTCGATCTGCGCGAGATGGGCGGCGAGGATCTCCTCGAACGCGGCACCGCGGTCCGCACCGAGCGGGCGGACCTCGCGGGCGAAGTGGGCGAGCGCCGGGTACCGTTCGGGATCGGCGCCGAGCACCGCGACCCGGAACTGCTCCATGCCCTGCTCGTACTCCTCGAGCGTGATGCTGCCGACTCCACCCTCGGCCGCGAGCAGCGCGGAGACCAGGATCACGATCCGGTGGTAGCGGGCCGGAATCTCCTCGTCGGGCAGGCCTGAGGCGCGCAGGGCCTGCAGCAACTCCTCCATCACGAGGCGGGATCCGGTGCCACCGGATGCGTATCGCCCCCAGGTCGCGGCGAGTTGGGGCTGCGGGGCGAAGGCCTCGCGCAGCCGCAGGGCCACGGCGGTGATGCGCTGCTTCCAGTCACCCTCGGGGCGGTAGCCGTCCATGGCGGACAGCAGGACGCGGTCGGACACCGCGCGCAGCAGTTCGGTCTTGTTGCGGAAATGCCGGTAGAGGCTCGACGAGTCCGTGCCGAGCGCAGCGGCGAGCTTGCGCACGCTGAACGTCTCGGCGTCCCCCGAACTCAGCAGCCGCGCCGCCGCGTCCAGGATTTCCTCGGTCGACCAGCGCCTTCTGCCTGCCATTTCGCCCCTTCCGTCGAACTCAGCATAGCTCATGCACTTGCTGTTGCACGCACCGCGTGCATACTGAGGGCGTCGAGATTGCCCCTCAAGGAAGGCCGCAAGGAGACATGAGTGACATGAGCGATACCACTGCCGTGGCCAGGCCGCCCGAGCCGGACTGGCAGACGATCACCACCGAGGAACTGCTCGCGTACCGCGAGGCGGAGAACCGGTTCCGGGCGTCGGCCGAAGCCCGGACGATCCTCGGGGAAACCGACCCCGACGCCGAGATCACCTGGCACGAACTCCCGCTGCCCGACCGGCGTCTCCCGGTCCGCGTCTACCGACCCAAGACCGCACACGATGGCCACCACGACACCCGGACCCCACTGCCCCTGGTGCTCCACGTGCACGGCGGCGGTTTCGCGGGGACGGCGGTCCAGTGCGACTGGGCCAACAGCCATCTGGCCGTTCACCTGCCCGCACTCGTCGTATCGGTCGAACACCGGCTTCTCGCCCCGGGGACCACTCTGGCCGACGCCGCCGACGATGCCTGGGACGCCCTCCGGCACATACGTGCGCAGGCCGAGCGTTGGGGCGCCGATCTGGAGCGCACGGTCGTGTTCGGCGAGAGCTGCGGGGCGCTGATCAGCGCACTGACCGCCCTGCGCGCCAGGGACACCGGGCTGCGCCTGCGGGCCCAGGTGCTGGTGAACCCCGCCGTCGACCTCACCGGATCCATGCTCGACCACGCCTCGGTCGCGCGACACACCCACACACCGACGCTCGCCCTGCCCCAACTGCGGCTGTTCCAACGCCTCGCCGTGCCGCCGGGCACCGATCCGCGCGCGCTCTCGCCGCTGCACGCCGAGGATCTGGGCGGTCTTGCGCCGGCGCTCGTCGTGGTGCCGACCGCGGATCCGCTCGCCGATCACGGCCGTCGCTACGCCGAGGGGCTGCGGGCCGCCGGGACGCCCGTGCGGCTCACCGCGTACCCGGACGCGCCGCACGCGTTCCTCACCCTGCCCGGCATGGTCGAGCAGGCCGCGGCGGCGCGCACGGAGATCCTCGACTTCCTCCGCGTCTCCCTCGCCGGGTGAACCGGGCCCTAGGGATCAGCCGATAACGAAAGGCAACTTCCCTGCCAGCAAGCCGAGTTCGGCCCGCTCCCCCGCTGTCGCCGGTCGCCGTCCGGTTGCGACGAGCAGCACATCGGCGTCTGCCCACGACGCGGGAAACGCGGCTCCCGCGATCCGCTCCATGAGCACCCGCGAACCGGCCAGCCCTTCCGCCGGCGGCCCCTGCACGCCCGGAAGGTGGGCAACCAGATCGAGGTGGTGCAGGGTCCACTCCAGGACGTACGCCGTGAGATAGTCGGCCACCGTGAGGACCTGTCCCTGGGTGCTCACGACGGCGTCCGGATCGGCGAGCCCGGCCGCGCGCCCCGCCGCGGACCCGACGTCGTCGAGGTGGAACGTCAGCAGCGCCGGGTCCTGGTAGGCGGCGGCGAGCCGGACGGTCAGCGCGTCGAGGGGGTCGTCGCCGGTCGGCGGCTCGTCGTCCACCTGCCAGTACGTGACCGCGTCGACGGTCGGTTCGGTCGACGCGGGGGTGACCAGGGTGATCAGGACGTCCTGCGCGTCGATGACGAGATGGCACACGAGGTCGCGCACCAGCCAGCCGGTGCAGCCGGAGGGCTGCTCGAACGCCTCCTCGGGAAGGCCGGCGACCGCCGCGCGCAGAGCGCTCCAAGAGCGCGAGAAGTGATTCACGGCGGCACGCTAATCGGGGCAGGGACGGCGGACAAGCGCATTCGGCGTGTGTGGTTCGATGCCCTCGACGGGACCAGTGGCGAGGCGGGTGTGCGGTGTGATCGGTGTCAGGGCGCGGCGGAGCAACGATCTGGCCGCCTGCGTCGAAGCCCTGCGGGCGGTGCATCACGCGGACGGCTATCCGACCAACTGGCCGCAGGACCCCGCGGGTTGGGTGAGCGGTGATGACACCGTGGGCGCATGGGTGGGCTGCCACGACGGGCGGGTCGTCGGGCACGTCCTGCTGGCCCGGCCCGCCCCGGGCGACGTGGCACCCACCCTCGTCCCCGCGGGCACGCCCGTCGCCGTCGCGGGGCGGCTGTTCGTGGCGCCGTCCGCGCGCGGCCACCGGCTCGGGGCGGCGCTCCTGGGCCTGGCCGCGCGTGAGGCCCGTCGGCACGGCGCCCTGGCCGTGCTCGACGTCGTCACCACCGACTCCGCCGCGATCGCGCTGTACGAACGGCTCGGATGGACGTTCCTCGGGGACGGCCAACAGGTCTGGGGGCCTGACGAGTTGGTGACCGTAAGGTGCTACTCGGCGCCACCCGAGGACTGATCGCGCTGCGTGTCATGGCGTGTCAGAGTGTCACCCCACGTTGGCCGTGAAGGAGATTCGCATGTCGCAGGCCCCGCCCGCCCGTTCGGCGAAGCAGCGTAAGCAGGACACCCTCGACCGCCTGGAGCGGGAGGTCGACGTCTGGGTCGCGACGGCCGGGCCCCAGGGTGGGGCGCCGTACATGATGCCGCTGTCGTTCCTGTGGCGGGATGAATGTGTGTACGTGTCGACACGGGCCACCAATCCGGTGGCGCGCAACCTCGTGGCGAGCGGCGAGGTGCACCTCGGCATCGGGCCGACGCGGGACGTGGTGCACATCGCCGGGCGCTGCGAGCCGCTGTCCGCCGACGAGGTGTCCGACGAGTTCGCGGACGCGTTCGCGGCGGGTTCCGGGTTCGATCCGCGTGCTGCCGACGGACCGTACGTGTACTTCCGTATCCATCCCGTACGCATCCAGGCCTGGCGGGAGGCGAACGAGCTGGCGGGCCGTGACCTGATGCGGGACGGGCTGTGGCTGGACGCCGGCTGACGTGACCGTGCCCCCGCCGCGCTCTCTTCAAGCGCGGCGGGGGCACGTGTCGTACGGGACAGGGGGCGGAGGTCAGCCGACCGGCTCCGGCTCCTTGTCCGCCGCGGGACCCGTGTTCTCCGCGTGCCAGTCGGCGCTGTCGGCGAGCGGCTTCTCCTTCAGGACGAAGGCGAGGACCAGGCCGACCGCGAAGACGGGCAGCAGGTACAGGAAGATCGGAACGAGCGCTTCCTGGTAGGAGTTGACGACCGTGTCCCGCAGATCGGCCGGCAGGGCACGGACCAGCGCCGGGGTCAGCGAGTCACTGTCACCGACCTTGGCGGCGGCCTCTGCGGGGATGCGCGAGGCGAGCTGGTCGGTGAGGCGGCTGGCGAACACGGCGCCGACGACGGCGGTGCCGAGCGTCGCGCCGATCTCCCGGAAGAAGTTGTTCGCGGAGGTGGCCGTGCCGACCTCCGAGCCCGGGAAGTCGTTCTGCACGGCCAGCACGAGGGTCTGCATCATCAGGCCGACGCCCGCGCCCGCGAGACCGACATACACGCACACCAGCCAGACCGGGTCGGAGACGTCGAGCGTCGACATCAGGTACGTGGTGAGCATGATGATCGCGGTACCGGCGATCGGATAGACCTTGTACTTGCCGGTCTTGGACATGATCGCGCCGGACGGCAGGGCGGTGCCCATGATGCCGACGACCATCGGGATGAGCAGCAGTCCCGACTCCGTGGCCGACTTGCCGTAGACCATCTGCAGGTAGGTGGGCATGTAGCCGACGATCGCGAACATGCCGAGCCCGATGACGATCATGCCGAGCAGAGTGGCGACGTTGAAGATCGGGCTGCGGAACAGATGCAGCGGGATCACCGGCTCATCGGCGCGCTTCTCGGCGACGAAGAACAGCACCCAGGCGACGACCGCTCCGATGCCCAGGCCGATGACCAGCGGGTCGGACCACTCGTACTGCGTGCCGCCCCAGCTCGCGAAGAGCACCGTGCAGGTGACGGCCGCGGCCATCAGCGCGGTGCCGAGATAGTCGAGCGTGACCCTGACGGCCTTGCGCGGCAGCTTGATCGCGACGACGGCGACGAAGAACGCGAGGACACCGAGCGGCAGGTTGATCCAGAACGCCCAGCGCCAGGAGTGCTCGTCGGTGAACCAGCCACCGAGCAGCGGCCCGACGACGGAGGAGAGACCGAACACGGCACCCATCGGAGCCATGTACTTGGCGCGCTCACGCGGCGGCACCAGGTCGGCGATGATCGCCTGCGAGGTGATCATGAGGCCACCGCCGCCGAGGCCCTGGAGGGCGCGGCCCCCGATCAACGTGCCCATGTTCTGGGCGAGTCCGCAGACCACCGAGCCCACCAGGAACAGGGCTATGCCCGCGAGAAAGATGTTCTTGCGGCCCATGAGGTCGCCGAGCTTGCCGTAGACCGGCATGCCGATGGTGGCGGCGAGGATGTACGCGGTGGTGATCCAGGCCATGTGCTCGATGCCGTTGAGCTCGCCGACGATGGTCGGCAGGGCGGTCGAGACGATGGTCTGGTCGAGCGCGCCGAGCAGCATGGTCAGCATCAGCGCGGCGAAGATCAGGCCGAAGTTGTGCGGCTTGACGGTGCTCTCTTCGATCTCGACGTTCCCTTCGATCCCCTTGGCCGGGTCGGGACCGGAGTCGATGCCCTCGGAAGCGGGGGCGTGCGTCATTACGGTGTTCTCCGATGTGGTGTGCGGGTGGAGTGGTGCATGGCTGACCCTGCGGCGGGAGAGCGGCTGCCGCGCAGGCGGTACTTGGGTGGCGCCGATCCGGGGAGGAGCGGGGAGAGGGGAGATCTGTGGGTGACCGCGAGGGGGAGGTGGTCACACGGGTGGCGCGCCTACTTCACGGCGGCCGGTCCCAGCAGCGTGCGCAGCGAGTCGAAGGCCTCGCGTACGTGCTCGGCTGGTCCGTCGTGATGGTCGCTGGACTGCTGCCACCGCTTGATGCCGCTGCGTACGGTCGCCATGGCGACGCCCGCGAGCAGTTCGGCCTGCGCGCCGTCGGGCGGGGTGCCGGTGCGCCGGGCGATGAGCCCGGCGAGGTCCCGTTCGACCGCCTCGCACTGGGCGAGGAACGTGGCCAGGACCGAGGGCACGCCCTCCGCGATACGCAGTGAATCCTCCAGTTCCTGCGGCTCGGGGGCCGCTTCCTGGAGGTGGTCGGCGAGAATGTCGCCGAGGTCGCGCAGCACGACGTCGGTCCCGCTTCCCTCCCCGTCGGCGAACCGGTCCGCGAGAGTGGGCGGCACGGTGCCGGGCAGGGCGAAGAGGGCGGCTTCCTTGCTGGGGAAGTAGTTGAAGAAGGTCCGCGGCGAGACGCCGACCTCCTTGCTGATCATCTCGACCGTGACCTGCGCGAAGCCGTGCTCTCGGGCCAGCTGGACGGTGGCCGTGTGCAGTTCGGTGCGCGTCTGGCGGCGCCTGCGTGCGCGCAGCCCCTCGGCGGGGGCGGTCGGCTGCGGCTCTGAGACGGTCACGGACGTGATTCTTGCACACTGTGCAAACCTTGCGCGCACTGCATCGACCGTCGGACGACGTGCTTCGGGTCACACATTCGCGTTAGGGTCGTATGCCTGCATTCACCGCATTTCATTCGTTTGGCGGAGGAAAACGACCACGACGGACCCACCACGGACTGGGGAATTCCGATGCGCGCTCGTCACGTCACACGTCATGCCACGGCGGCCGTCGCGGCCGCCCTCACTCTGACGGCACTCACCGTGCCCACCGCGGGTGCGGCAGCCTCCGCCGCGCCGACCGCACTCGCACGCTGCGGCGAGAACGATATGACCGTGCGGGCCGGCCCTTCGGACGACAACGCCGACATCCTGAAGCTGAGCGTGCGCAACGACTCCTCGAAGGCCTGCCTCGTCGACCGCGTCCCGACGGTCACGTACGGGGAGCTGGACGGGGCGGCGCTGCCGCTGCCGACGGTGCCGCACGCCGGGCGCACGCTGGCCGCGCACGACACGGCGTATGCGGCGGTCTTGTCGGTCTCCGACGCGGACGACGCCAAGGACGAGGCACCGGCCGTCATGTACGTGACGGTCGCGGCGGTGCCGGATCAGCAGGGCCGCAGTTTCCAGGCGCTGACCCTCGGTTCGCCGACCGGAGTGCGGGTGTGGGAGCCGGTGACGACGCTGTGGCAGCCGTCGGCCTCGCGGGCCCAGCAGGTGCTGGAGGAACAGACCACGGGCCGCGGCACACTGGCGATCTGACGCCCCTCTCTCACCGGTGGCGCCGCACCCGTGGCGTCCTGTGCCGGCGGGCGGTGAGCACCGAGTCGTCCTGCACGCGCGCACCGGGCAGCCGGTGCCGGGCCGCGACGAGCGCCGCGTCCACGTCGGCCGTGCCGGTGGCCACACAGATGCTGTATGCGATGTCGTTGAGGCGGCGCTGCGCTGCGGGCCCTCCGTCGTCGGCGTCGAGCGCGCTGAGCATCTCGTACTCGCGAATGCGGTCGGTCAACAGGGCGGGATGGGCGAGAAGCATGTTCCGCCACTCCCTTCCGTCGTCGTCTGCTGTCACGGTGTCCACCCTCTGACTCCCCTGCAACAGGAGACGAAAACACGCACCGGGGAAGGGACTTCAGGAGGCGGACGGTTCCAGTGCCAGCAACGTGGCGTCGTCCTGGAGGCGGCCGCCCGTGTGGTGCAGGAGGTCGGCCGAGAGGGCGGCGGTGAACGGGGCGAGCGGCAGCGTACTCAGCTCCGTGGCGCGCTCGGCGAGGGGGTAGAACTCGCCGTCCGCGTCGCGGGCCTCGGTGGCGCCGTCGGTGTGCAGCAGCATGCGGTCCCAGGCGGCCGCGGATATCTGCTCGGCGCCGCACCAGCCGTGCGCGAGGTCGAGCAGCCCGAGCGGCGGCGCGGGGGCGGGGACGGCGGCCGGGACCGCGGCCCCGCCACGGAGCAGGAGGGGCGGCGGGTGTCCGCAGCAGACCACCTCCGCCGACCCGTCGGGGGCGACCGTCACCAGCGTGGCGGTGACGAACCGGTCGGGCTCCTCGGAGTGCGCGACCAGTGAGTGCAGCCGCACCGCGAGCACCTCCAACGTCCGCTGCACACACGCGAGTCGGCGCCACGTGCGCAGGACCACGTCGGCGGTGCCGGACAGCTCGGGCCCCTTGCCCATCACGTCCCCCACGAGCAGCCGGGTCCCGAACGGGGTGTCCACGACGCCGTACAGATCGCCGCCCGCGTCGGTGGCCGGCCCCGCGCCCGGCGCCAGCCGCCGGGCGCTGACGCCGAGCGTGCCGAACGTCTCGGGCAGGGAGGTGGTCGACGACGGACGGGTGGTCATGAAGGCCTTTCGAAAGGGGGCCGGACGTCTCGGTTCCGGTGGTGTCGGTGGGGCGCGGCTCGATCGGCGCGACAGCCGTAGTGCTCCCGGAAGTGTAGTCAGCCGGGCGCGCCGTGTGACGGTTTCTCCGAAGTGCGTGCGGAAATCGCGGACCGCTGGCCAACTACCCGTGCGCCCTTTCCCGTTCGGGTGGTCGTACGGTGAAAGCGGTCCGTTCGCACCCGACTGCACCTAGCCTGACGACCGCAGTCGCCGGCATCCGCGCCCCACGAGGTGAGCCCCGAATGAACCCGAGCCCCACCCGGCGCACGCCGGGAGATCTGCCCGCCGAGACCACGAGTTTCGTCGGGCGGCGCCGGGAGCTGGGCCAGGTGGCGGACGTGCTGACGCGGGCCAGGCTCGTCACGCTGACGGGGCCCGGCGGCGTCGGCAAGACCCGGACCGCGGTGCGCGCGGCGCGCGAGTTGCGGGGGACGTATCCCGACGGGGTGCGGCTCGTGGAGCTGTCCGCACTGCACGACCCGGCGCTGCTGGCGAACGCGGTCGCGGCGGCGCTCGACCTGCCGGAGCAGGCGGCGCGGCCGGCCATCGAGGTGATCGCCGACCATCTGGAGGACCGCGAGCTGCTGTTGCTGCTCGACACCTGCGAGCATCTGGTCGACGCGTGCGCGGTGCTCTGCGACGAACTGCTGCGCTCCGCGCCCCGGTTGAGGATCGTCGCGACGAGCAGGCAGCCGCTCGACGTGCCGGGCGAGCACGTCCTGGCGATCGGCCCGCTGAGCATGCCGGAGTCCACGGACGGCGCCGAGCGGGAGTGCGACGCGCTGGCACTGTTCGCGGACCGGGCGTCCGCCGCGGTACCGGGGTTCACGGTGACCGGGGACAACCGGGCGGACGTGCTGGCGCTGTGCCGCCGGCTCGACGGGATCCCGCTCGCCATCGAACTCGCGGTCTCCCGGCTGCGCGTGCTGTCGCTCGACGAGATGCTGGCCCGCCTCGACGACCGGTTCCGGCTGCTCACGGGAGGGCGCCGCACCTCGGTGCCGCGCCATCAGACGCTGCGTACGGCCATCGGCTGGAGCCACGATCTGTCGACCGCTGCGGAGCGGCTGCTGTGGGCCAGGCTGTCCGTGTTCGCGGGCGAGTTGAGCCTCCAGGCGGCCGAAGTGGTGTGCGCCGACGAGGAGATCCTGCCGGTCGAGGACGTACTGACCTCGCTGATCGGCCTCGTCGAGAAGTCCGTCGTGGTGCGGGTCGAGACCCCCGAGGGCACGCGGTACCGCATGCTCGACACCATCCGCGAGTACGGTATGGAGCAGCTCGCCGGGCTCGGCGGCGAGGAGCGTGCGCGGCGGCGCCACCTGGAGTACTTCCTCGACGCGGCCCGCGCCTTCGACAAGGAGTGGACGGGGGACGCGCAGATCCCCCTACTGCGGGCGCTCGTGCGGGACCAGGCGAACGTCCGGATCGCCCTGGAGCACTGTGTGGCCACGCCCCGGCTGCACTGCGACGGCCTGGAGATGGCGACGGCGCTATGGGGTTACTGGCACGCGACCGGGCTGCTCACCGAGGGCCGCTACTGGCTGCGCCGCACGCTGGACGGCTGCCGCGACGAGACGCCGCATCGTGTCAAGGCACTGTGGCTGATCAGCTGGTACATGGACCTCCAGGGGGACCGGGGCAAGAACGAGGCGCTGTTGAAGGAGGCCGAGCAGGTCGCCGCGAGGATCGGCGACCGGAAGGGCGCCACGTGGACGTTCTCCTTCCAGGCGCATCGCCGGTACTTCCTCGGCCAGTTGGAGGGCTGCGCCGACGACTTCGACGAGGTCCGGGCCAGGATGACGGCACTCGGCGACGACACCGGCCTGCTCATGCTGGGCTTCTACGCCGGGTTCATGCTGGTCCTCGCCGGTGAGCACGAGAAGGGCATCGCCTGGTGCGACGACTCGCTCGCGCGGGGCGCCGCGCATCCGGGCGAGCAGTGGACCCGCAGTTGGGCCCTGTGGGTCAAGAGTGTGGGCCTGTGGCTGAAGGGCGATCACGAGTCGTCCGTGGAGTGCGCCCGTGAGGGCATCCGCGGCAAGGCGGCGCTGCACGACCTGATGGGGCTCGCCCACTTCATGGAGGGCCTTGGCTGGCACGCGGCGCAGTTGCGGCGCTTCGAGCGGGTCGCGACGTTGCAGGGCGCGGCCGACGCGCTGTGGCGCCGGGCCGCGAAGGAGGCCAGGTTCGGCATCCCCGTGCTGCACGAACTGCACACGCGGGCCGCGGACCTGGCCCGTGAGGTGCTCGGTGCCGATGGCTACCACCACTCGTTCGAGGAGGGCGCGGCGCTGCCGCTCGACGCCGTGGTGGATCTGGCGCTCGACGACGAGTCGGCGCTCTCGCCGGACGTGCCGCCGCAGCGCTCGGGCCCCACGGACGGGCTGACGCCGCGCGAGCGGCAGGTGGCCGCGCTGGTCGGCGAGGGCCGCACCAACCGGGAGATCGCGGCGAAGCTCGTAGTGTCGAAGCGGACGATCGACTCCCATGTGGAGCACATCCTCACCAAGCTCGGCTTCACCTCCCGTTCGCAGATCGCCGCCCTGCACGCCACGTCCTCGGCGGACTCCGTCGTTCCACCGTCCGAGGTGTGACGAAGCAGGCCGTAAGGGCGTGAACAGCCGCTACCGTGAGTACGAAAAGACACCTCACCGAGGCCCACGGAGGCCTGATGGCCGAGGACGGTGCACGGGGGCCGGGCCCACTGCCGAGGTTGCGGCTCGACGAACTGCTCGAAGAACTCCAGACGCGCATCGGCGCGGTGCGGCGTACCCGCGATCGTCTGCAGGGGCTGCTGGAGGCGGTCCTGTCCGTGGGGCAGGAGCTGGATCTCTCCCAGGTGCTGCGGCGGATCGTGGAGGCGGCCGTGGTCCTGGTGGACGCCGAGTACGGGGCGCTCGGAGTGATCGGCGAGGACCGGCGCAAGCTGTCGCAGTTCCTGCCGGTCGGGTTCAGCGAGGAGCTGCGCGCGGAGATCGGCGACCTGCCGTCGGGGCACGGCCTGCTGGGCGAGCTGATCCGGAATCCGGAGCCGCTGCGCCTGTCGGAGCTCGCCGAGCACCCCGCCTCCGCGGGCTTCCCGCCGCACCATCCGCCGATGCACACGTTCGTCGGTGTGCCGATCCGGGTCCGTGACGACGTGTTCGGGAATCTGTATCTGACGCAGAAGCGCGGCGGCGACTTCGACGACGAGGACGTGGCGGTGCTGCAGACGCTGGGTGCCGCGGCGGGCGTGGCGATCGAGAACGCGCGTCTGTACGAGGAGGTCCGACTCCGTGAGCGCTGGCTGCAGTTGAGCGCCGACTTCACCGGGAGTCTGCTGTCGGGTGCCGACGAGGAGGAGGTGCTGCGCCTGATGGTGGACCGCGCGCGGGAGATCACCGCCGCGGATCTCGGGGTGGTGGCGCTTCTCGTCCCCGGCGACCATCTGCTGCACGAGACGCTGGCGCTCGGCGATCACGCGGGGGCGCACAGCGATGTGACGCTGCCGCGCGAGGGCACCTTCGCCGGCGCGGCGCTCGCCGCGGACGGGTTGGTCACGTCGGACGACATCCGCAAGGATCCGCGGATCACCTACCAGCCGGACCGCTGGGACGGCCTCGGGCCCGCCGTGGCCGTGCCGATCGGAACCTCGGAGCGCGTGCGCGGGGTGCTGATGCTGGCCCGCAGGGCGGAGCATCCGCCGTTCTCCGCCGCGGAGTTGATACCGCTGAGCGGCTTCGCGGGACAGGCGGCCCTCGCCCTGGAGCTCGCGGACCGGCGGCGGGACGCGGAGCAGATGAGCCTGCTCGAGGACCGCGACCGGATCGCCCGCGACCTCCACGACCTGGCGATCCAGCGGCTGTTCGCGACCGGCATGACGTTGCAGAGCGCGCAGCGGTTCGTGCAGCACCCGGAGGCCTCGGAGCGCCTGTTGCGGGCGGTGGACGACCTGGACACCACCATCAAGATCATCCGCTCGACGATCTTCGGTCTGCGCGAGCGCGGCGCCCCGCCGACCGGTTCCGGGCTGCGGGTGCGGGTCGTACGGGCGGTGGAGGACGCGGCGCAGGTCCTGGGCTTCACCCCGTCGTTGCGCATGGAGGGCCTGATCGACGCGGATGTGCCGGGCCCCTGCGCGGACGACGCGCTCGCGGTGCTCGGCGAGGCGCTCACGAATGTGGCCCGGCACGCGCACGCGTCGTCCGTCGATGTCGCCCTCGTGGTGCGCGGCGGCGCGTTGACGGTGACCGTGGCGGACAACGGCGTGGGGATCGCCACGGGGTCCGACGGCCATCGCAGCGGGCTCGCCAACCTGGCGGCCCGCGCGGGACGGCGCGGCGGAGCGCTGCGGGCCACGGCTCGGGACAGCGGCGGGACACTCCTGGAGTGGACGGTGCCGCTCGACTCACCACCGCAGCGGGACACGTGAGCCGGCGCTCGTCACGGCCGGTGCCTGTCCTGCGGCAGTCTCGTCGCGATCACGGCGGCCTGGATCCTGCGCTCCACGCCCAGCTTGGCGAGCAGCCGGGAGATGTTGTTCTTCACCGTCTTCTCCGACAGGAACAGCCGCCGCCCGATCTGCCGGTTCGTGAGCCCCTCCCCCACGAGCGCGAGGATGTCCCGCTCGCGCTCGGTCAGGTCGGCGCCCTCGGCCGCCGGTGCTCCAGCGGAACCCTGCGCGGCCGGCTTGCTCTGTTCCGGGCCGCGCAGGCTGCGCATCAGACGGGCCGTCGTCGCCGGGTCGAGCATGGACTCGCCCGCGGCGACGGTGCGCACCGCGGACACCAGGTCGGAGCCCTTGATCTGCTTCAGTACGTAGCCGCCCGCGCCGGCCATGATGGCGTCGAGCAGTGCGTCGTCGTCATCGAACGAGGTCAGCATCAGGCAGCTCACGTCCGGGATGAGCACGCGCAGTTCGCGGCAGATCGTGATGCCGTCGCCGTCCGGGAGCCGCACGTCGAGCACGGCCACGTCGGGGCGGAGGGCCGGTCCCCGGGCGATCGCCTGCGCGGCGGTGGCGGCCTCCCCGACGACGCTCATGTCGGGTTCCGCTCCGAGGAGGTCGCGCAGACCGCGCCGCACCACTTCGTGGTCGTCGAGCAGCAGGATGCGAATGGGCCGGTCCGCTGAGAAAGTACGTGGCTGTGGCATACGGCCCCCTCGGATGTGGTGTTCCCAGACGCGTGGGTGCGAACCCGTCTAGGGCGTGTATCGAAAGTCCCGTCGTCCGCCCGAAGGGCGGGCCACGCGGCGTCTGGTGCGTGCGATCGCAAGGCGCCGGAGCGCCCTAATAGCGGAGCTATTCGGGCGTTTCGGCAACGCCGCGAGCGTGCGTGCCAGACGCCGCGTGGCAGGCGGGACTTTCGATACACGCCCTAGATCCTGGGGCCGGGCGGACTGATCCGCCAGGGCCGAACGGTACCGTCCGCATGGCCCTGACGGGCCGTGGTCCCGGCTACGCGGCCCCCGATCCGTACGGGGCGTAGAGGTCGAGCAGCCGGGTGCGGGTGACGCTGAGCCGGTGGGCGAGCACGCCGCCCACCCACTGGGCCACGAGCGAGCCGAGGCCGGGGTCGGAGGCGCACAGGAGGCGGACCGTGAAGGCGTCGAACTCGTGGGCCCTGACCCGGTTTTCGGCGCGTGCGCCGAGCTGCCACACGTACGGCGGGAACAGCCATGACCAGCCGATGAGTTCGCCGTGGCCGAGGTATTCGACGACGGGGGCGTGCCGGCCCGGCACCCGCATGTCGAGGGCGACGGTGCCGCTGCGCAGGAGCCAGAAGCGGTCGGCGCGCGAGCCCTCGTCGAAGAGCCGGGCGCCTTCCGGGAAGCTCACGTCGCGGGCGAAGCGCATCAGCCGGCCGCGGTACTCCTCGGGCAGGGTCTGACTCATCCGTGGTGCCGTGGTGGTCATGGGCGGCCTCCTTCGGTGGCTCGGGCGACGGCCGGGAGCGCTTCCCTTCGGGCGCCACCGGGCCCGGCTGTCGGCGGGGCCGGGCTGCGGCGGCGTCATCGCGTCTTCCGGACGGCGCCCTTGCGATATCTCGACGATGCCGGGTCCGCGCGTACGGGGGCAGGGGCCGAACGGCTCCGACGCGGGGCCCTGTCGGCTCTGCCGGTGGGCCCTGTCGGGCCCCTGAGCAGGCGCTCGCGTCGACTTCGAACTCCCGTCCGTCGCGGAAGGGGGCTGGGCCTACGCGTGCCGCCGGCTCCACTCGGGGCCCACCCGGCGCCAGTCGTACTCCCATGCCGCGAGCCTGTGGTGGTCGAGGACGCGGCGCAGGAGGAAGCGGGCGAGGAGGGCGAGGGTCGCGGTGGTGATGGTGACCAGGAAGGCCGCGGTGAGCGCGCGGGCCCAGATGGCCTGGGAATCCCAGGGTGCGGTGGTGACCCGGCCGCCGCGGTCGAGCCAGACGGTGGTGCGGTCGCCCCGCTCGAGCCCGGCGGGGACGGGCGCCGTCGCCACGACGGTGCCTCGTCCGTGGTCGGTCCAGCGGACCTTGACCGGGTAGGTGACCGTGTTCTGCACGCCGCTCTGGGACGGCACGTAGTCCGGGGCGTCCTCGACCAGCTTGGCCCGCACCTCCTGGCGCTGCGCCACCTGTACGCGGGCATGCCCTGCGGCGTCGGCATGGGCCGCCCAGCCCGCCGTGGCGCCCGCGGCGGGCGCCACCAGGAGGGCGAGCAGTCCGAGCAGCAGGGCCGCCCACCCCTCGACCGCGTCCGACCTGCGCCGCAGGGGGTTGCCCTTGGCTTGCCTGAACTTCTTGCAGGTCGTCATCGTCACCTCCCTGCCAGAGTAAAGCCACGTTGACGCTCCCGGGCTTCCCGGCAAAGGGGCCGAACGTCCCCTCGCCGAGGGCCGGTTCGCCTCTCCCTGTGCAGGTCGGGCCGGTGAGAGGGTCGCGGGCACCGGAGTCCTCGAGCACCCGATCCGTCCGTGCTCCACACGAGTGACCACCGCGAGGCGTGGAACCCGCACCGGAAGCAGATCGTCCGCGTCACCGCCACGGAGAGGTCCCGTCATGACCAGTAGGCGCGTACTGAGCGTCGGGACGGACGCGTCACGCGAGAGCGTGCACGCCGCGGACTGGGCGGCGCGCGAGGCACTGCGCCGCCGTCTGCCACTGCGGCTCGTACAGGCGGCGGGCACGGAGCGGGCCGCTCCCCGGCTGCCGGACGTCGATCTGCCCGACCGCGGCGTCCTCGACGTGGTCGCGCTCCGGCTGTCGTACGCCCATCCCGCGCTCGAGATCATCGCCCGGCGCCGCGCCGAGCAGCCGGTGGCCGCCCTGCTGGAGGCGGCCGCGGAGTCGGAGACGCTGGTGCTCGGTTCGCGTGGCTTCACCGGCTACTCGGGGTTCCTCGTCGGCTCGGTCGCGCTTGCGGTCGCGGCGCGCGCGAGGAGTCCGGTGGTCCTGGTGCGGGCCGGCGGGCTGCCGGAGGACGAGTGGGAGGGCCCCGACTTCCGGCCCGTGCTCGTGGGCCTCGACGCGACGGCGCCCGCCGACGAACTCCTCTCGTACGCCTTCGAGGCCGCGGCCCTGCGCGGTGCCCCGCTGCACGCCCTGCACGCGTGGACGCTGCCTCCGCTGGGCGGCGGCCTGTTGCCGGACGGTGCGCGGCCCGGCGGCGCCGCGCACCAGGAGGAGCGGCTGCGCGGGGCCCTCACGGAGGCGGTGCGGGCGTGGCGCACGAAGTATCCGGAGGTGCGGGTGGAGAAGCTGCTCGTGTACGGGCAGCCGGGCCACCATCTCCTCAAGGCGGCCACGGGGGCGAGCCTCACGGTGGTCGGGCGGCGGACCGACGCCTCCCGTCTGGGCTGCACCGCGCACTCGGTGGTGCACCATGTGACCAGCCCGGTCGCGGTCGTTCCGCACAGCTGACCCTTGCGATTCGACGCGGGGCCTCAAGATCGTCGAGACTCGCCGTATGCGATACGGCGTAAATCTTCTCAACTTCGGCGACGGCATGACCCCACAGCACCTGGTGCGCCAGGCAACGGACGCCCGGGATCTTGGCTTCACCTTCGCGATGATCTCCGACCACATCGTGGTCACCCCGGATGTGCACTCGGCGTATCCGGCCCCGTTCTACGACCAGTTCACCCTGGCCGCGTACCTGGCGGGCCGCGTGCCCGGTCTCACGCTCGGCACGACGATCACCGTCATCCCCTACCGGCACCCCCTGCACACGGCCCGACTCGCGGCCAACGTCGACCAGTTGAACGACGGCGGGTTCATACTCGGCGCAGGCGTCGGCTGGTCCGCGGCGGAGTACGGCGTGCTCGGTGTCCCGTTCGAGGAGCGCGGTGCCATCACCGACGAGTACCTCGCGGCGATCCGCGGCGCGTGGACGCAGGACCCGTTCACGTTCAAGGGCAAGTACGTGGAGTTCGAGGGCGTACGGACGGGGCCCGCGCCCGCGTCCACGCCGGGCCTTCCGGTGTGGGTCGGCGGCGACTCCCCCGCCGCGCTGCGCAGGGCGGGCCGGCTCGGCGAGGCCTGGCACCCGTTCATGCCGACCGTTTCGAAGCTGCGCGCCCAACTGCCGCGCCTCGCCGAGGAAGCGGAGAAGGCGGGTCGGTCCGTACCGGAGTTCGCGCCGCGCATCCAGCTGATGATCGAGGACGTGCCGGACACCGAGGACCGTCCGCTCGGCCACGGCAGCATCGAGCAAATCAAGCGGGACGTGGCGACGCTCGAGGAGTTCGGGGCGACGCACATCCTGTTCGACACCTACCCGGGTTCGCCCGAGGCCTGGCTCGGTCCGGACGAGGACCGGCGGATTCTCGAGCTGGTGAAGGAGAAGGTGCTCGGCTGAGGCCCGTTCGGCGACCGTGGCCCCGACCCATGTCCCCATCACGCAAACGGGACGCAAGTTCTTGCGCTAATCTTGCGCTCCATGACGCGCAGACTTGCTCAGGTGGCGAAAAAGGTCGGGGTCAGCGAGGCCACGGTCAGCCGGGTGCTCAACAACAAGCCCGGGGTGTCGGAGGCGACGCGACAGTCGGTGCTCACCGCGCTCGACGTCCTCGGCTACGAGCGGCCGACCCAACTGCGCGGTGAACGGGCCCGGCTGGTCGGCCTGGTCCTGCCCGAGCTGCAGAACCCGATCTTCCCCGCGTTCGCGGAAGTGATCGGTGGCGCGCTCGCCCAGCAGGGTCTCACCCCGGTGCTGTGCACACAGACCAAGGGGGGCGTCTCGGAGGCGGACTACGTGGAACTGCTGCTCCAACAGCAGGTGTCCGGCGTGGTGTTCGCGGGCGGCCTGTTCGCACAAGGGGACGCCGAGCACGGCCACTACCGGCGGCTCGCCGAGCGTCAGGTGCCGGTGGTGCTCGTCAACGCCGCCATCGAGCGGCTCGGTTTCCCGTGCGTGGCCTGCGACGACGCGGTGGCCGTGGAGCAGGCGTGGCGGCACCTGTCCTCGCTCGGCCACGAGCGGATCGGCCTGGTGCTCGGCCCGGACGACCACATGCCTTCGCAGCGCAAACTCGCCGCGGCCCGCGCCATGGAGGGCCGACTCCCGGGCACGGCGGTCGAGCGGGCCATGTTCTCCCTCGAGGGCGGGCACGCGGCGGCGGCCCGGCTCATCTCCCGCGGCATCACCGGCATCATCTGCGCCAGCGACCCCTTGGCGCTCGGCGCGGTGCGGGCCGCCCGCCGCGCGGGGCTCTCCGTTCCGGGTGACGTCTCGGTGGTCGGCTACGACGATTCGGCGTTCATGAACTGCACCGAGCCGCCGCTGACCACGGTGCGGCAGCCGATCGAGGCGATGGGGCGGGCCGCCGTGGAGATGCTCGTCGCGCAGATCCAGGGCGGTTCGGTGCCGCCCGGTGAGCTCCTGTTCGAGCCCGAGTTGGTGGTGCGGGGGTCGACGGCGCCGGCATCCCCGGCCACGTAGAAACAACTCAACTCCCCTACGCCACCAACCTGTTCATATTTTGCGGAATACACGCGACATCTTGCGCGGAACTGGTGGCGGTGCTTGAGTGTGGCTCGCCCCGGCACCCCGGTCTCGCCGATCGCGGTACCGCGGGCCTCCACGTTCCTGCCTGCACAGGCTCAGGCCCGAAGGGGACCCACCGATGAGTAGCACCTGGTCGCGCCCTGCCCTCCGTACGTCCGCCGTGGCGATCTCCACGGCCCTGGCCCTGGGCTCGCTCGCGGCCTGCGGCACCAGCAGCTCCGACGACGACGGCGGCGGGGCTGACGCCGGCTCGAAGGCCGGTGTCAGCGCCCCGCTCGACCCGAAGACCAAGGTCTCGCTGACCATCGACTGCATGCCACCGAAGGCGAAGGCGGCCGAGCGGCGGCAGTGGATCGAGGACGTCAAGACGTTCAACGAGAAGTATCCGAACGTGACGATCAACGGGAAGTCGACCGCGGGCCAGTGCGAGGAGCCCGCCCGGTTCACCGCCGCACTCAAGGCGAAGTCCCAACCGGACGTCTTCTACACGTACTTCACCGATCTCCAGCAGGTGCTCGACAACAACGGCGCCGAGGACATCACCCCGTACGTCACGAAGAAGACCGTCCCGGCGCTCAACTCGATCGACCCGAATGTGCTCGGCGCACTGAAGAAGGACGACAAGCTCTACGCCCTACCCACCAGCAACTACACGATGGGCCTGCTCATCAACCGCAAGCTGTTCAAGCGGGCGGGCCTCGACCCGGACAAGCCGCCGACGACGTGGGCCGAGGTGCGCACGGCCGCGAAGAAGATCGCCGGTCTCGGCAACGGCATCTCCGGATACGGCGAGTACAGCGCGGAGAACACCGGCGGCTGGCACTTCACGGCGGCGATGTACGGACTCGGCGGCGACGTCGTCTCCCCCGACGGCACGAAGGCCGCCTTCAACGACGCCACCGGAAAGCAGATCGCCAAGCAGCTGCACGACATGCGCTGGAAGGACAACAGCATGGGCAAGACGCAGCTGTTGAAGTGGGGCGACCTGCAGAAGCAGATCGCGTCGGACAAGCTCGGCATGTTCCTCGCCGCGCCCGACGACGTGACGTACATGGTGCAGCAACTCGGAGCCGACTACGACAACTTCGGGATGGGCCCGATCCCCGGCGGCAAGGCCACCCTCTTCGGCGGGAACGACTACATGATCAAGAAGGGCTCCTCGCCTGACAAGATCAAGGCCGCGATCGCCTGGCTGAACCTCAAGACGCTCGCCCCCGGCAAGGGCCAGTTCGACTGGGCCAGGACCAAGGCCGACAAGCTCCCGGTCGGCCTGCCGCAGCCCAACTTCTTCACCGGCTCCGTGAAGGCGGACGACCTCCGGTCGCGGACGGCCAACGCCACCATGCCCGTACGCAACTTCGAGCCGTTCATGGCGAACCCGGTGCGCGGCAAGGCGGAGCCGCCGAAGGCGCAGGAGGTCTACAAGGTCCTCGACAACGTCATGTCGGGCGTCCTGACCAACAAGAACGCCGATGTCGACAAGCTCCTTTCCAGCGCCGAGCAGCAGGTCAACCAGGTCCTGGCCAACCAGTAGGACGCCCCCGCACGCAGGACGTCCCACCGGTAGCCGACCCTTGATCCGAGGAGTGACCATGTCGGCCCCGACGCTGCCCGCGAAGCCTCGGCAGTCCGCACCGTCCGCACGAAAGCACCAACTCACCCCGCGCGACGGCTCGTTCGCGCGCTCCGTGAAACGCAATGTCTCCGCCCACGGCTTCCTGATCGGCGCGGTGCTCTGCTTCTCCTTCTTCTCCTGGTATCCGATGGTCAGGGAGTTCCTCCTGGCCTTCCAGAAGACGAAGGACGGCCGCACCACCTGGGCCGGCTGGTCCAACCTCACGTACGTCTTCAACGACCCGGCCTTCTGGCAGGCCTGGCGCAACACCCTCCTGTTCACCGCCCTGGCCCTGATCCTGGGCTTCGCCGTCCCGTTCCTCGTGGCGGTGCTGCTGAATGAATTCCGGCACGGCCAGGGCTACTTGAGGCTGCTCGTCTATCTCCCGGTGATGCTGCCGCCGGTCGCCTCTGTGCTCCTGTTCAAGTACTTCTACGATCCCGGGTACGGCCTGTTCAACCGGATCCTCGGCGTCTTCGGGATACCGGAGCAGCAGTGGCTGCAGTCCACCGACACCGCGATGCTGTCCGTCGTCATCGCGGCGACGTGGATGAACATGGGCGGCGCGACGCTCATCTATCTGGCATCGCTCCAAGGCATCCCCGGCGAGCTGTACGAGGCCGCGGAGCTGGACGGCGCGGGGCTGTGGCGCAAGATCTGGCACGTGACGATCCCGCAGACGCGGCTGATCCTCTCGCTGATGTTCCTGATGCAGATCATCGCGACGATGCAGGTCTTCACGGAGCCGTTCCTGCTGACGAACGGCGCGGGCCCCGAGGGCTCCACGACCACGGTCGTCTATCTGATCTACCAGTACGCCTTCAACTTCAACAACTACGGCGGCGCGGCGGCCCTGGGCCTCGTCCTGCTCGTCCTGCTCGCGGGGTTCTCCGCGGTGTACGTACGACTGAGCCGCGCATCGGACGACTGAGGAGATGGCACCCATGGCCACCGACACCATGCGCCCCCGCACCCTGATCTCCCCCGCCCAGCTCGGCCGGCGCCGCGGCAGGATCGTCTACTGGACGGTCTTCGGCCTCACCATGACCCTCTTCACGCTGGTCTTCCTCGGCCCGCTGTACTGGATGGTGACCGGCGGCCTCAAGACCACGGCGGAGATCGTCCAGTCCCCGCCGACGCTGGTACCGGACAGTGTGCACCCGAAGAACTACCAGTCCGCATGGCAGGTCATGGACCTCGCCAAGCTCCTCTTCAACACCCTCTACTACGCGTTCGGCGCGCTCGCCTTCCAGCTCGTGCTCGACGTCGCCGCCGCCTACTCGCTGTCCAAGCTGCGCCCGCTCTTCGGCAACGTCATCCTCGGCATGATGCTGGCGACGCTGATGATCCCGGCGACCGTGCTCGTCGTCCCGCAGTATCTGACGGTCCTCGACGTGCCGATCTTCGAGCGCAACCTGCTGAACAGCCCCTGGGCGATCTGGCTGCCGTCCGTCACGAACGCCTTCAACATCTTCCTGCTCAAGCGGTTCTTCGACTCGATCCCGCGGGAGCTGCTCGACGCCGCGTCCATCGACGGCGCCTCGTCGCTGCGCACACTGCGCTCGGTGGTGCTGCCGATCTCCCGGCCGATCCTCGGCGTCGTCTCCATTTTCGCGGTGGTCGGCGTATGGAAGGACTTCCTGTGGCCGATGCTGACGCTGCCTGACCCGGCGAAGCAGACGCTGAACGTCGGCATCTACTCGCTGTCCAACGGCGTCCCGCAGAACCAGCTGATCGCCGCGCTCACCATCGCGTCCGTGCCGACGCTCCTCCTCTTCCTGCTCTTCCAGCGGAACATCATGAGCGGCCTGACCGCCGGCGGCCTCAAGGGCTGACTCCGCACTCCTCCTGTCACACCTTTCGCGAAAGGACCCCTTAGTGGTGGCCGACGACTGGTGGCGCAGTGCTGCCATTTACCAGGTGTACGTCCGCAGCTTCGCCGACGGCGACGGGGACGGCACCGGCGACCTCGCCGGCGTCCGGGCCCGCCTGCCGTATCTGGCCGGGCTCGGCGTCGACGCCATCTGGTTCACGCCCTGGTACCGCTCGCCGCTCGCGGACGGCGGCTACGACGTGGCGGACTACCGGGCGATCGACCCGGCGTTCGGCACCCTCGCCGAGGCCGAGAAGCTCATCGCGGAGGCGCGGGACCTCGGCATCCGCGTGATCGTGGACATCGTGCCGAACCATGTGTCGGATCAACACCCGTGGTTCCGGGCCGCGTTGGCGGCGGGCCCGGGAAGCCCGGAGCGTGAGCTGTTCCACTTCAGGCCGGGGCGCGGCACACACGGCGAGCTGCCACCGAACAACTGGCCCTCCCAGTTCTCGGGCGCCACCTGGACCCGGGTCCCGGACGGCGAGTGGTACCTGCACCTGTTCACGCCGGAGCAACCGGACCTCAACTGGGCGCATCCGGCGGTGCGCCGGGAGCACGAGGAGGTGCTGCGGTTCTGGTTCGAGCGGGGCGCGGCCGGCGTACGGGTGGACTCCGCGGCGCTGCTCGCCAAGGACCCGGCGCTCGCCGACGCGGCCGGCGACGACGACACGAGCGGCTACGTCGACCGCGACGAGCTGCACGCCGTCTACCGCTCCTGGCGGGCCGTCGCGAACGACTACGACGGGGTCCTGATCGGCGAGTTGTGGATCCCGGACCCGGAGCGCTTCGCCCGCTACCTGCGCCCCGACGAGCTGCACACCGCCTTCAACTTCGACTTCCTGACCCGCCCCTGGGGCGCCGCCGAGCTCCGCGCGTCCATTGACGCCACCCTCGCCTACCACGCTCCGGTGGGCGCGCCCGCGACGTGGGTGCTGTGCAACCACGACGTGACCCGCACGGTCACCCGCTACGGCCGCGCCGACACCCGCTTCGACTTCGCCACCAAACGGTTCGGCACCCCCACCGACCTCGGTCTTGGCCTGCGCCGGGCGCGGGCGGCGGCGCTGCTCTCGCTCGCCCTGCCCGGCTCCGTATACCTGTACCAGGGCGAGGAGTTGGGGCTTCCCGAGGTGGAGGTGCAGCGCGCGCACATCCAGGACCCGATGCACACCCGCTCGGGCGGCGTCGACCCCGGCCGCGACGGCTGCCGTGTGCCGCTGCCGTGGACCGCGCACGGACCGACGTACGGCTTCGGGGATTCGGGCGGGGCCTGGTTGCCGCAGCCGCCCGACTGGGGGGCGTACGCCGTCGAGCGCCAGGAGGGCGACCCGCGCTCGATGCTCTCGCTGTACCGGAGCGCACTGCACATGAGGGCATGCCAACCGGACTTTCTCGGCGACGAGTTGACGTGGCTGAGCGCGCCCGAGGACGTGCTCGCATTCGCCCGCGGACACGGCCTCGTCTGTGTCGTGAACCTCGGTACGGAGCCCGCCCGACTCCCGCTCCACCAAGAGGTGCTGCTGACCAGCGACTCCCTGGACGGCGACGGGCGACTGCCGGGCGATACGGCGGCCTGGCTGCGTACGTAGGTTTCGCTACGCCGATCGGTGGGGCACGGATCACCGGACGTATGAACAGGGCATACGCCATCCCCGACCACACGTTCGAACGGAGTCCACAAAAGAGCCCACCTGGAGGACAAGGGCATATGTCATAGGCACCACCGCATCGTGTATGGCCAAATCCCTTACGGGGCAACGCGGCCTGTGCCAGAGTCGTTAGCGGTCCTTCCGTCAGCCCTGGCCATCTGCGCCCGCATCGGAGTTTCCTCATGCCGTCCCACACGTTCGCGGACCGCCCCGCCGGCCAACCGCCGGAGCGTGGCGCCGTCGACGCGCTGATCTCGCAGACGCGTCGCCTTCTCGGCGACGTCGACGCGGTGCGCCGCGAATCGGTGATGACGGACGAGGCAGACCCCGAGTCCCGCTGGCAGCGCGCCCTCTACGAGCTGGCGGTGCACCAACTCAGCGACCTCGACCGACACTTGGCACAGCTGCGGGAGGGCCCCGCCCCCCTGGCGGGCCTGCCGCCCCAGCGGGCCACCGCGACGCCGCCACCCGGCTCCCTGCTGAGCCGGGTGGGAAGCGCCGAGTGGAACCTGCTGACCGACGAGGCCACCTGGTCCGGCGAGCTGTACCAGATCCTCGGCAGGGACCCCGCCGCGCCCGCGCTCACGCTCGACGAGCTGCCGGCCCTGGTGCACGCCGACGACCAGCCGAGGCTGACCGCGATGGTCACCGACTGCCTGATCGACGGCAAACCGATCGACGGGGAGTTCCGCGTCGTGCGCCCGGACGGTTCCGTGCGCACGGTGCACATGATGGGCGAGCCCGTGCTCGACGCCGACGGTGCGACCGCTTCGATGTGGGCGGTCGTACGCGACGTCAGCGAACTGCGCCGCAGCCAGCGCACGGTGAGCGAGACCCGTGACTCGCTCCAGCGCCAGCGGCACATCGCGCAGACCGAGCACCGGCTCGCGGTCGAGCTGCAGGAAGCCGTGCTACCGCCGTGGCGTGGCTCTCTGCGGCTCCCGCACAGCGAACCCGGCGGCCTCGACCTGGCCGCCCACTACTTTCCCTCCTCCGCCGGCAACCTCGTCGGCGGCGACTGGTACGACGCACTCGAACTGCCGGGCGGACGCACCCTGTTGACCGTCGGCGATCTCACCGGGCACGGCGTGGCCGTCGCCTCCGGCATGGCGATGCTGCTCGGCGCGGTCCGCGGCATGGCGATGTGCGACACCCCGCCCGGCGAGCTGCTCGGCTCCCTCAACCACCTCCTCGACTCGTCCGCGCAGCCCGCGCTTGGCAGCGCCCTGTGCTGCCGTTACGACCCCGCGGCCCGCACACTGGCGTGGGCGCAGGCGGGACACCCCGCCCCGCTGCTGTTCCGCGACGGGACGGGGCGTGCGCTCACGCCACCCGACGGCGTCCTCCTCGGTGCCGCGTCCGGCGCCGTCTATGGGCAGGCCGAAGAGCCGCTGCGCGCCGGAGACCTGTTGCTCCTGCACACGGACGGACTCGTGCCACGCCGTGGCTCGACGGCGTCCGCGGGCCGACTGCTCGCGCTGGCGCAGCCGCTGTCCGCGGCCCGTGACGCGCAGGAGTGCGTGAGCGTGCTCCGGGAGGAGTTCGGTCAGGGCGAGCGCGAGGACGACGCCTGTGTTCTCGTCGCCAGGATCGGTTCCTGACGACGGTGGTTACGCCTGAACCCGCTTCCCCGACGTCCTCGGCAGCGCCAGCTTGATCTCCTGCCGCAGGTCGTCGATCTTCGGGTAGTCCGCGTAGTGACCGGTGAGCCGGTACATCTCGCGCAGCCGGTCCCAGGTGCGGTGCGAGGAGTTGGAACCCATCGAGTTGAGCGCCAACCGCGCGTACCTGTCCGCCTGTTCAGGGTCGTCGGCGATGAAGCAGGCCGACGCCATCGACAGGTGGTCGAAGATCTTCGAGCGGTCCCTGCCGCCCGCACGCAGCGCCAGGGCCTCCTGGGCGTGCCGCTGCGCGATGACGGCGGCGGCCGGCTCGTGCTCGGCGAGTGTGCGGTAGGCGAGCGCCTGCATGCCGTGCAGGTCCGCCTCGTCGAACATCTGCATCCAGGTCGGCGGCGGCACATCGCCCCGGTCGGAGACGAAGAGCTCCTCCGCCTGACCGAGTGTGCGGCGCATCGCCTGGCCCTTGCCCAGGGATGCCTGCGCCCAGGCCTCGATGGTGCAGAGCATCGCCTTCGTACGCGGCAACACCTGTTCGCCGGAGCCGGACTTGGCGAGCTTCATGAGGTCGAGCGCCTCGTCGGGCGCGCCGAGGTGGATCTTCTGGCGGGCGGCCCGCGACAGTGCCTCGCCGGCCCGCGGCCGGTCCCCGCCCTCGCGCGCGGCGTGCGCGGCGATGACGAAGTACTTCTGCGCCGTGGGTTCCAGGCCGACGTCGTGGGACATCCAGCCCGCGAGGACGGCGAGATTGGCGGCGACGCCCCACAGGCGCCGCTGCAGATGGTCGGGGTGACGGTAGGAGAGCATTCCGCCGACTTCGTTGAGCTGGCCGACGACCGCCTTGCGCTGCAACCCGCCGCCGCGGGAGGCATCCCAGGCCCGGAACACCTCGACCGAGCGCTCCAGTTCCTCGATCTCCTGGGACCCGATGGGTGCCGCCTCGTAGCGGTCGAACCCGGCCGTGTCGGCGGCCGCCGGGTGGGACAGGGGATCGTTGATCCTGGGTGCGTCGGCCGCGAGAGCCGGGTCGGTGTGCAGCCAGTCGTGCATGGCGCTGCTGAGTGCGGAGCCTGCGGCGAGCGCGGCACCCGCGCCCACCAAGCCGCGTCGGTTGAGCATGAGGTCCATTCCCGTGAATTCGGTGAGGACCGCCGCTGTCCGCTCGGGCGCCCACGGCACGCCATCGGGGCCCTGTTCCTCCAGGCCGCCGCCTTGCCGCTTCCCTACGCGCCCGTGTCGGACGAGACCGAGGTCCTCGATGGTCACGACACGGCCGAGTCGCTCGGTGAACAGCGCCGCCATCACCCTGGGCACCGGATCGCGCGGGATCTCTCCCATGTCGATCCACCGCCGCACCCGCGAGGTGTCGGTCGCCAGCTGCGCGTGGCCCATGGCCGCGGCCTGCCGGTTGACCAGTCTCGCGAGTTCGCCCTTGGACCAGCCGGCCAGGCCGAACAGGTCGTTCAGGCGGGTGTTGGGTTGTCCGTTCACGTAAGCCCCCAGGTTCTCGGCTGAAATTGACAGTAGCCCTCTGTCAGTTGCAGGGCGACTATTCGCCAGGGTTCGCCAGGGTGCGCCAGCTGTTGTGCTCTTGGGCGCCTGGTGTCAGGTAGGAGTGCGCCACCCCGACCCGGTCACAACAGGGCATTCCCCAGGGTGTACCGAGCCGGCCGGGCCGGGACGGCGCAGGCAACTCACTGGCACACGAAGGGATCTGTTTCGCCCATGTACGCAGCATCGTCCTCCGTGTCCGCCCCACCCCGGCCGCAGCGCCCCGCCCGCCCGGCGGTCGGCGGAAGCGGCCCGTACCTCGACCCCGCGCGGCCCGCGGCTCCGACGCTGAACGGCATCGCCCGGCCGCGTCGCGCCCCGGGGCTCGGCCAGCAACCGCTCAGCGGGAGACTCGACTTGTCCGGCCCTCAGGGCGCCCAACTGCGCACGGCGATCGCGTCGGTGCACCGGATCTGCCCGGAGTTCCATCCGGTGCAGGTGTTGCGCCGCTCCCCGCGCTCCGTGCTCCTCGTCGGAACGACAGGGCGCAGCACCGCCGTCGCGAAGTGTTTACTGGACCAGGCCCCCGCCTACCAGGCGCGGATCCGGCACGAAATAGCCGCATACCGCTCGTTCGTCCGACACCGGCCCCCGGTGCGGGTGCCCCGGCTCATCGCCGCGGACCCCGACAACGGCACGCTGGTGATCGAGCGGATGCCCGGCCGGGTGGCGGCCCTGCAGCGCCACCCGGTCGAGGCTCCGCCGCGGGCGGACGTGCGTGCCGTACTCGGTGCGATCTGCCGGCTCAACCAGTGGCGGCCGCCGGCGGGCACCTTCGACGCCCCACTGGACTACGCGGCGCGGATCAACCGCTTCCATGACCTGGGCCTGCTCACGGACCGGGACATGGGCGACCTGCAGAAGCTGCTGCACGGGATCGCGCACACCGCGGGCCGCGGCGGGATGGGCCAGTTCTGCCATGGCGACGCCCTGCTGTCGAACGTGCTGCTGGCTCCCACCGGTCCTGTGCTCGTGGACTGGGAGCACGCGGGCTGGTACCTGCCGGGCTACGACCTGGCGACGCTCTGGTCCGTGCTCGGCGACGCGCCGGTGGCGCGGCGTCAGATCAGTCAGCTCGCGCAGTCCGGCGGGCCCGCGTCGCGCGACGCGTTCCTGGTCAACCTCATGCTCGTACTGACACGGGAGATCCGTACGTACGAGACGGCCGTGCAGCGTTCCCTGCACGAACAGACCCCGGCGGCACCGTCGGTTCAGGCCCATCCCGGTGCTGCGCCGTCCGGTGAGGAGCAGCGGCTGTTGCTGCGCCGCCTGCACGACGACTGCAATATGGCCCGCAAGGCGGTGCGAGCGGCAGTCGGCACTCGCTGACGGGGACAGAGATCCGCGGTGCGCCCGGAAGTATCAGGGCGCACCGCGGATCTTCGTATGTCCGGGCCGATGGGCACGGGGCACGGGTGGGCACGGGGCACGGGCCGGAAATCCGGGGGAAACTTCGCTGGGCACCGCATGATTGACGGATCGTCGGCGGGCCGATAGCACTGAGCCTCATCGGCCCGCAGGCACCGTGCAGCATTCCGAACCCGGCGTTCCCAGGAGGCACCGTTGTCCCGAAACTCCAGCGAAAGACGTTCCCGTGCGGGTGTGCGGGTGGCGGGTGGCACCGTCGGTGTGGTGGCGCTCCTGCTGCCGTTGCTCGGTGCGGCCCCGCCCGGCGCCTCGGCCCAGGCCCCTTCGGGCCGGTTGCAAGGGGCGTTCGCTTCGGCGGCGGCCGAGTACCGGGTGCCGCAGAGCGTCCTCCTCGGTGTGTCTTATCTGCAGTCGCGGTGGGACGCGCACGGCGGGGCGCCGAGCGTCACCGGTGGTTACGGCCCCATGCACTTGACGGACGCGCGCGCCGCGCTGGCGGACGTGGCGCGGCACAGCGAGGCGGAGGGCGACGCGCGCGGCGACGACTCGCGGTCTCCGCTCAAAGCTTCCGCAGCCGTGCCGACGAACACCCAACTCCCGGCGCGGCTGCGGACATTGCCGCGCGCGGCGGAGCTCACCGGCCTGTCGGCGGAGCAGTTGCGCGGCGACCCGGCGGCGAATGTGCGGGGTGGCGCCGCCCTCCTCGCGGCCGCCCAGAAGAAGCTCGGCAAGCCGCTCAGCGACCGGCCCGCCGACTGGTACGGAGCGGTCGCGAAGTTCTCCGGCGCGGACGACGCCGCGACGGCGGGCACGTACGCGAACGATGTGTTCGCGGTGATCCGCGACGGAGAGCGTCGCACCACGGACGCCGGCCAGCAGGTCGCCCTCCGCGCCCGCCCCGACGCCGAGCCGCAGGCCGCGCAGATCGAGAAGATGGGCCTGCGCAAGGCGGACGCGGGCGGCACCGAGTGTCCGAAGACGGTGTCGTGCGAGTGGATCCCGGCGCCGTACGAGGAGTTCAAGGACGAGAACGGCAACGACGACTACGGCAATCACGATCTCGCGGACCGTCCGAAGGACCAGAGCATCGACTACATCGTCATCCATGACACGGAGTCGACGTGGGAGCAGACGCTCAAGCTGGTCCAGGACAAGACGTATCTGGCGTGGCACTATTCGCTGCGCTCGACGGACGGGCACATCGTGCAGTCCATCAAGAACAAGGACGTCGGCTGGCACGCGGGCAACTGGTACGTCAACGCGAAGTCGATCGGCCTGGAGCACGAGGGTTTCCTCGCGCAGCCGGACTCCTGGTACACGGAGGAGATGTACCGGTCCTCCTCGCGCCTGGTGAAGTACCTGTCGAAGAAGTACGGCATCCCGCTGGACCGGCAGCACATCCTGGGTCATGACACGGTGCCGGGCCCGACGACGTCCACGATCAAGTCGATGCACACGGACCCGGGCCCGTACTGGGACTGGTCGCACTACTTCGCGCTGATGGGCAAGCCGTTCCACCAGTCGGCGGGGCCGAAGGGCGGCCTCGTGACCGTCGCTCCCGAATTCGACGAGAACCAGCCGAAGTTCACGGGCTGCGAGAAGGCGGGCGTGGCCTGCGCGCCGCACGGTTCGAGCGCGGTGCGGCTCTACTCGGAGCCCAGCGAGGACGCCCCTCTGATCAAGGACATCGGGCTGCGCCCGGGTGGCGAGCCCTCGACGATCGACGTCAACGACATGGCGTCGCGGGTCTCGGCGGGCCAGCAGTACGCGGTCGCGGGCCGCGAGGGCGACTGGACGGCCATCTGGTACCTGGGCCAGAAGGCCTGGTTCAAGAACCCGTCCGGGCAGCCGACCGCCGTACCGGCCAAGGGACTTGTGGTCACGCCGAAGCCTGGTGCGAGCGAGGTCCCGGTGTACGGGCGGGCCTACCCGGAGAAGGATGCCTACCCGTCGGGGATGACGCCGCAGGCGATCTCGCCGCTGCCGTACAAGCTGCTGTCGGGCCAGCGCTATGCGACGGGCGGAACCACGAAGGGTGAGTACTTCTACTCCCCCACGTTCGACACCTCGTCGCACAAGGTGGTCAAGGGCAAGGACGTGTACTACGAGATCCAGTTCGGGCACCGCGTCGCGTGGGTGCGGGCGGCGGATGTGCGGGTGCTGCCGTCGACCGTGTCCTGAGGGCCTGACGTGCGCGCTGCTCAGCCCTGCTGGAACAGCTCCGCCGGCAGCGGCTTGAGCAGCGCGTACAGGTCGTCCGTGATCGGGCGGTCCCAGGACGCGATGGTCACCAGCACATTGTCACTGCGGTCGAACTGGACGCAGGAGATCCGCGTCTCGGAGAGCTTCAGGCGGCGCACCACGAGGAGGTTGTCGCCCTGCATCACCGGGACGTCCTCCACGTCGGTGACGGTGACTTCCTCGTCGTTCTCGAGCGCCACGAGGAGCTGGGCGACCTCGAAGGGAATCTCGCCCTCGCCGACCTCGCGGGCCGGGGAGCCCTCGGGCAGATTGCCGATGACCATCGCGGGGCCGCGGCCGCCGAACAGGTCGTAGCGCAGGAACACGCCCTGGCACGTTCCGTCGGGGGCGGGCAGCAGGCCGGCGCCCAGGTTGCCCGGCCAGTCGCCCGGGTCCATGGCCAGGACGTCGAAGTCGGGACCCGCGGGGGTGGCAGCGCGGCGGCGGAGGAAGGACATGCGCTCAATGGTACGTCGACGTTCCGCCACTCTCGGCGTCGGGTCGGTCACTGCGGTACCCACGGTACGGCGATGGGTCAGGGGGGCGTGACGTCCAGCGCGGCGGCTATCCCCGACGGGTTCGTGCCCAGTTTCCGGTACGCCGCGGAGAGCAGTCGGACCGTGGTCGGCTCGTCCAGATGAAGCGCCGCGGCGACTTCCGACGGGCACAGGCCGCGCGCCGCGCCGCGGGCCGCAGCCCGCTCCCGCGCGGTGAGCGTGTCCGTGAGCGCGCCGTGCAGGGGCCGGGGCCGCAGCCCCGCCGCGGCCAGCTCGTCGCGGGCCTGCTGGGCCAAGCCGTCGGCGCCGCAGCCGACCGCCGCGTCGAGCCCTCGGTAGAGGTGGTCCGCGGCTTCCTTGGATCGGCCCTTGCGGCGCAGTTCCGCGCCGAGGGCGACGAGCGAGCAAGCCAGCTCGTAGGCCGCGGGTGAGCGCTCCAGGTGGGCGACGGACTCCTCCAGGAGCTTGGCGCGATCGGTGCCGGCGGAGACCTCGGCCACGGTGCGCAGCGCCTGGCCCACGGCGGACGGCGCCCCGTAGTGCCGGGCCCGCTCGACGGCTTCCTCGGCGAGGGCCCGGGCCCGCTCGGGCGCATCGGGCGCCTCGGCGCGGGCGAGGTGCAGCTGCCAGGGGCACCACGCGGGGTTGCGCATGCCGCGCGGGTCGAGGCGGCGGCCCGCGGCGGCGAGCTCTTCGGCGGCGTCCTCGGTGCGGCCGAGCGCGAGGAGGAGTTCCCCGTACACGGTCTGAGCGTCGGGGAAGACGACGGCGGCGGGGAACGGCGGGCCGAAGGCGTGTTCCTCCGCGACCTCCTTGGCCTCGGGGGCCCGGCCGCGCGCGAGCAGCACCTCGACGAGGGTGCCGACGGCGTACCAGTGGGCGGGGGTGCCGGGTCCTACGCGGCGGGCGAGGCGCAGGCCCGCGCGGACGAAGTCCTCGGCCTCGGCGAGCCGCCCGCGCCGGTAGCGGACGTAGCCGAGGAGTGTGTAGGCGAAAGAGAGGTGGGCACCGCGCCAGCCGGCCTGCTCGAAGTCGGCGATGCCCTCGACGAAGAGTTCCTCGGTGCGGCCCGGCCGGTCGGCGTAGAGGAGGGCCATGGCGACGAGGACGGGGACCTCGAAGCCGCGGTCCTCGTCGGCGGTCCAGCGCAGGCCGCCTGCCAGTGCGCGCTCGGCGTGCTGGATCACCGTGTCGGCGGGTTCGCCGCGCAGGGTGGCGTCCCAGGTGCGCAGGCCGATGAGGTAGCGCTCGGTGAGGTCGCGGCCGGTGAGCCGGTCGGCGAGTTTGGCGAGGCGCCGGGAGCGGGCCGGTGAGTCGGGTTCGTCGGCGCGGAAGGCGTCCCACATGAACTGTTCGGCCTGCATGCGCAGGCGTACGCGCGGGTCGTCGGTGACCCGGATCTCGCGGGCGAGGGTCTCGGAGGCCTCGGCCAACCGGTCGGTGTGGGCGAGGACTTGGGAGAGGCGGTAGACGATGCCGTGCCGCAGCGCCGGGTCGGTGATGGGTTCTTCGAGGGCGGCGCGCAGGTGGTTGACGGTGGTGGCGGGCCCGGTGAGCAGGGAGGCGCTGCCGAGTTCGTAGAGGACGGCGGCGCGGCCGTCGAAGGCCGGGGGTTCGCGCAGGGCGCGGGCGAGGTCGCGGCGGGCGGCGTCGGGGGCGCCCGCGCGGATGGTCTCGGCGGCGGCGGCGCGCAGTTGACGCACGACCCATGAGTCGCCTTCGGGGTGGGTCTCCAGGAGGTGCCGGGCGGCGGCGCAGGGGCCGAGGCCCGCGTCGAGGACGGTCCAGGCGGCCTGCCCGTGCAGCGCGACGCGGATGCCGCCGGGGATGGCGCGGTAGACGGCGGTGGCGATGAGCGGGTGGACGAATTCGAGGGAGTCCACGCCTTTGAGTACGCGGGCGGTGCGCAGCCGGTCGGTGGCGTCGGCCGCCTCTTCGGGGCCCAATCCGGCGACGTTGGCGGCGAGTTCGGGCGGGAACTCGGTGCCGAGCACGGCGCAGGCCCACGCGTAGCGGACGGTGGAGGTGCCGAGGCGTTCGATGCGGGCGACGAGTCCGCTGCCCTTGGCCGCGGCGGCGAGGTCGCGCAGCAGGTGGGCGCCGGTCTCGGTGGGGACGAGGCCGCGGTCGCGCACCTTCGCGGTCAGCTCGACCGCTTCGAAGGGGTTGCCCGCGGTGACGGCCCAGCATTCGCGGCAGAACGCGTCGTCGGCGTGGCCGCCGAGGGATTCGCGGACGAGTCCGGCGACGGCGGTGGCGCTGAGCGGTTCGAGTCCGAGTGCGCGCCGGCCCGAGCGGCCCGGAAGGCCGCGTAGGGCCTCGGCGTGGTCCGGGAGCTCCTCCGGGCGGTAGGCGACGACGAGCAGCAGCGGCAGTTCCTCGGCGCGCGGGGCGAACGCGGCGAGCCAGCTCAGGGACTCCGGGTCGGCCCAGTGGGCGTCGTCGAGGACGAGGACCATGGGGGCCTGCTGTACGGCGAGGTGGGTGAGCACCCAGTCGAGGCCGTCGCGCAGGCCCTGCGGGTCGGGCGGCGCGCCTTCGGTGGGGGCGCACAGGCCGAGGGCGGGGCCCACGATCGCGTACCAACCGCCCAGTGTGGTGCGGAGGTCGGCTGAGGAGGCGGCGGCGAGGCGCGGCTGGAGGAGCTGGCGGGCCACGTGGAAGGCGACGCCCTGTTCCTGGTCGCCGCCGCGTGCGTACAGGACGGTGCAGCCCTTGGCGGCGGCCCTGCGGCGTACTTCGGCGAGGAGGCTGGTCTTGCCGAGTCCGGCGGTCGCGGCGACGGCGAGCAGCGCACCGTGCGGCCGGTCCGGGGGCTCTCCGCCGTCCCGCGGGATCCCGGTCAGCTCGTCCAACACCGCGTCCACGACGGCGAGTTCACCGTCCCGCTCGAACAGCTTCCGGCTGCCCCGGCCATCGCTCCGCACCATGGCGCACCCCCACCCGCGGCACGGTCGCGCACCACGGCTTCCAGGCACCTCAGCGTACGCCGGGGCGCCCCCGCCGGAGCGTGATGCGCCATTCTCGGTACGAAAACCGGTACCGACGCGGTGCCGCTAAGGTACGCGTCCATGACAGTGACGGTGCTCGACCGCTGGCGGGGCGACCTGGACGCCGTACCCGACGAGGTGTGGCGCCATCCCGACCTTGAGGTCCTGCTGCTCGCCGACAATCGGCTCGCACATCTTTCCGCACGCGTCGGCACGCTGACGCGCCTGCACACCCTCGACCTCGGGCACAACCGGCTCACCTCGGTCCCGGCGGAGCTCGGCGACCTCACCGGCCTGAGCCGTTTTCTGTATCTGCACGACAACCGGCTCACCGCGCTGCCCGAATCGCTCGGCGCTCTCCACCGGCTCGCGTATCTGAATGTCGGGGAGAACCGGCTGACGGCGCTGCACTCCACGCTCGGCGCGATGACCGGTCTCGTGGAGCTGCGCGCCCAGCACAACCGGCTCGACGCGCTGCCGGACGGCATCGGCGGGCTCAGCGCGCTCCGGGAGCTGTGGCTGCGGGGCAATCGACTCTCCGCACTTCCCGCGTCCGTGCGGGATCTGGCGGAGCTGCGGGAGGCGGAGCTGCGGGACAACGCGTTCACCGTCGTGCCCGAGGCGCTGCGCGGTCTGCCTCGCCTGCGCAGGGTCGACCTGCGCGGCAATCGGCTGCGTGAGGTGCCGGGGTGGGTCGCGGAGCTGCCCGGCCTGGAGAAGCTCGACGTGCGCTGGAACGACGTGCGCTTCGCGCCCGGCCTGCTCGACGAGCTGGCCGGGCGCGGTTGTGTCGTACTGCGCTGAGCGCGGCGCGACCCGGTTGTCAGGGCTCAGTCGTCCTCGGGCGGGACCACTGCGACAGGGCCTGCCGCGTGCAGCAGCGCCGCGTGTGTGACCGAGCCGAGCATCGGGGCGGGGCGGGTGAGGCGGCGGCGGTGGCGGCCGACCACGACCAGTTCCGCGTCGCGCGAGTTCTCGACGAGATGGCCCGCCGCGTCCCCCGGCAACACCAAAACCTCAACCTCAACTTTAGGGTGAGAGTCACGTAGTTCGGCGAGAGTCTCATCGGCCACTCGAAGCGTGTCGCGTTCGGTCGCCTCCTGGTCGACGGCGGTGGGCGTGAAGTCCCCGTACGCCGTCCAGGCCAGGACCGGCCACGGGTACGCGACGACGACCTGGAGCCGGGCGCCCGCACGGGCCGCGTGCGCGAACGCGAAGGCCAGCGTCGCGTGGTCCGGCGCGTCCGCCTTGAGCCCGACCACGACGCGCGGGCCCTGCGCCGCCGCCGCGTCTCCGTGCACCTCGCGTCCCGGTGGTGGCACCACGACGACGGGGCAGGCCGCGTCGCGCGCCAGCGACACACTGTTCGAGCCCAGCACAAGACCCGCGAAGCCGCCGCGCCCACGTGAGCCGACCACGAGGAGCTGGGCCTCGGCGCTCATCTCGGACAGCACCGCGGCCGGCAGACCGACCCGGCTGATGAACTCGAGCGGTGGCAGCCCCTCGCGCCCCTCCAGGTTCTTGCGCAGCTCGGCGAGCACGGTGTCGTTCTCGGGCTCCTCGTCGAAGTCCGCCACGAGCACCTCCGCCTGGAGGAACGGCGCGTACTGCTGTACATGTACGACGCGCAGCTCGGCGCCCCGTCGGGCCGCCTCGGCGAGCGCCCACTCCAGGGCGCGGAGACTGTCGTCGGAGCCGTCCACCGCGGCGAGGACGGGCAGGTTGTGCGGGCTTGGCATGATCTCTTCGCCTCCGACACCGGGCGCGTCGCCGCGCCCTCATTGACCGGCTGTTCCTGTGACCAGGCTCGCAAATGACCGGGCCACAGGACAGAGCCGTTGGTCCCGTGTCGGAACCACGTCGGCGAAGAGTCGCGAAAGCGACTACGTCAGGTCGAATTCGCCCCCTCGGGCACCGCTTACGAACGCCCCCCACTCGGCCGGCGTGAAGATCAGGGACGGGCTCTCTGGGTGTCCGCCGTTCCGCATCGCGATGAAGCCTTCGACAAAGGCGATCTGGACATCGCCCTGCCCCCCGCTGCTGGACCGCCAGTCCGCTTTGCTGAGGTCCAGGTCCGGCTTCTGCCACCCCATGAGCGGGTGCTGGTCGATGGTGCTCTCGGCCACGTCCGTGCTCCTCCCGGTTCGTCGTCCGTGCGCCAGCCTAGCGATCGGTCCGTGCCGCGCACAGGCCGCGAAGGGCCTGAAGGTCAACGTCCGTTCAGCCGGTGGGTGGTTCGGAGCCGACGAGCCACATGGAGAAGAACTGCGAGCCGCCTCCGTAGGCGTGCCCGAGGACCTTCCGCGCGCCGTCGACCTGGTGTTCCCCGGCCTGCCCGCGCACCTGGAGTGCCGCTTCGGCGAAGCGGATCATTCCGGAGGCACCGATGGGGTTGGTGGAAAGGACACCGCCCGACATGTTGACGGGGAGGTCCCCGTCGAGCTCCGTGACACCCGACTCGGTGAGTTTCCAGCCCTCGCCCTCGTCCGCGAACCCGAGGTTCTCCAGCCACATCGGCTCGTACCAGGAGAACGGCACGTACATCTCGACGGCGTCGATCTCGCGGCGCGGGTCGGCGATCCCGGCCTGCCGGTACACATCGGCGGCGCAGTCCTTGCCGGCCTGCGGGGAGACGAAGTCCTTGCCCGCGAAGAGCGTCGGTTCACTGCGCATGGCGCCGCCGTGCATCCAGGCGGGCGGCCTCGGCGAGCGCCGCGCTCCCGCGCGGTCGGTGAGGATCATGGCGCAGGCGCCGTCGGAGGAGGGGCAGGTCTCGGAGTAGCGGATGGGGTCCCAGAGCATGGGCGCCGCCTGCACCTTCTCCAGGGTGATGTCCTGCTCGTGGAGGTGCGCGTAGGGGTTCTTCAGGGCGTTGCGGCGGTCCTTGTAGGCGACGAGGGAGCCCACGGTGTCGGGTGCGCCTGTACGCCGCATGTACGCGCGTACGTGCGGGGCGAAGAAGCCGCCGGCGCCTGCGAGCAGCGGCTGCTGGAACGGGATGGGGAGGGAGAGGCCCCACATGGCGTTCGACTCGGACTGCTTTTCGAAGGCGAGGGTGAGTACGGTGCCGTGGACGCGGCCCGCGATGAGGTTGGTGGCGACGAGGGCCGTCGAGCCGCCGACGGATCCCGCCGTGTGCACGCGCATCATCGGTTTGCCGACGGCGCCGAGGGCGTCGGCGAGGTACAGCTCCGGCATCATGACGCCCTCGAAGAAGTCGGGCGCCTTGCCGATGACGACGGCGTCGATGTCGGCCCAGGTCAACTCGGCGTCTTCCAGCGCTCGTTGGGCGGCCTCGCGGACGAGCCCCGCGATCGACACGTCCCGGCGGGCGGCGACGTGCTTCGTCTGCCCGATCCCGACGACGGCCACCGGCTCCTTGGACACGGCCTTGCTCATCGCTGGTCCTCCCCTTCGAGTACGGCGACCAGGTTCTGCTGGAGGCAGGGCCCGGAGGTGGCGTGGGCGAGGGCGCGCCGGGAGCTCCCGCCGTGGATGCGTGCGGCGGCCTCGCCGATGCGGATGAGCCCGGCGGCCATCACCGGGTTGGCGGCGAGCGCACCTCCGGACGGGTTCACGTCCACGTCGTCGCCGAGGCTCAGGGCGCGGCGCAGGACGACCTCCTGCGAGGTGAACGGGGCGTGCAACTCGGCGGTGTCCACAGGCCGTTCGAAGGCCCCCGCGTTCTCGGCGGCGAGCCGTGTGGAGGGCGAGTCGGTGAGGTCGCGCACGCCGAGACTGTGGGCCTCGATGCGGTGGTCGATGCCGCGGATCCAGGCGGGCCGCTCGCACAGTTCCCGTGCGCGGTCGCCCGCGGCGAGGATCACGGCGGCGGCGCCGTCGCCGACCGGCGGGCAGTCCCCGGTCCGCAGCGGATTTACGACGTAATCGCCGTGCGGCACGCTCCCCCGCAGTTGGGCGTGCGGATTCCCGGTGGCGGACTCGCGGCTGCGGGCGGCGACACCGGCGAGCGCGGGCTCGTCGGTGTGTCCCCCGTCGATCAGCGCCTGCGCCTGGAGGGCGGCGAGCGCGACGGAGTCGGGCCACAGGGGGGCGACGTAGTACGGGTCGAGCTGCCGCGTGAGGACGTCGCGTACGGAGCCCGGTGAGGACTTTCCGTAGGAGTAGACGAGCGCGGTGTCGGCCTCGCCGGTCAGCAGCTTGGTCCACGCCTCGTACAGCGCCCACGCGCCGTCCATCTCGACGTGGGACTCGGAGATCGGCGGCCAGGCGCCGACGCCGTCGAGTGCCATGGTGAAGGAGAAGGCGCGCCCGGCGAGGTAGTCGCTCGATCCCGAGCAGGTGAACCCGATGTCACTGGTCTTCAGTCCTGTGCTCTTGAGGACCTGGTGCAGGACGGGCATCAGCATCTCGACTTCCGACTGCTCGTCGGAGGTACGTGTGTGGTCGGTCTGCCCGAAGGCGACGACGGCGATGTCCCGGATCGGCGGCCGCATCAGATCATCTCCTTGTAGATCTCGTAATCGGCGTCGGGTTCACCGGTGGGCCGGTAGTGGTCGGGGTAGCGACCGCCCTCGGTCCAGACGGGTTCGACGCGCAGGCCCATCCGCACCTGGTCGTACGGGATGCCGCCGATGCGGCCGTGCAGGGCGAGGTCGGCGCCGTCGAGCGCGATGTGGGCGTAGACGTACGGGACTTCGATGTCGAGGTTCTTCGCCTTGATGTTGACGATGCAGTACGTGGTGACGGTGCCGCCGGGCCCGACCTCGACCTGGTCCGTGGTGGCGACGCCGCAGGTGGGGCAGGCGCCGCGGGGCGGGATGTAGACCTTGTGGCAGGAGGGGCAGCGTTCGCCGACGGTGCGGTTGTCGGCGAGGGCGTTGATGTAGCGGGTCTGGGCGCCGCCGGGGCTGTACGTGTAGTCGAGCCGGGCGGGGGCGACGATGCCGGTGACGGCGTCCTCGAACTCGCCGCTGTGCGGCACCAGTTGAGAGGGCGCGTCCTCGCCCTCGTACGGTTCGAAGCATGCGATGTCGGTGATGGCGCCCTCGCGTTCCTCCGCCCAGCGGACGCGGACGCGCATGCCGGAGTGCACGGCGTCGGGGCCCGCGGCGTCGAGGGCGTGCAGCAGGCCGGTGTCGGCGCCGTCCAGCTTGACGAGGATCCAGGCGAAGGGGGTGTCGAGGGGCTGGCCGCGTCGCGGTTCGGGGTTCCAGGCCCAGGTGGTGACGGTTCCGGTGGCGCCGACCTCGACGAGGTCGCGGATCTCCTCCGCGGTCACGGGGTCGTATTCGACCGGCGGCACCATGACCCTCCCGTCGCCGGTCCGCACGCCGAGGACGGTGCGGTCGCGCAGACCGCTGAGGAAGGCGGACTGGACGGGGCCGAGGGAGCGGGTGAAGGGGAACTCCACGACCAACGGCGCGCGCAGCACCTCCGGTTGGGCGGTGGATGTCATGAGGCCTCCTTGACGTATGGGCGTACGGGACGGAACGGCACGGTTGCGGGCCTCATTCGCGGCGGAATTCGGCGGGTCGCTTCTCCGTGAACGCGCGGGCGCCTTCCTTCGCGTCGGCGGTGTCGAAGATGGGCCAGCCGCGCTTCAACTCCGAGGCGAGGCCGTCCGTTTCGGTCATCTCGGCGGTCTCGTAGACGGACGCCTTGACGGCCTCGACGGCCAACGGGCCGCACGCGTTGATCTGTTCGGCGATCTCAAGGGCCGTATCGAGCGCCGTGCCGTCGGGGACGACGCGTCCGACGAGCCCGATCGCGGCGGCCTCCGGCGCAGGATAGGGGCGCCCGGTCAGCAGCATCTCCAGGGCGTGGGTGCGAGGTACCTGACGCGGCAGCCGGACCGTCGACCCGCCGATGGGGAACAGGCCGCGCTTGACCTCGAAGAGCCCGAACGTCGCCGACTCCCCCGCCACCCGGATGTCCGTGCCCTGAAGGATCTCGGTGCCGCCCGCGACGCAGTGGCCCTCGACCGCCGCGATGACGGGCTTGCGCGGCCGGTGGTGGCGCAGCATCGCCTTCCAGTGCAGATCGGGGTCGGCCTTGAGCCGGTCCCGGTAGTGCTCGCCCTCCATCCCCTTGCCCGCGAGCGCCTTGAGGTCCATGCCGGCGCAGAACGCACCGCCCGCCCCGGTGAGCACGACGGAGCGAATCGCGTCGTCCGCGTCGGCCTCCAGCCACCCGTCGTAGAGGCCGACGAGCATCGGAAGGGACAGCGCGTTCTTCGCCTCCGGCCTGTTGAGCGTGAGTACGAGCGTGGCGCCCTCGCGCCGGACGTCGAGATGTTCGGTCCCACCCATGAGGGGTCCTCCAGTCAGCCGCAGCCTCGGACCTGGAACAGGTTGCAGTAGCTCACGTGCCAGTTCAAGAGTTTTCTGACACTCAGTCAGATTTCTTGTGCGGAGCCCCTTCCGCCTTACCCCCTGTTCTGTTCTGATGACGGGCCAAGAGGAGATGTGGCCTGGATCAGGAGGAGCGCGGTGGAGTACAACCTTGCCGACCTGTTCGAGTCGGTCGTCGACGTGGTCCCTGACCGCGAGGCGCTCGTCTACGTGGATCATCCCGGTACGGGCGCGGAGCGCCGGCTCACGTATGCCCAGCTGGACGCGGCGGCCAACCGGGTCGCACACCACTTGATCGCGGCGGGCATACGCCCCGGAGAGCACCTGGGCCTGCACCTCTACAACGGCATCGAGTACCTGCAGACGGCGCTCGGCTGCCTCAAGGCGCGGGTTGTCCCGGTGAACGTGAACTACCGCTACGTGGAGGAGGAGTTGGTCTACCTCTACCAGGACGCGGACCTCGCGGCGCTCGTCTTCGACACGGAGTTCACGCCGCGCGTGGCGGCGGCGCTGCCGCGTACGGAGAAGCTGCGGCATCTGGTGCGGGTGGGTGCTTCCGAGGCGGACGCGCCGCCGCTGAAGGCGGTGGACTTCGAGGAGGCGACCGGGCAGTCCTCGGCCGAGCGAGGCTTCGCGCCACGCTCCCCCGACGACCAGTTCATCATCTACACCGGCGGCACGACAGGCATGCCCAAGGGGGTGATGTGGCGTCAGGAGGACCTGTTCTTCGCGGGCTTGGGCGGCGGAGCGCCCACGGGTGAGGCGGTGTCACGGCCCGAGGAGCTGGCCGAGCGGGTGGCGGCGGGCGGTGACGGCATCACGTTCTTCCCCACTCCCCCGCTGATGCACGGCACGTCGACGCTCACGGCGTTCATCGGCTTCAACTTCGGTCAGCGCGTGGTCATCCATCGCAAGTTCGCCCCGGAGGAGGTGCTGCGCACCATCGAGAAGGAGAAGGTGACGAGCGTGTCCCTGGTGGGCGACGCGATGCTGCGCCCGCTCATCGACGCGCTGAGGGGACCGCTGAAGGGCACGGACTGCTCATCGATGTTCAGCGTCTCGTCCTCGGGCGCGATCATGTCGGACACGGTGCGCGCGCAGTTCCAGGAGCTGGTGCCGAACACCATGCTGCTCAACAACTTCGGCTCGTCCGAGTCCGGCTTCAACGGCACGGCGACGGCCGGCTCGGGCGCGGGCTCCGGCTTCCACGTCCAGGTCAACTCCCGTACGCAGGTGGTGGACCCGACGACGTACGAGCCGGTCGCGGTCGGCGAGGTCGGCCGGATCGCGCAGCGCGGGCACGTCCCGCTCGGCTACTACAACGACCCCGCGAAAACCGCCGAGACGTTCTTCCAGAAGGGCGACGAGCGCTGGGTGCTGCTCGGTGACATGGCGACGGTCGACGCGGACGGGATCGTCACGGTCCTCGGACGCGGCTCGCAGTGCATCAACACGGGCGGCGAGAAGGTGTACCCGGAGGAGGTCGAGCAGGCCCTCAAGTCCCATCCGGACATCTACGACGCGCTGGTGGCCGGTGTGCCGGACGAGAAGTGGGGCAACCATGTGGCGGCGGTCGTCCAACTCATGGCTGGAGCGGACCACTTGACCCTGGACACCGTGCAGACGCACTGCCGCAGCCACCTCGCCGGTTACAAGATCCCCCGCCAGTTGGTGGTGACGGATACGATCCAGCGCTCGCCGAGCGGGAAGGCGGATTACCGGTGGGCGCGGCAGGTGGCCGCGGACGGGAACGCGTAGGCGGCCCTGGTCAGTCGACGCAGAACTCGTTGCCCTCGATGTCCTGCAGCGTGATGCACGACTCGTTCTCGTCGTCGGCGCGCTGCGTCAGCACATGCGTCGCGCCGAGCTTCATCAGGCGGTCCGCCTCGGCCTGGAGGACGGCGAGCCGCTCGTCCCCCACAAGGCCCGTCCCGACGCGTACGTCGATGTGCACCCGGTTCTTGACGACCTTGCCCTCCGGGACGCGCTGGAAGTACAGGCGCGGGCCCTCGCCGGTCGGGTCGCTCGCGAGCGACCACGACTCGTCGTCCGCGGCGCCGTCCGGGATCACGTAGCCGAGCACCTCGCACCAGAAACGGGCGACGCGTACCGGCTGCGCGCAGTCGAAGGTGATCTGCATCTTCTTGATCGTGGTCACCGGCGCACCATAGCAAGGGTGTTCTGATGTGCGGAGGGATTTTTTCGGTTGCCGGGCCACCGCCCCGGTGCTGAAGTGACGCGCATGGATCAAACGGCGGTACGGCACCTGTTCGACCAGCAGATGCGGCGCGAGGCACGACCCGACGAGCCCGGGGCGCGGGTCGAGCGGGTCGGGGACGTGGTGCGTCACATCGGCCCGGCGGCGGGCTGGAACGGGGTGCTGTGGTCGGACCTCGACCAGCGGACGGCCGACGCGGCGATCGCCGAGCAGGTCCGCTTCTTCCGCGCGCTGGACCGGAGCTTCGAGTGGAAGACGTACGCGCACGACCGCCCCGCCGACCTTCCCGACCGGCTCAGGGCCGCCGGATTCGTACCGGAGGAACCGGAGACCCTGCTCGTCGCGGAGACGGCCGCGCTCCCCCTCGACACCGAGCCACCCGAAGGCATCCGGCTGCTCCCGGTCGCCGAAGAGGCACAGGTGGAGTTGGTGGAGCGGGTGCACGAGCGGGCCTTCGACTCAGGCCGCTCGACCATCGGCCACCAGCTCCGGGCCCAGCTGGCCCAGGACCCGGCCACCGTGCCCGCGGTCGTGGCGCTGCACGGCGACGAACCCGTCAGCGCCGCCCGCATGGAGCTGCATCCGGGGACGGCCTTCGCGAGCCTGTGGGGCGGTGGCACGGTCCCCGAGTGGCGGGGTCGCGGGATCTACCGCGCGCTCGTCGCCTTCCGGGTCGGCATCGCCGCCGGGCGCGGATTCTCGTACGTCCAGGTGGACGCGTCGCCGTACAGCCGGCCGATCCTGGAACGCCTGGGGTTCGAGGCGCTCGGGACCACCACGCCGTACGTCTGGGAGCCCCAGGTCGGGCGCTGACAGCAGAACCGGCGCGCCGCATGTCTTGACGAGTGCGGTCAGTCCTTGAATTACTGATCGACAGCAGGTCAACCGAATGATCGGTCGGGAGTTTCGGGAGTGCGTGCGATGGCGTCGATGGCGACGGACTGGCGGGACGAGGGCGAACGGCTGGGCGCGGACGAGCTGCGCGCGCTGCAGCTGGATCGGCTGCGCGGGACGCTGCTGCGGGTGTACGAGCGGGTGCCGTTCTACCGCGAGGCGTTCGACAAGGCGGGCGTGCGGCCGGAGGACTGTCGCACACTGGCCGATCTGGGGCGCTTCCCGTTCACGACCAAGGCGGACCTGCGGGACAACTATCCCTTCGGGATGTTCGCCGTGGACCAGTCCGAGGTGCGGCGGCTGCACGCGTCGAGCGGCACGACGGGGCTTCCCACGGTCGTCGGGTACACCGAGGACGACCTGTCGATGTGGTCGGACATGGTGGCGCGGGCGATCCGCGCGGCGGGCGGCAGGCCGGGGCACAAGGTCCATGTGGCGTACGGGTACGGCCTGTTCACCGGGGGGCTCGGCGCGCACTACGGGGCGGAGCGGCTCGGGTGCACGGTCATTCCGGCGTCCGGTGGCATGACGTCGCGGCAGGTGCGGCTGATCCTGGACCTGAAGCCCGAGATCATCATGGTGACGCCCTCGTACATGCTGACGCTCCTCGACGAGTTCGAGCGCCAGGGCGTCGATCCGCGGACCAGCTCCCTGAAGGTCGGCATCTTCGGTGCGGAGCCGTGGACCGAGGAGATGCGGCGCGAGATCGAGGAGCGGGCCGGGATCGACGCGGTCGACATCTACGGACTGTCGGAGGTGATGGGTCCCGGCGTGGCCCAGGAGTGCGTCGAGACCAAGGACGGGCTGCACATCTGGGAGGACCAGTTCTATCCGGAGGTCGTCGACCCGCTCACGGGTGAGGTGCTGCCGGAGGGCGAGCACGGCGAGCTGGTCTTCACCTCGCTGACCAAGCAGGCGATGCCCGTGATCCGGTACCGGACACGGGACCTGACGCGGCTGCTTCCGGGGACGGCGCGGCCCGCGTTCCGGCGCATGGAGAAGATCACCGGGCGCAGTGACGACATGGTGATCCTGCGGGGCGTGAACCTGTTCCCCACACAGGTCGAGGAGATCGTGCTGCGCACGCCGGGCGTCGCTCCGCACTTCCAGCTCCGCCTCACCCGGGAGGGCCGCATGGACGCGCTCACCGTGCGCGCCGAGGCCAGGCCCGACGCGACACCGGAGGAGCGGGAGACGGCGGCGCGCGCCATCGCGGCCGGCATGAAGGACGGCGTGGGCGTGACGGTGGCCGTGGAGATCGTCGATCCGGAGACGCTGGAGCGGTCGGTGGGGAAGATCAAGCGGATCGCGGACGAGCGGAACCGCTGACTTCCGTACGGCGCGCGGGAGTTACTGGGCGAACCGGTCCCGCAGCTCCCGCTTGAGGATCTTGCCGGAGGCGTTGCGCGGCAGCTCGTCCACGAAGACGACCCTCTTCGGTGCCTTGAAGTGGGCGAGCCGCTCGCGCGCGTGGGCGATGAGGTCCTCCTCGGTGACGTCCGCGTCGCCGCGCACCACGACCGCCGTGACCGCCTCGATCCAGCGCTCGTCCGGCAGCCCGACGACGGCGGTCTCGGCGACGGCCGGGTGGGTATAGAGGGCGTCCTCGACCTGGCGTGAGGCGACGAGCACACCACCGGAGTTGATGACGTCCTTCACACGGTCGACGACGGTGAAATAGCCCTCGCTGTCGCGCACCGCGAGGTCGCCGGACCTGAACCAGCCGTCCCGGAAGGCCTGTTGGGTCTCCTCCGGCTTGTCCCAGTAGCCGTCGCACAGCTGCGGGGAGCGGTAGACGACCTCGCCGGGGGTGCCGTCGGGCACGTCCTTGCCCTCGTCGTCGACGACCTTCGCCTCGACGAACAGCACGGGCCGCCCGCACGAGTCCATCCGCCCCTCGTGCTCGTCGGGCCCGAGGACGGTGGCGAGCGGCCCGATCTCGCTCTGCCCGAAGCAGTTGTAGAAGGCGAGTCCCGGCAGCCGCTCGCGCAGCCGCTCAAGGACCGGGACCGGCATGATCGACGCCCCGTAGTACGCCTTGCGCAGCCCGCTCAGGTCGCGGGCGGCGAACTCGGGGTGCTGGGAGAGCCCGATCCAAACCGTCGGCGGCGCGAACAGACTGTCCGCCTCCCCCGCCTCCACGAGGTCGAAGACCGGCCCGGCGGCCGGTGCGTCGAGGATCGTGTTGGTGGCGCCGACCGCCAGGTACGGCAGCAGGAACACGTGCATCTGCGCCGAGTGGTACAGCGGCAGCGCGTGCAGCGGCCGGTCCGTCTCCTTGAGGTCGAGCGCGTGGATGGCGCTCACGTACTCGTGGACGAGCGCGCGGTGCGTCATCCGGGCGCCCTTTGGGAGCGCGGTGGTTCCCGAGGTGTAGAGCAGTTGCGCCAGGTCGTCGGCGCCCGGCGATTCCCCGTCGTACGGCGCGCTCGCCGCGAGCCGCGTGAGCAGCGTGTCGTCCGCGTCGCGCAGGGCCAGCACCGGTACGTCGCCGGGGAGCCGGTCCGCGATGCCGGGGTCGGCGAGGACGAGTGAGGCGCCGGACTGGCCCACGATGTACGCGAGGTCGTCGCCGGTCAGGTTCTGGTTGACGGGGACGTGCACGAGCCCGGCGCGGGCGCAGGCCAGGAACCCGATCAGGTACGCGTCCGAGTTGTGCCCGTAGGCGCCGACCCGGTCGTCGGGCGCGAGGCCCTCGGCGCGCAGCGCCCCGGCCGCGCGGGACACGGCGTCGTCCAGCTCCTCGTACGTCCATGAGCGCGGCCCGTAGCGCAGGGCGACGCGCGCCGGGGTGCGGCGCGCGCTGCGGCGCAGGACTCCGTCGACGGTGCTGCTGGCGGCATAGGAATGGGGCCTCCCCTGCTCGAGCGGAGCCGAGAGCTTGGGGAAAGGTGACCTCGTCATGGCGTGATCCTGTGCGGTGACGGGCGCCGGGTCAAGGCGTGTGTGTCATGGGTGGCGCATGCCCCTCGGCACCGGACATACCGGTTGGTACGCTCAGCCGCACCTCGCACCGCTCAACCACCTCTGCCCACACTGCAGTTGGGAGCACGATGCGCACACGTCCGGGACACAGACGCCTCGCGGCCCTCGGGGTCGCCCTGTTGACCGCGCTCAGCGGCACCGCCTCGGTGTCTTCCGCCGCGGCCGACCGTGGCACACATCCGCGCGGCGGTGGCCTGTCCGCCACCATCCGCTACACCGAGTACGGCATCCCGCACATCGAGGCCAAGGACTACGCGAACCTCGGTTTCGGCACAGGGTGGGCGCAGGCTGCCGACCAAGTGTGCACGCTCGCCGACGGGTTCGTGACCATGCGCGGGGAACGTTCGCGCACGTTCGGTCCCGACGCGGCGCCGGACGGCTCCCTGTCGTCGGCGACCAAGAACCTCTCGAGTGACCTGTACTTCAAGGGCGTACGAGAGTCGCACACGGTGGAGAAGCTGCTGGCCACCCCGGCGCCCGCAGGACCGAGCCGTAACGCCAAAGAGTCGATGCGCGGCTGGGCCGCCGGGTACAACGCGTGGCTGAAGCAGAACCGGGTCACCGACCCGGCGTGCAAGGGTGCGGACTGGGTGAAGCCGGTGACGCCGCTCGACGTGGCGGCGCGCGGTTTCGCGATCTCGGTGCTCGGCGGGCAGGGGCGCGGCATCGACGGCATCACGGCCGCGCAGCCGCCGACGGCCGGCACACCCCAGGCAGAACCGAAGAAGTCCGAGGTGGCTCACGCGGCAGCGGAGTTGTTCTCCCAGGACGACTCCGACATGGGCTCGAACGCGGTGGCGTTCAGCGGCGCGACGACCGCGAACAAGCGGGGCCTGCTGCTCGGCAATCCGCACTACCCGTGGCAGGGCGGCCGCCGTTTCTGGCAGTCGCAGCAGACGATCCCCGGTGAACTGAACGTCATGGGTGGTTCGTTGCTCGGCACCACCGGCGTCTCCATCGGTCACAACGCGCACATCGCGTGGAGCCACACGGTCGCGACGGGCGTCACGCTCAACCTCCACCAGCTCACCCTCGACCCGTCGGATCCGACAGCGTACGTGGTCGACGGCAAGAAGGAGAGGATGACGAAGCGGTCCGTGACCGTGCCGGTGAAGGGCGGTGGCGACGTGACCCGGACCCAGTGGTGGACGCGCTACGGCCCGGTCGTCACGACCCTCGGCGCCCAGCTTCCGCTCCCGTGGACGGCCACGACGGCGTACGCCCTCAACGATCCGAACGCGGTCAACCTGCGGGCCTCGGACACGGCACTGGGCTTCAGTAAGGCCCGCTCCACGGCCGACATCCTGGTGTCGCTGCGCCGCTCGCAGGGCCTGCCGTGGGTGAACACGATCGCCGCGGACTCCTCGGGTCACTCGCTGTTCGCGCAGTCGCAGGTGCTGCCCCGGATCACGGACGACCTGGCGGCGCGCTGTTCGACGCCGCTCGGCAAGGCGACGTATCCGACCTCGGGTGTCGCGATCCTCGACGGTTCGAAGGGGGACTGTACGCTCGGGAAGGACAAGGACGCCGTGCAGCCGGGCATCTTCGGCCCGTCGAAGATGCCGGTGCTCAAGGACGTCCCGTACGCGGAGAACTCCAACGACAGCGCCTGGCTCGCCAATGCGAACCACCCGATCACCGGATACGAGCGGGTCTTCGGGAACGTCGACACACAGCGCTCCATGCGGACGCGCGGTGCCATCGAGGACGTCGCGGGGATGGCCGGGAAGGGCAAACTGACGGTCGCTGATCTGCAGCGGCAGCAGTTCGCCAACCGGGTGCCCGCCGCCGATCTGACGGCCGCCGACACCGCGAAGGCGTGCGCCGCGCTGCCGGGTGGATCGGCAACGGGCAGCGACGGCACGGCAGTTGATGTCTCGCGTGCCTGTGACGTGATCGGCGCGTGGGACCGCACCATGAACACCGACAGCCGGGGCGCGCTGCTCTTCGACCGGTTCTGGCGGAAGCTGCTGACGGCGGTGCCCGCGGCGCAGTTGTGGAAGGTGCCGTTCTCCGCGGAGGATCCAGTGCGTACGCCGAACACGCTGAACACTGCGGCGCCCGGTTTCGCGACGGCGCTCGCCGACGCGGTGGCCGAACTGAAGGGCGCGGGCATCCCGTTGGACGCCAGGCTCGGCGACCACCAGTTCGTGACACGTGGCGGTGACCGCATCCCGGTGCACGGCGGCACGGAGTCGCTCGGGGTGTGGAACAAGGCGGAGCCGGTGTGGAACGCGGCGGGCGGCGGCTACACCGACGTCACGACCGGTTCGAGCTACATCCAGGCGGTCGGCTGGGACGGAAGCCGCTGCCCGGTGGCCCGCACGCTCCTCACGTACTCCCAGTCCTCGAACCCCAACTCGGCGCACTACAGCGACCAGACCCACCTCTTCACGAAGAAGAAGTGGGTCACGGAGCGCTTCTGCGAGAAGGACATCCTCAAGTCGCCCGCGCTGAAGGTGGTGCGGGTGCGCGGCTGACCGAGGCGGACCCGGGTGGTGTCAGACCACCCGGGTGCGCCCTTCCCAGTACGGGTCGCGCAGGCGGCGCTTGTAGAGCTTGCCGTTGGGGTCGCGGGGCATCGTCTCGATGAAGTCGACGCTCTTGGGCCGTTTGTAGCCCGCGAGTCGGGTCTCGCAGTGCGCGAGGATCTCGGCCGCGAGCGCGCCGTCCGCCGCGCGCCCCTCGGCGACCTCGACGACCGCCTTGACCTCCTCGCCCCAGTCGTCGTGCGGGATGCCGAACGCGGCGGCGTCGGCGACGGCGGGGTGGGTGAGGAGCGCGGACTCGATCTCGGCGGGGTAGATGTTGACACCACCCGAGATGATCATGTCAATCTTCCGGTCGCGAAGGAAGAGGTACCCGTCCTCGTCGAGCACACCGAGGTCGCCGACGGTGAAGAAGTCGCCGATGCGGTTCTTCTTCGTCTTGCCCTCGTCCTTGTGGTACGAGAATCCGCCGGTCTTCATCTTCATGTACACGGTGCCGAGTTCACCGGCGCGAAGCGGCTTGCCGTCGTCGTCGTAGACCGCCAACTCGCTGATGGGCCAGGCCTTTCCGACCGTTCCCGGCTTCTTCAGCCAGTCCTCGGCCGTGGCGAACGCGCCGCCGCCCTCGCTGGCCGCGTAGTACTCCTCGACGCAGGTCCCCCACCAGTCGATCATGGCGCGCTTGACGTGGTCCGGGCACGGCGCGGCGCCGTGGATCGCGTGCCGCATGGACGTGACGTCGTAGCGGTCCTTGACCTCCTGCGGCAGCGCGAGCAGGCGGTGGAACTGGGTCGGCACCATGTGGGTGTGCGTGCACTTGTGGGTGTCGATGAGGCGGAGCATGTCCTCGGGCGTCCACTTGTCCATGAGGACGACCGGGTGCCCGATGTTCAGGGCGGCTCCGGCGAACTGGAGGACCGCCGTGTGGTAGAGCGGGGAGCACACCAGCGCCACATTGCCGTCGAACGGTTTGATGCCGAAGATGCCGAGGAAACCGCCGAGGTAGGCCTCCTCGGGGAGCTTGCCCTGGAGCGGACGGCGGATGCCGCGCGGGCGGCCCGTCGTCCCGGACGTGTAGTTCATGACCCAGCCGAGGGTCCGCTCCGAGGGCGCCGACTCGCTCTGCCCGTCGAGGAGTTCGGCGTACGGGCGGAAGCTCGCGATGTCCCCGACCGCGTACCGGTGACTGTCGGGCAGGCCCGCCTCGTCGGCGGCGGAGCGGGCCGCGTCGGCGAACCGCTCGTGCGCGATCAGCACCTTGGCGCCGGAGTCGGAGACGATCCAGGCGATCTCCGGGCCCACCAGGTGGTGGTTGACCGGCACGAGGTAGAAGCCGGCCTGCGAGGCGGCGAGGTAGGCGGTGAAGAACTCGACGCTGTTGGGAAGGACGACGGCGAAGGCGTCGCCCTGCTGCAGACCTGCGGCGCGCAGGCCGTGCACCATCTTATTGGCGGCGGCGTGCAGCCTGCCCGCCGTCCACGGTTCTCCGTCCGGGGCGGTCAGGACCGTGCGGTCCGGATCAGCGGCGGCCTGCGCCCAGAAGCCGTTGGGGGGTGTGCTCATGTTGGTCACTCACCGTCCTGCGATCTTGTTGATGCGGTCGATCGCCTTCTCGAAGCCGCGCGTCAGGTCGTCGAAGACCGCCTGGACGCTGCGCTCCTCGTTCATCCGCCCCACGATCTGACCCACGGGCGTGCCGAGCAGCGGCTCCACCTCGTACTTCTGGATCCGGGACACGGCCTCGGCGACGAGCAGGCCCTGCAAGGGCATCGGCAGGGTGCCGGGGCCCTGTGGGTCGTCCCAGGCGTCGGTCCACTCGGTGCGCAGCTGGCGCGCGGGCTTCCCGGTCAGCGCGCGCGAGCGCACCGTGTCGCCGGAGCCCGCGGCGAGCAGCTTGCGGGTGACGCCGGGCGAGTGCATGTCGGCCTCCGTCGTCGTCAGCCACACCGACCCCAGCCACACCCCCTGCGCGCCGAGCGCGAGCGCGGCCGCGACCTGCTGCCCGCTGCCGATGCCGCCCGCGGCCAGGACCGGCAGCGGGTCGACGGCCTCCACGGCCTCCGGGGTGAGCACCATGGAGGCGATCTCACCGGTGTGGCCGCCGGCCTCGTAGCCCTGCGCGACGACGACGTCGATGCCCGCCTCCGCGTGCTTGCGGGCGTGCTTGGCGCTGCCGGCGAGCGCGGCGACGAGGATGTCGTGTTCGTGGGCGCGCGCGATGACATCGGCGGGCGGCGATCCGAGTGCGTTGGCGAGGAGTTTGATCGGGTAGTCGAAGGTGACGTCGAGTTGACTGCGAGCCACCTGCTCCATCCAACCGGTGATGCGCCAGCCGGACGCCTCGCCCTCGGCCAGTTCGGGGACGCCGTACTTGGCCAGGGTCTCCTGGACGAACTTCCGGTGTTCCGGCGGGATCATCGCCTCGATGTCGGCCTCGGTGACGCCCTCCACCTTCTTCGCGGGCATGACGACGTCGAGGCCGTAGGGCCGGCCGTCCACATGTCCGTCGAGCCAGTCGAGGTCGCGTTTGAGTTCGTCGGGTGCCGCGTAGCGGACCGCACCGAGCACGCCGAAGCCTCCGGCCCTGCTGATGGCCGCGGCCACAGCAGGAAACGGCGTGAAGCCGAAGACGGCGTGCTCGATCCCCAGTTTCTTGCTCAGCTCCGTCTGCATGCGCGCAGGATGCCGCAGCGCGGCGGACGACGGAAGAGGTTTTCTGATGCGGCGTCAGATTCTTCACCGCGTGGTCATGCCGCAAGGGTGTTGACACGGGGTGGCACTGACAGGGAAGTTTCATCCGACTCGGTAGATCCCGAAAGAATTTTTCAGAAGGGCCTCGTCCATGAGCGGAGCACCCGAAGCAGCGGACAGACCATACGGCGGCGGCGCCACGGGCTCCGGCCCAACCAGGCGACAGTTCGGCGCGGCCGGGCTCGCGCTGGGCGGCGCCCTGGCCCTCACCCCGTTCCCCGCCGGACCCGCCGCGGCCGCCACCGAGGCCGCGGCGGCACGGCCGACCCTGCGGCGCGGCTCCCCCGAGCGCGCGGGTCTCCTCGCGGGCCATCTGCGCCAACTCGTCGTGGACGCCGAGAAGTTCCTCGGCCCGTCCCCCAAGCACCCCTGGTACGCGGGCGCGGTGCTGCTCGCGGGCCGGGGCGGCACGGTCGCACTGCATCAGCCGATCGGCAAGGCGGTGCGCTACTCCCACTACGACGATGTCACCGACACGGGCGTGGAGTTCCCCGCGGACCAGCAGATCGACATGGCCGATGACACCGTCTTCGACCTCGCCTCGATCTCCAAGCTGTTCACGTCCATCCTCGCGGTGCAGGAGATGGAGCGCGGCGCGCTGGAACTCGAGTCGAAGGTCGTCACGTACCTGCCCGAGTTCACCGGCGGCGGCAAGCAGGACGTCACGATCCGCCAACTCCTCACCCATACCTCCGGGTTCCGGCCCGACATCGCCTTCTACAAGGAGTCCGAGCAGGACGCGCGGCTCGCCCTCCTGTGGAAGGAGGCGCTGATCAATCCGGCGGGCAGCACGTACCTGTACTCGGACCTCAACCTCATCACGCTCCAGCTCGTCGTCGAGAAGCTCACCGGCAAGCGCCTGGACGTGCTGCTGCCCCAGCGGGTCACGGGGCCGCTCGGCATGACCCGCACCCGCTACAACCCGCCCGCCTCCTGGAAGCCGAAGGTCGCGGCGACCGAGGACGCCCGCGCGCCCTGGTCGGGCCTGGACCGGGGGCTGGTGTGGGGCGAGGTGCACGACGAGAACGCGTACGCCTTCGGCGGCGTCGCGGGCCATGCGGGCGTCTTCTCCTGCGCCTGGGACATGGCGGTGCTCGGCCGGACGCTGCTCAACGGCGGAAGCTACGGCAAGGCGAGGATCCTGTCCCAGAAGTCCGTGGACCTGATGTTCACCAACTTCAACACGGTCTTCCCCGGCGACGAGCACGGCCTCGGCTTCGAGCTCTACCAGCACTGGTACATGGGCGCGATGGCGACGCCGCGCACGGCGGGCCACACCGGGTTCACCGGCACCTCCCTGGTCCTCGACCCGACGACCGACTCGTTTCTCATCGTCCTGGGCAACTCCGTCCACCCCGTGCGCAGTTGGCGATCCGGATCCGCTCCCCGGGTCGCCGCGGGCAACAGCATGGCGCGCGCGGTCGCGGTGCACCCCGAGCACGGCCGGACCGCCTGGTTCTCCGGCATGGCGAGCGCCACGTCGGCGACACTGACGCTGCCCGATCTGCGTCTCGCCTCGGACAAGGCGCGCCTCGCCTGCGCGTTGTGGTGGGACACGGAGCCGCACTCCGACTTCCTGTTCCTGGAGACGTCGACGAACGGCGGCAGTACCTGGAAGCCGCTGCCGTTCACCACGGGCCGCTCCGACGCCCACCCGTCCGGCGCGGTCGACGGCTACGCCGGCCGCACCTGGCACCGCCTCACCGCCGACCTGGGCCCCTTCGCCGCCTCGTCGCTCCGCCTGCGCTGGCGCTACGCGACGGACCAGCTGTACGTCGGCCGGGGCGCGTACGTCGACGGCATCCGCGTCCTCGACGGGGACGCGGTGGCGTTCGACGAGGCACGCCCGGCGGACTCGTCCCGCATCGAGGCGAAAGGGTGGACGGCCTCGCGGGACTGATGTCTACGCGCGTGCGGGTGTCTACGCGCGTGCGGGTGTCTACGCGCGTGCGGTCAGCGGCCGAGCACCGCCATCGCGGCGTTGTGCCCCGGAATCCCGCTGACCCCGCCGCCACGCACGGCGCCCGCGCCGCACAGCAGCACATTGGCGTGCGCTGTCTCCACGCCCCAGCGGCCGGTGGTTCCAGAGGCGTACGGGAACGAGAGCTCCCGGTGGAAGATGTTGCCGCCGGGAAGGCGCAGGTCCCGCTCCAGGTCGAGCGGGGTCTTCGCCTCAATGCAGGGGCGGCCCTCTCCGTCGAGCGCGAGACAGTCCTCGATGGGTTCGGCGAGGTGGGCGTCGAGCTGGGCGAGCGTGGCCTTCAGGAGGTCCGCGCGGGCCGTGTCGTTGTCGGCGGCGAAGAGCCGGGCCGGGGTGTGCAGGCCGAACAGGGTGAGCGTCTGGTAGCCGCGTTGGACGAGGTCCGGGGCGAGGATCGTCGGGTCGGTCAGCGAATGGCAGTAGATCTCGGAGGGCGGCGCACTGGGCAGCCCACCGGCCGCGGCCTCGGCGTGCGCGGTCGCCAACTGCCCGTACCCCTCCGCGACATGGAAGGTTCCGGCGAACGCCTCGCGCGGGTCGACGGAGGTGTCCCGCAGACGCGGCAGCCGCTTCAGCAGCATGTTGACCTTGAGCTGGGCGCCCTCCGCCGGGGCAGGTGGGGCGTCGCCGGTGAGCCGGGCGAGGTCCTGCGGCGAGGCGTTGACGAGGACGTGGCGCGCGGCGACGGTGCCCTCGAAGTCGGCGGTCCTGTACGTGACTTCGGCCTCGGCGCCGTCCGTCTCGATCCGGGTCACCTCGTGCCCGGTGACCAGGTCGGCGCCGGCCGAGCGGGCCGCGGCGGCGAGCGCGTCCGTGAGGGCGCCCATGCCGCCGACGGGGACGTCCCAGTCGCCCGTGCCGTTGCCGATCACGTGGTAGAGGAAGCAGCGGTTCTGGGCGAGGGACGCGTCGTGCGCGTCGGCGAAGGTGCCGATCAGCCCGTCGGTGAGGACGACACCGCGCACCAGGTCGTCCGTGAAGTGCTCCTCGATGCCGACGCCGATGGGATCCTCGAACAGCAGCCGCCAGGCGGCCTCGTCACCCACCTGTACGCGAAGCGCTTTCCTTGAAGGAAGCGGCTCGGTGAGTGTCGGGAAGACCCTTTCGGCGACGCGCCGGGTCGTCTCGTAGAAGCGGGACCACGACTCGTACTCCCGCTCACCTCCGGTGAGTTCACGGAACGCGGCACGGGTGCGCTCCTCCCCGCCGCCGACGAGCAGTCCGGTCGGCCGCCCGTCGCGGACGGTCGGGGTGTACGAGGAGACGTCGCGGTTCGCCGTCGCGAAACGCAGTCCCAGGTCCGCCACGATCTTCTTGGGCAGCAGGCTGACGAGGTACGAGTATCGGGAGAGGCGGGCGTCGACGCCGGGGAACGGACGGGTGGAGACCGCCGCCCCGCCGGTGGTGCCGAGGCGTTCGACGACGGCGACGGACTGTCCTGCGCGGGCGAGATACGCGGCGGCCACCAGACCGTTGTGGCCGCCGCCGACGATGACCGTGTCGTAGCGTTCGCGGAGATCATGTGCGGGCATGGCCCTTGGTAACACGGGCCGCGCGCGGTGGACCAGAGGGCGGGCCCGCGGTCACGCTCCGGGCGCGCCCTGTTGGCGCAGCGCCGCCACCCTTCGGTAGAGGGCGACCGCGTCCGCCGTGCGGCCGAGCTGTTCCAGGCAGTGGGCCTCGTCGTTGCGGCTGGCGAGGGTGCTCGGGTGGGTCTCGCCGAGGACGCGCTCGCGGGCGGTGGCCACCGCGCGGTACTCGCCGAGGGCGTCCTGCCAGCGTCCGAGCCAGCCGAGGCCGACGGCGACCTCGCGGCGGCTGACGAGCGTGTCCGGATGGTCGGCGCCGAGCACGCGCCGGCGGATGGCGCACACGTCGCGGGCCTCCGCGAGGGCCTCCTCCCAGCGGGCCAGCCGGCCGAGGTTCACGCCGAGCCCGTGCCGGGCGCGCAGCGTCTCGGGGTGGTCGGGCCCGCTGACCCGCGTACGGTCGTCGATCAGGTCGCGGTAGAGCGTGAGGGCCTCCGCGCTGCGGCCGAGCCGGCCGAGGCTGATGCCCACTTCGTAGCGGGCGGCGAGGGTGTCGGGGTGGTCGTTGCCGAGGGCGCGCGCCCTGACCCGAGCGACTTCCTGATACGTCCGCAGTGCCTCGCTCCACCGCCCCAACTGTCCCAGCGCGTACGCGGCCTCGCAGCGCGTGACGAGCGTGTCGGGGTGCTCGGCGCCGAGCACGCGGGCGCGCGCGTCGGCTACCTCGTCCGCCATCCGGTACGAGTCCTCGAGGCGGCCGAGTCTGCTGAGGTTGAAGGCGAGGTTGTGGCGGCAGCGCAGGGTGTCCGGGTGCTCGGGTCCCATGGCCCGCTCGCGGGCGGCGAGCACGGCGCTGTACACCTGGTGCGCCTCGAAGTGCCGCCCCAACTTCCCCAGGACGTACGCGACCTCCTGGCGCGCCCCGAGCGTGTCGGGGTGCTCGGGGCCGAGGATCCGCTCGCGTCCCTCGACGACGCCGCGGTACTCGCGCAGCGCGTCGGCGGCCCGCCCGGTGCGGCTGAGGGTGAAGGCGACCTCGTAGCGGCTGGCGAGGGTGTCGGGATGGTCGGGGCCGAGGGCGTGCTCCCGCTCGGCGGCGACGGAGCGGTGCACCTCGCCCGCCTCTGTCCAGCGTTCGAGTCGGCCGAGGCTGAGACCCGCGTTGTGCCGGGAGGCGAGGGTGGCAAGCAACTCCGGGGCAGGGGTTGGGCGTTGGGCCGCCTCCGGCGCGGCGGGGGTGTGGTCGGTGTCGCGGGGGACCCACTCGCCGGAGAGCCCGGCCGCGGTGTCCGGGGGTGTGACGCGCGGGCCGGGGCCGCCGGTGGCCTTCTGCCCTGTGGTCATGCCGCGGGTCCAGGAGGGCAGCCGGGGTTCGCGGGGCGCGGGTTCCCGCGGGACTTCCGGTTGTTCGCGCAGGGGCGTGTGCGTATCCGGCTCGATCCGGGGCGCCCGCACCGTCGGCACGTACGTTCCGCGTCCGGGTCGTGTGCCTTCCGTGATCCGCCGCGCCAGCTCCCGTGCGTCGCGCGGACGTCCCTCGGGGTCCTTGGCGAGCAGGTCCAGGATGATCCGGTCGAGGTAGCCGGGCAGTTCGGGCCGGTGCCCGCGCGGCGCCTCGGGCTCGGTGTCGCGGTGTCCGACGAGCACGGACCACGCGTCTTCCAGGTCGAACGGCGGGGCGCCCGTGGCGACCTCGTAGAGCACACATCCCAGCGAGTACAGGTCGCTGCGCTCGTCGACCTGGTCGCCGCCGATCTGCTCGGGCGACATGTAGTGCGGGGTCCCCATGGCGATGCCGGTGCCGGTGAGGCGTGCGGTGAACCCGATGTCGTGGCCGAGGCGGGCGATGCCGAAATCGCAGATCTTGGCGGTGCCGTCGCCGAGCCGCATGATGTTCGCGGGCTTCAGGTCCCGGTGCACGACGCCCTGTTCGTGGGTGTAGGCGAGGGCGGAGGCGACCTGTTCGGCCATGTCGAGGATGTCGTCCACGGGCAGCGGGTGGTGCCGGTTGGCGTCGAGGAGCTGGCTGAGGTTCTTCCCGTCGAGCAGTTCCATGACGAGGTAGAGGATGCCCTCGTCCTCGCCGAAGTCGTGCACGACCGTGATGCCCCGGTGCTGGAGCGCGGCGGCGACCCGCGCCTCCCTGCGGAAGCGCTCCCGCAGGATGCGGGTGAAGGACTGGTCGCGCTCGGGCCCGACCGGCTTGAGGCACTTCACGGCGACATGCCGGCCGAGTGACTCGTCGCGCGCCCGCCAGACCTCGCCCATCCCGCCCCGGCCGATCAGGTCGAGCAGCCGATACCGCCCGTGGATCAGCCTGCCGTCCCGCGTCTCCCCCACCGCTGGCATCTCCCGCCGTCGCCCCCGTCGCGTCGCTACGCCCTCCCCGGCCCGTCCAGTATGGCTTCCCCTCTGTCGACTTTGTACGGGGCGGGACGGGCGTCGACACCGAGTCTCCCCATCGCCCGCAGGATGTGTTTGGGCGGAAGTTGCCAGCGCACACGCGCGGGAATCATGCGCAGCACGGTGCCCGTGGCGCGCAACCGACGCGTGACGGCGGCCGGTTCCGGGGCCCGTCTGCCGTACAGCTCATGGGCGTACGGCGGCAGCGAGGCGTACGCCAGGTTGGCCACGCGCCGCCAGAGGGCTTCGCGCGCGGGAATCAGCAACAGGTGGGTGGGCGGCCGCCGCAGAAAGTCGTCGACGTCGCGCGCTTCCGGACCTGCGGCCAGCTGCGGCCGTACGGACTCGAAGTACGCCGTCAACTCCGCCTGGCCGCCCGGCACCTTCGCCGCGTCGAGGCCGACGAGCCGGGCGCTGGTCCGGTGCTCGGCTATGTACCGGTCGGCCTGCGCCCCGGTGAGCCGGAACCCGGAGCGGCGTGCGACGTGCAGATAGGAGTCGATCTCGGCGCAGTGCACCCACAGCAGCAACTCCGGTTCGTCGACGCCGTACCGCTCCCCCGTGTCCGGGTCGGTCGCCCCCAGGTGGCTGTGGATCCGCCGCACGCGCGCGCCCGCTTCCTCGGCGGCCTCGCTCGTCCCGTACGTCGTGGTGCCGACGAAACTCGCGGTCCGCATCAGCCGGCCCCACGCGTCGCGCCGGAAGTCCGAGTTCTGCATGACGCCGCGCACGGCGCGCGGGTGCAGCGCCTGGAAGTACAGGGCGCGCACGCCCGCGATCCACATCATGGGGTCGGCGTGCATCTGCCAGGTCACCGAGTCGGGGCCGAAGAGCCCGGGGTCCGCTTCGCTCATGTCGCACAGCACCTCCTGTTCGCAGCGTACGCACACGGTGGCGGCGGAACCCGATCAACGCCCGGATCGTCCTGGTGAGCAGGGACAACGGGCGAGCGGGCGGGGCAGCATGAGCGAGCGGGGCGACGGGACGACGGCGGCCACGGACGGTGCGGGCGACAGACGTCCGCCCCGGCGGCGCGGTCGCGTACTCGCGGCGCTCGCCGCCCTGATCGCGTTGATCCTCCTCTTCCACCGGCAGATCCCTAACACACCTGGGCGGCTGGGGAGCCTGGTGGAGTCGTTCCTGCCGTGGCTCTGGGTACCCCTGGTCGTCCTCTTCGGCGTGGGGCTGCTGCGCCGAGCCCGGCTCGCGCTGCTGGCCCTGCTGGTGCCGACGGCGGTCTGGGCGCATCAGTGCGGTGTATTGCTGCCCGAGCCCCGGTCGGGCGAGCAGGACCTTGTCGTGGTGCAGCACAACGTCAGTGACGAGAACGCCGATCCGGCGGGCACGGCGAGCAAGCTGCTCATGCAGGCCCCCGACCTCATCGCCCTGGAGGAACTGCTGCCGAAGGCCCGTGCACAGTACGAACGCGTCCTGGACTCGAGCCATCCGCACCACGCGGTGATCGGCACGGTCGGGCTCTGGTCGAAGTACCCGCTCACCGGGGTCAGGGCGGCCGACATCAAACCGGCCGGGATCACGGAGCCGTGGAGCCGCGGCCTGCGCGCGGTCGTCAAGGCACCGCAGCGCGACATCGCCGTGTACGTCGCCCATCTGCCGTCGATACGGATCGGCGCGAGCGGCCTCGCGTCGCAGTGGCGGGACGAGAGCGCCCGCCGGCTGGGTGCACAGGTCGCCGCCGAGGAGACGGCCACGGTACTCGTCCTCGGCGACTTCAACGGCACCGTCGACGACCGCGGCCTCGCCCCGCTGACCTCACAACTGGACGTGCCGGATCGCGGGTTCGCCTTCAGCTACCCCGCCGCGTTCCCCGTGGCCCGGATCGACCAGATCATGGCCCGCTCGGCGAACGTCGGCCGCGTCCGCGCCCTGCCTTCGACCGGCAGCGACCACCTTCCCGTTCGGGCCCGCATCACCCTGGGCCCGCTCAGCGCCGCACCCGAGGCATCCCCAGGCCGATCCACGAGATGATCTCCCGCTGGATCTCGTTGTTGCCGCCGCCGAAGGTGAAGATGACGGCGGAGCGGTAGCCGCGTTCCAGTTCACCGTGCAGGACACACCCCGCGCTGCCCTCCTTCAACGCGCCCGCCGCGCCCACCACTTCCATCAGCCATGCGTACGCGTCCCGGCGGGCCTCGGAGCCGTAGACCTTGACGGCGGAGGCGTCCTGCGGGAGGAGGGTGCCCTGCTGGACGGCGTTCACCATCTGCCAGTTGAGGAGCTTCATCGCGTCGAGCCTGGTGTGGGTCTGGGCGAGGCGCTTCCTGACCCAGCCGAGGTCGATGACGCGGCGGCCGTCGGCGAGCTTGGTGTCCATGGCCCAGCGCTGCACGTCGTGCAGGGCGCGGATCGCCATGGTGCCGTGGGCGGCCAGCGTGACCCGTTCGTGGTTGAGCTGGTTGGTGATCAGGCGCCAGCCCTTGTTCTCGTCGCCGACGCGGCGGGATACGGGGACGCGGATGTCCTCGTAGTAGCTGGCCGTGGTGTCGTGCGAGGCGAGGGTGTTGATGACGGTGCAGGAGTAGCCGGGGTCGGTCGTCGGGACCAGCAGCATGGTGATGCCCTTGTGCGGGGGCGCGTCCGGGTCGGTGCGGACGGCGAGCCAGACCCAGTCGGCGGTGTCACCGTTGGTCGTCCAGATCTTCTGGCCGTTGACGACGTAGTCGTCGCCGTCCCTGACCGCGCGGGTCTTGAGCGCCGCGAGGTCGGTGCCCGCGTCGGGCTCGCTGTAGCCGATCGCGAAGTCGAGCTCGCCGGAGAGGATCTTCGGGAGGAAGAACTCCTTCTGTTCGTCGGTCCCGAACTGCATGATCGTCGGGCCGACGGTGTTCAGCGCCATCAGCGGCAGCGGCACGCCCGCCTGGGCCGCCTCGTCGAAGAAGATGAACTGTTCCATCGGGCTCAGGCCACGGCCGCCGTACTCCTTCGGCCAGCCCACGCCGAGCCACCCGTCGCCGCCGAGCCGGCGCACCGTCTCACGGTAGAACCGCTTCTGCGCGGCCGGGTCCTCGTAGCGCGCGTACGCGTTCTCGGGTACGAGCTCGGCGAAGTAGGCGCGCAGCTCGGTGCGCAACTGCTGCTGCTCAGGCGTGTATTCGAGGTGCACGGCCCCTCCTGGCGGTCGACTGCGTGGTCCGGGAGCCGGCTTGCGCCAGCCTGACGGCGCACACAGTAGAACGCGTTCCAGAAATAGGGAATGCCGGGGACCGCAAGAACTGATGAAGCGTCAGCCGAGGGTCGCGAGGAAGTCCGTGCAGGACCGCGCGCAGGCCCGGCACTGTTCGGCGCAGTCGGCCGCCTCACGCGTACGGTCGCAGGCGTGCGCGCACTCCAGGGTGACGGCCCGGCACCATTCGATCTGGAGCCGGATCCCGTACTCGTCCTGGTGCGCCTCCTCCGACAGCAGCCGGCAGGTCGCGTCGCACACCTCGACGCTGAGCAGCAGCGCGCGCCGCAGGCCGTGCGGCGCGTCGACCTGCGGCGGGGCCTCGTCGGGGACCGGCCGCACGGGCCCGTGCATCCGCGGGGCGGCGGGGCCCAGGTCGGTGGAGCTGACCAGTAGGGCGCAGGCGCGGGCGCACTCCGTGCACGACTGCGCGCAGGCGAAGCGGTCCTCGAGGAAGCGGACGAGGTCGTCCTGGGGCGGTTCGGTCATCAGGGCACGGTCGGCGCCCGTGCGGTCCTCGGCGTATGGGGGCGGACACTTCGCCAGGGAAGTCACCGGCCCGGCTCCTTTCAGGGAACGTACGGCTTGGGGCCGGGTAGCCGGATCGGCGGGCGGCAAACCGCACGGCCATGTAGGTCACCCGGCGGAGCCGCTGGTGGCACCGACCGGCTCGCCGTTCTGGAGCTGCGGCAGCACCTTCGTCCGGTAGAAGTCGAAAAACTCCTGCTGGTCCGGGCCGATCTGGTTGACGTAGACACGGTCGAAGCCGGCGCGGGCGAAGGCGTCGAGGGCGCTCACGTGCTCGTCGACGTCGGGGCCGCAGGGCATCGCGCCGTCGACCATCCGCTCGGTGACGAGGGTCTCCGCCTGCTCGAAGTGGCGGGGTGTGGGCAGCACCTGGCCGAGTTCCCCGGGCAGCAGCTGGTTGGCCCACAGGCCGTGCACCCGGCGCACGGCATCCGCCCGGTCGGGCCCGTAGCAGACCTTGAGTCCACCCGCGACGGGCTTCGCGCCGCCTCCGCCCTTACGGAACTGGGTGACCAGCTCCTCGTCGGGGCTCATGGTGATGTACCCGTCGCCGACGCGGGCGGCGAGCGCGGTGGCCTGCGGCCCGAACCCGGAGACGTCGATGGGGACGGGGCCCTCGGGCAGGGTGTAGATGCGGGCGTTCTCCACTGTGTAGTGCTCGCCACGGTGGGTGACCTCGCCGCCGTCGAGCAGCTTGCGCATCACCGCGATGGCCTCTTCGAGCATCTCCATGCGTACGTGCGCGGAGGGCCAGGGTCCGCCGAGGATGTGTTCGTTGAGCGCCTCGCCGGTGCCGACACCGAACCGGAAGCGGCCCTCGAGCTGCACCGCACTGGTGGCGACGGCCTGGGCGAGGACGGCGGGGTGGATGCGGACGGTGGGGCAGGTGACCGCGGTCTCGACGGGCAGCGACACGGCCTCGGCGAGGGCACCGATCACGCTCCAGACGAAGGGGCTCTGGCCCTGGGCGTCGTTCCACGGGTGGTAGTGGTCGGAGATCCACAGACAGTCGAAGCCCGCCTGTTCCGCCATCCGGGCCTGTTCGACGAGCTCGCGCGGCCCGAATTCCTCCGACGCCAGAAAGTAGCCGTACTCGGGCATGTCGCCCTCCCGGGGGTGTGGGATGTGCCAGGCCTTCCGGGTAACCCCGGCCCCTGCCCGGAAACCCGCCGGTGCACGACACAAGTGCCGTCCGGGCCGGTATTCCGCGGATCATTCCCACCGGCCCGGACGACACTTCGAGGGTTTCGTTCCCTGGTTTATCGGTACCTGGTTCGGTTACTCACCACCGATACCAGCGTGACCTCGATCCGCTCGACGTCGTACTACGCATCACAAATCCCAGCAGCCACACGACCAGTACGGCGATGGCCACCCACCACAGCAGTTTCACGGCGAACCCCGCGCCGAAAAGCAGCAGCGCGAGTAACAGGACCAGCAGAACAGGAATCACGGTGATACCTCCTTGAGGCGCCGAGTTCCCGAGAATTCCCCCCGTACTCCACTCACCCCACTGCGAGTTGACGTGACCGCGAAGAATTCCGAGGAAGACGATCGAAGGACCCGGACCACCGTCCAGGTGGCGCTCGCCGCCAATCTGCTGATCGCCGTGGCCAAGGCCGTCGGCGGTCTCATCGCAGCGTCGCCCGCGCTGCTCTCGGAGGCGGCGCACTCGGTGGCCGACAGCCTCAACGAGGTGTTCCTCCTGGCGGCGCTGCGCCGCAGCCGTCGGCCCGCCGACCACAGGCATCCGTTCGGGTACGGCAAGGAGCGGTTCTTCTGGTCATTGCTCGCCGCCGTCGGCATCTTCGTGATGGGCGGCTGCTTCTCGTTCTTCCAGGCGTTCGAAGCGCTGACGTCGGACGGCCAGAAGGAGTCCCGCAGCGGGTACGTCGCCGGGCTCGTGGTCCTCGGTGTGGCGCTGCTCGCGGAGGGCAGCTCGCTGGCGCGCGCCGTGCACCAGGTGCGCGTGCAGCCGGGCGAGGGCATCGGCTCGGATCCGGCGCTGCGTACGGTCCTCGCCGAGGACGGCACGGCGGTGATCGGCGTGCTCCTCGCGGCGGGCGGGATGGTGCTGCACATGGTGACGGGGCGCATCGAGTGTGAGGGTGCCTCGTCGTTCTGCATCGGCGTGCTGCTCGTGTACGTGGCGTACCGGCTCGGCAGGAGCGCCCGCGACCAGTTGATCGGCGAGGCCGGCGACCCCGAGCTGCACCGCGGCATCCGCGAACTCCTCGCCGCACAGTCCGAGATCGACAATGTGGCGGCGCTGCACACGATGCAGCTGGGAACGGACTCGACGCTGGTCGCGGCCCGGATCGATCTCGCACCCGGCATCGAGAGCGAACGCCTGGAACTGGTCCTGGAACGCATCAAGCGCGCGGTGCGGGAGCGCTGGCCGGAGGCGGACCAGGTGTTCCTGGACGTGGTGGACGCGCCGAAGCCGGTACACGAGCGCTGACCCCCGGCCTGGTCAGATCACGCGGAACAGGTCGGCCGCCGCGTGCACGTCGGTGAAGTCCTCCACCGAGCGCAGGTTGTCGCACAGCGAGTCCAGGACGGAGTCGCTCTCGGCGGCGCGCGGTGCGCCGACGGCCACCCCGAAGACGCGGAAGCCGAGGCGGTGCTTGGCCGCGTTCCAGCCGCGCATCCACTCCTCGGTGACGCCGCAGTCGTCGTCGGTGAGCAGCACGATGTCGCCGCGGGCGCGTGCGGCGTCGTCGAACTCCCGCTCAAGGAGCTCGCGGGCAGCGCCCAGCGGGGCCTGGTAGCTGGTGCCGCCGCCGAGGAAGGTCTCCGCGAATTCCAGGGTCGCGTCGAGTGCCGCGGGCCGGTCGGCGGGGAAGCGGAAGACGCGGACCTTGTCGGCGGCGGAGAACAGGATGCCGACGAAGTCGCGTCCGGAGGCGCGGGCCTGGTCGAGCAGCGCGAGCGCGCACGCCTTCGCCCACACCTCACGGGTGACTCCGCCGGGGCCCGCCTCATACATGGAGTGCGAGGTGTCCACGCACGCGATGACGGCGCCGCGCCCGGCGGACTGCTCGCCCCGGCTGTCGTAGAGCATCAGCTCACCGGCGGCGTACCGGGCGGCGAACACCGCGCGCAGGGCGGGCACGCCGAGTCCGGCGAGCTCGGAGGGGACGAGGCGGGACAGGTCGTCGCCGAAGGTGACGCCGACGAGTTCCCCGGTGGTGTTCTCCACCTTGCGGGCGCGTTCACCTGCCGCCATCTCCCGGAAGCGGCCGATGAGTTCGGCCCATTCGGCGAGCCGCCCACCGCGCAGCCGCTCGGCGAGCCGGTCCCGCTCCTCGAACGCCATCCGCTCAAGCTCACCGGGGCCGACACCCCAGGCCTTCGTCAGAGCGGTCTCCTGCCGTACGGCGCGGGAGGCCTTCGCGGCGGCGCTGCGGGCGGCGGCGCGGATGCCGGGGGCACCTGGGGCGCCTGGGGTACCCGGGACGGCTGCCGCCACGACGCCCCGGCCGTCGCGTCGAGCCGTCTCACCCGTCCGCTCCTGCGCCTCCTGTGCCTCCTGTGCCTCCTGTGCCTCCCGCTCCAGTAGCAGCCGCAGCGCGGGTCCCTGTGCCAGCAGTCCGAGGGCGGCGGTGTAGGGGTCGCCGGCCGTGTGTCGGCGCAGCTCCGTGAACTCCGGTGACTCCACGAGCGCGTTCACGTACTCATGGTTGAGCAGCCGCGAGTGCGCCATCTCCGTACGTTCACGCACGCCCACCCGCGCCGCGTACGCCGCCAGGAAGACGTCCGCGAGCAGATCCTCCGCGCACTCGTGGCGGGCGGCGAGTTCCGACGCCAACTCCCTTATTCCAGCGGCTTGTTCGTACGTATCGCGCCACGTGAGCCGGTCGAACCGGTCCGCCGCGACCACCGCGCGGGCGGGCCCGGGCGCGTTCAGGGCCGGTCCCGCACCATGTTGGCGTCCACGCCGAGGGCCTCGGTGAGGATCCGGGCTCGGACGGCGCGCCGGCGTCCCGTGACCCGGTCGATGGTGGCGGTGGAGCGGCCCGCTCCCTCCGCCTCCTCGCGGAGCCGGTCCAGGCGCTGCCCCGCCGTGGCGAGCTGGTGGTGGGCCTTCTTGATGACCCAGTCGCTCAGCGCCTCGCGCGACTGCCCGGCCATGGAGTCGAGTTGGGCCTCCAGCTCCTCGATGGTGTCGGCCAGGTCGAGCGCTTCCTTGGCATCGGGGTTGACCAGGTGCAGCACCTCACGCTCGACGGTCGGGCGCTGGGCGGGCGAGTCCCACAGGACGTGGGTGAGCACCGACAGGTCGGTGTCGGCGACCTCCGTCCTGCCGTCGAGGTACGCGGAGGCCTGGAGCAGTCCGACCGCCTGCCGCCAGCGCCGGTCGGACGCGACGAGTTCCTTGCGGCGCAGGGCGGCCCGCAGGGTGCACACCGCGTCGACGATGGCGTCGGGGACGTCCACGGCGGGGACGGCCCCGGTCACGGCCCGCTGGAGGTCGGCCAGTTGGATCGTGGTCCGTGCCGGGGCCTCGGCTCGGCCGCCACCGACGGCCGAGCGGACGAGGGCGGCGAAGTTCGAGGGGTCCTCCAGGTAGCCGACCTCGATCCGCACGAGGAGCCGGTCGTAGATCGCGGCTGAGTCCTCGCCCTCGGGCAGTTCGTTGCTGGCCGTGATGGCGCCGATCAGCGGGCAGTGGATCGGCGCCCCGCCGTTCTCGGGGTGGTAGAGCCGCTCGTTGAGGTAGCCCAGCGTCTCGTTGAGGGCGGCGGTGGAGCACTTGAAGATCTCGTCGATGAACGCGATGTGCGCGGTCGTGGCCCGGCCGTCGTAGACCTGGCGGTACTCGCCGCGGGCCAGCGCGGCAACGTCGATGGGCCCGAACATACGGGTGGGCGCGGTGAACTTGGAGAGCAGGATCTCCCAGTACGCCGCCCCCTCGACCCGGCCGGTGAGCTCGCGGGCCAACTCGGACTTCGCGGTACCCGGCGGCCCGAGCACCAGCGAGTGCCGGCCCGCGAGCAGGGCCGTCACCAACGTCCTTACGACGTCGGCGCGTTCGTAGAAACGCTCCGACAGCTCGTCACAGACGGCACGCAGCCGCTCGGCCGTGTCGTCCGGCTCGAGCGTCTCGTCCCGCTCCCCCACCGCGTCCCGCGCGTCCACTGCCACTCCCCCTGCCCGCAAAAGGCCCCACCGATATCGGGTCGGACCCCAAAATACGTCAGTGGCCGCGCTTGCCGACGCCCGGCATGAACTCCTGCACCTTCGCCTTGAAGCCCTGCCTGACCATGTCCGTGCTCTGCGGGTCGCCCTTGAGGATCGCCTCCGCCGTGGACTCCATCTGCTCCCACGTCGCGTGCGGCGGGATCGGCGGCACTGACGGGTCGGTGCGGAAGTCGACGACGGCGGGCCCGTCCGCGGCGAGCGCCGCGCTCCAGGCGTCGGCGACGGCGTCGGGCTTCTCGACGCGGATGCCGGTGAGCCCCAACTGCCTTGCGATCGCGGCGTAGTCGACGTCGGGGAGCTCCTGCGAGGGCACGAAGGACGGTGAGCCGCCCATGGCCCGCAGCTCCCAGGTCACCTGGTTGAGGTCCCGGTTGTTGAACACGCCGATGACGAGCCGCTGATCGGTCCAGCGGTGTCGGTACTTGGCCGCGGTGATGAGTTCGGCGAGCCCGTTCATCTGCATCGCGCCGTCGCCGACGAGCGCCACGACGGGCCGGTCGGGGTGCGCGAACTTGGCTCCGATCGCGTACGGGACGCCGCACCCCATGGTGGCGAGAGTGCCGGACAGGGAGCCGCGCATCGTGCCGCGCATGGTGATGTGTCGGGCGTACCAGTTGGCGGCGGAGCCGGAGTCCGAGGTGAGGATCACGTTGTCCGGGAGCAGCGGGTCGAGGGCGCGGGCGACATGTTCCGGGTTGATCGGGTCGGCACTCAACTCGGCCCGGCGGTCCATGACTTCGTCCCAGCGCCGGACACTGGCGCACGTCTCCTCGAACCAGTCGCGGCCCTCGTTGCGGCGCAGCAGCGGCAGCAGCCGGCGGAGCGTGGCGCGGGCGTCGCCGACGAGGTTCACCTCGTACGGGTAGCGCATGCCGATCATGTGCGGGTCGATGTCGATCTGCACGCCGCGCGCATTGCCGTAGTCGGGCAGGAACTGCGCGTACGGGAAGCTGGAGCCGATGGTGAGGAGGGTGTCGCAGTCCCGCATCAGCTCGTAGGAGGGGCGGGTGCCGAGCAGGCCCGATGCCCCGGTCACGTACGGAAGTTCGTCGGAGAGCACGTCCTTGCCGAGCAGCGCCTTGGCCACGCCCGCCCCGAGCAGTTCGGCGACCTCGCACACCTCATCCTTCGCGCCTGCCGCGCCCTGGCCGACGAGGATGGCCACCTTGTCACCCGCGTTGAGCACCTCGGCCGCCCGCTCCACCGCCTCCTGCGCGGGTTCGGCGGTCCACGAGGTGCGGTCGAGGCTGGAGGGCACCATCTTGAACGCGTGCGACGGCGGTGTGTACTCCAGTTCCTGTACGTCTCCGGGGATGATCACGGCGGTCGGGGCGCGGCGCGCGGTGGCCGTGCGGATGGCACGGTCGAGGACGTTCGGCAGCTGCTCGGGGACGTTGACGGTCTCCACGAAGTCGGAGGCGACGTCCTTGTACAGCGTGTGCAGGTCGACCTCCTGCTGGTACGAGCCGCCCATGGCGCTGCGAGCGGTCTGCCCGACGATGGCGACGACCGGTACGTGGTCGAGCTTGGCGTCGTACAGGCCGTTCAGGAGGTGGATCGCCCCGGGGCCCGACGTGGCCACGCAGACGCCGAGCCGGCCGCTGAACTTCGCGTAACCGACCGCTTCGAAGGCGGCCATCTCCTCGTGCCGCGCCTGGATGAACTCGGGCCGGTTGTCGGCCCGGCCCCAGGCGGCGAGCAGGCCGTTGATGCCATCGCCTGGATAGCCGAAGACCTGCTCCACGCCCCAGGCGCGCAGCCGGTCGAGGATGTGATCGGCGACCTTGGTGCTCATGCCGGGACCTTTCACTTCGAGAGACTTCGGGAGACTTCGAGGGGCTTCAGGGACGTGAGGGGCTTCGAGGGACGCTGCCGAGGCCGGGTGACCAGTCAGGGGCCGGGGAAACCCGGTTGGCGCGGCCCGCCTGGGGTACTCGGCGCCCCGACGCGCCACGGGGGTGCGACATAGGAGGAGACATGAGCCTGGTGCGGGCCGGAGTGCTGGTCCTTGACTGCGCGGAACCCGAGGAACTGGCCGAGTTCTACCAGTCGTTGCTGGGCGGCGAGATCGAGACGCTGCCCGGCAGCAACCGCATCGACGTCGTCGGCGAGCAGGGCATGCGGATGGCCTTCCGCCGCGATTTGAACGCCGCCCCGCCCAGCTGGCCGCGCCCCGACGACTCGCAGCAGGCCCATCTCGACTTCCTGGTCGACCAGGAGGATCTCGACGAGCTGGAGCGTCTGCTCATCGGCCTGGGCGCCCGCCCCCTGGAGACCCGTGGCGCGCGCGGCCCGAACGAGATGCGCCTGTACTCCGACCCGGCCGGGCATCCGTTCGCGGCGCACTGCGCCCGGCACCCGGCACCGAAGACCGGCTGAGCCGAAGCAGCTTCGAACGTGGCGTCTACAAAACCGTCTACAACCGAACTCGACCGATTCCCACCGGATTTCGGTCGGAGGAGGATCGGATCATGAACACAAAGGAGCGCTCTCCGCACCCCGCCGAGACCAAACGCGAGGTCAAGGGCAGGATCCGCACCTGCATGGCCGCGCGGCGCGACGGTCGCGAACCCTCGGGTGGCACGAACGACCGTGACGCGGACTGGAATCTGGTGCGCGGAGAGGACTGAGCGACCTCTTCCCTCCCGCCGATTCGGGCATATGCTGGCGGTGCCGACGAGGGGAGGCGCTTGGCGATGCCCACCGCTGCACGGCCGAGGATCCTCGTCGTCGACGACCGGGACGACACCCTCTTCGCGATGGAGAGCGCGCTGGCCCCGCTCGGCTACCCGATCGACCAGGCCAGGACCGGCGATGACGCGCTCAAGGCGGTGCTGCGCGGCGGCATCGCCCTGGTCCTGCTCGACGTGCTGATGCCCGACGTCAGCGGCTTCGAGGTCGCGCACTACATGACGCGCCTCGAACAGACGCAGGACATACCGATCATGCTGATCACCGGTGCGGGCCAGGACACCGCGCTCGCCTCCAAAGCCTTCGAACTCGGCGTCGCCGACTACGTGGTGAAGCCGATCGAGCCGTGGGTGATGCGGACGAAGGTCCGCTATCTGTACGAGACGAGCCTGCGCATGCACTCGCTGCGCGAGCGCCTTCGGACGTACGAGAACGGCGGCGACGGAGAGCCCGCGCCACCGGCGCACGCCGTCGCGGGCCGTTCACTGTCCCGCCCCGCCTGACCTGCCGATACACCGCCGGGTGGCCATGCTCACACCCGTTCAAGGACTTCCGACCCCTCCACGGTTGTAGAGTACAACTGCACCAAGAGTTGTACACGCCAACGGAAACGACCCGTGGAGGTCCTGCTCATGAGCGGCTCGCGCGAACCTGCGCTGCGCCACGTCCTGACGCATCTGCTCACCCCCCTCCTGATGTGCGTCGGCATGGGCCTCGCCTATCTCGGCGCCTTCGCCTCACCCGAGCCGCATCACATGCCGATCGCCGTCGTCGGCTCGAGCCCGGAGGCCAAGGTCTTCGCGCAGACGGTGAAGGACAAGGCGGGCGACGCGCTCGACGTCCGCACGCTCGACTCCCGCTCCGCCGCGGTCGACCAGCTCGAGACGCGGGACCTCGACGGCGCCTACGTACTCGGCGACAAGCCCGAGCTCGTAGTGGCCTCGGCCGGGTCCGACACCACCGTCTCCGCCGTCGAGAAGGTCTTCACGCCGGTCGCTGCCCAGCAGGGCGCGCCGCTGAAGGTGACCGACGTGGCTCCGACGGTGGACGACGACCCGACGGGACAGGGCCTGTTCTTCCTGCTCGTGGCGGTCAGTATCGGCTCGTACGCCTCGGTCGCGGTGATCGGCGGCGCGGGCGGCGTGCTGCGGATGCGCACCCGCGCGGCGCTCGTCGTCGGTGCGTCCGGCGTGGTCAGCCTGATCGGCGCGGCCTTCGCGGGACCCGTCTTCCACCTCGCGCACGCCCATCTGTGGGGTCTGTGGGGCATGACGTGGCTGTACTCGGCGGGCGTCCTGCTGATCGGCGTGGGACTGCACACGTTCCTCAAGAAGTGGACGACGCTCGGCGTGATGGTGCTGTTCGTGATGCTGAACTTCACCAGCTCCGGCGGCATCTTCAGGCCCGAGCTGCAGAACGGCTTCTTCGCAAGCCTGCACGGCTTCTGGAACGGCGCGGGTTACGTCGAGGGCGCCCGCAACCTCCTGTACTTCGGTCAGCACGACCTGGCCCGCAACATCTGCACCCTCGTGGCCTGGCTGCTCGTGGGCGCGGCCATGATCGCGGTGGCGGCCCTTGCCGAGCGCCGGCGCTCCACCCCGGCCGCCGTCGAGCCGGCCCCCGCGCACAAGCACAAGCGGGAGTCCGTCCGCGACCAGGACCAGGGCCAGGAACAGGAAGAGGAGATGGAGGAGGCCGTGGGCGTCTGACACACCCACCGCCTTCAGCCACACTCCCCCACCCCGCACACACCAAGGGCCCCGCTGGAGCAGCGGGGCCCTTGGTGTGTGCGCTACGCGCAGGTGATCGCGGTCACACCCCGGCCGGGATGTCCTTCGCCCGCTTGCGCACCGCGAACGACGTGCCGACCTCCACCACGCCGACCACGATCAGCCAGATGCCGGTGACCAGCGCGAGGACCGCAAGCGTCTCGAACGGTGACACGATCAGGACGACCCCCGCGAGCGCGGTGACGACGCCGAGGAAGACCTGCCAGCCGCGGGCGGGCATGGCGGGGTCGGAGGCCGCGGCGACGGTCTGCGTGATGCCGCGGAACAGCCAGCCGATGCCGATCCACAGGGCGAGCAGCAGCGTCGACTCCATCGCGCCGCGGAAGCAGAACAGGCCGAGCAGCACCGAAACGGCGCCGCTGATGAAGCCGATGACACGCATCCCCGCCGTCGCGTGCGTGCCGAACGCGGCGACGAGCTGGAAGATGCCGCTCACCAGCAGGTACAGGCCGAACAGGATGCCTGCCACGCGCAGCGAGACGCCCGGCCAGACCAGGACGAGCACTCCGAGGATCACCGAGGCGACACCCATGAGCAGCACGGCCTGCCAGGCGGACTGAGCGAGTCTGCCGAGCGGCCCCTGCCCCTGCGGGGTGCTACCGCCGGGCGTCCGGTGGGAAGTCTGCGGGTCGTACGGTGCTTGGGTCATGCTCGACTTTCCCTACGGAACACCGGGCTCCGCCATCGCGCGTGGGCCGAACGGCTGACACACAATGGAGCCATGACCGCGCATCATGACTCCCGATCCTTCGCCGTCCGTAGGGTCTACGACCCGGCCGCCGAGGCGGACGGCACTCGCCTGCTGGTCGACCGGCTCTGGCCGCGCGGCGTCTCGAAGGAACGTGCCGACATCGACGAGTGGCTCAAGGACATCGCGCCGTCGAAGGAGCTGCGCTCCTGGTACCACGAGGCCAAGGAGGAGCGGTACGACACGTTCGCCGAGCGCTACGCGGCGGAGCTGGCCGAACCGGAGCGCGCCGAACTCGTGGACCGCGTGCGCGAGCTGGCCGGGCACGGGCGGGTGACGCTCGTGACGTCGGTGAAGGACATCGAGCACAGCCACGTCCCTGTGCTGCGACGCCACCTCGAAGAGGGCTGAGCCCCGCTCAGGCGGCGAGGCAGACGGTCCCCCGCGAGCCCTGGCCGTTCGTGGTGACTCCGGTGGCGGAGGCAAGCCGAACCGGCGGCACCAACTCCCGCTGCGCGAGGCCGAGTACGTCGACGAGGCCGAGCCCGAGCGCTCCCGCCACGGCGGCCAGCATCTCCGACGACGCCTCCTTGCGTCCGCGCTCGACCTCCGACAGGTAGGGCATCGAGATGCCGGCGGCGTCCGCCACGTCCTGCAACGTCCGCCCCTGCGCCCGCCTGCGCCGCCGCAGCACCTCGCCGACGACATGACGCCACAGGGGCTCCTGGGCCACGGCGGGGCGGGGGCGGCGGCTCTCGTGGATGCTCATCGGCCCACCGTACGAGCGGGCGCGACGGCCGCGCCCCGCACTTCGCCCACGGCGATATCGCTCAGCCCCGGTCCCGCTCGTGCCGCAGCAGGACGACCCCGTTCCCGAACGTGTGCGTCTCCGCGAGGCGCAGCGGGCGCTCGGCGAAGGTCCCCGCGGGGTGGAACATCGGGGTGCCCGTCCCGATCAGGATCGGGTGGACGTACACCCGGAACTCGTCGACGAGGTCGTGCTCGAGGAACGTCGTCGCCAGGTTCGCCCCGTCGATGGCCAGGTCGCCGCCGGGCTGTTCCTTGAGCGCACGGATCGCCTCGGGCACCACCTCCGGCATGACGGTGGTGTGCAGCTCCGCGGGTCCCGGCTTCAGCGTCCGGGAGAACACGATCTTCGGCATCTCGCGCCAGATGCCCGCGAAGTCGACGACGGCCTGCGAGGCCTCGGGGTCCTTGTCCGCCGTGGGCCAGTAGTCGGCCATGAGCTCGTGTGTGACGCGTCCGCTGAGGAGGCCCCCGAGCGAGCGGCACACGTCGTTCATGTGCTGGTGCAGCTCCTCGTCGACCCGGTGCCAGCCGATGTCCCGGCCGGGGCCCTCCATATAGCCGTCCAGGGAGATGCCCATCATGAAAACGATCTTGCGCATCGGCGCTCGCCTCTCGTCGCTACTCGCGCTCCCAGTCACACGGAGGTGAGGGGCAGGCGTGCGCATCGTGTTCCTTCAGGGCGACGCTCACCAGGCTCAGCAACAGCTGCACATCCGTGTCGCATTCGAGAAGCACGGTAATCCAGGAGGCCCCCGGTTGCACCCTGATGGCGCTGTTGTGTCGCAGTTGCGGCAGCAGTCGCTGCACGGCCGACGACGTCAGGTACAGATCCGCGCAGTCGTCGGCGTGGAAGTGCACGAGGTCGTGGCCCGCCGCGCGAAAGGCGTGCCCAACCGAGCACCGGGGCGGGCCACTTACCAGGTTCGGCCATGTCCTGAGCTCGGTCATGGCGCGCTGGGCTGCGGTCATGCCACCATCCTCGCGCACGCTTCACCTGGAGGACCACCCCCATCCATCGGGTGGTTACAGCGGGCCCGAGCCGACGAGTTGGCCGCCGTCGACCACGAGGGTCTCCCCTGTGATCCAGCGGGCGCCGTCACCGGCGAGGAAGGCGACCGCCTCGCCGATGTCCTCGGGTTCACCGATCCGGCCGAGCGGTGTCGCGCCCGCGACGGCCTCCTCGTTGTCCTGCCAGAGCGCCTCGGCGAGGCGGGTGCGGACGACGCCGGGGGCGATGGCGTTCACCCGTACCTTGGGGCCGAGTTCGAGGGCGAGGTGCTTGGTGAGGTGGATGAGGGCGGCCTTCGATACGTGGTAGATCCCGACGTCCTTGGCGACCGAAAGCCCTCCGATGGAGGCCGTGTTGACGACGGCGCCGCCGTGTTCACCCATCCAGGCCCGCACCGCGAGCGACGTCCACAGGATCGGCGCCCACAGGTTGACGTCCATCGTCTTGGCGAAGCGCGCGTGGTCCTGGTCGACGATCGGGCCGTACGCCGGGTTCGTACCTGCGTTGTTGACGAGGATGTCGAGGCGGCCGTATGTCTCCACGACGTGGTCGACACACGTGCGCGCCGCGTCCTCGTCGGTGGCGTGCGCCCCGAACCCCTCGACGTCGCCGCCGAGTTGTCGGGCCGCCTCCCTGGCGCGCCCCCCGTCACGCGAGGTCACCACGACGCGGGCTCCGCGGTCGCGCAGGGCGCCGGCGGCCGCGAGGCCGATGCCCCGCGACGCGCCGGTCACCACCGCGACCTTCCCCTCCAGGGAAGAGGTCACTTCTCACCCCGATCCTTCTGCCGACGACGCAGCTCGCGCCGGGCGATCGTCCGCTTGTGCACCTCGTCGGGACCGTCGGCGAGACGCAGGGTGCGCAGGTGCGCGTACATGCTGGCGAGCGGGAAGTCGTCGGAGACACCGCCGCCGCCGTGCACCTGGATGGCGCGGTCGACGACCTTGAGCGCGACGTTCGGCGCGGCGACCTTGATCGCGGCGATCTCGGTGCGCGCCTCCTTGTTGCCGACGGTGTCCATCAGGTGCGCGGCCTTGAGCGTGAGCAGTCGCGCCATGTCGATCTCGATGCGGGCCTCGGCGATCCAGTCCTGGATGTTGCCGCGGTCGGCGACCGGGGAGCCGAAGGTCGTCCGGGCCTGGGCGCGGTCGATCATCAGGTCGAGGGCGCGCTCGGCCATGCCGACGGCGCGCATGCAGTGGTGGATACGCCCTGGGCCGAGCCGGGCCTGGCTGATCAGGAACCCGTCGCCCTCGCCGGAGAGCAGGGCGGTGGCCGGGACGCGTACGTTCTCGAAGAGCACCTCGGCGTGGCCCTCGCGGTCCTGGTAGCCGAAGACGGACAGGCCACGCACGATCGTGACACCGGGGGCGTCGATCGGCACGACCATCATCGACTGCTGGCGGAAAGCGGGCCCGTCGGGGTCCGTCTTGCCCATGACGATGAGGACCTTGCAGTTGGGGTGCAGGGCGTTGGACGTCCACCACTTGCGGCCGTTCAGCACGTAGTCGTCGCCGTCGCGCTCCATCCGCATCTGGATGTTGCTGGCGTCCGAACTGGCCACGGCGGGCTCGGTCATGGCAAACGCGGAGGCGATCTCACCGTTGAGCAGCGGCTTGAGCCACTTCTCCTTGTGCTCCTCGGTGCCGAAGAGGGTGAGGACCTCCATGTTGCCGGTGTCCGGCGCGTTGCAGTTGGTGGCCTCGGGGGCGAGGCCCGCGCTGCGGCCCATGATCTCGGCGAGCGGCGCGTACTCGAGGTTGGTGAGTCCGGGGCCCCACTCGGGGTGCGGGTGGAAGAGGTTCCACAGGCCGCGCTTCTTCGCCTCGGTCTTCAGCTCCTCGATGACCGGCGGGTGGAAGTGCGGCTCGCCGGACTCGGCCATCTGCGCCGCGTAGACGGCCTCCGCAGGGTAGATGTGCTCGTCCATGAAGGCGAGCAGCTTCTCCTGGTACTCCTTGCCCCTGGCGGACTGTTCGTACACGAGTGGTTCCTCCCAAGTCTTTACGTACGGTGTCACACGCGGCTCGACGCACCGAGTAGGCGGTCGAGTTCGGCGGCGGTCGTGGCGGCGTCGCGGTGCACGACACCGGCGATGCCGATGCGGGCCGCGGACGTGATGTTCTGTTCCAGGTCGTCGACCATGACGGTCTGTTCGGGGGCGACGCCGAGGCGTTCGCAGGCGATGGCGTAGGCGCGCCGCGAGGGTTTGCGGACGCCGATCTCGCCGGAGATGGTGACGGCGTCGAACAGCGCGGGCAGGTCGAAGCCCGCGTAGCAGTCGTCGCCGAGGGAGTTGGAGAGCAGGCCGACGCGGTGTCCTTCGGCGCGCAGCTTCACGACGAGCGCGACCATGTCCGGGTCGGGGCGCAGCCCCGCCTGCATGCGGGTGACGAGTCCCGCGGCCTCGACGTCCGCCCCATGGGCACGGAGCCGCGCCGCGAAGCCCTCCTCGAACGCGCGCTGCCCGATGAGCCCCTTCTCATGCTCGACAAGCAGGGCGCTGCTCTCCTTGTCGTGCGTCAGGAGGCGCAGCAACAGGCCCGGCTCACCGGTGAGTTCGCGCCCCAGCCCCTCGAAGGCATCGATGAGACTCGTGGTGAGCACACCGCCGAAGTCGAACAGCACGGCACTGCGCACGGTCATCGCACGGACTTCTGGTAGCGGCGCATGCCACGCAGCCACCGGTCGTAATCGCTGCCCTTGTGACGGTAGAAGTCGAGCACCTGCGGGTGCGGCAGCACGAGGAAGCGCTCCTCGCCGACGGCGGCGACCACCTCGTCGGCGACGTCGAGCGGCTTGAGCAGGTTCCCGGCGTCGAGCACGGCGCGGGCCGCGGCCTGCTCGGTGGGGTCGGCGGAGCGGGTGCCCGCCATGAGCAGCTCGGTCTCGACGCCCTGCGGGCACAGGCAGCTCACGCGCACACCCTCGTCCCCGTACGTGACCGAGAGCCACTCGGAGAAGGCGACGGCGGCGTGCTTGCTGACGGCGTACGTCGCCGAGCCGATCTGCGTGAGCAGGCCCGCGGCCGACGCGGTGGAGAAGAAGTAGCCCTCACCGCGCTCCACCCACCCCGGAACGAGGAGCTTCGCGGCGCGTACGTGAGCCATCACGTTGATGTTCAGCGCGCGGTCCCACTCCTCCTCGCCCGCGTCGAGGCCCTTGCCGCCGCTGATCCCGGCATTCGCGAAGTAGAGGTCGACGGGCCCGAAGCCCTCCTCGGCCGCCGCGATGGTCCCGCGCAGGTGCTCCGTGTCGCCCGCGTCCCCGGCCCGGCCCGCGACGCGCTCCCCGTGGCTCTCCGCGAGCCGCTGCACGGTCTCGTCCAGCCGGGCCCCGTCGAGGTCGGTGAGGAGCACACCTCGGGCGCCGGCCTCCAGGAGGCGCTGGGCGACGGCGGCGCCGATGCCTCCGGCGGCTCCCGTCACGATCGCGACCTTGTCGTTGATCAACATCCCGCTGTCCGCTCCTTCGCTTCCTTCGTCCCACCCGGTGCGTGGCACTCACCGTACTTGAATCCGACGTCAAGTTCTAGAGACGGCGGACGGGTCGATGGCGCGCTTGAGGATCTTGCCGGTGGCCCCCTTCGGCAACTCGTCGACCACGGCGAGCAGATGAGGCACTTTGTAGGCGGACAGCCGTTCCTTGGCCCAAGAGCGCAGGGCCTGTATGTCGAGGGTGGTTCCTGGCCGCAGGGCGACGACGGCGGCGACCTCCTCGCCGTAGTGCGGATCGGGCACCCCGATGACGGCGGCCTCGACGATGTCGGGGTGCTCGTACAGCACCTCCTCGACCTCCCTCGGGTACACGTTGTAGCCGCCGCGGATGACGAGGTCCTTCTTGCGGTCGACGATGCGCAGGTCACCCTCGGTGTCGAGGGAGCCGAGGTCGCCGGTGCGCAGCCACCCGTCGGCGTCGAGGGCCTCGCCGGTCGCGTCGGGCCGGTTCCAGTACCCCTTCATCACGACGGGCCCCTTGATGTGCACCTCACCCACCTCCCCCGGCGGCAGCTCGGCGCCCTCGTCGTCGCGCACGGCGACCGCGCAGCCCGGCAGCGCACGTCCCACGGTTCCCGGCTTGGCCGGTTCGCCCGCGAGGTGGCAGGTGGCGGCGCCGGTGGTCTCGGTGAGGCCGTACCCCTCGACGATGGTGCACCCGAACCGCTCCTCGAAGGCCCGCATGACCTCGACGGGCAGGGAGGCCCCGCCGGAGGAGGCCAGCCGCAGACTCGCGAAGTCCGCTTCCGCGTCGTCGGTCCCCCGCAACAGCGCGTTCCACATGGTCGGCACGCCCGCGATGAAGGTGGGCCGGTCGCGCCGAATGAGCGCCGTCATGGCACCGGCATCGAACCGTTCGAGCAGGGTGAGCGAGCCACCGGCACGCATCGTCGTCCCCATCACACAGGCCTGCCCGAACACGTGGAAGAGCGGGAGCCCGGTGACGGCGCGGTCCTCGCTGCCGATGGCGTGGATGTCACAGAAGATCGCGGCACACGATGCGATGTTGCCGTGGGTGAGCTGGGCCCCCTTGGGCTTGCCCGTGGTGCCGGAGGTGTAGAGGAGGGCGGCGGTGTCGTGAACGTCGACGGGGTGCGGCTCGGACGTGGCGGCGGCGGGCGCAACACCTGCCAGCCCCGCCCTCAACTCCCAGAAGGGCACACCGAGTTCTCTCGCCGTCCGCTCCGCGACCGGGGCAAGCGCACTCCACGCCAGAACGAGTCGCACATCGGCGTCCCGCCCTATGTACGTCAATTCACGCTCGGTGGCCATGGTGTTGGCGGTCACCGCGATGGCGCCCGCGGCGAGAATCCCGTAGTACGCCATGGCGAACTCGGGCACGGACGGCGCGACGAGCAGCACCCGATCCCCGGGGCGCACGTCGTGCGCGTCGAGCAACTCCCTTACGGAGGCGGCCCGTTCACACAGCTGCCCGTACGTCCACGCCGCCGATCCCGCCCCTCGAAGCGCGACACGTTCCGGGTCGGCGACGGCGTGTGACCAGACGGATGCGGCGGCATTGGTCATGAGGAACCTTCCCAAATCAAGCCCCGCCGGCGATTGAGGCGCGGGCTCCGGGGCAGAGCCCGATCTTTCGGGCCCCGTCGGCGGTGAGCATCTTCAGCCCCGCCGGCGATTGAGGCGCGGGGCCCGGGGCAGAGCCCCGCGACCCCGCGCCGGGGTGACCGCAACATCCGGTCACGCCGACCCCAACGGCCGAAACACCGGCTCCCGCCCCTCCAAATAACTCCGCACACCCTCCCCCGCATCGTCCCGCCCGAACGACTCCTCCATCAACACCTCCGCCTCCCGCGCCGCCACCTCGAAGCCCGTATCGAACGCCCCGCTCAGCTGCCGCTTCATCACACTCATCGACGTCGGCGACGACCACGTCGCCAACTCCGTGGCGTAGGCGACCGCCTCGCCGAGCAACGCATCCTGCTCGACGACCCGGTTCACGAGCCCCATCTCGTACGCCTCCGTACCGCGCACCACCCGCCCCGAGAACAGCAGGTCCGCCGCCCGCGCGGGCCCGATGATCCGCGGAAGCAGCCACGCGATCCCGTACTCGGCGATCAGCCCGCGGCGCGCGAACGACGTGGTGAACTTGGCGTCCGGCGCGGCGAACCGAATGTCGCAGTACAGCGCCTCCACGAGGCCGAGCCCCGCCGCCGCCCCGTTGATCGCGCCGATCAACGGCTTGCGCAGGCTCAGCGGGAACCACCGGGCCCGCTCCCGCTTCGGCCGCTCCCCACCCCCCTCGTCGGCGGAGCCGATCCGCTCGAGCTCGGCCATGTCGGCGCCCGCGCAGAACCCGCGGCCCGCCCCGGTCACGACGATCGCGCGCACCTCGGGGTCGGCCTCCGCCTCGTCGAGGAGCGCGAAGTAGCGGTCCTCCAGCTCGTTGGTCCAGGCGTTGAGCCGCTCGGGACGGTTGAGCGTCAGCACCGCCACGGCCCCACGCCGCTCCGCGTACACCAACTCCTTCTCGCTCGTCGTCACGATCGCACTCCTTCCGCGACGGCCGGAGCCCCGGGCACCGCTGTCGGGTCCTCGCGCACCTCGCGCGGGTTGGTCTCGCGCAGCACCCAGGCGCAGCCGAAGGTGAGCAGGCCCATCACGCCGATGAACACGGACACCCAGGTGGTGCCTCCGGTGCCGCCGATGATCGCGGTCATGATGAGCGGGGTGCCGCCGCTGATGGTCAGGGCGGCGATCTGGTACGCGAGCGACGCACCGGAGTAGCGCACACGCGGCTCGAAGAGTTCGCCGATGTAGGCGGCGAGCGGCCCGTAGGTGAGGGACTGGCCGAACCCGCCGATCAGTACGGCGATGCCGAGCCACAGCAGGGAGCCGGTGTTGACCAGCCAGAAGTAGGGGAACGCCCACAGCACGATGATGGCCGCGCCGACCAGAATGGCGGGCCGGCGCCCGACCCGGTCGGACAGCCATCCCGACCACAGCACGAACAGCGCGCCGACCGCGGTCACCGGCATCGCGACCAGGAGGATGGAGTCCTTGTCGAGACCGAGGTGCTCGGCTGCGTAGCTGATGACACCGGCGATGCTGATGTAGAAGAGGCAGTTGGTGCCGGCGAGGAGTCCGGCCGCGAGCAGTACGGTGCGCCACTTGGAGCGGATCACCTCGACGACGGGGGCCCGCGCCACCTTCTCCTTGTCGCTCTTCGCGGCGGCCTGCTCGGACATCCGCCGGAACTCGGGCGAGTCCTCCACCTTGTTCTGTACGTACATCACGACGGGCAGCAGCACGGCGCTCACCAGGAACGGGATGCGCCACCCCCAGCTCATGAACGCCTCGTCGGAGGTCACCGCGCTCGCCAGCAGGAAGACCCCGTTGCCGAGGAACACACCGAGCGAGACACCCATCTGTCCGAAGGTGCCCGCGTACCCCTTGCGTTTGGGTGACGCGGACTCGGTGAGCAGCAGCGCGATGCCGCCCCACTGGGCGCCGCAGGCGAGGCCCTGCAGGAAGCGGAGCAGCACCAGGAGCAGTGGTGCCGCGGCGCCGATGACCCCGGCGCCCGGCAGGCAGCCGATCAGGAAGGTGCAGGCGCCCATCAGCGCCATGGAGATGACGACCATCGCCTTGCGGCCGTGCCGGTCGCCGAGGTGTCCCGCGACGACGCCGCCGATCGGCCGGGCGAGGAAGCCCGCCCAGAAGGTGCTGAACGACAGCAGGGTGCCGGTCAACGCCGACGAGTCCGGGAAGAACACGTGCGGGAAGACCAGCGCGGCGGCCGTCCCGTAGAGAAAGAAGTCGTACCACTCGATGGAACTGCCGATGAGTCCCGCGGCAAGTAGCTTGCCCGAGGCGCGCGCCGGGGGTGTCTCGGTGGCTGCCTGTTCGGCGCCTTTTCGGGGCTGTGCGGTGGGCGGATTCACGTGCGGGGCTCCTCCGTCGTCCAAACATGTCACGACCGCTGCGGCCCTGCGGCCGACCCCTGTATATTTGAACCCAACGTCAACTTCAATACCTTGAACACGCCCTTGAACAGGCACTGTTCAAGTTGTCACCCGGTGCCGAGATCGAGGAGTCGCCCACATGAGTACGCCCTCAGCCATGACCGAGTGGAAGCGCGTGAGCGCGCGGCAGGTCGATGTGAACGGGATCTCGCTGCGCGTCTTCGAGCACGGTCCGGCCGATTCCGACCAGCACGACAAGCCACTGGTGGTGCTGTGTCACGGCTTTCCGGAGCTGGCCTTCTCCTGGCGCCACCAAGTGCTCGCGCTCGCCGCGGCGGGGTACCGGGTGCTCGCCCCGGACATGCGCGGGTTCGGCGGCAGTTCGCGGCCCGCGGATGTCGACGCGTACGACACGCTCACCGTCTGCGCGGACCTCGTCGGGCTCCTCGATGCCGTGGGCGCGGACGACGCCGTGTTCGTGGGGCACGACTGGGGTGCGATGGTGGTGTGGCAGATGGCCCTGGCGCACCCGGAGCGGGTGCGGGGCGTGGTGGGGATGAGTGTGCCGGTGACGCCGCGCTCCCCCGTGGCACCCGTGCCCGTCATGCGGCGGCGGCTCGGTGACGCCTTCTACATCGTGTGGTTCCAGGAGCCGGGTGTCGCCGACCGTGCCCTCGCGCAGAACGTGCGCAGGACGCTGGTGACGCGGGAGATCTGGTCGGCCGAGTGGGCGGAGCGCCTGGACGAGAGGTTCCCGCCGGCACCGTGGCTGAGCGAGGAGGAACTCGCCTATTACGTAACGGAGTTCGAGCGCACCGGCTTCACCGGCGGTCTCAACTACTACCGGAACATGGACCGCACCTGGGAGCTGACGGAGCACCTCGCCGGACGCACCATCGACTGCCCCTCGCTGTTCGTCACCGGATCCGCCGACCCGGTGGCCCGGTTCATGCCCGCCGACCGGCTGGAGGAGGTGCTGACCGATCTGCGCGGGCGCGTGGTGCTCGACGGGGCGGGGCACTGGATCCAGCAGGAGCGGGCCGGTGCGGTCAGCGCCGCTCTCCTGGAGTTTCTCGCGGATGTCGGCTGATAACATCCGCAGCCACCAGCCGCGCAAGCGCTGGTGACACGAACGAAGGGACCCGCATTGGCTGCCCAGGCCCCGGCCGCAGACGGCGGACAGAAGCAACCCATCACACCGCGCAGCGCCCGCGGCGTCCGCACGCGCAACGCGCTGGTTGTCGCCGCCCGTGAGGTGTTCGAGCGCGACGGGTATCTGGACGCCCGGATCACGGACATCTCCAAGGCCGCGCATGTCGCGTCCGGCTCGTTCTACACGTACTTCAACAGCAAGGAAGAGATCTTCCAGGCGCTCGTCGCGCAGGTGCAGGAGGAGATGCTCCACCCGCATCTGCGCGAGCGCACCGGGATCACGGACCCGCGCGAGATGATCGACGCGTCGAACCGCGAGTACCTTCGCGCCTACAAGAAGAACGCCCGCCTCATGGCGCTCTTCGAGCAGGTCGCCCAGGTCGACGAGACGTTCAAGCAACTACGCATCGACCGGGGCAACGCGTTCGCGCGCCGCAACGCCAAGCTGATCCGCTCCCTCCAGGACTCCGGCGCCGCCGACCCGGCCCTCGACCCACTGGTGACGGCGCACGCCCTGTCCGTGATGGTGAGCCGCATGGCGTACCTGGTGTTCGTCCTCGGGCAGCGCATCCCGTACGAGAAGCTGGTGACGACGCTCAACAAGATCTGGGAGAACGGGCTTCAGCTCAAGGAGCCCGAGGCATCCGGGGAGCCCAAGGCCTGAGCCGCGCCGACTCCCACTATTCAACTCACCGCCCGTGAACAGGATGGGCGAGGAACCGAGGTGGCACCCATGCATCCCTTCCGCGCAGCCGTGGAGAAGGGCGATCTCGACGCGGTCGAGGCCATGTTGGCCGAGGACGTCGTCTTCACCAGCCCCGTCGTGTTCAAGCCGTACCCGGGCAAGGCGATCACCGCGGCGATCCTGCGCGCGGTCATCCGCGTCTTCGAGGACTTCCGCTACGTACGGGAGTTCGGCGAAGCCGACGGGCGGGATCATGCGCTCGTCTTCGAGGCGAAGGTCGGCGACCGGAAGATCACCGGCTGCGACTTCCTGCACTTCGACGAGGACGGCCTGATCGACGACTTCATGGTGATGGTCCGCCCGCTGTCCGCCGCGCAGGCGCTCGCCGAGGCGATGGGCGCCCAGTTCGACCGGATCGCCGCGGAGGCGGCGGGGTCCGACGGCTCCTGAAGTGCGGGCGCGAGCGCACCAAGTGTGACGGTCAGCGCAGGTCGTAGTCGACGGTGAAGTCGTCCTCGAGCTCGAAGAAGACCTCGCCGGAGTCGGCGGCCGCGTTGGCCACGGGTCGCACGGTGGCGCCGAGCCACACCATGTGCGGTGCGGTGCCCACGATGCGGCAGGGCACGATGAAGTCCTCGGGGAAGCGGACGAGCGCCTCGTTGCGCGCGACTCCGGTGCCGCGGTTCACCACGCGGGACTGGACCACGACGCCGGGGCCCGCACTGTGCTCGGTCTTCAGCTCGCTCGACGCGCAGACCGGACACAGCAGCCGCCGGAAGGACGGCGTGCGGCACCAACGGCAGCGCTGGTAGGGGAATCCCGCGTCGGCGTCCGCACCGTCCTCGGTGCTCTTGACTCCCCCGAGACCCTTCGGCCCCGTGACACCGATGCCGCTCGCGAACGTCCCTGACATCACTGACATCCTTCGGCCTCCCGCACTCGCCGGCGCGCACCGGGCGGCAGTGCCTCGGCGCCCACTCAGCGTATGACACTCAGTGCCAGGCGGTAAAGACACTGAGTACCATCAAGTTGCTCGGGGCTCCGTTTTCAGCCGTCCCGCAGCGCCGACTCCACCCGCTGGATGACCCGCCACATCGGGGCCCCCTTGGTCGCCACCATCACGACGACGTCCTCCTGCCGGGGCTCGGCCGCGGCCGCGGCGTCACCGCCCTCCCCCCACGTCCTGCGTACGAGCCCGAGCGCGCGGTCCACCGCGTCCTCGGCGTCGCCCTCGCCGCCCGAACGCAGCCAGGAGCGCAGGCCGTTGTTGTGCGCGGCGACGACGGACGCGGCCACCACCTCGGCGCGCAACGCACCGTCCGCCGCGTCCGCCCAGCGCCGTCGCAGATAGCCGGCGAGCATCCGCTCGTAGCGCCGCACGACGGACAGCTCGTACGTCCGAAGCCCCGGCACCTCGCGGGTCAACTTGTAGCGCTGCACGGAGAATTCGGGATTCGTGGCGTAGACGCGCAGCACCAGGCACGCGGCGTCGCACACCACGTCCACGGCATCGCTCTCGTCGCTCGCGGCCTCCAGGAAGGCCGTCATGTCGGCGAGACAGCTCTCGTGGTCCGGGAAGACCGCATCGTCCTTGGACGGGAAGTAGCGGAAGAACGACCGCCTCCCCACCCCGGCCCGCGCCACGATGTCGTCCACGGTCGTCCGCTCGAACCCGCGCTCCAGGAACAACTGGAACGCCGCCTCGGCCAGCACCTCCCGCATGGGTGCCTTCTTCTGTGACCCGGTGGAACCGGTGACCTCGCGCGCCTCGCTCATGCCGCGAACGTAACACCGGACGGTCACCCTTGGCACTAGGTACCTTTACAGAGGGAACTGAGTGCCATACGTTGACGGCAGTAGTTGGACGACTGCGGTAAGGCAGCAGGGCAGTGGAGGAGTCGGCGTGAGCTTGAGGATCGTTGTCACCGTGAAGTACGTGCCGGACGCCACGGGCGACCGGGGTTTCGCCGATGACCTGACGTTGGACCGCGACG